>NZ_BJKP01000007.1 GCF_008974145.1 Microcystis aeruginosa NIES-4325 | reverse complement strand
GATATCGAACATGATTTTAGTGCATTAAAGAGGGCAAGAATGTATGCTCCTGTGGGGACACCCCTTGATGAAATTATTCGTACTTATTGTGTCGCCTAGTGTCTCGTTCTTATTTGAAATAACTATAATATTGCAAGAAAACGGGTTTCTCCGAGAAACCCGTTTTCTATATATTAGGATAAGATTATTGGATTCTTGCCAAAGACTGCTTAAATTCTGCGAGAGAATTAGCGGTAGCTGCTAATTTTAGTAGCTCTTCTAAGATAGTAGGGTTAGTGATTTTGCCGATTATCTCTTCAATTTCTGAAGAAATCTCTCCAAACCGCACAGTTAAAACTGTTTTTATGGCATCGCGGCTTTTTTGTAACGCTCCAATTTCCTTACCGATTTCCTTACCGCGTTCCATTCCTCGTAACTCCCCAATTTCCTCACCAATTTTCCTTCCTCGTAACTCCATATTACTCATTAAAGGCATGGTTCTTTCCTCCTCAAATTGTTTGATTTTACTCTCTAAACTTGACTGCAATTCAGGGGATAAAGTCATCATATTGTCGATGATTTCAAACAGTTTAATTATCTGTTCCCTCTCGAACTCCTTTTCATATAATCCTCTGATTAACTTCCATTTCCACTGTTCCCGTTCTGGCAGCTTCCCAGTAGTCGCTTTCGTTTTCAGGTGTGCCATGACTATTATAGCAAAGGGATTGCTACTTGCTTCTAGTTCTGACCAGCTTTCCTCATAGTCCAGTAATTTAACCGTTGGGAATTTCAGACTCACTTCACAGCCGGCGATAGTATAATTATAGGAATCTGGTCGCCAATTTACTCGTTCATCTCCTAATATAGCGAGACTGATAACCGGTTTCTGATACAAATCAAAGGCCCGATAGTTATAAATATACATCCTCTGGGGGAAATTTTCTTCATATTGGCTTTGAATTTCAATATGAATCAAAATCCAGACTTCTTCTCCCCTGAGTAACCAGACTTTATAGAGTTTGTCAGCGAAACGTTTTTTTGTTTTAGCGGAAGCGGTAATCTGTTTGAGTTCTTTTTCTAGGGATTCGGGAATTTTTGTCCAATCAATCAATTGGTGAACTTCGGGAAAGAAGAAATGCAAAAACGCTTCAAAATACTCGGTTAATGCTTCTTTCCAGGGTTCATCATAATTGGCGGTTTGTGATGTCATGTTTTAGGTTGTAACTCTATTGTATAATCTCATCCGAGATGTCAGTACAAGGGGGATGCTTCCCGCGTTAACCCTTCTCTTTCAATCAAAACTCACTAGAAGTCCAGAAAACGGGTTTCTCAAAGAAACCCGGTTTCTCATTTGTTGGGAAGATGCGATCGCTAACATAAACTAAGCAGTTAAAGTATTTAACCAATTGATTAAATCTTCAACCGTAGAGAAATCGAATAAAGCTTCTCCTAATGCTTCGACATCATCAATACTTAACTCCATGATTTTAGTTTCCAATGAAGGATTAATCTCCCCTAACTTGCGTTTAATTTGACGAATAATAAACGTTTTTTCGCGTTCGATACCTTGTTCGATACCTTGTTCGATACCTTGTTCGATACCGCGTTCAATACCTTGTTCAATACCCCGTTCAATACCTTGTTCGATACCTTGTTCAATACCTTGACGCATCCAACTGGTGGTAATTTGCATAACTCCCTCCTGTACGGGTTGACTAAATGTGCTAATCTCTTCTTGAAATTGTCTCTCTTCCACCGGATTTAGATTGAGATAAGTATCAATAAATCCAGAAATCAATTGCATTCTCGCCGCATCTAACCTTAAAGTGATTAACAAGCGCAGACATTCCGCTTTTACCTTAGCTCGCTCTTTCTCGGCAATGTTCATCTTCGCCATCAAAGCTGAAGCAACCGGATTGTGTTGATTGAGAAAATCTCGCCAATTTAATCGATTTAACTGCACTACTTGATAGTTAAATTCTAATACCTTAAAATCGGGAAAATCAACCACATATTGACTAATCGCTTCTCTTTTTGGCTTTGAATAAGAAAAAATTACAATCGGATAAATCGGTAAGACAAATTTCTCATGAAAGCGAGCAAAATAAGTAAACATTCGCCGATTAAACCCCTGGCGGGAACTTTCCTGCGCCTCCACATGAATCAGAAAAAAAGATTCTTTTCCTCGAAACTTAACTTGTGCGACTAAATCGCTTTCATGTCTTTCTCCTTCCGTGACATCGGTAAATACTTCTTTGTCTAAAAAAGTAATCGAGTCCCTATCTAAATAATCTATCAATTGAGGGAAAAACAACTCGATAAATTCGACAAAAAAGGTGGAGATTAACTCCTTAAATAATCGATCATGGTCAATATTATTAGTCATGTAATATCATCTTAACCAATCTGAGCGATGAATGACTACTCTTATCTATTGTATTCTGAAAAGTCGGTTTTGGCAACGGATTGTTATGACCTCACCTCCTTAACCTACGAGGAGAGGGGGATGCTTCCCGCAAAAAACCCCACAGAAAACGGGTTTCTTGAAGAAACCCGTTTTCTCGAGAAAAAAAACTGGAGCGAGCGCTTTTCGCTACCCCAGTGCTGTCACGGAATTCAATTCTGTATCTAAATTAACACATTATTGGTAGCAAGCATGATTAAGGAAATTGGAAATTTTTCCCAAAGGGGTTTCCAAAGGCTGTAACCCTGACTGACAGGGGATTTCGAGCCTAATAAGGCCAAAGTTTTTGGAGTCTATCCTCGAAAATTAAACTTCGGCACTGAGATGTTCCCCCAGATGAACGGTTTTCACCCATTTTAAACGTTTAGGACGCAAAGCCATCCGCAGGCTGACACTGGGAATAATAATAAACCAGTGCATCATATAAATCATGCCGCGAATGGTTTGAGCAAGGATGTCCAAACCGAGAGCGAAAGTGAATTTTTTACCCGTATTGACTCGGATTAATCCTGTCACCATCCCCCAGAGAGAAAGGGAAAGAGCCAAACCAGTTAAAGGAGTTAAAATCGGAGCTTGATGACGAGTAATTGTGATTAAAAGATCGGGGATAGCTGCCGCAGGTAAGATATATTGAACGATCAAAAAAGCAATTAAATCAAACTTTTTCGGCCAAGGCATGGGAGACTTTAAAATTGCTTTCCAATAGTCGAGATAACGCTGAAAACCACCTTCGGCCCAACGATTGCGCTGATGCCATAAAGCGATCGCAGTTGTCACCCCTTCTTCCGCTACTGCGGGAAAATTTAAGATATTAATTTTCCAATTATCGATATGGAGACGAATAGTTAAATCGAGATCGTCGGTGATCGTTTGTTCATTCCAACCCCCGCAACGATTTAAGGCACTACGTCGGACAAATTGACCATTTCCGCGCAATTCTCCGATTCCTCCCACCGCGATCCGTTGCTGTTGGAAACAACTATCAAAGATCATTTCTACCGCTTGTCCTTTTGTCCAGAAGTTTTCGGCGGCATTGGCGATCGCTTTTCGCACCTGTACCGCACCCACTTCTCGATCGTCGAACATTGGGACCACATGACGCAGTAAATCGGAGGATAATCCCGCATCCGCATCGAATACGCCGATAATTTCCCCGTTAGTCAGGGATAAAACCTGATTCAAGGCGCCGGATTTGCCACCTCCGGCATTAGCAGGACGATGGAGAATTTGTAATTGGGGATATTCTAAAGCAAGGCGATCGAGAATCGCCCCCGTGTTATCGGTACTATAGTCATCGACGATCCAAACTTCTAACTTATCTTGGGGATAGTCTAGATGACAGAGATAATTAACCAGCTTCGTGATTACAGTTTCTTCATTTTTGGCCGCTACTAAGAGGGAAACCCTGGGGACAGAGGTTAAATCCTGATCTGGTAAAGGAATTGGCGGCGTTTCTGGTTTGGTGAACAGCAGCCGCAAAGCTTGCCCCGATAGTACCATAGTTAAGGCGATAATTGCCCAATAACCCCAACTCAGCCAATGAAGTCCGATAATTATTGTCCAGATCGCCATGAGGCTAAAAGCCGCTTTCTGTCTGCGTCCCGATCGGCCTTGAAAAATTTCGCTTCTAAATTCGTCCTCCTCGTCTTCGGGATCGGACCAGTCAGATAGGAGGGAACCAATCGGGTCTAATTCTTCGTTATCATCCTCTCGCGACCAATAATTTTCTGCCATAATCGACTCAGGTTAAGTAACTGTTCCAGTAGAAGCTTATTTCTTGCTTTATCTTACCGAAAATTGTTAAAATTTTTAACAGAATCTTAAGTTTTTTCGGGAAGGAAACCCTAGTTTTTCAGGCTATTGGTTTTTTTTCCCTATAAATGCGCTTTTTCGGCTAAGATTGCTTTGTTTACATTCGTTGAGAAAATTTAACATTTATCCCCTATGTCAAACCTGCTCCTCTGTGTCGGACTGATTTGTGGCTCAATTATTTGGGTGGAGATCGTGCGTGATTGCTATCATGCCCTAGCTCACCATTGGCAGCCCCTTTATCGTCTGCACGTCTGGCATCATCGGGTTTTTCGTCCCGATCTGTCGGTAATGAGCGAGGAAATTTATCGTCGGGCGCACTGGTACAATGATGTACCGGAGGCCTTGGTTATGTTGGCTGCCAGTGTTTTACCGGTACTAATGGCCTACTCTTGGGGGTTCGATCGCCCTTGGTTGGGTTGGTTAGGTTCCCTTTATACTTTGACTTTTCTCAGTACGGCGATCGGTCGAGGTTTAGGTATCGCCAATCTGGAGGAATTAACCGATTTAACCCATCGTCCGGGGCAATTTGAGAGTTTACCCGCTCAATGGCGCGTTAATCGTACCTACCACTGGCGACACCATTTTGATAACCAAAAGGCTTATTATTGTGGAACTTTCACCTTTATGGACAAATTGATGGGGACGGCACTTTCTCTCAAGGGTAAAACGATCGCCATTACCGGAGCGAATGGAACTTTAGGGCGATCGCTGTTAAAGTACCTACAACTGAAGGGGGCTAAGGTGATCGCGCTCACTTCTGGGGAGAATGCGATCGCTATTGAAATTAACGGCGAATCAGTACCTGTAAAAACCGTAAAATGGCAAATCGGTGAAGAAACGCAACTTGAGAACCTATTTAAGTCTGTAGATATACTGATTTTAAATCACGGCGTTAATGTCCACGGCCAAAGAACCCCAGAAGCGATCGAATTAGCCTACCAAGTGAATACTTTTTCCGTCTGGCGTTTAATGGAATTATTCTTCAAAACTGTCCGCACTAACGAGCAAATTGCTCGCAAGGAAGTCTGGGTGAATACCTCGGAAGCGGAGGTTAATCCTGCCTTTAGTCCCCTCTACGAACTCAGTAAACGAGCGATCGGTGATATGATTACCCTGCGTCGTTTAGATGCTCCCTGTGTGGTAAGAAAGCTAATTCTTGGCCCTTTTAAGAGTAATTTAAATCCTGTGGGTATTATGTCCGCCGATTGGGTGGCTAAACAGATTATCAAGGCGGTACAAAGAGATAGTCGCAATATTATTATTACTATTAATCCCTTGACTTTTATCACCTTCCCAATTAAAGAATTCTCTGTTTCTACCTACTTAAAACTATTTACTCGTTCCCCAAAAAATCGGGAAAATCCCTAACTATTTATCCTTAATCCGGGATCAAGACTATTTTTCCGCGCACTCTTTCCGATTCACTATAATTATGAGCTTCTATCACCTGGGAAAAAGTATAGGTGCGATCGATTCTAACAGTTAATTTACCCGATTCGATCGCTTCTCTGAGAAATTGCCAGTCAGACGCTTGTGCTTGAGCAAAAAATATCAGTTTCCCTTTTTGGGGCAACCAAGCACCGAGATAATTTAGGAGGATAATTCCTGGATTTGGTAGGGTGGTTATATAGGTCCCTTGGGGTTTTAAAAGCTGACGACAGTGCCAAAAAGAAGACTTAGCCACAGCATCAAAGATTATATCATATTTCTGCTCAGTTTTTCTCCAATCTTCTTGGGTGTAATCTATAACTTTATCTGCTCCTAAAGAGGTGACATAATCGATATTCTTACTACTACAAACTCCATCTACTTCTGCGGAGAAAAATTTTCCTATCTGCACAGCAAAACTACCCACTCCTCCCGATGCACCATTAACTAAGATCCGATTTCCTGCTTGAATATTGCCAAAATCCCGCAACACTTGCAAAGCGGTAGAAGCAGCCAAAGGGGTGGCAGCAGCTTCAATAAAACTCTGATTATGCGGTTTTTTAACTAATAGGGAAGCGGGAATAATTGCATATTCAGCATAGGTTCTACCGGGTAATTGATTGACAAAACCAAAAACCTCATCTCCGATCTGGAATTGTTCCACCTGACTACCTTTTTCAACGATAATTCCCCCATAATCAAAACCTAATTGTAGGGGAAATTTATTACCTGTGGCTATTTTTAGCATTCCCCGACGAATCTTCCAATCAATCGGATTAATTCCCGCTGCCATAATCTTAATTAAGACTTCTTTCCCCTGAGGAATTGGCTTTTCTATGTCTGTGTATTCGAGAACATTACTATGGCCATAGCGATTAATGATAATAGCTTTCATAATTAAGAAAAAAGTTGATAAAATAGTAGGGGAGCAAAAGTAATGACCAAGAGAACAAAAATCCAAACTCGTCCCGCTAAAAGATTATAATCTTGTCCTAATCTTGACCAAGAGTGACCAGCGATAAAATGACCGAACAGAAACTCAAAACCCACTGTTAATACTAACCAAATTAAACCGATAGTAATTGCTTGACTGGAGGATTCTAGATTCCAAAAATAGACAAAAGTGCCAATATAAAGACTAAAAAAAATGATTCCTGTCAGGGTAGAAATTTGATGAGCGCGTAATTCATCGAGATATTTTCCGTAGGTGGTTTCTCGGAGGATACCGTTACTAATTCCTATTACGATCATCGGGAGCCATGGGACAATGTAGCGACTAATCATAGCTGTTGGTTTAGAACTCGCTCTAATTGGATTATATACTGCAGCTGCTCTAGGCAAATCTCCCAAGGCAAGAGAAAAAGAGAAAAATCTCACTTATCCGACTAATTAGCCATTTTTCGGCTCTCTTATTCTTTGTGTGATCAGTTTAACTTACTATAGAAGCGCTCAATCTTTGTGTCCTCTGTGTCTCTGTGGTTCCTTGCACTCGCTCGCCAGCAAAACTGTATCTTAGAATACATTTTACCCACCAAACCTAAGAAAGCCATTTTTCTAGTTATTATCGCCTCGATCTAGCTGAGGGACAATTCTTGATTTTTGCCAGAGTTATATAAAAAGGGAAAAAAAGGCGTGTAAAAGGACTGACAAGGTTTACACACCTAGACAGCTATAAACATCCGCTGTCAATCTATAATCCCCCATTAGCTCCGATATAAATGTAATCTCGATCCTGTGCTGACTATGATATGTATCACAAATACTGATGAGTTAGGACAGGACAGGGGTGACAGTGGGGTAAATTGTTAATTTTTTTGGGTATTTAGCTACATTATCCGAAAAATGTCACACTAGAGGTAGGGGATTATCAGCGATTCAGGGTATTGCTGGCAGCCGGTGGGAAAAAAGATTAACTTCAACCCTGACGTTATCTGCTATCGAGGAGGCTAATTCTATGGATAATACGGAAACAATCTCAGTCGATCGAGATACCAACAAACTCTATAATAAAATTCTCGTGGCTGTGGATTATCAAGATCCCACTCCAGAGGTATTGAATGCGGCTATTCTCTTAGCGAAAACCTACGCTAGTGAGTTGCGAATTGTTTATAGTCTGTCCAAACCTTTGACTCCCTACACGGAAACTTTTATTTATGGTAATCTGATCGGTTATGGTGGCGGTTATCCCCCCGATATGATCGCCTTGGAACAACAAATCACCGAAGAAATGCAAGCGGAATTACAAGCTTGGTTAAACGGTTTAGTCGATCGAGCTAAGGAAGATAATATCACAGCCAAGGCTGATTATTATATCGGTGATCCGGGTCATAAAATTTGTCAAGTTGCCCAGCAAGAGGGGATAGATTTAATTATTGTTGGTCGTCACGGTCGATCGGGTTTATCTGAGTTAATCTTAGGTAGTGTCAGTAATTATGTGGTGCATCATGCCCCCTGTTCGGTTTTGGTGGTACATATCACTCATTAATTAGAAAGGGTTGAAATCCATTTTTTGCTGTCCATTGAATTGCCCCATCTCTCCCAGTCCAGTAAGTCTTAATCCTGGCCTTTCTCAGTTGATTTCTGGCATTACGGGAGAGATTGTTAGTGACAGCGATCGCTGTTTGCGGTCGAATTGACTCTAACCATTGTTTATCTAGATTGCTTCCCTGCCATAATAACACTAGGGGGCTGAATTCTTGGGATAAATTAACGGGATTTTTCGGGTTGATAATCCATAGCCAAGATTGATTTTTTACCTGAAATTCAAATAAATTTTTCTCGATCAATTGTCCGGTAATTTCACCGAGATTAAATTTTTCTACCTGGGATAAAGTAATAGTTTTTTTGATTGGTATGTCCTTACTGATAGTTGAGAATTGCGCCGAATTATTGACGGTTATTGCTCCTTGTATTTGATTAATTCCCTCCTGTCGCAAAAAAGGCAAAACTGTATAACCTGCTGTTGCGGGTTCCTCCCCATTAATTAAGAGAGTATTTCCTCGATTTTGAATAATTATTACCGGTTGCGATTTGGTGGCTAAAACTGTCACCTGAGTTAAAGTTAAATGTTGATAAATAATCGGTATTAAAATTAAACTGAGGATAAATAAACCAACTAAATGCCACCGTTGACGAAACCAGAGATTGCAGCAGATTAAGGTAAGACAAATATAAATAATTAACATCACTCCTAAAGATAATTTACCTGTGGAATAGGTACTAAAAGGAAGCAGACTAAAAAAGGTAGTAATTTGCAGTAAGAACTCTAGAGGGTAATAAAGAATACTAGCGCCGATACTGCCCAAAGGGGGATAAATTAAGCCTAAAAAAGCAGTAAAAACTCCTCCTAAACTAATTAGGGTAACTAGGGGAGTTGTGATAATATTAATCGGGATATTATAAAGAGCGATCGAGTTAAACGTAAACATTAATAAAGGCATAGTCCAGAGAGTGGCAGCTAGACTAATAGCTATAGGTTCAGCGATTAAATTAGGGAAATAGTCAATTTTATTTTTCAGTAAGGGAACGGTAATAATTAATCCCAAAGTCGCTAAAAAACTTAACTGAAATCCTAAATCCCAAATCCAGAGAGGTTGCCATAATAATAGAATGTTAGCCGCTAGTAACAGGGAACCTAAGCTATTAACTTGTCGATTATAAAGCAGACCGATTAATGCCCCAATTCCCATCAAAATCGCCCGCAGGACTGAAGGTTGTAACCCTGTTAAAGTGCCGTAAATTATTAAGATAGTAAGGGCAATAATAAACTGTTTTTTGGGGGATAAATTGCGAGTAATAGTTAAAACAAATCCCAACAAAATAGCCACATGAAAGCCAGAAGCTGCTAAAATGTGAGCCAATCCAGTTTTAATAAATAAATCAGTGATTTTTGCTGGCAAATTAACCGCTTGTCGTCCGAGGGTAATCGAACTTAATAAAGTCCCTTTTTCTTGGCCTAGTCCTTGAATTTGTGCCTCAACAATGCGCTGACGAATCTGCCAAACTCCCCAAGTCGGTGACTTTTTATTGATAATTATTTCCCCTTTTAAACCAGCAAAAGCACCCCGACGCGCCAGATAATTAGCAAAGTCAAAAGCATTGGGATTATTGGCAGGACGGGGACGATAAAGTAATCCTTTAACTGTTATTTCTTGTCCGGGATAAACCTGATTTTCTGCTAGATTTGGTAGAGTAACGTAGAGTTTACCCTCGGATTTTTCTATGGGTAAATTTTTGAGGCTAAATTCTTTTACTTCTAACCAAAATTGTAAATTTTCTCGGCGATTGAGACGAATTTCTGATATAATATTGCCCGTGATTTTAATAGAGTTAACTACATTATTTTTTAAAAGATGACTGATATCGTTTGCGCTGGGGTAAGGAGTGCGAATTTCCAGATAAACAACGGCAAATATAGCTATTAATCCCGCTGTCAGCCAAATTTTTTTCGGGGGACTTTGCCACCAAAAACGACGGATAAAAATTGTGGTTAACAGGGTAATTAGACTGATAATAACAATTCTAATTACCACTTCTTGCCATCGGTTTAACTGGGGACTAAAATCTAGCAGACCTGTAGATAATAATCCCAAAATATAGGCTAAACTAAGAATAATACTATTAGGGCGATTCATAGAAATTTTTGTCAAAGAATTTCAGAATTAGAGAGCATTATTTTTACCTAAGTATCAGCGAAAATCGAGATTAAAAAGTAACTTAGCATAAACACTATGGGGATCATTAAATGTAGGTAACTTCAATAATTCCTGCTGAAAATTTTGCCATTCCTGGGTCAAAGGATGATTATTTTTAGTGAGAGGAGGAAGATAGGTTTGCAAGAAATTAGAGAGGAGTTCTTCTTGCCAACTTTGCGATCGAGGATATTCTTTAAGACTCCAATCATCACCTAATTTAGCTGTTTTGGCCGCGTATTGTACTGCCGCTTCTAGGCCACCAATTTGATCAACTAAACCAATTTTAACCGCATCTTTTCCCGTCCACACCCGACCTTGGGCCACAGTTCTAACCTTGTCTGGGGATAATTTTCGCCCCTGGACCACCGTCTCGATAAATAAATCATAGAACCGATTAACTGCCCCTTGATAAACTTCTAATTCGTGGGGATTTTTCGGTCTGGTGATAGTAGATATATCGGCCAATTTTCCAGTTTTCACCGTATCCCAATCGATGCCATTGTTGTTAGCAATTTTCTGGATATTTAACAATAATCCAAACACACCGATCGAACCAGTAATTGTATCATTATCAGCAAAAATTCTTTGACCCCCCATGGCGATCCAATAACCCCCAGAAGCTGCCACATCACCCAGAGAAATAATTACTGGTTTTTTCGCATCTAAACGCTTAATTTCCCGCAGAATCACCTCAGAAGCAGTGGCACTTCCCCCCGGACTATTAATTCTCAAAACTACCGCTTTCACATCCTCATTCTCTTGTAATTTTCGCAGTTCTTTTGCCAATTTATCCCCACCGATTTCGCCTCTATCTCCCTGACCTTCTACTATTGTCCCTTCTGCATAAACTATCGCTATTTGATTGCTACTATCTTCCTCCTCATCGAGAGAACTAGCATAATTAGCTAAAGAAATTTGCGAAAAAGAGCCAGAATTTTCCTCCTCATTAGTTTTATTTTTTGCTTCTCCCGTCAACTCTTTAGCTAAAGCAATTACTCGATCTAAATAGGCCACTTCATCAACAAAACCAGCCTTTTTCGCTCTGGTTGCTTCCAGAATACCTTGAGTATCGGAAATAGTTTGCACTTCTTGGGTCGTTAAATTGCGACTTTTGGCCACTGTGGAACTATAATTAGACCAAATTGTATCGAGTAGGGTTTGCAGCTGCTGACGATTCTGGACACTTAAATCCTGACGCGTATAGGGTTCCACCGCACCTTTAAAAGAACCCACTTTTACCACTTGTACCCCCACACCATACTTTTCTAGTGCATCGGCAAAAAAGGTTTGTTGACTACTTAAACCATTAATTTCCATTCTCCCCACGGGATTAATAATCACCTTTTCAGCAACGGAAGCGAGATAATATTCCTTTTCCGTCCATTCCATATCATAGGCGATAATTTTTTTACCCGATTGGCGAAATTTTGCCAAAGCTTGCCGCACTTCCGTCAGGGTAGCATAGCCATATTCACCGATATTGTCGCGACCATAGAGTAACAGACCGACAATATTATCATCAAGGGTGGCCTTTTCGATCGCCGCTATCACCTGTCGTAAATTTAAAGTGGTCGTACTCTCACCGGTCAAACTATCGGCTAAACTGGAACTAGGGGGAGCATCGCTGATATTGGTGGCTAAGTTAAAAACTAAGACTGATTTTTCCTTAACTGAGGAGCTATCGCTAGACATCAGGGAAGAAAGCAGTAAAAATGCTAATCCCCCCACACCTAAGACCGAAAATGCCAATAATCCCAATAAAGTTCCCAAGCAACTAGCGAAAGTTTGTTTAAAAAACTGCCCCATCGGTTTTCATCTGCTACTAATTATCCTGTTTCCTATTGTAGGGATTCCCCGCCCAGAAACAAGTTTTTTATTTCCGAACAAATGTACTAAAGACCTTGAGGATAGTGACTGGAGTTGTGAGGTGTCAAGGGATCGGCTAAGATTGTCATAGACAATTTCCAGTCAAAGAGATGAATCAATTAAAACCCAAACTTGTCAATTATCCAGATTGGGATCGAAAAGAACAAATTAAACGAAATCGTTCGGCTTTGGCTATCTTAGAACAAAGACGACAAAAACGCTCACAAATAACCGATGAGCAAGACCAAGAAATCTCCCAGTTTTTGCTCAATTTTCGCCAGTGCGATTGATAATGGTAGATACTATTATTCTTGCTCATTGGCAGTTATTAAAAAAACAATATCGGCTCTCTTATTCTTGGTGTGATAAGTTTAAATTATATAGTAGCGATCTTGGTGTTCTTTGTGTCTCTGTGGTTCGTTCCACGCTACCACTAATGTCAAACATTTTCAGGGATTCGCAGAAGCTTTAAATTGGCAAGATATTAACCTCTAACAGCTTTGATCTTGATCATTTTTTCACTTTAATTACTTAGTCTTATGCAGTTTATTGATCGCGCCGAAATAGAAGTGGAAGGGGGTAAGGGAGGTGATGGAATTGTCGCTTTCCGTCGGGAAAAATACGTCCCTGCTGGCGGTCCGGCCGGTGGTAATGGGGGAAAAGGTGGTTCGGTGATTTTTGTGGCCACTCAGAACCTGCAAACCCTGCTAGATTTCCAGTATAGTCGCTATTTTAAGGCCGATGACGGTAAACGGGGCGGTCCGAACAACTGCACCGGGGCCAACGGTAGCGATCGCATTATTAAAGTTCCCTGTGGTACAGTGGTTTATGATCTCGATAGCGAGGAAATTATCGGCGATTTAGTCACTCCCGAACAGACTTTAATCGTGGCTGCCGGGGGAAAAGGGGGATTAGGCAACCGCCACTTTTTAAGCAATAATAACCGCGCACCCGAATACGCTTTACCCGGTTTAGACGGAGAAAAACGCCATTTACGCCTAGAATTGAAGTTATTAGCGGAAGTGGGACTGATTGGGCTGCCCAATGCGGGAAAATCCACCCTAATCTCCGCCGTTTCCTCTGCTCGTCCCAAAATCGCCGATTATCCCTTTACAACTCTTATCCCTAACTTGGGAGTGGTACGCAAACCCACGGGAGATGGGACGGTATTCGCCGATATTCCAGGATTAATCGAGGGAGCGCACCGAGGAATCGGCCTAGGACACGAATTTTTACGCCATATCGAACGCACACGCCTGTTAATTCATCTTGTCTCCTTGACAGCAGAAGACCCGATCGCCGATTATCAAATTATCCAGGGAGAATTGGCCGCCTATGGTCGAGGCTTAGAAAAGCGATCGCAAATACTGGTTTTCAACAAAATTGATGCTGTGGACGAGGAAACGATAGATAACTATCAAAAGCAGTTTGCTAAAATAACTAATGCCGAGATTTTGACTATTTCCGCCGTGACGGGAGCCGGATTAACCACTCTACTCGCCAAAGTTTGGCAGCAATTAGAGCAACTGGAGAGGGTCGAGGATGAAACCCCTTCCCTGTTTTCCTAAAATCGCTCGTTAGTTGTTGGGTTGCCGGGGTGCGGGTGGTCGGCGATTGCTCGGTCTTCTTTCCGTACCTTCAAAGTTACCGTTAGAACGACGGGTGCGGCGCTGTTCGCCTTCATTTTCGGCCGCATAGACTTCTAGATAAACAGAGCGACCCACATTTGCGGCCGCCATTTCTAGGGTAGTTCTAATCGCCTGTAAATTGCGCCCTCCCCGGCCGTAAACTTTGCCTTTATCGGCATCATCGAAGGCTACACGCACCCAAAGACGTTCATTTTCTTTACAGCGCTCGATATCCAATCTCAGACTGGCTGGATCTTCCAAAAACGGCTCGATCATAAATTTCACCAGTTCGAGATAATTGGGGGTACTAGCCATTGATTTTCTCGAAAATTTTCTGTTTGGTGAGAATGCCGCGCACGGTGTCCGTCGGTTGCGCCCCTTGTTGTAAGCGTCGGATGATTCCTTCTTCATCCAGACGTACTTCATCGGTGCGGGGATTGTAAAATCCTAATTCCTCTAGGGGACGACCATCGCGACGACTGGTGCTAACGGCCGCAACGATACGATAACTGGCTTCGCGTTTTTTACCAAAGCGTTTTAGACGTAATTTGATCATGGTTACTCAAAAATTCTCCTTTCCGATTCTAACTCATCCAGGCGGTATTTCCACAAGTGGCGATCGAGAAAACGGTCGGCAGCCATTCGATATTATTGAAAATAACGCCGAAAACGAGGGTCTAAATGGTCTTTTTTGCGGCGATTACAGCATAAACAAAGGGTTTGCAGGTTACTAATGTCGTTACTGCCACCTAAAGCTAAGGGAATGATATGATCTATGGAAAGTTGGGCTAATTTTTCGGGTTTACCGCAACTCTGACATTGATAATTATCCCTTTGATAAACATATTTTCTCACTTCGATCGGAATCGGTATTCTCGGAGTTTTTGCCATGATAATTACAGCAGGCGACAGGATAGAGGTGATTGCTTTAATTTATTTTCCTCATTACCTAATTAGGTTTTCAGGAATTGAAGTTAGTTTTTTCTGGATTTTCTCGCAACATTTGCCGAATTTCCTCTAGGGGTGATTCTGGTTCTTGCTCAATTGTGCTTTCTTCGGGAATAAATTCTAGAGTAATTTTTATTTGACGAGTTTCAGCGAAATCCTTAAAGCCTTGATTTGTCATTTCTTTCCAGAAAATTTCATTTTGAATATTACTCAACTCAGTGTTTGACCTGTTTGAAAGTTTTTCTAAAACACTAGAAAAAGTACATTCTCCATAAATTTTAACTTTTCCTGTTCTCCAGTCTTTCTCACCCCATATTAATAATTTACAATCCTTCTCAATCGGATAATGAACCCATTCAATTTTACTAATTTGACCAAAGAGAGAATATTCTTGCCGATCTTTTCTTAGTCTTCCATAGGAAGTAAAGTTGTCGATATACTTCAAAAAATCTGCTTGGATTTCTTCTTTAAATTTTCTCACTAAAATAACTTCTTCATCTTCAAACATCAATACACTATAATCATTTTCGATAATGATTTTCCGAGAGTTGTTAAAAGTATTAATATTCATTCTTTTGCTCCTTAATGACTCAAAGACAAATTACTCGTACTCAACTAAACTAGCGTAGTTATTACCCTCGATAAACTTGCCAGCGATAGTTATCTTTCCTGAACCAACTTTAACATTACCGAAAAATAAATTACCTGACTTAGTTAAAGGAGTCCAGTTACCCGATGATTGATCGATGATAACCACAGCTAAAGCATTAGGTACTTCTATTTTAAAATTTACCAATTGATTCTTAGTTAATTTGGCTATTGTGGGACTATAAAGATAGGCCTTATTTTCTTCAAAAGTAGCATAGGTTTTCGGGATAGGGACACCCCTAGCATTGCTGGTAATTCGATAAGATAAAGCATGATTAAAGTGGTTTTGATCGGATTTATTTTTAGAGAAAACCATCAAATCATAAGTACCAGCGTGGGGAAAGGAAACTTTAATTATTGCTTGTCCATTGACTCTTTGAATTAAGGGTAAATGGCTATTGATAGGTAAATTATTTTGCTGCAATTGAGCAGAAATCTGGGTGTGATTAGGAACTTGTAAAATAACTTCTGTCATTCCTGAAGACTGGATATCATAACTTTTGTGATTGACTACTTTTATACCATCTCGAAAAAATTGTGATGTCACAATCGGCCAAGAATCAAATTGTTGTTTTCTATAAACTTTCGGTAATAATTGCCACCGGGTTTGTTCGGGAAAATGACTATAAATTAATTGTGCGGGTGGAGTAGCAAAATAATGAGGATTAAATTGCCGTTGAAATTGATTGTTATTGACTACTCCCGCACCCCAAGTTGCATCAATTAGATACCAAGCATTATTAATTCTGACAGTATTCCAAGCATGGTTAGCATCACTACCATTGCCCACTAGATAGCCTAATCCTTTTGCATAACCGATAACAACTGCTGATTTTAATCCCATTTTTTCTGCTAAAGCTTGATAAAGATTGGCATAACCTGAACAGACAGCAAAACGATTTTTGAGGACAGTATAAGGACTCGCATCACCGTAATTACCCCTGAAAAAACTTGCCACATCGTAGGTAATATTATGGGTGATCCAAACGTAAATAATGCGGGCTTTTTCGGCTTCTGTTTTGGCATATTTAGATAAAATTGTTGCTAATTCTGATAGAGAATTGCCTGAATAATTGATGCTGCGAGCTAGAGGATCAATGTTTTGATAATTTCCCTGTCTAACTTGGAGATCATTCCCTGGAATAATTGGCTGAGAAATTTGCAGATTATTAGTATTATAAATTAAGTCATTTGCTGGTTTAAATGATTGAAAATTCCTGAGCAGTTGAGAACTTTGGTTTTTAAATGCCATCCCAAAGGAGATTAAAACTAAAAAGATGAAAATCCCTGGAATTGTCCTTCCGGATTGCCGATTCTTGCGGCGGCGATAATTTCTTTTATAAGCCATAGTTGCTGCTAATAAAAAGTAAAGATTGCCAGTCTTAGTCTGCTCTGCTCCTATTATCTCTCAAAGCTAACTATTTTTTTGAGATTTTCCTGTGATCTTAATTACTGACAATTAAAATATTGGCTCTCTTATTCTTTGTGTGATAAGTTTAACTTATATAGTAGCGATCAATCTTTGTGTCCTTTGTGTCTGGAGTGGTTCTTTCCACTCCCTCGCCCGCAAGACTGTATCTTAGAATACATTTTACCCACCAAACCTGGGAGAGCCAAATATTAATCTAGCTAAAGTAATAAGTGTGTTAGCAAAAACTAACACACCCAAAATTAAGATTAGATTTTTTACCCCTCTCTAACCGTAAACTTTACCATAATACTCTTGATATTCTGTGGATAACAAAGGTTGCCACCAATCCCGATGATCGAGATACCATTGAATGGTTTTTCTTAATCCCCCTTCTACCGTTTCTTGAGGTTGCCAACCTAATTCAGTGCGAATTTTACTGGCATCAATAGCATACCGGCGATCATGTCCGGGGCGATCCTTGACAAAAGTAATTAAATTGTGAGCAGGTTTCACGGGTAAATCGGGAGCTAATTCATCCATTAACTCACATAACATCCTGACTAAATCGATATTTTTTACCTCATTATTCCCGCCAATATTATAGGTTTCTCCTGCTTTTCCCTTGTGAATAACTGTATCTAAAGCTTGACAATGATCCCGCACATATAACCAATCTCGAACATTTTGACCATCACCATAAACAGGTAAAGGTTTACCCAAAAGAATATTAATACACATCAAAGGGATTAACTTTTCGGGAAAATGATAGGAACCATAATTATTAGAGCAATTGGTAATAATTGTCGGCATTCCGTAGGTGTGAAAATAAGCTCTCGCTAGATGATCACTCCCCGCTTTTGAGGCAGAATAGGGACTATTAGGAGCATAGGGAGTAGTTTCGGTAAAAGCTGGATCATCTACTCCTAAACTGCCATAAACCTCATCGGTGGAAACGTGCAGAAAACGATAGTTATCGGGTTGATGATTACTTAACCAATGTTGCCGAAAACTTTCTAATAGAGTAAAAGTTCCCACCACATTAGTTTGGACAAAAGCCCCAGGACCAAGAATCGATCGATCCACATGGGATTCGGCGGCAAAATGGGCAACTGTATCGATATTTTCACTGGCAAATAATTGATCAACTAAAGCTCGATCGCAGATATCCCCTTGCAGAAAACGGAAATTCTTTCTATCTTTCAGTGTCGCTAAATTATTCAAATTGCCCGCGTAGGTAAGAGCATCGAGAACAATGACACGATCCTCGGGATAATTCTCGCACCAATGATGAACAAAATTCGAGCCGATAAATCCCGCTCCACCAGTAATTACTATGTTTCTAGCTTGATTTTCTGTCGCCATGGCCACCTCTAGCAAAAGTTCGCTACTTATTCTAGGCCTTTTTGCTTCACAATTCCTGCTCAAAAGTGATCTGATCGGAGTGATAATCCGGCGGTTCAACGTGAATTAAAATTCTCACAGGGCTAAATTGTTGGGTTAATCTTGCTTCTACCGCTTCCGTGATCCTGTGAGCAGTTTCCACATCTTGAGCGCAGACAACTAGGTGCATTTCTATAAATACCTGTCTTCCCACCAGTCCCCGAGATGCGATCGCATGACAATTAAGCACCCCCGGCACCTCCATGACAATTTGATGAATCACCTCAGGAGCGATCGCCATTTCATCCACTAACAAAGGTAAATTTTCCTTGAGGACTTTCCAACCACTGCTAAACACCAAAAAAGCGACAGGAAAAGACAACATCACATCTAACCATTGTAATTGGGGAATATTAGCCCTATTACCCACCCAAACCCCAACTAACCCCAATAAAACCGTAATTGTCACCCACACATCACTCATGGTATGACGAGCATCGGCAATCAAAATCGGACTACCGACACGCTGCCCCACGGATCTTTCATAATAGGTGACAAAAATATTCACCCCTAAAACGATAATTAATAGCCATAATTCTGGACCTGCAATCTCGACGGGTTTTCCGCCTTTGATAATACGCATAATCGCCCCCTGCAAGATTTCAAAACAGGCAATTCCCAAAAAGGCAGCGATCGCTAAAGCTCCGATCGCTTCGTATTTCAGATGTCCGTAGGGATGATCTCGATCGGGATAGGGAGAGGAAAACCGCATCGCTACCAATCCCAAGACATTATTAGCACTATCGGTGACACTATGGAGAGCATCCGCTTGCAGACTCAAAGAACCAATCCTCAAACCCACCCCCGCTTTGATCGCCATAACCAAAATGTTCAGCAGCAGGGTGATCCAAAGAACTTTTTGGACGGTAGCCCGATTATCTCTTAAAACAGCCACAGGATTATCAGTTATCAGTTATCAGTATTAATTTTCCCACTCCTATCTCCGTTTTTTTCCTTTTTACTTTTGGCTCTTCCAGAGTACTGGACAGTGCCAAGTTCGGCTCTCTTATTCTTTGTGTGATCAGCTTAACTTACCATAGAAGCGATCAATCTTTGTGTCCTCTGTGTCTGGAGTGGTTCCTTCCACTCTCTCGCCAGCAGGACTGTATCTTAAAATACATTTTACCCACCAAACCCAAGAGAGCCGAAGTTCTTGCCGGGGGGAAAATCTGACTATCACCAGGATGTTCAGGCTCAAATTTTGGCTAAAGTCGAAGCCTTTGAAGGTTTTGTTACTGCCCTTGGTTTGCTCCCAATTCTCAGTTTAGATTAGAATTGCCTAAGACCATTTGGGCAGACTTCCCGGGCTGGTTTTGCACTCTTTCCTGCCATGACTTCCCCAGCGAGCGGATTGCTCTGCTCGCCCCGCAACACCTTCGCCCAAGCCTTTTTCCCGCAAAGCCCACCCAGTCCACTTTTGCCTAAATTACTCGCCGCCAAACCCGACCCCATCCCCAATCCTGATCCGCTGGACTTAGCCCCATAATCGTTACTCGATTTTACCAATCTAAACTTCCTACTCTCCAGGAACGAAGAGCCAGATAAAAAAACCTAGAAATCAGATTTTAGGATGGTAAACAAGTTGAATATCGATTTTATTTCTCTTGAATTCCCACTCTTGACCTCTCAGTCTTCCGATCTTCCAGAAATTTTCCTTGTTGCTGGAGAACTATGATACAATGGCATCAAAAAATAGAGGAAAAATTTTTTATCATGGACAAGGTGTCAACACCAAGCCTATCAATTGTTATTCCCACTAGAGAAGGATTCGCTGACCACTGGTTTAATGCGCTGACCGAGGTCAAGGGAGAAATAGAATTTATCTTGGTTCATCCACCAGGAGCACCTAAGTATCCCACTTCCGACCCCAGGGTACAGCAAATAGTCAGTCCCTTGCGGGGAGAAATTATTCAACGTGCCACAGGTTTGATGAATGCTACCGCTCCCTATATATTGACAATTAATTGTGATGAGTATATCAATCCCGACATTCCAGAAATTAGCCGTCAATACTTTTCCAGATTTCCTGACAGTTGGGTCATGAGACTTAGCCGGAAAAATGTTGAATTTGGTAAAAAAGAAATTCTGGAAGCTCCTTGGCTTTCACCGAACCCCATCGAAAAATTAGAGGTTTGTGGTAGGTCTCAAGGTAACTCTAAGCTATACGAACAAGGCAACTGCCTATTGGAAATTCCCATTACTCCTATCGATAATAAATTTGATGTAATGTGTCTTTTTAGAGGAAGGAGAGATCATCGAGGTCCCCATACAGAGAATTTTGACAAGAAGGTTTGGAAAACTTCTATAGTACAGGAAACCCTAGAGGATCTGGTGGGGTTAATGCCTTTTATGGGTCCGTTTAAGTATATTCCCTTTTGGTGTCTTGATCGAGTTTTAGGACTAGCTATACAAGCGAAGTTTTTTGAGCAAGGAAAAGGCAAAATTATTGGTCATCTCTTACCGCTGCCAGAACAAATTCGTATTGAAAATAATCCACCTGAATATATACGATTTAATCGTTATGGGGTACTTTCTGAACTTTACTTGATCAGACGTTTTCCCCAATACGGATATATGTGGAATCTAGTTATTCCCGACATCTTAAATGTGCCGCGAATCTTTATTCGTTCTCGCTTGGGTAAAGAGGTATAAAATATCAGTCTATCTGTAATCTTTTAAGGAAGTAAGTATTAAGACTTGCTTCCTATTTTTTAGCTATTAACCTTAATTTAGCTTGTTAAATATTTGCCTAATTTTAATTTTCACACCGTTGTAAAATTCTTCAAAAAATAGATTCCAAAAGTAGCCATACTGGGGAAATTGTTTCACTAACAACATCTCCACTAACACTAACAATCGCACTGTTTTTAAGGAATAAGGCCTAACAATATATCTGATTTGACCGGGTTCGGGCATCCAATGACCAATACAAGCACCTGTTTGAAAAAATTTGGCTTGAATATATAGTCCGATTGCCCTATCTAATCCCCAGAGAGGCAACCAAGTCAAAAGTTCTGCCATTCTTGTCCCTTGAAACATTTCTGTGAGAGCTTCTTTAACTGCTGGACTTTTCCAAATTGTATTATTAAAAGGTTCCACATGACTTCCATGAATGTCTTTTCTCTTAGCGTAGGGCCAGAGAGCAACTTTTATATCAAAATGATTTTCTAGAGGAGCAATGGGAACTTCTACCAAATCCTGATAGGAATCTTCTCTTTTTCTGGCAATCCTAAGTTGCTCAAGAGATGGCAACTGCTGCCAAGGTCTTTTAATTTTTTCTTCATCTAAGTAGTCTATTTTTTCTTTAAACAAACGCAGCATCCAACTCTGAGGAAATTTCTCAAAGTATTCAAGAGTTAGGGATACAACGTCTGGATGCACGAAGTCATCATCATCTAAAGCCAGTATATACTGACCGGTGGCGTTCATTAAACCGAAGGCTCTTTGAGGCGTTTCTCCTTTGTAGAGACTGTATAAAATTTTTGCTCGTGGGTCAGCTATGAAGGCTGCAGTTGTGCCAGGAGGGTAAACTAAGATAAATTCTACGTTTCCCTGCACGGATAAAAGTTGTTGTAACCAATATTCGGAAAAATTTCCGATGGTTGGGCTAACAATAGATAATATCGGTTGATTGGAACTAGCAAGCATCTCTGGTGAATTTATCTAGAAATAATTTGACGATACAAACATAAATTTGCTGAACTTAGGTGACTACCAAGACTCTCTCAAAAGGATACTTTTGAGATGAGAGAGGGTAATTCTTGTTGACTCTTATCATAATCTTGGGGGATGCCTATGTCAATAAAATATTCGTCAGAAATCAAGGCATACAACCGAGTCGGAATTGAGGATCGACCAGCGATTGCTGAAGAAAAAACTGAGATTGGTCATTGGGAAGGAGATACCATCATCGGGGGCAACCATCTCGGGGCGATCGCTACCTATCTATGTAGATAAAACCTCCAAGTTTTTAGTGGCACGAGTCATGAAGACTCAGACTACCGCCGAACTCAATCGCACCACTGAAGTGGCTTTTGCGGGCCTACCAGCCTCTCATCTCAAGACTTTCACCTTCGATAATGGCCAGGAGTTTAGTGGGTACGAGCAGGCGGCTGGCTTAGGGGTTGAATAGACATCTCCAAAAATTATAACCCAGTCACAGCTTGCTTTTGGTCTGCGTACTAACCGAATGGTTCGATGGCTGGAATGTATATCTATCGTTGCTAATTCAATTTCACTGAAAAAATATGCGGCAATTAAAATAATTTTTATTCGGGTAGATTCCTTAACTAGAAAGACTTTGGGTCTTGAGATAATATTAGGTTGAGGTCTAATGTTATTTTGCCAATCTTTATCATTCTTGGGAGCGAGGACTGAAAGAACACACCAACGATCTCATGCGGCAGTTTTTCCCGAAAGGGACAAATTTCTCTCATCATCAAACAAGCTCAGCTAGACCAAGCGACGGACTTAATCAACCATCGACTGCGAAAAGCCCTTGACTATAGCACTCCGTCTGAGGTATTCTTTAGTCAGACAGGTACTCGTACACTTCAAACTTGAGTTAGCCCTTGTTTGGCTCGTCGCTACGGGCAAATGCTCAAACAGTCACTGACTCACAAAGTTTTTTGGTATCATGTTTACAAAAACATCTAGAATTTTGCTTGAGTGAAGGAATCTATGTTTGACACAACAAAACCAATCAATCAAAAACAAATTATACACATTGGTCCAAGGTGTCATGAAGATTTTAACGTTACTTTAGCTGAAGCAATTAGGTCGGAAACTGGTATAGTAAGCCGCTTGATCGACTATGAATCTCTCAAGAATATGGACGCTTCCAGTGTTTTGTCTTCATTGATAACTCCAGATTGTTTGGGGGTTCTCTTACATTATAACTGTAGATACTACGATGTTCCCGATTGGCTCTTGAGAGTATTACAAAATCTCACAAGAACTAGAAACTTTAAATTAATTATCCTAGTCCATGAGTTCAACGCAACTTACACAAGAAAAGGGATAATTTTCCCCGCTTTCAGATTTTTACTAACTTCTTATCAAATCTTCAGATTAGCTGATTTAATCGTGACTACTACTTCCAGAATTAAAAATATAGTTTCACGATTGACTGGAAAAACCGAAGTTATTTGCTTACCAAATTTTTCTACTATGGGTGAACCTCAATGTATTCTTCCTCTCAAGGAACGCCCACCCTACTTTATTGTTTTCGGTTCCAAGTACACTCGTCCCCTAGTTTATACAAAATTCAGTAAAAATCTCCTAAAAGCCTGTCAAGCTTTAGGCATTGAACGCATTTATGATGTTGGTTATCCCTGTGATTTGAGTACCACGGAAGGTCAATTCAAAGGAATAGAGATAGTCCCTATGGGATTTCAGTCTAATCAGATTGTTAGTGAATTGATGTTAACTTCACGGGGGGGCTTTTTAGATTATAGCCATTTTCCAAGAGATTTAGGCAAATCCACTATCTTTGCCGCCTATGCCGCCCATGGTTTGGTTCCAATTCTAACAGAGTATAATCCTTCTGAAGTGGATGGAGTAGAAAATAATAAACATTATTTAGTAGCTGATGAAAATCTGTCTAGTCTTGATTTGACTCAACTTCAGCAAGTTGCTGACAACGCTCACAGATGGTATCAAGACCATAATTTGATCAAAGTCGCCAAGTTTTATGGTTCGTATTTTAATCCTGAGGTTAAACCTGATTTCGGGAATTAAAAAGTTCAGGTAATTCAATCTGACTTTTTTCGTAATCTTGGGGGATGCCTATGTCAATAAAATATTCGTCAGAAATCAAGCCATACATAGGAATTTTCTCGGTATAAACTTTGAGAAAGTCGTCCTCAAAAGAAAATTTTGATGGCAGATCAAAGCTGGATAATATGTTTTTTCCTACACAATATATACCGCCATTAATATAGCCCTTATCTTGATATTTTTTGGATTCAAACCCGATAATTTTCTGATCATCGTCTAGGAGAACATTATTATAACGATCAAAGTCAGTTAGGGGCTTCAGAGCAACAGTTATCAGGGATTTCTTTTGATTATGTAAATTAATTAAGGCGGATAAATTGACATTAAATAGGGTATCGCCGTTGACAATTAAGGCTTGTTCGGTTTCAATTTTATTTAGTGCCAACCGGATCGCTCCTCCAGTCCCTAATGGTGTATCTTCTATCAGATAATTTAGCTCGTATTCTTTGTATTTATAACCAAAATGGTCGATAATTTTCTGATGTTCATAGCCCACAGAAACTAAAAATTTGTTGGTAACTTTTTGAGAGATCAGGTAATCTAATAGATATTCTAAAAAAGGTCTGTCGGCAACGGGAGCCATAGGTTTTGGTAAACTGTTGATCACCGATCGCAATCTGGTTCCTAAACCACCCGCCAGAATAATTACATCCATAGATACACCTCAAAAATTTGAATTATTGCCAATCTTTTAAAAACTATTTTTAGGGTTATGGGGACAATCCTTCCCCGTTGATCCTTGGTTTGCTATAATGTCCATGCTTGGGTTCCGTATTTGGTAAAGTGAAAATTAATAACTTGGCCTCCTTCTGATTTCAAAGCTTTAGTTACTTCGATTTTCTTGGTAGGATCGACCATGAAGATAATAAAACCACCGCCACCGGCCCCCGATATTTTGCCTGAGTAGGCCCCGGTTTCCCTAGCTACCTGATAAATGCGATCGATCTGCGGATTACTAATTAATTTGGATAATTTCTTTTTCGCTTCCCAAGAAGTTCTCAGAATTTCTGCTATCCCCATAAAATCTGATTTAAGCAGTGCTTCTTTAAAGAGAATTGCCTCTTTTTTGAGTTGATGGGTAGCGGCGATCGCTTGATCATTTTTTTCTTGGACATTCTGAATTTGATCCTCAATTACTTGAGATGAGTAGCGAGAAATTCCCGTATAATAGAGGATCAGAGAGACTTCCAATTCATTGATCACCCAATTTTTAATCCGCAAAGGATTAACTATGACTCGATCTTGTTCATAAAATTCCATAAAATTAAAACCGCCAAAAGTAGCAGCGTACTGATCCTGTTTGCCCCCTAACCAGCCTAGGTCAATTCGTTCGATCTCGTAGGCTAAATGGGCGATATCATACTCACCTAGGGGTAATTTTAACAGTTCCACAAAGGCTTTAACTATGGCCACGGCTAGGGTAGAAGAAGAACCCAATCCCGAACCGGCTGGCGCATCGGAAAAAGTGGTGATTTGCAGCGGCAAAGGTTGCCCTTGATTAAAGTCTTTAATCAAACGATTATAGACCGCTTTATGCAGATCGAGAACGCCGTTATAAGGTAGAGGAAACTGGAGGGTTTCTATTTGTTGTTCTCCTCGATCAGCGGCAACAAAAATGACTTGTTTGTCAGTAATTTCCGTGACTGTACAGTAGGCATAGAGATCGATAGTAGCGTTGAGAACGTAACCCCCATAAAGACTACAGTAAGGTTCCACATCGGTACCGCCACCACCTAAACCTAATCTTAAAGGAGCTTTGGTTCTGATGATCATGGTTATGCTGTTTAGGTTGATTTTTTGCTAGGAGATTTTAGTTAGGAAAGAGTGCTTCTTCGATCGCTAAACAAATAGTATGAAGAACAAAACCATGACCTTCTTGAATGCGCGGGGTACTGGTGCTAGGAATCATCAAACAATAATCGGTTTTTTCCTCTAGAGCTAATCCCTTCGCCCCAGTTAAACCGATGCTAGTGAGACCTTTTGCTTGACAAACTTGGAGAGCTTGATGGATATTAGCGGAATTTCCCGAAGTGGAAATTCCGATAAAAACATCGCCAGGGTTTCCTTCCGCTTCTATCTGGCGGCTAAAAATATATTCGTAACCATAATCGTTAGCAATCGCTGTTAAACTAGCGATATCGCTATTGAGGATGCGAACCGGTAAAGACTCTCTTTCTTTCAGAAATCGGCCGTGTAGCTCACCGCCAAAATGGATAGCATCGGCGGCACTGCCCCCATTACCAGCCACTAATACTTTGTGGTTGTTGCGATAAGCATTGATACATACTTGGCAGATTTCTTGAATTTTCTCTAGATATTTTGTCTCGGTTAGTAGAGTTTTCTTCAGGTTATAAGCTTCTTCCAATTCAGTCTTGATTAAACGTAACAGAGACGGATCACTCTGGAAACTATCCAATTTTTTGTTTGATTTTTCCACCATTCGCATAGGTTTGATTTTCCAATTTTTATTAGTTGAATAAATTTAACTCTCAATCATTCTGTCATTACATTGAATAGTATCAAAAGACCAGAATCGCTGTCCATTAATTGGGGACAAAACTCCTGCAATGGTAGAATTTATCACGGGAATCGAGTCAAAAGAGTGATCTTTTGCCAGTTACTCTGGGAATATACCACAAACGCCCCAACCTTAGCACAATTTGTTTTGTTTGTAAATAAATTTTTGATGTATTCTGGCTGGGATGGGGGATTTCTGATCGGGGGATTCCACCTTTGCCAGTCTTGGCCTTTTGTTTGGCTGGACAAAAATGTTAACAATTCCTGACAATACCGCCGATATAATCAAAAGCCCAAAGGCCTGACGGCGTATAATATGCCGTGATTGCTATACTCTGACACTTAAATAGTAAGGAGAAGCAATTTAGCCGAGAAAACTAGCACAAATTGCGACAATCCCTCGGATTTTGTCTGTCCATCGGTTCAAGCTCTCGTCCCTGACAGAAGAACTGAGAATTCTAGTCCCCGACTCGAAAAAGTCCAACATAATGAATCCTTTCCCCGCAATTTCCGTCAATGACGACGACCCAAAATCCCCGTATCCGCCACCTCCCGGCAATTCTGACCAGAAAAGCGAAGATAGAGCAAAAAAGAACAAAGCCTTATTTCTCGATCGAGATGGAGTAGTTATCGACTATATTCCCTATCTGAGTAAACCAGAACAGGTGAGCATTCCCGCCGGGGCAGCGGCTGCCTTAAAACAGTGGCAGGATGCCGGTTATCTGCTGATCATCATCACCAATCAATCGGGACTTGCTAGGGGCTATTTCACTTGGGACGATCTAGCGGCGATTCACGGGCGCATGATCGAGGAATACCGACAATCGGGCGTGCATTTTCACGATCTTGCCATCTGCCCGCACCATCCCGACGAAGGATGTCCCTGCCGCAAACCCTCCCCCTATCTGCTGCTGACAGCCGCCCACCAGTACGGAATCGATTTAGCCCGCTCGTTGTTTATCGGTGATGCGCCCAGCGATCTAGAATGCGCCCTAGAAGCTGGTTGTCAGCCCGTATTGCTCTTAACAGGACGAGGAAAAGTCACCCTTGGGGAGATCGAGAAATACCCAGTTGAGATTCCCGTGTATGGCCAACTAAAGGAAACGGTAGAATTGTTGTCAAAAACCGCTGCCGAGGCAGAATTATGAGAATATTAGTCCTTTCTTGCAATAACTTTCCCTATCCACCTAGTCGCGGGGGAACCGAGGTTAGAACTTTTAACCTGATCAAATATCTTCATCAAAACCACGATGTCACCCTGTTCGCCCGTCGGGTGGAGAATGTCACCGAAACTCAGATCGAAGAATTAAAAACCTTTACCGATCATCTTGTCTTATTTCCGCCCCGGGAAATTCCCGATCAAGGCAAGGGACTGACAAAACTAATCGGTCAAACAGGGCGCTTTCTGGAGGCAATAGGACAGATGACCCCTGCTAATGTTCTTAGTTATCGTTCGCCGCTCATTCAAGAGCGAGTAGATGAATACGTCGAGCAGCAAAAATGTGATGTAATTATCTGCGCTCACAGTATCAGCGAGATTTTTATCCGGCCAGAATACCGTCAGCGAGTCAAAACAGTAGTAGATATTCACAGTTCCGTGTACGGTTGGACACGCAATCATCTAGATAGAGGAGCCTCCGCCTATCCGCTGCGGGATTTTCTCTATCTGCCCCTACTCTATCAGTACGAAAAACGTTACTGTGCCAAGTTTTCGCAGTTGGTGGCCACGACCGATTATGATCGCGAACAATTGTTAAAGATCCTCCCAGATATACGGGTGGAGATCGTGCCTAATGGCGTGGATTTAGACCTGTTTCCCTATCGTCCTCGGGATCCTGGCGGCCATAATTTGGTCTTTGTCGGTGCCATGAGTTCTACCCATAATATCGATGCCGCCCGTTTTTTTGTTTTAGAAGTCCTGCCAGTCATTCAACAGCGATATCCCGACACCACTTTAACCCTAGTGGGGGCAAACCCAGCACCGGAAGTTCTCGAACTCGCCAAGTATTCCGGTGTGAGCGTGACGGGGACTGTTCCCTCGACAGTAGAATATTTACACCGAGGAACCATTGCTGTGGTTCCCCTGCGGGTGGGATTGGGAATCAAGTGCAAAACCCTAGAATCCATGGCCGCTGGGATTCCGATTGTCGCCAGCGATCGCGGTTTAGAGGGTTTAACGGTGGCAGCAGCGGGAATTCCCCCTAGGGCGTTGCGCGCCAATAGCGTTGCTGAGTACGTCACAGCGATCGCTAGGTTGTTCGATGATCCTTCTCTGCGAGAACAACTGTCCCATAATGCCCGGGCGATGGTGGAATCGGAGTACACCTGGGAGCGAGCGGGACAAAGGTACGAGGAAATTTTGCGGGACTAATATTGTTCTGAACCCCGAAATCTCCCCCGAGATTGTTTGAGGGTTTTACCGCTATAAAAATTGATTTTTTGGAGCCTAATCATGAAAGTTTTAATAGTAGGAAATTACGTCAATGATCGGCAGATCAGTATCAATCGTTTTGTCGGTTTAGTTGAGAAAGGACTCAGGCAAAAAGGACACGAAATTCGGCGAGTGCAAGCACCGCCTATTTTCGGTCAACTGAAGCCTTCTCCCCAGGGAATCGGCAAGTGGTTAGGGTACATCGATAAGTTAATTATTTTCCCAGTGCAGTTACGTCAGCAGCTTGATTGGGCTGATATCGTCTGCATTTGTGATCAAGCTTTATCCTATTTAACTCCCTATCTAAAAGATCGCAAATATTTTGTCATCTGTCACGATATGCTGGCCATTCGTTCCGCCCTAGGAGAAATTCCTGAAAATCCCACCAGTTGGACGGGAAAACAGTATCAGGCGCTAATTTTGCGAGGATTAAAACAGGCTAAATATGTTGTCTGTTCTTCCGAAGCTACTCGTGCCGATGTTCTCCGTTTAACTAAAATTGCTCCCGAACAAACGGAAGTAATTGAGGATTGCTTGAATCAAGGATACGGTCCGATGACAAAAGCAGCAGCAGCAGCCCTAGTGGAAAAATTTAATATCAATCGTGATCATCCCTGGTTAATTCATGTCGGCGGCGGCCAATGGTATAAAAATCGATTGGGATTGCTAAAAATATTCAAGAGGTTAATCACTTTCCCTGGTCTGGAAAATTGCCGATTGATCCTGATGGGAAAACCTTTGCTGCCGGATATGCGAGAATTTGTTAATCAGAATAACTTGTCCGCACAAGTAATTGAATTAGGAACCGTCTCTGATGATGACTTACGCGCCTTTTATTGTCTAGCAACCGCTTTAATCTTTCCCTCCCTTCAGGAAGGATTCGGTGTTCCCGTTATTGAAGCTCAATCCTGTGGTTGTCCTGTCTTTACTTCCAATCGTCTCCCCATGACTGTTATCGCTGACGATGCAGCCGTTTACTTTGATCCCACTGAACACGAGGCCGCCGCTACTATTATTGCAGAAAATCTTCTCGCTCCCGATCGCCTGGAAGATTTGAGGAAAAAGGGTTTTATCAATGCCACTCGCTTTACTTACGAAAGAATGATCCAGTCCTACGACCAATTATTGCCAAAATTGTAGTCTAGAGCTTTTTGGCGACTCATTATCATCATTCCTCACCTGTTATCGAAAATTTGGGTTTAAAACCCCGTCGTTTTACGAAGGTTTTTCTTTGATGTAGCACTTAAGTAGGGAGGCACAATTATTTGTAGCATGGGTTACGCTACCGCTAACCCATGCTGGAACGAATCACAAAGACACAAAGGAGACAAAGATCGATCGGTTCTATATAAGTTAAACTGATCGCACCAAGAATAAGAGAGCCATGTATCGGCAGCATCCCAGGTGTATATTGTAGGAGCTAATTGCATTTTGTACTTTAAACAACATTACGGTTTTCGATATCTTTTAGGACTCTCTGATGAATAGAAGCAAATAAACTTCCTTGCCATAAAAAAGAAAATTTATTTTCTGTGATTAGATTGAGACAATTTAAAATTTGCTTTTCCCAGTCTTTTTGATTGTAAGTATCTTTTCCCCAAGCTTGATATAATTCCCTCTCAGTAATACCTCCTAATTTGTGAGATAATCGATTTCTATGATTACGCAATTCTTCAGAACCCCAAGCTTTTAAATCCTTAAAGTTTGCCTGGGGAGAAGTGAGAGCAATATACTTCTCTATTAATCTCTGTTGAGTGCGACTATCTAGCTTAATTTCAGGGACAGGATTGCCATTATTAACAAAAAGTTCTTTAAGAGCAGGATATTTATTCAACACAGATGATTTTAATTCTGAATAAGTATATTCAGAATTAACCATATAGTCTTTAAATTCATGTTTTAAACACTCATAAATTAAGCCTTCTACCGCTCGGAAACTATGAAGCATAGCCTCGGTTGTATTTTTTTGTTTTAGTCTAACTACTGCGGTATAAGCTTGTTCATAGGCCATCCACCAATATTGTTGATGCTGCTCTTTTTGTTGATTATCAAAACTAGAAGAAGCGGATTGAAAAAAAACTTCAAATTGTCCTTGATTCCAGCTTACTCCTGCTTGGATTAGTTGATAAAGCTTTTTCAATTCAGATTTATTCTGTTCGTAATAGGGTTTAAATAACTCCTCAATTCCTGCATAATCATAACGCTCTAATAGCTTTAAAGCCTGTTTTTGAGTGCGATCCCAAAGATAGTTAGTCCCTAAAAAATGGCCTGTGTAATCTGAAGAAATGCCCTTTTGATTGTCATGGGGAGTGGGAATAAATTCATAGAATTTAATATCGCTTCCATAAAAACTCAATCCCGAAATTCTCGACGCTTCTGAAGCTTGTCCAACTCCTCCTTTTAAGCACAATAAAATGGGTTGATTGGGTTGAGGTTTTATCTTTTCTTTCCATACTTGTTGCCACCAACGGAACATTTCCTCGAAGTTAGAAGGGTTTTCATCATTTCTACCTATATAGAGAATATTTACTACCAAATCAGAATTTAATTTATTTAGCCAATACTTAATTAATTCTCCTGAGTAAAGAGTATCTTTTTCTCTTTCTTTTACTGTTTCATTTTGATCAGTTACTACTAAATAAACTTTTTCGAGATCATTAATTTTATCTTCCAAAAGCTTACCCAGAATGACTGGTTTTACTCGCTCGCCATAATATTCAATGTTTTCCCAAAGGTATTGGGATATTTCTCGAAAAGATGATTTTTCGGTCAGAGCTAAATCAGACACCACTTCTATCTGTTCTCCGAGAATATCACCTTTCATACGATCATCGCCAATATTATACCAGTCACCAGTGGTGACTTGAAACATTAAATCTCTGGTTCCGATCGTTGCGACTAAAATTGATTTCATGAGATTATAAAGGGAATATTTGAGCAAAATTTTGAGGACTTGTATTACTTCTTAATTGCCTAATAAACTCTTGACGGGGATTCAGATTAGCACCGAATACAGTAACTATCTGGTAATCTCCTAAATCAGCAATCCACACAGGAGAAGGTTTAGCTCCACCAATGACTTTACCACAGAGATTACCATCATATTCTTTTTGACCATTGTTACTGGTAATTTTCAAAGTATCACTGTGAAGAATCGCTAAAGCATGGGGTTTACCTCTTTGTTCATTTCCCGCACAGACAAAAATTTGACAATTACTATCGGCCGCATCAATCCAATTACTTTGAGAAACTTGACCAGCTATCCTTAAATTATTAGAGTTTATATTAGTGCCAGTAACTTGATTTAAAGATTTATAAAAATCTCGCAATCTTTGCTGAAATTGTTGTTTAAATTCCTGCACATCATCGGGAATTGCCCAAAAATCTTCTTCACTGTCAATACAAAATGTAGAGCCACGGAACCAGGGGGCGCGTTCACGACTTTTGCGAGAATAAATAGGTCTTCTCGCACCTTGACCAAGACCACCCATATTAGCTAAAAACCAAGTCAAATATTTAGCTAATTTTTTGACAGCTTCTTGTTTATCTTTTGGAGTTTCGGAAGACAAAGATAAGACTAAAGTTCCCTGCTGTTCACCACAGGGATCATTTTTACCCTGAGCATTAGGCCGAGGTTCTCTTTGGGTAACTTTACCCTCAAGAATATTGACTCGCAGATAACCGTATTTTTTAGGATTAATACCTCCAAATAATTCAGCTTCAATCTCTTGAACTTCGTTAATAGGTAAAACTCCGGATACAAAAACACGAAACCAGTATCGCATCATCGATTTAAAGCCTGTCGGACGAACTTCCGCGACCGGTGCGCCGCGCATTTGCCATTCATTGCGTCGGTAATTCCATTGCCATTGGGTGAATCGTTGATAACCATGAATTAATTGACCTTCTAGCTCAAAATCCAATCGATAAAATTCCGATTCTAATCTTGGGTTGTTTCCAGATAAGATTAATTGTCCATAACCTGTATTGACTTGGGAGCCTATACCATATTGCAAGCCGTTAATTAACCATTTTTTTGCTTTTTCTAGGATATTTTTATCTTGGCACTGGCTACTTAGACGTAAACCAATTAAAAAAGTTGATTCTTTGAGAGAGAAAAAATAATTGGGGCTAGGAGAATATTCCATAGAATCATCTTTCCATGACCAAATATTATTAGCCATGTCCATTTCTAACCCCCCGTTTTTAGAAGGTAAAGGATAGGCATCGAAAAAGACAACTTTACCCGTTTTATTTTTTTCCTCTTTGGCGTTTATATCACCGAAATAGGGAGCGATTTCTTTTTCCGCGTCTTTCCATTCCAGATTATTTGCCGCCATGATTTCTCGGATGGCTTGGGTTCTGGCAACACCCCGCAATGTACTAGATGGAATATAGGGCATTCCGAGGGCATCAAAGGCAGGTAAAAGAATACTTTCCGGTCCGCGATGACCACCGACACGAATACGCCAAGTGGATTTGACTGGAAAAGCGATTCCGTCTCTCGCTAACAGTTGGATACGCCGATGGAGTTGCTCAAGACGCTGAGTATAGTTAGCATTTTCTTGGGCTTTTTGCAGAATTTGGGTTTTAGTCGCATCTTTGTGTGGATAGTCAGCAGCACGCATCCAACGGAGATATTCGACAAAACTGGCTGATTGGTCGGGTTGAGGTTGGTTTTCGGGGTTTAACCACGGTGAGGGTTGAGGAGGATTGTTATTGCCGCCACCGCCGTTATTATTGCCGCCGCCACCCCTAGGAGGCTGTTGGGGGGGTTGGTGATTATTTGTGGGTTTTATAGCTTGATTTTTTAGGGTGGGTTTTTGAGGGGGATTAGGACGTGGTAAGGGGCTATGGGACATAATAATTATAATTTCCTTTCTAGTTCAATGAATTATAAAAACTGTGGTGACAATTTACCTGAGCTAGTCCTCACTTTCCACATCGGAATAGATGGCATTAGCCCAGAAGCTAAATTCTTGGGCGATTTCCAAGCCTAAACCCGTTAATCCTAGATAATCATCGGTAGATAAATCCTTAAGAGTAGTTAATCCTTGAGAATTAGAAAGATTATCTCTTTTAGATAACTTTTCTAGGCATTGAAAATACTTTTTAACCACCTGTTTTTTTCCTTCTTGATTGAGGGCAGTTTCTTCGGCTTTTAGGCGCATCATTCCCGAAGTAGAAAGATAGGTATAAAGTTCAAGAGCTTGATTTTTTTGTTCTTTGCGGCGACTATTATCAAGAGTAGTTGAGGACAATTCTTGCAAGGCAGTGAATACGGGATTGCTAATCGTTCTAGGGTCGAATGTCATGGTTATTTTGGCTCCAAAAGTTAAAAAATATTACCTGACCAAAGGGCATCAAGAGAGATAACAATATCGGGAAATGCAACAGCAGATAAAGTTCCTGTACTAAATTTTTCTTGATATTGATAATCAGAATTTATGGGTTGACGGAAAACATAAATATCTCGATTTTTGATGGCAACTACCCAATATTCTGCAATACTAGCTTCGGCATAGATGCGTTTTTTTTCGGTTAAGTCTTGACTGAGAGTTGAGTCGGAAATTTCGATTAACCAAAAAATTTCATCAGCATAGGGATGATGATCTCGATAGCGAGAACGAGGGGGAAAAACTACAGCAATATCCGGTTCAGGTTCCGAGTTTTCTAGGGTAATGGATCCAACTTCTCTTACCCATGCTTTATCCTTGAGACGTTGACCGAGAAAGTTAGCTAATCCTTCTCCACTGTCTTTATGTAAGGGGCCTTCTGGACTCATTTCGAGAATATCTCCATTCAGTAATTCTACACGCCGATCGATTAAAATTCCCGCCGCAATCATGCGATGATAATCGACCACTGACCATTTAGCTAGGGCAAGATTAGCTGTCATAAATTACCTCTACCATTGTTGCACAAAACCACGTCCTAAACTTTCCTGTCCGCCGATTTGTAGAATGTCATTATCTGCTAATAACTGTTTAAAATCAGTTTGGGATTGTTGTCTGGTTCCATTAGCTTGAGAGGTAATACCCCAAGGAAAATACATTAAGGTGTCGGGGGGAATAGCTTCTTCATAACGAAATCCTCCATCGACGGATTTATGCTCATCTAATTTAATTTTAACTTGTCTCCATAAACTCATTTGAATTAGAGTCGTGCAATGCTGATCGGGTAATACTAAGACTTTATTAATGCCACTGCTGACAGAGTTTTGAGGAATAAAACTTTGCCAATTTGACCAGTCTTTTAGATCATCGACCTTGAGAATGGCATCCTTGAGATAGACGTTGGTGGTGGCCTTTTTAAAACTACAGCTATATTCGGGGGGAATTGTCAGGCTAGGATTAGTTAATCTTGTCCAACGACGAAAAAGTAAAGGAGAAGTGATCCAGATAACACCGTGACTAAGGGAAGGAATGGGCAACCAGAGAATCGAACCATCTCCTATCCAGATGTCTCCCTGTTCCAAGTTTTCTGCACCTTTATCGATTTCATTACCGAATAACTTAAATTTTAGGTTTTCTTCGGTAGCTAAAGAACGGATTTTCCCGCGAATTGTACTGGAGGGAACATAGGGTAAAGTGGTATGGGATTCACGAGCAATACCCACTAGATTACCCTCTTGAGTGGTTCCTCCGGTGTGTAGGGGAGAAAGTAGATAAAAGTGAATTAAGTTCATGATTAATTATTCTCCTTTATAGTTGATCCAAAGTAATTCTGAGTAGCCTAATTTGCGCCAGCGTTGGTGATATTCGGGACTATCGGGCCGATCTTGAAATAGGCGATCGGGTTTATTTAAATAGTATTGACTACCGGCGGGGACCGCGAAGACTTGGGGGGCGGGAATGCTAGTATTTTCTTTTGATTGAATGCGGCAACTGATCGGGATAGCTCGATCGGTTGCGACACTGACTAGATTGCCCGGTTTCTGATTACTATTAACAGTATGGGCGAGTTTCCATTCCCAGGGCCAAGAGCGACAAATGGCTTGATTATTATCGTGACGGCGTTCAAAAATACCGGGGGTAACGAGATAGGCGATCGCTTTATTGATTTGTTTAAAGTTCTCCTCGGATTTTTGTTGTAATTCTTGCCATTGTTGACCTAAATCATCACATTTTTCCAGCATAACTCGGTGTCCTTCTCCTCCTAACCGTAAAGTGGCGGGAGTGGGAATATCAACATCAATTCCGATCGCTATACTCCAACCGGGTAGCATTCGGATCGCTTTTTCCACAAAGTATCCATCGGCATCTTCTACCTGTTTACTTCCCGGTTTCATGGCATTATGGGAACGAATTTCTTCTTGCCAGGGTTTATCTTCTCCCTTGTGTTTTACTAACCATTGGCAAGGGTTGATCGCTCCTGTGTTTAAATAATCGAGAATAACTTTAAAAGGTAGATACTGACGATATTTACTTTCGTTCTTCTCTTCCGCTTCATTTTCTCGATTTTGGCGATTTTTGTGAGGTTTAGTCTTAGCTAAGGGGGCAGGTTTTAATCGATCCCAAAATATATGGTTTTTTGAAATAGTTAAATTATCACTCCAAGAAATAGGAATTAATGGGTCGGAATTGGCGAATCCTAAAGGACGGGGTAAATATAAAGTATCTCCGGCAAAGGATAGGAATGGACCGGTGATTTTAAAATAACTATTTTTAGAGCGATCTAGTAAAGCACTTAAAGCGCCGGCGATCGTGTGACCGTTGGGGGGAAATGTACTTCCGGCCCAGGCTCTTTCTCCGGGGCTAAAGGGTTTGGCATCCCGTAGGAGAAGAACATCTAGGGGAGTGATTGTGTACCAATACATTAAATGGAACCTCCGATCTTAATCTCTCTTTTTCGAGTCATAAAAGCCGCTAATTTCATCCAGCTACGCACGGCTTCGTTAAGATCATTAGGATCATTTTCCGTGGTTAACCAAAGATGTTTGAGAAAGTTGCTTAGGTCTTTTTGAAAAGCTTCTCTGTTCTCTGTTGTTAGATTTTCCCGACGGCTAGAGAAGGCATTGACCCAAACCTCGATCGCTTCTATCATTGGTATAGGATGCTGTTGCCAAAGGGTGGCCACTGCCTCGAATAAACTGGCATCGGAATTACTGGCGAGAAGTTTTTGCCATTGATGGAAAACATCAAACTTAGCCGTAGATTCGAGGACGTTACCGTTACCGTAGAGAACGCGCACTTGTACAGCGTCTTTTTTGACTTTTTTGCCGTCAAAGTCTTTATAGGCGTGTTCCTTGGCTTTTTTCTCAGCCTCCCAAAGATTTTCTAGGGCGATAGCAAGGGGTACGGAATGGTGAGCGATGACAATACCGAAACTGATAGTCGCCCGCTTTCCCATGGTAAATAGGGGACGTTTGGCGAGATTTTCGGCAGGTTTTTCGCCTTGCCATTGCCAATAGTCACCGGCGTTATCAAATTCCCCATGGGGGTCTTTTTCTCCCTTAAAACATTGGCGGATATCCCATAACCATTTATCCCATTCCCAGAGATTAGTATAGGCGAGAACATCATCACCGCCACCATAGATTAAGCGTCCCGCATAACGCTGTTCGGTGAGGTAGGGAACGAGTTGATTAGAGAAGTCTAAAAGGGCGCGACTGAGGGCGCTATGGGTAGATGGTCCCATGCGTTTATCGAGGGTGACAAAATCGCCAAAAGCTTTTTGAACTTCTTTTTCTAGGGTATCGGTTTCTGTCGGGGGGTGATCGGCGTATTGATGAAGTGACTTAGGGATATATTCTCGATAGGGTCTCATTTTTTGGCCTTTTAACCATTCCCCCATTCCGTCGCCGTCTCCTGCGGCGATAACATACCAATCAGCCGGGTTATTGTTGGGATAGTTTTGGTCAATTAATTGGCTTAATTGATGGTGATAATTAGCCATTTCTTCATCGGTAATCTCTAGTTCTTCTACTAACCATCCCGCATTGAGAAATCGAGGGTGATAACGTTTATATTCTGGTTCGATGTGATCGTCAATGTAGGGGATTCCCCAGGGTTGGGTAAGTGCCGGGGGAATCTTTTTACCGTCTTCTCTTAACTTACGGGAGATGGTGCCACAAGCGTGATGGAAATGGTCGAGATCACCGCCTGTTTTGAGATAACCGGCGACTCCCACGGTTAAATCGGGATAAGCGTCTAGACGCTTTTGGTCGCTATTTTTTAAGAGTTTTGGCAGGATTAGGTGTAATCCCCGTTTAACGGTTTCCGTGGCGTTGAGTTGTTCGATCCCATCGAATAATCCGGCATTTCGTTTCCAATATTGTTGTGTTTGACCTTCAGTTATCCAATCGTTGTTACTATCGGGATGGACGACGGGGCCAAGTCCAGAAATGGTGGAACGGGGGCCGAAAGCGGTGGGAATCTGCCAATCACGGGCGTTTTTGACGGCAGCAAGGGCGGAACGGTTTTGATCAAAAGCACTACTCCACCAAGAACCAACATTAGAACTAAAAGGATATTTTTTCCATTTCTGAAGACGTAATTTTCCGGCTTTTTGCAGAAATTCCTGCTCTTTTTCTAAGAATAGAGCTTTTTTATCGTAGAGATTATAAAGTTCGTTTTGTTGATCTCGCCAGCTTTGCGCTTTTTCTGGGTCTTCGGCTTGATTTTCGGCACTATTTTCGTTTTCTTGGTAAATTTCGCCACTGGTGAGGGGTTGGTCTTCTCTACCGATGGGGATCCCCACATAATAGGTTTGCCATTGGGCATTTAACCAATTGTCCCAGGTACGACTATTTTCTTTTAATTTGGGCATCCAGTGACGTTCTGCCAATTCCTCGAAAACTTGCCGACTAATTTCTTTCCATTGTTTTAATAAACTAGATTTAGCGGTTTGCATGGCCGCTGCCACCTTATCTTTGGGCAAGACGAGGATAATAATGTTGGGAAATCCGGCGGTTAGTAATTGTCGATCGCTCGGTGGGTCGATCCAGGGTTTAAAATCGGGATATTTCTCTAATAGCCATCGATCGATTAAGGGTTGTGCGTAGAGAGAGGGATAGATTAAACTATCGGGGCCGTATTGTTGGGCCAGTTGCCAGCAGACTTGAGCAGATAGATAGTGCAGAATCCAAGAACCTGCCCAAAAATCGCGCATTTTGCGGCTGGCTTTGATTAGTTCTTGCACAGGGGAAAAGGTGAAACTAACGAGATAAGCGTGGGATAATTGTTTTCCTGTCGGCCATTTATTGACCACATCTTCGGGGGTGAGATCATATCCCGCTAGGGTCCCGGCGATGGCCGCCGTTAAACTGGCATGACTCCAGATCGATCCGTCCGGTATTCTGGTTTCGGCGGGCATTAAAAGCAGATTTTCGTCATCGAGTAATTTCGTCGCCGCTTGGGGAAGACAGCGCCATAACCACCAAAATAGTTCTTTAGCATCGGTTTCTGAGATTCCTGTGCGTAATCTGTCGGGAATTTGGTTAAATAGCCGTTTTTCCTGTTCTTTTAAGTAATCTGTGCGGTTAGAAGCGATTTTCTTATGGGTTATGTTAGCTAATTTGAGATTTAAGGGTTCTCCGGAGAGGAGGTGACGCAATTCCAGACCTGTTTCTCGATCGTAGTTAACGAATTGGGTTAAACTACCGATCGCCGATCGATCGCTGGCCGAGGTGATATAGTCAGCTAGTTTGATTTGTTTGAGAATTTTTTTAGTCGATTCTTCGGGATTATGTTTTCCCCACAACTTCATTACTTCTAAATCTCTCCAGAAGCTGTTATCACCCCGTCCTGAGTTGCTATGTAGGGCTTTGAAGATAGGATCGTGTAGTAATCCCCAGATTTTCGCTTGCCAGTATCCTAGAGCCATAAACGCCTCAACTCCTTGCTGACTGATGTTCCCACTATATTCAATATGCACTAGAAACCGCTAGAGATAACACGATATTTTGAAGATTTTTCTAAAAAGCTTCAAAAGCTGATCCTGTCTAAGTTTCTGGTGGTATGAATTTTTTACTATGATTATCATCTTTTGGGGGAGAATATCGATCGACCAACATTTCCGCCGATCGCCGGTGTTTTTCCGCCATTTCTGGGGGAGAGAGAATCTGGGCCTGTTCGAGATAGCGCTGTACCCACCAGAGGAATTCTTCCAGGGAACGGGACGGGAGAGCGATGTGGTAGTCGATCGACTTAAGGATTTTCGTCTGCGGGTCGATCTGGGGATTTGTCAACTTCTGCCGGGGGTGACGCGCTTCTCCCTCCTGGATAAAGTAACTCACAGGATGAAAAAAGCGAACTTTAACGGTAATTAGGGTTAATTGTGCCGCTAATTCCAATTTTTGCGCTGCTAAATCCCCCAAATTCAAGCCCCAGCCATTTTTAATCAGTTTGTGGGCGTTATTGAGGCTGTGGCGCTGTTCTTCGAGGGAGCGAGAGGGTTCTGGGAGGATTCGACAATGACCGGCGAAACGATTGAGTCGGCCGATGGCCAGACAGCCCTCGGCATAGGTTTCGTAGAGGAGATACCAGCCAATGTCACGGTAAATTAACTGGAGGGGATAGATCGGGAAGGGCCCGATAAATTTCTTTTGATAGGGATCGATCGGTCGGGCGATCTCGATTACTTCTCCCCGAACAATGGCCTGTTCTACGGTGTCGATTTTCTCGTATAAAGTTTGGCGATATTCTCCCCGTTCCATCATCTCTTCGGGATCGGTATAGTTGATCGGTCGATCGAGTTGTTCCCAGACGGGATAGAGAAAGTCAGCCCGGGATCCGAGTGTAAACCCTTGAAGACGGCGATCGAGTTGGTGATAGACCTGACGGATTCTCGGATCACCCTGATAGAGGGCTCGGGAGCGGAGTGCATCAAAGGCGATTTTAAGTTCGTCGGGACTCATAACCCCGGTGCCGAGATAATACCCCCAGCGATAGATGTGGCGATCGAGAATTTTGTAATCCCGTAGGGTCGTTATGTCTTTTCTCAGGGTGGCAATGGAGGGATATTCCGCGGGCCAACCGAGGGCGAGGGTGGCGGCGAGTTCTCTCACCCGTTCCTGTACTTCTGTTAATGCGTTGTGATCTTTCCCCGAATGGTAATTTTCCGAGGGATCGAGGGTTTGATAACCGACTCCGGGGTGTCGGACGAGGGTGGCGATCAGGAGCATAAGTCGCTGGAATTCGCGACTATCTCGTTCACGCAGTGTTCTTTCCCTAGGGGATTTGGGGGGCTGAGTCATACTAAATCCGTTGAGTACAGGCTAGTTATGAGGAGAGGCAAAAGGCAGGGGGCAAAAGGCAAGGGGAATAAATAATCAGTTTTTAATAACTGGATTTAGAGTCATACAGATGCAATCGGTTCAGTCAAGGGGAAAGCCGATATAAATTTACTTCACCCCGAGGGCTAGAAAATCCGATCAGGACTGGAAAAATTAGCTGATCGATCGAGGGGTTAAATTATTGGCTTTTTAGGGTATTGAAGAGATATTTAGGGCTATCTTGGTAGGGACTGTCGCTCTCTATCTAGGAAAAAAAGGTTATGTATATATCCAAAAGGAGTGCTTTCATTCGGAATTGTACGGTATCGGGAGTTAATGGAACAATTACGCTGATTATCCTCTTAATTGCACCTTTAGGATTACTGGCGGTGATTGTGAACACGGCCCTGATCACGCTTTCCACATTTATCGTTGTTTCTCTCGGCGATCGAGTGGTGATCTGGCTCTGGCAAGATCGATTACCGGATAGTATCAGAGGAACATACAGACTCACCCATCGAGAAGCCAATCGCTCGATCGAAAGAAGACGGGACGAGTGAGGGAGGTATCCAGATGAGATGTCTGTATGTTTCCCAACAGGGTTGTTATGTGTCTGTCAAGGGGGAAAACCTGCTGGTTAAGCGAGAAGGGCAGGTTCTAGGGTCGGTACAATTACCTCTGGTGGAACAGGTTTTGATTTTTGGCAAGTCTCAGATGACTACCGAGGCGATCCGCGCTTGTTTACGGAAAAATATCCCGATCGTTTATCTGTCACGCATGGGTTATTGTTACGGGCGCTCGATCTCGATCGAGCGGGGTTATCGTTATCTAAGTCGTTACCAGCAGCAGTTGAGCGCGAGCGATCGATTAATAGTAGCCAGGACGATCGTGGGGGCGAAATTAAAAAATAGTCGGGTTATTCTGCTCCGACAACAGAGGAAAAGGGGAACGGATAATATGGCTCGCTCGATTCAAAGTATCGAGTATCTGATCGAACAGTCGGCCAAGGCCCAGAGTATTGATCGTCTGATCGGTTTTGAGGGAGCGGCAGCCCACAGTTATTTTTCGGCGTTGGGAGACTGTTTGATCAATCCTGATTTCACCTTTTTAGGTCGTTCCCGTCGTCCTCCGGGTAATCCGGTCAATGCGATTTTGAGTTTCGGTTATCAGGTACTATGGAACCATTTGCTGGCTTTAATCGAGCTTCAAGGACTCGATCCTTATGATGCTTGTTTGCATCATAGTTCGGAACGTCACGCTGCCTTAGCTTCTGATTTAATCGAGGAATTTCGCGCACCGATTATCGATTCTTTGATGTTGTATCTTGTTAATCGAAATGTGATCAGTGTTCTAGAAGATTTTGACTATCGAAATGGTGGCTGTTATTTAAATAGTTCCGGGCGAAAAAAAATGTTAAGAGCTTTTGTTCAGCGAATGGAAGAAGAACTACAATCCGGCGAGGAGGAAAAACAACCGCGCTGGGATTTGTTATACCAACAGGTTAAATGCTTTAAATCCTTTGTTTATTCCCCCAGTAATGGGTATCAGCCTTATTTGATCCGTTAATCATGTTATTTTATGTCATCGCCTATGATATTCCCTGCAATAAAAGACGTAAAAAAGTGGCTGATTTACTAGAAGGATACGGCCAACGGGTTCAGTATTCAGTTTTCGAGTGTGTTTTAAGCAAATCTCTATACAATCAGTTAAGAGAACGCCTGCAAAAGCAAATCAAAGAAAACGAGGATAGTATTCGATTTTACCCCATCTCTGGCCATACTTTAGCACAAATAGAGACTTTAGGCGGTGTCCCGCTAACTAAACCGCCAAGTTCTACGATCATCTGATTCGGTATCATCGACTAGCGACGGATAGGGGGGGGAGCAGATAACCTCGGTTTCCGGTAAAATACCTCGATCTACCACAGGATAAGGGTTTTGTGGTTTATGGGGTTGACGGTGCGACCGTATCTAGCTATAATTAACTTATCCGTCGCAACTGGCTTCTGAACCTCAATCCTGTTCGGACGTTTGCCTACTGGCACTCTCTACTCGCTAGAGTAATTAATTGAATGGAAACGATTTCTCGTTCACAGGCGATTACATGGTGCATGATTAACTCTCTACTCGCTAGAGTAATTAATTGAATGGAAACTGAGGTTATCTTTATTTTGTTTTCTGTGATATTAATTTCCTCTCTACTCGCTAGAGTAATTAATTGAATGGAAACGTCAAAGTCGGCATAAAGTGTTAATGTTGTTGTTTCCTCTCTACTCGCTAGAGTAATTAATTGAATGGAAACATAAGTGTTTCAATTCCATTATTGTATAGGATGTAATCTCTCTACTCGCTAGAGTAATTAATTGAATGGAAACTTAATACTTGTTTCTGGGATAGCGCTGCGACTTCTTTGAGCCACCTCTCTACTCGCTAGAGTAATTAATTGAATGGAAACTTACATCTCTTCGTCTGTAGTCAAGTTCTGGTAATTCCATTGACTCTCTACTCGCTAGAGTAATTAATTGAATGGAAACCCACCGAATGTCTAAAGTATTATTGATAATCTTTAAATCCTCTCTACTCGCTAGAGTAATTAATTGAATGGAAACTAAATTTTAGCTTTTTCAATAACTTTTGTTGCTTTTTCCTCTCTACTCGCTAGAGTAATTAATTGAATGGAAACACATTAATAAAAATTATAGCGGTGTGCAGTCGTATGAGGTACAGTGTCACGAGCTATAAACCATGCTAGGCAAAGCTTGGTTTGTATCTCACTCAAGCGCTTACCGCTATAATGGCTTCATAGAGTTAAACTCTCTACTCGCTAGAGTAATTAATTGAATGGAAACAATTGGTTAAGATCATCCAAGCGTTCCATGGTTTTTCTCTCTACTCGCTAGAGTAATTAATTGAATGGAAACCTTGTTTATGAGACGATTTAGATGCTAAATGACTGGCAAACTCTCTACTCGCTAGAGTAATTAATTGAATGGAAACTGGTCATGTTTTACCACCTAGTCAGTTTGAGATTCCGCTCTCTACTCGCACTTAGAAATTAAGGTTCTTCCGAACTTACACTGTAGAAAATTCCTCAAGCTCCCTCTCTGTTCAGCAAGGTTCTAAAGTTGATAAATATCAATCCGACAAAAGCTAAAAGTTTTAGGATACAAGCTTTACAAGCATGAGTTGTTGATAGTTTTACATGACAGGTTCGGTAGAGCCGATTTTTCTAAAAAGCTTCAAAAGCTGATCCTGTCTAAGTTTCTGTTTGTATAGATTTTTTTCTATGATTATCATCTTTGGATAGTGTTAGGCAAATACAACCCCCTATCTGGTAAAATCTCTTGACCTACCATAAGATAGAGATTTTGGCGGTTTATATAGCTGATTTACGACCGTATCTAGCTATAATTAACTTATCCGTCGCAACTGGCTTCTAAACCCCAATCCTGTTCGGACGTTTGCCTACTGGCTCTCTCTACTTGCGCTTAGAAATTAGTTAAATGGAAACATTTGTAACAGAATCGTCTTATCCCTTCCCCTAAAATCTTACTCTCTGCTTACGCTTAGAAATTAATTGAATGGAAACAAATGAATTATCCCTCTTTCAAGTTTTCAACTGCCCAACTCTCTACTCGCGTACTTAGAAATTAATTGAATGGAAACAAACGCTCAAAAATAAATTCGTAAAAGTCTTGACGAATTACTCTCTAATTGCGCACTTAGAAATTAATTGGATGGAAACATCTTAGTTTGGTAGGGGTGATTCATGAATCATGAATCACCCCTACTGTCTCTCTACTCGCCTTTAAAAATTATAGCGGTTCTCGCATCTGTGCGGTACACTTAAATCTTTGCTGATTAAGCTGTTCATAATCGTAAATGTACCTCTTGTGAATCAGAAACGCTATAATTGAATGGCAACATAATTGGTAATAAATTCCTAAGATTAATTTAGCAACCTTAATAGGTTATGGTCTAATTAATTTCAATTTATTATAAATTTTTTCAGGAAAAAGAAATTTTAAAACTGTAGAGTATTTGTATTGACTCTAAGGTTATATGATGATTAAAGCTAAAATCTTCTCTCTCGGTTTGTTATTAACTATGCAGTCGGCATCTTTTGCTAGTCCAGTTAATACCTTGACTGGTAGTGTAGCAATTATTAATAAAGTTGCTCCGATTAACGGTATTTGGACAATAGGCAGTCCGTGTGTAGCATTGGGCGGTTTTGGCGATATTGAGTCTGGTGGCACTGTTGTTTTAAGGAATGACCAAGATAAAATCATTGCTGTAGGCAACTTAAGTAATGGGGTTTTAGGTGTAAAGTCTTCTTATTGGGTTTGTGTTTTTAATTTTTCTCTTGCTAATGTACCTGAATCTCCTTTTTATACTTTGTCGCTAGGAAACAGAAATCCTTTTGCTATTTCCATCGAAAGACTAAAAGAAATAAATTGGATGTTAAAGCTTGTAATTTGAATTAAAATAAAACCTCTTGCTGTGACAGCAAGGGGTAAAATTGCAAGAGGAGACGCTCTCTACTTGCGCTTGAAAATTAATTGAATGGAAACCGCTCAAATTCTATTTTTGTACCTGTACTCTCTTCTAACTCTCTACTCGGGCTTAGAAATTAATTGAATGGAAACATTTTGTCTCCTTTGTTCGTTTGTTGTTTGTTATTTGCTCTCTAATTGCACTTAGAAATTAATTGAATGGAAACATCTTAGTAGGGGTGATTCATTAATCAACCCTACTGTTTCTTTACTTGCATTTAGAAATTAATTAGATGGAAACCTTTTATTTGTTTAGTTGGTTATTTTTATTCTATTTATTGCCTGTTTTTGTACCTTTGAAAAATATAGTACACCCAAGCGACGACATTTAATCAATATATATGTACTAGTAAAGTGATTTTTGGGTTATAAACTGAAAACCATTACTGTGTATAGGGTTCACCACAAGGTATAGTTTCACTTATATAGCTATATATAAGCGAAACTATACCTTGTGCTTTTTGATACATTTTTGAGACTTGGTAGGACTGTCACCATGACATAATCGAGAACCTACCTAGTGGTTTAAAGCCTTAACCAGACTAGATAAAGACAACAAGGCTAAATACCCCATCGGGATATTTTCCTTATCTCACAGCCTAAAAATCGAGCGAACTCTACTTTTTTCGCAAAAAAGTAGTACAGTTGGACGGGAAAAACTCCTTTTTTGTTTGTATATGTTATAATGAAATCTCTCTAATTGCGCTTAGAAATTAATTGAATAGAAACTTCCTAGTTTGGTAGAGTTGATTCATGAATTACCCCTACCGTCTCTCTACTTACCCTTAGAAATTAATTGAATGGAAACCAAAAATAAAGCCCACCAAAATAAATAATGTGGGCTTCTCTACTCGCACTTAGAAATTAATTGAATGGAGACCCCTTACCCGCTACAACAATTGATTATCTGCCGAAATAACAGACTACCATCGGTCAAATTGAGCAGCGGATCGGCGGCGCGTTCGGGATGAGGCATCATTCCCAGCACATTTCCTGCTTTATTGGTAATTCCTGCAATATTATTTAACGAACCGTTGGGATTGCCCGACTCATTTACCTCTCCTGTGGGAGTACAGTAACGCCAGAGAATTTGTCCGTTATCTTCCAGAGATTTTAACGTATCTTCTGCGGCATAATAACGCCCTTCCCCGTGGGCAATGGGCAAATTAAGCACCTGTTGCGGTTGATAACCCCGCGTCCAGACAGATTGATTATTTTCCACTTTTACCGGCACTCGATCGCAGATAAAATGTAAATCGCGATTGCGAATTAAGGCACCGGGTAACAGCCCAATTTCCGTTAATACCTGAAACCCGTTACAGATGCCTAAAACTAATTTACCTTTTTCGGCTTCTTCTCGGACAGTTTTCATCGCTGGCGAAAATCGAGCGATCGCACCACAGCGCAAATAATCGCCGTAACTAAATCCCCCTGGCACCACGATCACATCCACATCCCCTAGATCCGTCTCTTGATGCCAAATATAGCGGGTAGGTTGCTGAAAAATCCCCTCCGTCACCGTTGCCACATCTCGATCGCAATTCGATCCGGGGAAAACAATAATCCCAAACTTCATAATTTTTAACTTGGTTAAGTTTTTTAGCAGAAGGTGACAGGTAAATTTTACTTATTTGCCCTACCTCCCGTCTTCTGACTCCTGACTTCCATCTACTGACAATGCAAATCAAAGCGATAATTTTCAATTACAGGATTAGCCAATAGTTGATCGCACATTTGATCCAATTGTGCGCGGGCGCTGATTTCATCCGCTGCTGTCAAGGTAAGCTCAATATACTTACCAATTCGCACCCCAGCCACAGTATCATAACCTAATTGCTTTAATCCCGACTCTACCGCCGTACCCGCCGGATCGAGCACCGAGGGGCGCAGGGTAACATAAATAAAGCACTGATAATTTTTTGGCATAGAATTAACTTTGATCGCTGACCTTTTTGATATGAAATCCCAACGCACCCGATCGCAAGAGCGCATTATCCACTTACTCAAAACCTTAAATCGGGCAGTATCCGCTCAGGAATTGTTTGTGGAACTCCGTCAGCGTGACCAAAATATGGGGTTAGCCACTGTTTACCGCGCCCTAGAATCCCTAAAATTACAGGGTGCAGTGCAGGTGAGAACCCTAGCCACAGGAGAATCCCTCTACAGTTCCGTTCAGCAGGATCAACACCATCTTACCTGTATTCATTGCGGTCGGTCTATAGTCTTTAATGAGTGTCCCGTTCACGAATTGGAAGAAAAACTCGAAAAATCCCACCAATTCAAGGTTTATTACCATACTCTCGAATTTTTTGGACTTTGCGATCGCTGTCAACCCAGTTAGGTAAGCGGTACTACATTGAAACTGCCGACCGGGTAATTTTTAGTACAAATGCTCGGAATGACAACTCTGGCCCTGCCAACTCCAGTGCTGTCTGACAGAGGTTAAACTGTTGTTTGGCCTTGGACTGTTTTCAGAGGGATTAACTCCGGTTGACTGTAGTGAAGATGACTGTTGAGGGGGGATAACAAGGGGAAAAAGGGCTGATGTAAACTAATCAATTGAGCGAGAGTTTTTTTGAGATGGGGACGAGGAACGATCGCATCGACAAACCCATGTTTTAACAAATATTCCGATGTTTGGAAACCTTCCGGCAATTTCTCCCGCAAAGTCTGTTCAATTACCCGTTTACCAGCAAAACCGATAGTAGCCTTCGGTTCAGCGATAATAATATCTCCCAACATAGCAAAACTGGCCGTAACTCCTCCCGTGGTGGGATTAGTCAAGACGGGAATATAGAGTAATTTTGCTTCCCGATGCCGGTTAAGGGCGCCGGAAATCTTGGCCATCTGCATTAAACTTAACATTCCCTCCTGCATTCTCGCCCCGCCAGAAGCGCAGATGATCACCAGGGGCAAACTTTCATCGGTAGCGCGTTCCGTCAAACGACAGAGTTTTTCTCCCACCACCGATCCCATGCTACCCCCCATGAAACGGAAGTCCATCACCCCTAAAGCGAAGGGTAAACCATCGATCGTCCCTGTTCCTGTCCGGACAGCATCCGTCAGACCGGTTTTTTCTTGGGTTTCCCGCAGGCGATCGCTATAACTTTTCCGATCGCGAAATTTGAGAGGATCCGTCGGTCGAATCTGTTCATCGAGGCAATTCCAACTATTAGCATCCACTAACTGGCGAATTCTTTCTTCACTTTCCACCCGATTATGATGACCGCAATCGAGACAAACCAGTTGATTAGCTAATAAATCCTTCGTATAGGCCAAAACCCCGCAATTTGGGCATTTTGTCCACAAACCATCGGCTATTTCTCGTTCCTGTTGTTGTTGAACCTTGGGTTCTGTTTTTTGGCGATTTGCAAACCAATCAAATAGAGACATAGTTTAAAACAAAGACAATTTATCGACTTTCCTCTAGAGGACTTAATAATAAAAGTGCTGTCCAGCGATCTTGGGGACGGACTTGTAGGGCGGCCTGATGCCCCTGGCCGCAATAAATACCGGGGCCAATAGCGATAACGCGACTGGGGATGTGGTGAGCTTTGAGCATTTCCTCTAGCCAATCGGCTTACCCTAGACTGGAAGTTGTTCTAATGGTGATCCAAGATACGGAAGACTATTGTATCAAGATTTAATTACAAGATAGCTTTTTTTACAAGAAAGGGAAAAAAATGGTTTGATAGGCCGAGATGATCTTATCACTCCAAAAGACACTCATCAGAGCGCCGAGGGCAAGAAATGGCCCAAAGGGCATAGCTTGTTTTTTCCCCATTTTACCAAGAAAAATGCCCGTCATACCGATGGCCGCCCCGACAGCGCAGGCCAGAAAAGCGGTGACTAATAATGCTTGCCATCCTAACCAAGCGCCGATCATAGCCGCTAATTTGGCATCTCCTCCCCCCATGGCCTGTTGTCCGAGGGCCAAACTCCCCCCCCACCGGATCAGATCAAATAACCAGACTCCTAAAACCGCACTAGCGATCGCTGAAAAGAGATAGATAACAGTTTGATTATTTTGCCAACCTAAAAGAGTTTGGAAAACTATCCCTAAAACTAATCCCGATTGGGTGAGGGAGTTAGGAAGGGTCATCGTGTCAAAATCAATCAAAGCTAAAGCTAATAACCAACTGAGGAGAATCCAATGGCCGAGGGTCTGCCAAGAAAAGCTAAAATCTCTCAAAACCAGACAAAATAACAAACCGGTAAAAGTTTCGATCGCTGGATAACGGACAGAAATCGGCGTTTTGCACCAGCGACAGCGACCCCCTAGCCATAACCAGCCGAAAACGGGTATATTCTCGCTTTTACCTAACCGATGGTGACATTTCGGACAGTGGGAAGGGGGATAAACTAGAGATATCCCCTGGGGTAATCTATAGATGACCACGTTTAAAAAACTGCCCACCGAGGCACCAAAAGCGAAGACAAAGGCAAAAGTAACTAGATGAAAGAGGGTTTCCATAGATTCAAGGCTGAAATCCGATCACTTTCCTAGAATACTCGGTTATAGCAGTTATCTTAATAGCGAGATCGGAAGTTTTCCTTTTGGGGAGTCAGTCCTCGATACCAAATTAGGTTATCATGCTATTGACTATGCAAGGGAGGCTATGGGTGAGTCTATTAAGTTTTACCATTTAAATAAGCCTTACGGGTTTTTCTCGAACTTCGCACCATACCCAATCTATCTAAAAGATAGAATATGGCCTACCTCAGAACATTATTTTCAGGCTCAGAAGTTTGTTAATACTCCTGATGAAGAAGAAATTCGACAAGCCAAAACCGCACGAGAGGCGGCCGAGATGGGACGGGATCGTCGCAGACCACTGCGTCAAGATTGGCAAATCATAAAAGATGATGTCATGCGAGAGGCTCTATATGCCAAATTTACACAACATCCTGACTTGACTGAAAAGATACTTTTAACAGGTGATCTAAAGCTGATTGAGCAGACAAAAAATGATAGATACTGGGGTGATGGTGGAGATGGAACTGGATTGAATAGGCTGGGTCAGCTATTGATGGAAATCCGTGAACGAATACGTTAGGATTTTTCCAGCGGCCAGTAGATAGTTGACTGGTTAGCTAACCAAGGCCAGGACGGGGAAAAGATGCCACTATCTCCCCTCTTAAGCATCCAGTAATAATACTTCAGGCTCATCCATAAAGGTGAATTTTCTTTTGGGCTTTTTTAGTGGATAATTAGCGGGGATAACCCTACATAATGGGGGGTAAAACCGCACTATCAGACTCAAGGGGAACCTGACAAAATTAAATTATCCCAGTCAATGAGGAAAAATTAATGAAACCGATTGTTGAATCTTTTTACAACTGGTACAGCAGCAAAATCACTCACCCTAAATATCGTTGGATTATCATTCTGGGAACTATGGTTTATCTGTTTAGCCCCCTTGATATTTCTCCTGACGTTTTCCCGATTATTGGTTGGATTGATGATGGGATTGTCCTCACTCTTTTAACCACGGAATTATCGCGATTAGTTCTTGATTATCGCACTCGCCGTCCGGGAGGAGTGAAGAATCAAACCGAAGTTTCTTCCCCCACCAATGCCGTTGATACTGATGCTGTAGAAGTCCCCCTTCGATAGTCTTTTCTTCTCACTCCTACTCGCTTTTTTTCCTTAACGATCCAAACCAGTTAGGAAAAGATGGTCTTTGCCCCTTGCTATTTTACGAGACTAGGCTTCCGTTTTAGCTTTTGATCGCTAATTTAGTCAAGTGATTGGCCTATAATAATAACTGTAGTCACCCCTATTCTTTAGGGATAATTCTTGGTTTAGGGTTGATGTCCTTCAGCGCAAGCGAGATTGGTTATGAAAATTAGCGAACTAGAAAACTACTTGGCTCAGGTTAAGTCAGAGATTGGTGACATCGATATCGTCTATCAATGTCGCAACCAGCACTATAGTTGGTTAGACAAAATTAGAAGCCATCAACTAAAAGTGTTAAAAAATACCGCAGATACTAAACTATTAATTTCTCTGCAATAGCCATTTTTTCTTGCTAGATGCTGGCCCTGTCATCCCGTCTGTCTAATCTGCTTAACAGTTTATCTTTTCTTCCCTGTCGATAGGTTCTTAAACCAGCCGCGTCGCCAAAAGAAAATGATTAAACTGAAAGCAACGGTTAGCATCAACACCCAGACGAATACATAGCCCCAATACCATTCTAATTCGGGCATATTATAGGGGGATTTATCAGTATTAAAGTTCATGCCATAAACACCGACAATAAAGGTGAGAGGGATAAAAATCGTCGAGATTACCGTTAAAGTTTTCATAATCTCGTTCATTTTATTACTCACGGAAGACAGGTAAAAATCCATTAAACCATTGGCAAATTCCCGGTAATTTTCGATAACATCGAGAATTTGTACCACATGGTCATAACAGTCCCTTAGATAGGGTTTAATCGTTGTATCGATGACAATATACTCATCCCGTAAAAGGGTATTGAGGGTGTCTCTTTGCGGCCAAATTGCCCGTCGCAGGGAGAGTAATTCCTGACGTATTTGGTAAATTTTTGATAAAGTCTGTTCCGTGGGACTGGCTAAAATTTCGTTTTCTAACTCCTCGATTCTTTCTCCGTAGGACTCTAAAACAGGAAAATAACCGTCAATAATGGCATCCCAAATCGAGTAGGCTAAATAACCCGATTTTTGCTGCCGGATGGAACCTTTATTTAAACGGATTCTTTCCCTAATCCCCTCTAAAGAATCGTATTGTCCTTCTTCCTGCACGGTTAAAACATAATTCTTCCCGACTATTAAACTGATTTGTTCTAGCAAAAAACCCTGATGATCGATCAGGATGGCCATTGGCACTATTATTAAAATATAATTCTCGCATTCTTCCACTTTTGGTCTTTGGGGAATACTGACTATATCCTCAAGGGTTAAGGGATGTAAATGAAAAATTGCCCCCAACTCTTGCAGTTTATCTTCATTACCCAAACCGACGATATCGATCCAAGAGATGGAATCGTTGGATAAATATTTAAGACAGTCTTGGGGTAAGAGATTATTAACTCTAGTGGCTTGTTGGGGGTTATAATTAATTAAAAATATCTCCGTAGCAAGGGCATTTTCATCGATGGTGATTAACCCCGGCATCGTACCAGGTTGGTTATAGTGATAATCGTAAAGGTGGGGTTTTGTCTGGGAAGATTTTCGCCCTTTTTTATACCTAGTTAATCTTTTGTTATTGCTCATAGTTGAGATCGATCGCTGTTGGCCTTTTTCTTAGCATTGATTGCTCAAAAATTCGGCAATTTTTAGCTAACTTTAAGATTGTCCCAGATTGTTAAAAAACAAAGATTAAACGTAAATGCCAATTATTAGCCGTTTCTCTCTCGATTTCGATGCGACGGATAAACTCGCGAAAATAAAAACGGCGCTCGATTTCCGATAAATCTCGCCAAAATTGCGGAAAAGCAACGGCACGAGCGATAATAGTCAGGTTATCCGGGGGTAATTGGTCTAAACGTCCTTGGATTTGTGCGATCTCGTTTTTCAGTTTATAGGCCCGTAGATTAGCCGTTTCTTGATCTAAAATTCCCGCCGCTTCTAGGGAGGGCAATTGCGACAAAATATCGTTTTTTTGCCCTATTTCCTCGCTCATTCCCCGTTTGATCGCCTCTAAATCAGGTAAAGATATCTGAGCGATCGTCGGTGGTAGATCTTGACAAATGCGCTCGATTGTGCTATCGAGAATTTTTTCATAAGCGATCGCCGAACATTTTTTTGTCCGGGGACATTGCAATGGTCGCAAATAGAGGTATTCTAGGCCTTTTCCTCGCGCTGTGACTTTGGTAATCGTCATCCCGGATTGACATTGACTACAGACGACTAAACCCGCTAAGGAACGCGGGGCGCTGGCACTGCGGGGGGGTAATTTGCGATTATTTCTCAGGATGCGATCGATCTGGGCTGCTTCTTCCCGGGAGATAATCGGAGTGTGGGTATCGGGGATAATATCTTGGCCGAGATAGCACAAATCGCCGCGATAAACGGGATTGGTCAGCCATTTATGGGCAGTAGCTACCGATATCTTTTTGCCGTAGCGTTTTTCTAGATAGCGCACCGTAGAACGCAGGGAAGCAGAAATCAAAAAGCGATCAAAAAAGTCTTTGACTACTGGTGCGGTACTGCGATCGAGTATATAACGCTCCTTGCCACGACGATAACCGTAGGGGGCTTTTCCGGGGGGAGGCAAAGCTTGCAGACGATTGTGAGCGTGACCTGCTTTTAAACGATTACTTAGTTCGTTTTTTGATATTTCTTGCAGAATATTGGCAAAATTTAGCTTATAATCTGGGTCTTCTAGGGCGATTATATCTATGTCGAGGGCTTCTAAGGATTGTAAAATTTTGCTAACTTCTGTGCCATTGTCTCCCAATTCTGCTAGGCGACGCAGGATCAGCAGTTGGGGGGGGGTTCCTTGACAATCGCGGAGTAGTTGCTGGCGTTGTGAGCGATCGCCAAAATCTTGATACACTTGTTCGGGAGAATAGGACAAAATCGAGTTATCGGGGGGACTATCGAGCAGGGGGTTAGTATAGGTGTAGGCGATAATTTTCATGCTTTCCCAAAATTCTTGTCTAGATAAGCTGTTAAGCATCGATAACAGTTATCTTAATGGTGAGATAGGAATTTTTCGTTTTGGCAAGTTGGTTGTAGATACCTGTTTGCTGTTAAGATAAGTTACGGTGTGGCGATTATAAGTCGTCTAGAGATGTGAGTAAAAGCGTCAATCGTGATAGTATGTAGTTAGACTTCGACCATTTGGGAGAGGCAAACTATGATAGATTATAATTTGGATGCGGCGCATAGCATTCTCTATATGCAACCTAAGTCTGCGCTCGCGGCGGAAGATTTTGTCAAGATTGCGGAGGCAGTGGATCCCCACATTGAAGCCACTGGTGGCCTTGCTGGCGTAATCATTGAAGTCCCTACGTTCACTGGCTGGGAAAGTTTTGGTGCCCTGGTCGCTCATTTCCGGCTGATACGCGACCATCACAAGTACGTCAGTAAGGTGGCCGTGGTGACTGATTCTACTCTGGTTAAACTGATCGAAAGTCTGGCTTCCCACTTTGTCTCGGCTGAAGTCCGGCAGTTCCCTGGGGGGGAAACTGAGGTGGCAACCCAATGGATATTAGGCGACTCCTGATTTTCTTCAGGTCGACTGGATAGGCTTTGGGGTTTGTTGTCATCTTCAAGACTGCCGCTAGTGGTCTCCTGTTGGACTGATATACTATCTGGGGACTTAACAAAATTGAGTCCCTATTGTGTTGTTTTGAGCAACTGAGTTGAAGATAGAAATGCCGAGTGCTTCCCTTACCAGTCTGGACTACTATGACCGGGTGAATCCTGACCTATTGCGCTTATTACCGCCAGATGCCTCGGTGATTGTGGAAGTGGGTTGTGGCGCAGGCGTGTTGGGGCAGTATTATAAGGAAATTAATCCCAATGCTAATTATATTGGCATAGAACTGAATGCCCAAGCGGCCGAAATTGCGAAAACTCGCTTGGATCAAGTCATTGTCGGCAATGTCGAGTCCTTGGATTTAGGGACTATCATTCTGCCCAATAGCGTAGATTGTTTGATTTATGGCGATGTTTTGGCTCTCCTAGACTGGTTATAGCAAATTAGTAGTTTAAATGAGCCTAAACCCTTAAATATCCTGGAATCCAACAAAGCCAAAAGCTTTTGGCTCTCCCCGGTTTGGTGGGTAAAGTGTATTCTAAGATACAGTCTTGGGGCAGTGAGTGGAATGAACCACAGAGACACAAAGGACACAAAGATCGATCAATCCTATGTAAGTTAAACTTATCACACAGAATCTAGAAGAGCCAGCTTTTTTTATTAAAATTGCTTTTTTGAATTATGGCGATCCTTACTTGGCAGGGCTTGCGTCGATTATTTTCTGCTAATATATCATAACTACTCGCTTAAGAGCCATCTTCTTTCATTCATAAATTGACTTGGATGAAAAATATAGTCATTGCAGATAAGTCTGATACAATCTAGACCGGTTGAATCCTTAGGAACTCTGGCATTGATATTCTCAATCTTAATTGCAATGACTATAGTAAGGAAAAAGATAATGCTTCAAGTTTATTTGGACTCGCCGAACGTCCGAAGTCTCACGGCCGAAACCTACCGCCACGAAAAACTTTTTCAACCAACCCTATATAGGAGCGCTCAATCTTTGTCTCCTTTGTGTCTTTGTGGTTACTTCCACTCTCTAGCTTACTTGTCTCCCGGTCAACTTTTTTCTCTAATCTTGTTAAATTCTAAAATTAATGGCGGTACTTTAATTGATCGTCGTACCGCCATGGTAAAATTCTAGATATAGGTAGCCCAAGATTTTGCCCAGGCAAGAATTTCATCAACTCGATCGAGGGTTGAAGATTCACAGTAGAGACGCAAAACCGGTTCTGTGCCACTAAAGCGAATTAACAACCAACTGCCATCTTCTAAACGGAATTTATAACCGTCCATAGTATTACAATCAGTCACTGGTTTACCGGCAATTTCCCTTAAGGGTTCCTTAGCCAAAGCAGTAATTAACTGATCGCGAGCTTCCATATTAGCTAGGGGTAAATCAATGCGATCATACTGAGAATGAAACCCGGTTTTATCCTGTAATTGTGCGTAAAGATCGCTTAAATCTTGGCCCGATTCTACCACTGCTTCCAAAACGTATAAAGCTGATAATAAAGCATCCCGTTCGGGAATGTGAGTACCATAACCGACACCTCCGGATTCTTCCCCACCAATTAACACAGGAGTGGTCAACATTCGATCGGCGATATACTTATAACCGATCGGGGTTTCAAAGACCGATAAACCGTATAAACTGGCTAATTTGGGGATTAAATCGGAACCGCTTACCGTTTTAACGATTTCTCCTCTCATTCCCTTTTTGCCGGCTAAATGCTCGATTAGAATCGGGATGAGATTTTGGGTGCTTAAAAAATTCCCCCGACCATCGATCGCCGCCACTCGATCGCTATCGCCATCGAAGACCAAACCTACTCGCAAAGGGGCTAAATTTGCGCTTTGAGCCAGCTTATCGATGATTTCCCTCAAATTTCTCGGTAAAGGTTCTGGAGAGCCGCCACCGAACAAAGGATCGCGATTGCCGCGTAATTCCGTGATCCCCACCCCCAAAAGACGCTCTAAACCGGTAGCCGCCGCACCGTGCATGACATCGGAATAAACTTTTAGTTGTCCCGATTTGATCGCGTTGGCAATAGCGGCAATATTAACTTTTTGGCGTAAACCCTGACAATAACTTGACCAAGGCTCAAAAGTGCTTAATTTACCCGCATTGGCGTTAAACTGCGGCGGATTAGACAATAAAGCTTCAATTTGCTGGGTAATTTCTGGCGAGACAGAACCACCAAAATAACCTTTAACCTTCAAACCGAGATATTTAGCCGGGTTGTGACTGGCGGTTAACACGATCGCACCGAGAGCATTTTCTGCTCGAGCTGCCCAACTAAAAGCGGGAGTGGGAGCGTAGGATTGGGAGACAAGCACGTCAAAACCAGCTTTTTGCAGCGATTCCGCCGCAGTTTGAGCAAAATCCTCCGCCATAAACCGCCGATCATAGCCGACGATAATTGTCCGCGAACCTGTGATCTGACCATAATTATCTGCTAAAACCTGAGCCGCCAAGGGAGCGAGCAGAGCGACTCGATCGAAAGTAAAATCGGCGGCGATAATCCCGCGCCAGCCATCGGTTCCAAATTTAATCGGGTTCACGGTGGTGATGATTTACCCCTAAATATCCATTTTTCCAATACTTTACCCCGCTCCGTACCCCTTGGCGATAGGCAATGGGGGGATAGGGGAGATGGGGGATTTTTCAGTGATCAGTAAACAGTAATCAGTAATCAGTGAAAACACAGTAGGAAAATTCTATTTAATACTGCACACTTAAAATTCAAATCTGATAACTGATAACTTACCCATTGATAACTGATAACTGATAACTGATAACTGAAATCCCAACACCTTTTCATTTTTCCCGATCATCGGTTTTGGCTGCCGGATCGAGGGCGCCGACTTCACTGGCTAATAATTTTTCCATTAACATTTGTAACTTCATCCGTTCTATATAGGGCCATCCCCCGGTTTCCTCAATATCCCGGAGTAATCCGTATAAGTCCTTACGGGTATTGGGTAAAGATGGCTCGAACATCTGCTCGCGAATTTGCCGATGTAAATTTTCTAAAGTTCGCAGCAACATTAACAAACCGTTACAATTTCCCTGCTGTTCTTCGGCGATCGCTGTCACCGTCGTTACAAGGGAATACAGTTGGCTATCTAATTGGCTATTATCTCCCGGCAATCGGCTATTCATCGAAATTTTTGCATCTGAAAACAGTCACACCGATCATATCAGTCATCAGTTATCAGTTACTCAGAGCCTGCTGCCCCTGCCTCCCATCTTCTCAATGGTCACTGATCTTTGATAAACTGAGTTTCGGTGAATTGGCGCAACCGATTCGATAATTGATCAGGCTATGGATCAAGGGTAGTAATTGTAAAGATTGACAAAGAGAGGTTGACATAGATGAGATTTCGTGCCTTGTTAGTTGCCTTTTTAGCCTTGTGCTTAGGGGTGTTGACAGCTTGTAGCGACGCACCTAGTGCCGTCCTGAATAGAAACGAGCTAACCTATGATGAAATTTTAAACACTGGATTAGCTAACAAATGTCCGCAGATTTCCGAGTTTACCCGGGGTACTCTCCCCTTAGAAAGCGGCGAAAGTTATGTGGTGACAGATTTATGTTTGGAACCCCAAGAATATTTTGTCAAGGGTGAACCAGTTAATAAGCGGGAAGCAGCTGCCTTTATTCCGGGTAAACTCTTAACCAGAGATACCACCAGTTTAGAACAGATGACAGCGACCTTAACCGTAGGTGAAGACGGTGTTTTAACCCTCAAGGAAGAGGACGGTATCGATTTCCAACCCGTTACCGTACAATTGCCCGGAGGTGAAAGAGTTCCCTTCTTCTTTACCATGAAAGGTTTCACTGGCAAAACCGAAGCTGGATTTAGCTCTATCAACAGTTCCACGGATTTTGAGGGCGACTTTAAAGTTCCTTCCTATCGTGGTGCTGGTTTCTTGGATCCCAAAGGTCGGGGTGTGGTGACGGGTTATGATAATGCTGTCGCTTTACCCGCTAGTGCTGATAGTCAAGATTTCCAGCGTGCTAACGTGAAAGCGACGGAACTGGGTAAAGGTACTATGTCTTTACAGGTAACTAAAGTTGACGCTTCTACTGGGGAGTTTGCTGGTGTTTTTGAAAGTGAACAGCCTTCCGACACTGATTTAGGGGCAAAAGATGCTGAAGAAGTGAAAATTCGCGGCATTTTCTACGGTCGTCTCGAAGCTCGCGCCTAATTAATAAATTCAGAATTTCTGGAAATTAAGGCGAATTTCTCCCTAGAGAAGTTCGCTTTTTTTCTGCTCTCTTGGGGTTGTTGAGCGGTGACATTAAAGTTTTTTGTCCTAGTGGTTGAGACTTCTAGCCTGATTTCTAAAAGGTGCTGCCATAGGTATGATCGAGTTAAACTTTAGCCCAAGATTTTACCATGGAGATCGAACGTCTTAACGCCCTTTCCGATAATTATATTTTTCTCCTCTACGATCGATCGCAAAAAATCGCGGCTGTGGTGGATCCGGCGGAACCTGAACCGGTTTTCAGGCGATTAGAGGCTTTACAGGTGGATTTAGTCGCTATTTTCAATACCCATCACCACGGCGACCATGTGGGGGCTAATCAGGCTTTAATTAATCGTTATCCCCATCTTTGTGTTTATGGGGGAAAGGAGGATCGCGGTCGTATTCCGGGGCAGCAGCTGTTTTTAGAGGAGGGGGACCGAGTGGAATTTGCCGGTCGCTGGGCCGAGGTTTTCTTTGTTCCCGGCCACACTCGCGCCCATATTGCCTATTATTTTCCCGCGGTTAACCCCGGAGATTACGGCGAGTTATTCTGTGGTGATACCCTGTTTTCTGGGGGTTGTGGTCGTTTATTTGAGGGAACACCGGGCCAAATGGTGGCTTCTTTAACTAAATTGCGATCGCTGCCTGACCAGACTAGGGTTTGGTGCGCTCACGAATATACGTTAAATAATTTAAAGTTTGCCTTGACAGTTGACCCTAATAATGCTGCTCTGCAACAGCGTTATCGGGAAGTGGTGAAAGATCGCGCTGAAGATATTCCCACGATTCCGGCAATTTTGGGGACGGAAAAGCTGACTAATCCTTTTTTGCGTTGGGATAGTCCCGCTTTGGCAATGACTATGGATAGCAATGAACCAGTACAAGTGTTTGCGCGGCTGCGGGGGAAAAAAGATAATTTTTAAGTAGTCGTGCAAAATAAATTTCCCAGTGAAGAAAGGCAATAGGCAATAGGTAGGGTTGATTCATGAATCAACCCTACTAGGGGGTAGGGGGGATCCAAGGCAAAATCTATCCCTACAAGCTCAAGGGTTGCGGATCTAACTTCAAATCGGCAAGACTGACCTCACCGTGACCATTTACCGCCACCTCTAGGGGCAAATTGCCGTGATAAGCTTGGATTAACAGGGTTTTTAAGTCCTCAATCAGGGGATAACGGGGATTGGCTCCGGTACACTGATCATCGAAGGCTTGTTCAGCTAAATGGTCTAATTTGGCCATAAATTCGGCTTCAGTTTCGGGAATTACCTCTTTAATACTGGCCGGAATACCGATTTCCCGTTTTAAACATTCGATCGCTAATACCAATCTTTCCACACTTTCGGTCTCGCTTTCTCCTCCCAATCCCAAGGAATGAGCGATTCTGGCATAGCGCCACTTCACGTTAGGATATTTGTACTGAGAGAAAGTGGCCTGTTTAAAGGGGGCATCGGTGGCATTATAGAGGATGACGTGGGAAATCATCAAGGCATTGGCCAGACCGTGGGGAATATGGAAAATTGCCCCTAATTGGTGAGCCATGGAGTGACAGATGCCTAAAAAGCCATTAGCGAAGGCCATTCCTGCCATTGTCGCCGCGTAATGGACTTTTTCCCGCGCTTTCGGGTCTTTAGCTCCGTTATGATAGGAACTGGGCAGATATTTAAACAGCAGTCGGATGGCATCTTGAGCAAGAGCATTAGTATATTCTGAGGCTAAAACCGAGACGTAGGCCTCAAGAGCGTGAGTTAAAGCGTCAATTCCGCCGTAGGCTGTTAATTTTTTCGGCATATTCAGCACTAATTCTGGATCGACGATGGCCATGCTGGGAGTTAGGGCATAATCTGCCAAAGGATATTTAATATTATTACGGCGATCGGTCACGACGGCGAAGGGAGTCACTTCTGATCCTGTTCCCGAAGTGGTGGGAATACAAACCATGAGAGCTTTTTCGCCTAAAGGGGGCAATTCATAGACTCGTTTGCGGATATCCATAAAACGCATGGCCAAGCTCTCGAATTCTATCTCTGGATGCTCGTAGAGTAGCCACATGATTTTAGCGGCATCCATGGGGGAACCACCACCGATAGCGATAATTACATCGGGATTGAAGGTATTAATGACATTTAACCCCCGTTCGACGGTTTCTAGGGAAGGATCGGGTTCCACATCATAAAAGATATTAACCGTGATGCCGATTTCTTCTAAAATTTCCTGTAAAGTTGCGGTAACTCCTAGGTCGAAAAGAGGTTTATCGGTGACAATAAAGGCCCGTTTTTTGCCGGCTAATTCCCGAATAGCTACGGGTAATGCTCCGTATTTAAAATATACTTTTGGTGGTACTCGGAACCAAAGCATATTTTCCCGGCGCTCGGCTACGGTTTTAATATTTAATAGGTGGGTAGGTTCGACGTTTTCGCTGATGGAATTACCGCCCCAAGTGCCACAACCGAGGGTTAAACTAGGATCGAGACGGAAGTTATAGATATCACCAATTGCACCCTGGGAGGAAGGGGTATTAATTAATACCCGGGCCGTTTGTACGTTGTCTTGAAAGCGCTTAATATGTTCCCGATTGGAGGGTGCGGTATAAAGCACGGCCGTATGACCTCGACCGGCAAATAAGACCAGTTTTTCGGCTTTTTTTACCCCATCTTCAAAGTCTTTGGCCCGGTACATGGCTAAAATTGGCGAGAGTTTTTCGTAGGAAAATGGTTCCTCTAAGCCAATATTTTCTACTTCTCCGATTAGTAATCGGGTATCTTCGGGAACGGAAATTCCGGCCATGGTGGCTAATTTTTCTACCGGTTGTCCGACAATATCGGGGTTGATATGACCATCTTTGAGGAGAATCTCGGCGACTTTTTCCCTTTCTTCGGGGGAAAGAAGATAGGCCCCGCGATCAATAAATTCCTGTCGAACTTCTTCATAGATGCTATCGACAACGATTACCGATTGTTCGGATGCGCAAATCATGCCGTTATCAAAGGTTTTACTGAGAATAATCGAGGAAACGGCCATTTTTATGTGAGCGGTTTCGTCCACTAAAGCGGGGGTATTGCCGGCACCGACTCCTAGGGAAGGTCTTCCGGAAGAATAGGCCGCTTTTACCATACCAGGACCGCCGGTAGCAAGGATTAAATTAATGCTGGGATGTTGCATTAATGCTTGGGAAAGTTCCACCGATGGCTGATCTATCCAACCAATAATACCAGCCGGCGCACCCGCTTTGACGGCCGCTTCTAAGACTATTTTGGCCGCCGCGATCGTGCAGTCTTTGGCTCGCGGATGGGGGGAAAAAATGATGCCGTTGCGGGTTTTCAGGGCAATTAGGGCTTTAAAAATGGCTGTGGCGGTGGGATTTGTGGTGGGTACGATCCCCGCTAAAATGCCCACGGGTTCGGCGATTTTTTGCAATCCAAAGGATTTATCTTCTTCGATAATGCCGCAGGTTTTGCTGTGTTTATATTTGTTGTAGATGATTTCTGAGGCAAAATGGTTTTTAATCACTTTATCTTCTATTACTCCCATCCCTGTCTCTTGTACTGCCATTTTAGCCAAAGGAATGCGCGCGTTGTTGGCTGCTAATGCCGCTTTTTTGAAGATAAGATCTACTTGTTCTTGGTTATAGTTGGCAAATTGTTGTTGAGCTTTTTTTACCTGTTGTATCAGTTCTTCTAGCTCTTGTTTATTGGTAACTATCATAACAATTTTGTCGAAAAAATTAGGCATTTTATTCTATTATAGCTTTTTTCGCCAAGGTACTCGCTCAATCTTGGGATTTTCTTTATAGTTTCCTAAGCATTGGTATTATAGGATACTAATAATCCTAGGTAATACTAAATCTGGTTATTAAAGACTGATTATTTATTCCCCTTTTTGCATGAGTGCATGAGTAGAAAACGGGTTTCTCGGAGAAACCCGTTTTCTGTGCTACATTTATATTTATTTTATTTCTCCCTCTATTATCCTGATTTCTTCCTCACTTAATCCATACAATTCATACACTATTTTGTCAATCTCTTTTTCTAACTCGCTGGTGTCAGCTTTGGGACTAGATTTTTTAGCCGTGAGAATTTGATCTACAAGTGCAATTATAGGTTGCTGTTGTTCTTGACTAATTTCTCTTACTGGAATACTTTTTACCGAGACAAGCTTTATTTCTAGATCAGTATCAAAATTTTTATACCAAATATTTATTAAATGAGAATTTAAAATTCCCAATAAATACTTTAAATCTAAATTTACCGTATTTAAATTGTTCTTATAAATAACAGAACAAGTATATAATCCATGAATTCCATCCCTATCATAACAAGCAACTATTCTAGGAAATAATGATATTTTTCGCATTCTCTGAAAATAAATTTTTTCAGTATCTACTATTTCTTTTGGCAAACAACTATGTAATTCTTTGCTTCTCTTAACGTATAAGTTTTCAAATACTATACTATAGGAAGCAATATTTCTTCCATTAATTGCTGGTTCCCAGCTTTGATCTATTTGATTATTAGATAATAGGTCAGTATTTTTATTTTCCTTATCTCCATAGGGTTTTGTACCTTGTTTCAGTTGAAAAAGCTCGCCTAATTTTCTAAATTTGTTCATATTGTTTATAATTTCATCTAATATAAGTTTTCTTCTGAGATTAATTTTCTTCTCTCTATCATTTATAAAAATTGAGTATGGTATTTCTTGAATAATTTCCCATTCATCATCATATAGATTATTATATTTATAATCTGGATAGGCAACCATCGCAGAAGTAGTTGAGTCTTTTTTCGGTTTAATATATTGGGAAATATTTATTACAGTGACTACATCAGGAGCATCTTCAAAAATATTCTTTCTCAACTCAATAGCTTTAATAATATGTGTATTTTGAATAAGAAAACTTCTTAGAGATTCAGATTGAGTGTTATAAAGAAATGTATTAGGAGCAATATAGCATTGATAGTATTGAGATTTTAAAAGTTGATAAGCTCTTTCATAAAATAATTTAAAAGAATCGATTTTCCCTTGACTCGAAATAGGATATTTTGTTTTATAAAAACTCTTTTCCATTTCCTTGAATTTCACTCCATAAGGAGGATTACCAATTACCACATCAAAACCGATAAAATTCCCCTTATCATCTAGAACTTCGGGGAACTCGAAGCGCCATTCAAAAGCATTATGATAAATCTTACCGCTTTCAATCTCCTCCAGTTGCGGACGTAACTTATCAATCTCATTCCTTAACTGACTAATCTTCCTTTCCCGCGCTTTCTTTTCCTTAGCTGACTCCTCAAATAACAAAATTTGATTCTCTAGACTATATAAATCCGTTTCCAAACCCCGCAAGCGCTTTTTCAGAGGATTATCTCCCTGTAAAGTCTGACGAAAACTACTCTTAATCTCACTTATCAATCTCTCCATCTCACGCTTTTGCGATTTATCCTCTGCGTTGCGATAGACTCTCACCGCATCCTTATAACTCTCGATACTTAAACGATTTTTGCGGGAAAAGACTTGTAAATCATTGGATAACCCAAAGCGACTAATCAGAGAATTGCCAACCTTGATATTAATATCGATATTCGGTAACGTCTCTAACTCGTTATCTGCTTTGTAGTAAGCATTCTTGAGTAACTCAATCCATAAACGCAACCGACAGATTTTCACCGAGTTGGGATTGATATCAACTCCAAAGAGACACCCCTCAATCAGACGCTGTTTTTCCTGAAATAAAGTCTCCTGTACGCGCTGACTTTCTCGACTGCGGGGATTATATTCAAACAGATTACCGTCATCATCGGTGACGATTAACTCATCGTTCACCACCTCAACCCGATAATCCCTGAGAGTTTTCCCCTCTTTATCCACTAAAATCTGTAACTCACTCTTAATCGCGATTATCTCGTTCAAAGCAGAAACAAGAAAATGTCCCGAACCCACCGCAGGATCACAAATTTTGAGACTATTGATAATAGCATTGGCTGCCGTTTTGTCTTTGATGCGGTTATACACATCCTCGATTGTCTGACAATCCCATCCCTGACTCTGGTTAAATTTCTCTATCACTGCGCGTCGAATCGTTTCCCGACACATATACATAGTGATGAAACCGGGGGTGAAAAAGGAACCATCCTTATATCCGTTGATTTTCTCGAAGATTAATCCCAACACTGACGCATTGATAAGAGTCTTGTTATCCTCCTGTATCGCTTCCCCACCTTCGCTGCTAAAATCGTAGGCATTGAGAAACTCGAATAGGTATGCTAAAGCGTTGATTTCTCCTGTTCGCTTTTTCCCCTGACTATCCTTTAAGACTGTTCCTGCAAAAATCTCTAAATTCTCCGAACGCAGGTTACTGATGACTATGGTTGATTGTTCTAAGTCTGTGGGTTCAAATAGGGAACTGTTGAGATAGGGAACCTGAGTATGGGTATTCTGGATGTCTTTGCTTCTTTCTGTCTGTTTTTTTGCTAAGACGCTGAAAAATAAGCGATTTAAGTCGTCATAGTTGGCAATTTTGCCTAAATTGAGAAACCCTAGGGATTTATCCCCCCGATGATACCTAATTATCTGCGCTTCCAATAGTTTGAGGAAGAGGATTCTATTTATCCAGGTTATCCCCAACTCTAAACCGATATTCAATAGTCTCTCTTCTTCCGTCTCCCCAAATTCCTCGGGATTGGGTAAACGAGAGATTTTATCTAAACTCTCCACTTGACTGATAGCGTTCTCTAGCAGCGAACCGGGTTGTCGCGCTGCCGGTTGCAGACGTTGGATGAGTTTTTTTCCTCCCTCTTTTATCTCTGTCAATCCGATGATATGCAGCAGTTCACTATAAAAGTTTTTGTCGAGACTGTTGCTATCGTTCGCAAAGGGGAGTTTTAAGAGGTGTTCGGGAGAAAAGATTTTATAGAGACTGATGAGGTTATGTTCGTCCTCCCGGATGGTTTGGGAGTATTCCCGCAAGTCAAAATGGGTGTATGTCAGGGAATCGAGTATGGAGTTAAGGAAGGGTTCTCCTATCTGTTTGTAGAAGAAGTCGGTGGTTTTTCCCGTTAGTCTCCCCGTCTCAAAGTCATTAAACTGTCTGACAAGTTCCTGATTTTGTGCGAATAGTCTCTCGAAGATATTCCCATCGAAGATAAACCACTCATATATATTGGTAGCAATCAGGTGTTTTATCTCTAGGTTTTTCTCGGTTATTCTTTCCCGTAGGAAGTAGAGGAGTAATTCCTGTAATGCTTTACAGTTGAGTTTGTCTCTCCGCAGCATCTCGCTTTTATTGCTGGGTTTCTTGACTTCCAGTATTACCCCCACGGAATCCCGCGACTCTTTCCCATTATGGATGACTAAATCATTCCTTCCTTTGGTGTTGATGAAATGTTGGGGACTATAGTAGCTGTGTTTGAGAAAGTCTGCAAGCAGGTTTTTATGGAACTCCTCTGATTCTGTCTCGTTGATACTCCCCAAAAGTTGTTCTAGGTGGGTTTGAAACTTCTCTACCTGACTACGACTCGGTTTGACTCTTAGGAATGCTTTGTTTAATGCTTGTCGGGGAGAGAAATTTTCCGTCTTCATACCTTTATCCTCTTCCTACTCAACCCGGTTTTGGAGTCTATTTTTTTCTCTCTTATCTTTGCCCAAAAACCCTATATATATTTGCGCACGGATTCCCATTATATAAAAAGTATAAAGCAAGTCTCGCCATTTGTCAAGGGTTTTGGGAAAAAAAAATCGAGCTGATACTAAAAATATATCTTCCCAAGAGTCGATCGAAGCGATCGATGACTTGGGAAAATTAGCACAATCGGACAAACCTCAATTCTGTCGAGTCGGTTAGTTAACTAAGTTTTTCTTCAGGAAAAGTTGCTTGAAACTCATCGAGTAACTCATCTAACTCCTCAAGAGCTTGATTAACATCCAATCTCAGTCCCCCAATGTCGGGTTTATCGCGCAATTGCAGTAAATAATCCCGTTTATTAGCCATTTGTTTCACTTTATCGATCAAGCTGGTTTTATCCATAATTCACCCTCTGGTACTGACTGCGATTATATCTCAGTCAGCCCGTATCAGTGGCTCTCCTGCAAAAATCAAAAATCTTCCTTGAGGTGACGAGACAGGGAACTCCGAGGCTCTCTTGGGTTTGGTGGGTAAAATGTGTTCTAAGATATAGTCTAGCGGTCGAGTGGAACGAACCACAAAGACACAAAGATCGATCCTATACAAGTTAAACTGATCAGACAAAAAATAAGAGAGATAACTATCCAAGCTATAAAACTTAAAATTATGTCAAATTTATCCTATATTCTCGATATTTTAGCCCGATAGCGGCTCGATACTCTACTTTTGTAGCAGATATACTAAGAACTGATAACTGATAACCTACTTTCCTATGTTCCCTCTCAATTCTCACCACTCAGAAATAACTACCGTTGCCGATCCTATTTATCTAGAAATATTTAAAAATCTCTATCAATTTATTGCCGAAGAAATGGGGATTACTCTGCAAAATACGGCGGCAAGTGTCAATATTAAAGAGCGCCTAGACTTCTCCTGTGCTATCTTTGATGAGGTGGGAAATTTAATCGCTAATGCTCCTCATATTCCCGTCCATTTAGGCTCTATGTCCGATAGTGTTAAAAGTTTAATTCAGGATAAAGGTGAGACGATTCGTCCGGGGAATGTTTATCTAGCTAATAATCCTTATAATGGCGGTACTCACCTGCCAGATGTCACAGTAATTAGTCCTATTTTTGACCGCCAAAATCAGGAAATATTATTTTATCTTGCCTCCCGGGGACATCAAGCTGATATCGGTGGCATTACCCCCGGTTCTATGCCTCCCCATTCTGTCCATATTAGCGAAGAAGGAATTTTATTCGATAATTTTTTGCTGGTAGCGGCGGGACAGTTTCGGGAACAAGAATTAATTAATCACTTAACTAATAGTCCTTTTCCTGCGCGCAATATCGCCCAAAATATTGCCGATTTTCAAGCACAAATAGCTGCTAATGCCAAGGGGGAAAGAGAATTACATAATATGGTTGATCGCTACGGATTAGCTACGGTTAAAGCCTATCAACAGTTCGTTCAAGATAATGCCGAGTTAGCGGTGAGAAAAGCTATATCTGTCCTGAAAGATGGTGAATTTACCTATTATCTGGATAACGGTGCTGTCATCAAGGTAAAAATTAGCATAGATGTTGATAATTGTCAAGCAACCATTGATTTTACTGGCACATCTAACCAGTTAAACAATAACTTTAATGCCCCCCTGGCAGTGACAAGAGCGGCGGTTTTATACGTTTTTCGTACCCTTGTGGAGGAGGCAATTCCCTTAAATGCTGGCTGTTTCAAACCCCTCCATTTAATTATCCCATCTGGTTGTTTTCTTAATCCCGTTTATCCGGCGGCCGTAGTAGCAGGAAATGTGGAAACTTCCCAGGCAATAGTTAACGCTTTATACGGGGCTTTAGGCATTCAAGCAGCCAGCCAAGGGACGATGAATAATTTCACTTTTGGCAATCAAAAATATCAATATTATGAGACTATTTGTGGCGGTTCTGGTGCGGGGGTAAATTTTGCGGGAACCGCTGCCGTACAAACCCAAATGACTAATTCCCGTCTCACCGATCCAGAAGTATTAGAAATGCGCTATCCTGTGTTAGTGGAAAGTTTTAGTATTCGCCCCGATAGTGGCGGTAAGGGACAATATTCTGGAGGTGATGGTGTGATAAGAAAAATTAAATTTCAAGAGGCGATGACTGCTAATATTTTATCGGGTAATCGCCTAATTTCCCCCTTTGGACTAGCGGGAGGAAAAGCCGGTAAAATAGGACGTAATGCCGTGGAAAGAAAGGATGGAACTATTGAAGAATTGCCCAGCACAGCGACTATAGAAATGAACGCTGGTGATATTTTTATTATTGAAACCCCCGGCGGTGGTGGCTATGGAAATTGCTGAACGATAACGAAGACAGGAGGCAGTTTTGCCCTTTGCTTTTTGCCTTTTGCCCATCCTAACCAAGAAGTTAATTTTGTCCTATTACTGATTAATTTATGACAATTATCTTAGCGATCGAAACCAGTTGCGATGAAACGGCGGTGGCTATTGTTAACAATAATCTGGTGTTGAGTAGTGTGGTTTCTTCTCAAATTGATCTCCATCGTCTCTATGGCGGTGTTGTGCCAGAAATGGCCTCCCGACAACACCTAGAAACCATTAATTTTTGTCTAGAAAAAGCTTGGCAAGAAACGGGTTTAAATTGGTCAGAAATTGATGGAATAGCCGCCACAGTTGCCCCCGGTTTAGTAGGTGCTTTAATGGTGGGAATGACAGCAGCCAAAACCCTGGCTATTGTTCACGATAAACCCTTTATCGGTATTCATCATCTCGAAGGTCATATCTATGCTTCCTATCTGGCTGAATCTGATCTTAAACCTCCTTTTTTATCTCTTTTAGTCTCTGGGGGTCATACCAGTTTAATCCATGTGCAGGCCTGCGGTAAATATCAACAATTAGGAACCACTAGAGATGATGCAGCCGGAGAAGCTTTTGATAAAGTGGCACGATTATTAAACTTAAGTTATCCGGGTGGTCCGATCATCGATCGCATGGCTAAAGATGGTAATCCCCAAGCTTTTCCCTTACCTGAAGGTAAAATATCTTTACCAACCGGCGGTTTTCATGCCTACGATTCCAGTTTTAGCGGTTTAAAAACTGCTGTTTTGCGCTTAGTAGAGAAATTCGAGCCAGATAATTTACCTGTAGCTGATATAGCCGCTAGTTTTCAAGATACGGTAGCCAGAAGTTTAACCCGTCGGACAATCAATTGTGCCTTAGATTATGGCTTACAAACTATTGCGATCGGGGGAGGAGTGGCTGCTAATAGTGCCTTGAGAAATCATCTGGAAACTGCCGCCAAAAATCATCATTTAACCGTCTATTTTCCGCCACTTAAACTCTGTACCGATAACGCCGCTATGATTGCTCGCGCTGCCGTTGATCATTATGATCTGGGTCATTTTTCTGACCTTTCTATCGGTGTTCGTTCCCGTTTACCTTTAAGTGAAGTTATGCAATTATATAATACGTCAGATTTTTAGCTATCAGCCGTCAGTATTCAGAATTGAGGAGATTGCTTTTATCTATTCTCCCCATCACCCCATCACCCCACTTCATAATTCATAATTCATAATTTATAATGTTTGGCTTTTTAAATCTCAATAAACCCCCCGATTGGACTTCTCACGATTGCGTGGCCAAAGTCCGCAAAATTCTGAAGACAAAACGAGTCGGCCATGGCGGAACTTTAGATCCTATGGCTACGGGAGTTTTACCGATCGCCGTTGGGGCTGCCACCCGATTACTGCCCTATTTACCCGAAAATAAGGCTTATCGGGCAAAAATTCAGTTAGGACTCAGCACCGATACGGATGATATTACGGGAAAAGCGATCGCTACTTGTCCCTGGCCCGATTTAACTTTAGAGGCTGTTAAGCCTCATTTAGCGGAATTTATTGGCAATATTGCCCAAATTCCGCCGATGTATAGTGCTATTCACCAGGATGGTCGCCGTCTCTACGAGTTGGCTCGCAAAGGGGAAATAATCGCAGTGGAGCCTCGTCAGGTCAAAATTGACCAAATAACGGTTTTAGGCTGGTTAGAGGGCGAATTTCCGCAAATAGAGCTAGATATTCACTGTGGATCGGGGACTTATATCCGTTCCCTAGCCAGAGATTTGGGTAAGGTGTTAGCTGTGGGTGGCACTTTAGCCAGTTTAACTCGCACGGAAAGCTGTGGTTTTCAATTAGCCGATAGTATTAATCTGGAAGCTTTAATGGCTAATTCTGAGGGTTTAATTTCGCCTCGCATTGCCTTGGCACATCTGGACTGGATTTCTTTGACACCAGAGAGAGTTATCGATTGGTTTCACGGCAGAAAAATTAATCTCACCGATACAAATGTTATAATCGGTTCTCTGGTGGCTGTGGAGTCTTTAGATGCTCAATTTCTCGGCATTGGTGAGATAGTTGTCAGAGAGGATGAATACTACCTACAGCCTAAAATAGTTATTCAGCAATAGGGTTAATAATAAGCACTTTTTTTATATCCTAAGTATGTTTATCTGGATAAACTAAGCTTTTTTATCAACAGTATAAACCCACTGATTATGATTTTTTCTGGCGAGGATTTTTTTAGAAGCGACCAAAGATTTCAGACAAAGATTGAGCATAGAAACGGGACGATTTAAGCGTTGGCTCAATTCTTGAACTGTGATTCCTTGGGGATAAAATTGCATAAGTTCAAAAATTTGCGCGCTAGTATTTAATCCTTTTGTCGGACTAATAATCTTGATAGCCAAGGCTAGTAATCGGGAGAAACGACAGGCCATTAGACCCTTGTTTGTCGCTGCTTTGTTCCGATCGATCTAGCCTTTTTTTCAAGAAGTTATCAGGGTTTCAAGTGCCAATAAAACCCTGACGAAAATAGAGATTAATTTGTTCCCATAATCTCTTGAATAGCAGATAAAAGGCAATCAATCTCCTGATCAGTCCCGATAGAAATCCGCACATAATTCTGAATGCGAGGATGTTTAAAGTATCGTACTAATATCTGACGCTCTTTCAGTTGACTATATAACTCACTGGCACTAATCTGTGGGGGAGAAGCGAGGATAAAATTAGCTTCCGAGTCAAAAACAATAAATCCCAAATCGCGCAAAGAAGTAATTAAACGGCTGCGGGTTTGACGGACTTTTTGCCAAACTTGCTCAAAATAATTATGGTGTTTTAAAGCTGCCGTGGCCAAAGTTTGAGCGATGCGATCTAAATTATAGGAATCACGCACCTTATCCATCTGTTCGATAATGGCCCCGGCAGCAAAACCGAAACCGACTCTTAACCCCGCTAAACTATAACTTTTCGACATAGTGCGACTAATGATGACATTATCGTAACGGGAGAGAAAATCGAGATGATTGTCATCACTAAAATCCACATAAGCTTCATCAATTAATACCACTCCCGAGGCATTAGCACAGGTTGCTTCTAAATAGTCGCGATCAAGATGTTTACCGAGGGGAGGATTAGGAGAAGCGAGAAAAATTAATTTCGCTTCCGGACAAATAATCGGTCCTGCTAATTCAAATTGAGCATTAGTGGGAAATTCGATAATATTTGCCCCGTGTACCCGGGCAATTGTCTCGTAAAGGGAATAGGTTAAATCCAAAAAAGCAACACTTTCGCCGGGGTTAACAAAGGTACGCAGGGCGATATTGAGGATATCATCAGACCCATTACCTGCGATAATGCGATCGGCTGTTATGCCGTATAATTCCGCCGCCGTTTGCCGTAACTCTTTGGAGATAGGATCGGAATAGAGTCGGACTTTCTCTAATTGCTCTTGCAGGTGGGCAAAAATTTCCGCCGGTGGGGGATAGGGGTTCTCATTGGTGTTAAGTTTGGTAAATCCCGCAGTTTGGGGCTGTTCTCCCGGAGTGTAAGCGGGGGTTTGACGAACACAATCGCGTGTGGGTAGCATGAACTCTCTGGAGCGGCAATTTCTAGCAAGCTTTTTATTATAGCTGATTATCAGGGGTTGAACAGAGGTCAACCCCCAATGGTAAAACTAATTAAGGTTCTACCCAACGGCCATCGGCTTTAATTAAATTAATCAACTCGGTGACACCTTCCCTTTCGGGGACGCGTTTAATTTCCTCGCGACCGCGATAAAGGGCAATATAACCGGCCTGTTTGCCCACATAACCATAGTCTGCGTCGGCCATTTCTCCCGGTCCATTGACAATACAACCCATAACAGCGATATCGAGTCCGGTGAGGTGTTTAGTCGCCTCGCGCACTTGCTGTAGGACATCTTCTAAATTAAAAAGAGTGCGACCACAGGAAGGACAGGCAACGTACTCGACCATGGTTTTCCGTAGTCCCAGGGACTGGAGAATACTGTAACAGACGGGAATTTCCTTTTCGGGAGCTTCCGTCAGAGAAACGCGAATCGTATCACCAATACCGTCCGCTAAGAGAGTGGCAATCCCGGCAGTGGATTTAATTCGTCCGTATTCCCCATCTCCTGCTTCAGTAACGCCCAAATGCAGGGGATAATCCATACCTAACTCGTCCATGCGCTTAACCATGAGACGATAGGCGGCCACCATCACCGGCACCCTGGAAGCTTTCAGGGAAACCACCAGATTGCGAAAATCGAGGGATTCGCAGATGCGAATAAATTCTAAAGCCGACTGTACCATTCCTTCGGGGGTGTCGCCGTAGGTAAAGAGCATTCTTTCGGCCAGAGAACCGTGGTTAACGCCGATTCGCATCGCTTTGTCTTGATCTCGCAGGGAAATTACTAAAGGTTTCAGGGTTTCGGCGATTTTTTCGCCAATTTCATCAAATTCTGCTTGACTATACTCGCTGCGGTCGGCTTTCGGTTTCTCGAAAACGTACAAACCGGGGTTAATCCGCACTTTATCGACGTGCTTGGCCACTTCTAGGGCGATTTTCATGCCGTTGTGATGCACATCGGCTACTAACGGCACAGGTTGATAGGTGGCGAGCAGTTTTTCCCTAATTTTAGCTAAAGCGGCGGCGTGGGCTAGACTCGGCACGGTGACACGGACAATTTCACAGCCGATTTCATGGAGGCGACGGATACCGGCCACGGAACCATCTATATCAAGGGTATCCTCGTTAATCATCGACTGCACGACCACGGGATAAACACCACCGATGGTAACGCTACCTACCCGGACGGGACGGGTTTTGCGTCGGTGAATCGTGGTGTCGAATTCGGAGGCAGTTGCGGGGGGGTTGAGCGTCGATTCCAAGGTTTGCATAGGACTATCACCAACAATCACTCTCCCTATTCTCTCAAAGAACAGCAACAGATTCTAGCCACTCTAATAAAATTGGGTTAAAACGGTCGGGACATTCATCCTGTAAACAATGACCGGCCTGTTCAAATTCTATATATTTTATCCTAGGATTAAGAGAGACAAAACCCTGAGCTAACTGGACGGGAACCATACGATCTTGTTTGCCCCAACATAATAAAATCGGGATTTCTAAGCGTGGTAAAATTAACTTTGCTGGTGGACAATATTCGGGATGATTAACAGCTTGTGCTAGGGAAATAAAGGCCTCGGCTGCCCCCTCATCTAGGGTGGGGGCGGCGATAATTTGTACTAATTCGTCGCTAACTGCTTTCTTGTCTTCGTAGGCGATTCCTGTCCATTTTTTCAAGACTTGCGGACGACGCAGATAGTAAAATATCGGTTTTAATAGCCAAGGCGAAGTGAAAAAGTTTTCGATGGGAGTGACGATATTTAATAACCAATCGGCGATCATTTCCCGCCGACGGCTGACATCGGGTAAACTGAGCATAACTAATCCGGCTACCATTTCCGGGTATTTACCCCCTAGGGCCATACTAACTAAAGAACCGATCGAATTTCCCACTAATACCACCGGTCTATTGATAAAAGTTTGCCAGAAATCGTGTATTTGTTCCACCCAGAGATTAACGGTATAGGGAACCTGCACTTTACGGGAACCACCGAAACCTAATAAATCTACCGCGTAAACTCGATGATTTTGGCTGAGGATAGGAATATTATGGCGCCAATGTTCGATCGCCGCTCCAAATCCGTGCAGTAAAATTAAAGGGGGATTATCGGCATCTTGGGGGTTTTTTGCTGGCATAAAACTATAACGAATTTGCCAACCGCGCCACACCCAATCCCGTTGATAACCGATGCGTTCTGTCCAAGCTGGTGAAGTTGTCACTTAAGTCAAACAATTAAGAGGTTTTCTGGAAATATCACTCTAGTTTTATTATACTGGTTTCCCCGTCCCTAACCTGCATCCGAATAACATCTTTGTACTACTTTTCCCAAATATATTTAAACCGAGGGTTGATCTAGCCTATGCTGAAAAGAGGGGGATTAAAATCGATCGCTCCTAGACTTTAATTGCAAATTTAGGATACTGCACAGATGGGCAATCTATTTGATGATGTCAGTCGCTTTCTTGAAACCCAACTGGAAGAATTTCTCAGAAGTCATCCCCAATTAGAATTACAGGCACTGGTGGAACAACTGCGCGAACAGGAGCGCGATACTGCTAAACTGATTAGCGCCCTAGAAAATGAGCGTCAACGTCTCGAACAGCAAATTTTGGCCACTGCCCAAGATATCCAAACTTGGCACGCTAGAATTGATAAGGCTAAGGCCGCCGGACGGCAGGACTTGGTTAAGGCTGCTAGTGAACGCGAGGCGGCCCTATTTCGTCAGGGTAATCAACTTTGGGGACGGATGGAAGGGGTAAAAAAACGTCTGACTCAATCCCAAGAGTTACTACAACAGGTCCAACAACGTCGTCAAGAAGTGCAAATTAAAGCCGAAAAAGCCCCTAAAAATCAGTCCCGTGACTGGGAAACCACTTTTTGGGATCAACCCCAAGAATCGGACTATCAGCGATCGAACTACGATAATCTCGATCTAGAATTTAAAGAATGGGAAATGGAAGAAGAATTGAAAAAATTAAAGCGAGAAATGGGACGATAATTTTTCAGTGAGCAGTGAGCAGTGAGCAGTGAACAGTAAACTGATAACTGATAACTGATAACTGATAACTGATAACTGAAATCCCCAACACCTAAAAACACCCCAGAATTGTTCCTCTTAGAAAACGATGGCATCTCAAGCACAAAATCCTGAAAATCAACCCTCCTCTACCCTCGAAGAAATCCGGGCCGCTCGTTTAGAAAAAGTGGCAGGATTGCAAAAAGCTGGCTTAAATCCCTACGCTTATCAGTGGAAATCTACCGCTCACGCTCAACAATTACAAGAGCAGTATGCTGACTTAGCACCGGGGGAAGAAATTAGCACAGAAGTAGCCATTGCTGGTCGGATTATTGCCCGAAGAATTATGGGTAAACTAGCCTTTTTTAACCTGCAAGATGAAACGGGAACGATTCAATTATACCTCGATAAAAAACGCATTAGTGAAACCATGGCCGCTGTGCCGAATGCCTTTAACACGGTGATTAAATTAACCGATACAGGCGATATTTTAGGAGCAAAAGGGACGATTAAACGCACAGAACGCGGCGAATTATCTATCTATGTAAACGAGTACGAAATTCTCACCAAATCCCTCTTACCTCTCCCGGATAAATGGCACGGGTTAACCGATGTAGAAAAGCGTTATCGACAAAGATATGTGGATTTAATTGTTAACCCCGAAGTGCGACAAACTTTTCGCCGTCGCGCCCAAATTACCGCTGCTATTCGGAGATATTTAGATCAACAAGACTTTATTGAAATTGAAACTCCTGTGCTACAAAGTGAAGCGGGAGGAGCCGATGCTAGACCGTTTATCACCTATCATAACACGCTGGAGATGGAGTTATATCTCCGCATTGCCACCGAATTACATCTAAAAAGATTGATAGTCGGTGGTTTTGAAAAAGTCTTTGAGTTAGGCCGAATTTTTCGCAATGAAGGGGTTTCTACTAAACACAACCCCGAGTTTACTTCCATCGAAATCTATCAGGCCTATGCTGATTATTATGACATGATGGAGTTAACCGAAAACATTATTGTTAACGCCGCACAGGATGTTTTAGGTACGCTGAAAATCACCTATCAAGACAGGGAAATTGACCTAACTCCTCCTTGGCGACGAGTGACTATGCACGAATTAGTCCAAGAAATAACTGGGGTTGACTTGAATAGTTTTGAGGATTTCGAGTCGGCTCGTATTGCCGCAGAAAATGCTGGCATTGGCGTTCCAGAGGACTGTAAAACCATCGGTAAGCTCCTAAATGAAGCTTTTGAACAAAAAGTCGAAGAAACCCTAATACAGCCCACTTTTGTGCTAGATTTTCCCGTGGAAATTTCCCCTTTAGCTAAACCCCATCGCTCAAAAACTGACCTCGTGGAAAGATTTGAATTATATGTGGTTGGACGGGAATTAGCTAATAGTTTTTCTGAGTTAACCGATCCCATCGATCAACGGCAAAGACTGGAAGCACAGGCACTCAAAAAAGCGGCCGGCGATTTGGAAGCGCAGGGAGTTGATGAGGACTTTTTAACCGCTTTAGAATACGGAATGCCCCCCACGGGAGGCTTAGGAATTGGCATCGATCGCCTGATCATGTTATTAACCAATTCTGCCAGTATTCGCGATGTGATTGCTTTCCCCTTATTAAAAAGTCAAAGTACAGCGATTAAATCTTTTGACTACGATCAGGAAAAAAAAATTCTGAAAGTGGAATTTAATCACGGTGGTATCTATCTTTATCATGATCTACCTTTGGCAGTATATAAAGACTTTCAGTCTGCACCATCGAAAGGACAGTTTTTTGTCGGACAAATTCGCGATAAATACAGTTTTGACAAGGAATTGTAAAAGTTAGGGTCACTTCAGTTATCAGTTATCAGTCATAATTCATAATTCATGATCCCTTTTTACCTTTGACTTCCTGCCAAGTGTTACCGACTCCCTGTAAAACCCCGCGAATTACTAAACCAATACCCCTACCGATAACTTGGATAAGGATATAGACTACTCCCTTACCCACCACCCGAAAAAAAGCGCGTAAACGAGGAGATAAGGAGTCTCTTAATTCTAAGGCGATCGAAGCTAACCAGGGTATGCCTGTTAAACTGTTCAATTCTTCCTGTCGGGGGGAATAAATGGCTAGGGATTTGATTTGTCCATCGCTATAGTGAAATAATTGATATTGACTTTCAAAGATATCTTTAGGTTCTTGCCAATATTGTTGCCGTCGGTATTTCCAAGATAATTCATTGCGGATTTTAGCTAATTTTCTGGCGATGAGAAATTCTGATCGGTAAAGTTTTTGTTTGATTCTTTCCGATTCCGAGAAGTTATTGAGAATAATTACCGTCACTGCATTGGCAATATTATGAATGAGATTTTGCAGCAGAATTTCGGCTCTGGCGATAGTTTCAGGAGCATTAGCCCGGTATCCTACTCCGTCAATAGTTAAACTATTTTCGTACACTAAATAGGAAAATAAGTCAAGAGCAAAAGGAATTTTATTGAGGATTTCTGTTTGAATTGCCTCTCTTTCTTCCAGAATAATTTCGTTAAGTCTGCCTTTACTAATTTCCTCATAAACCGAGGCATTAATTTCTAAAAATTTACGGGTCACTTTCTCCCAGATATCGTAAATAATCAGATTTAAGCGACTGGTTAATTCCCCACTGCTAACCTGTAAATATCTGATTTCATCGACATTTTTACGAATTTCATCGAGAACTAAATACAATAATTCCCGTTGCCGATTATCCTGTAAAACATCAATTTCAAAACTAATCTTGGTTCTATTAATTACAGGCGATCGAATGACCGCTAAAGTGGACTCAAAAACCGCCGAAACACACAGGGGACGCTCGCGGCTTAAAATTGGTAATTCTCGATCGATATTGTTAATTATTACCGGGGGTGTGACTGCAGCTGAATTGTAATAGCTACCCTCCAGGGGAATTAGTTTTCTCACTAGCCATAGGGCTGCTAAAAGTTCTCGTTTTCTCCCCTGCCAATAAAAGCGATCAAAGCCGGATAAAGACTGTTGATTAAGATGCAGATCAATTAAATGTAATTCACTTTCGATGCGATTTAATCCCGTTTTGCCGGCACTGATTAACCAATGGCTAGGGGCTAAACTTGCACGGGTAGCAATGGTGAGAGGGGAAGGGACAACATCGTGGGATTCATCCCGGGAAATTTGCCCTAAAATAGTGATAAATTGCTCTAGGTTTGTGCCTTTGGGAATATAACCGGCGATGCCTAATTCTCTGGCGATTAGTTGCTGTCGGGAGTCGAGAGGAAAGGTTAATAAAACAATTTTACTTTCGGGATAGCGAGAGTGGAGAATTTCACAGTAGGACCAATCAAAGAGAGGATCGATAATAATAATTTCGGGGGAGGGATTCAGAGTCAAGGCGAAAATTGTTTCTAAATCCCCTTCGGTGACGATACTAATATTTTCTATCTGCGACAGGGCCTGCACCAGACCCAAGCGGAAAATCGGGTCATTATCGATGATAATTAAGGTGAGAGGGCGATCAATCACAAGAGTTGCAGCCTGTCAACGGATACTATTCACAGGGTCAATTATACAGTTATCTGGCTCATTTATTTTGTTTATAGCCATAGAAATCGATGCGATAATCGGTAATTTTTACCCCCGTCGATGCCTCGATCTGTTTAATTAATTCTGGGGGAAGTTGGATATGCACATCGATGATTTCTTGGCTGTCTAGACAGTTGATGTGACTGTGGGAGTCGCTGATGTTACCGTAGAGTCTGCCGTCCCAGCGTTCCACAGATTCGATAATTCCTTGACCCGATAGGGCCTCTAGGTTTTGGTACACTGAGGTATGACCGATGTTTTTTCCTTGCAGATTGAGACGATCATAAATTTCTCGCGCTGATAGGTGTTCCTGCGCTTGCCACAGCAATTCTAAAATATAGCGACGCTGACGACTAACCCGCATTCCTAAAGTTTGACACCTTTCGATCGCATCTTCTAAACACCGGATTGGTTTTTGTTTTACCTCCAAATTGTCCATAGTTGTATCCGTTGACCTCCGCCCTAATACATAGTCATTACCAGTTTAGCTTAGTCTTTCGATCGATGTCCACATTGCGCCAGTTTTTAGCCCCTCTTCAAACTGAGATAAAAAATCAGCAGCGCCAGATTCGAGTAGATTTGCGGGGGAATGAGTGGAAAGAACCACTCCAGGCACAAAGGACACAAAGATCGATCGCTACTAAGTAGTCGTGCAAAATTAATTTCCTAGTGAAGATAGGCAAAAGGCAAAAGGCAGGAGGCAAGAGGTGGTTAGATATGTGTAATTAATTTTGCTTAGGTACTTATATATAGCGTTTCTCGCATCTGTGCGGCACAGTTAAACCTTTGCTGATTAAGCTGTTCAGGATCGAGACTGTACCTCTTGTGAATCAGAAATGCTATAAATTGAACTGATCACACAAAGAATAAGAGAACCAACCATTTACTTATTTCTATAGATAGGATTGTAATATTTCTATACAAATCCTCTTGAAAAATATTTTGACCGATTGTACAGTTGGGCTGTAATTTAATTTATTTTTAGGGCCATGGCCACCAAATCGCCAAAATTATTCGAGTCATTGCGGTCTATGACCGCAATGACTGTCACTACTGTTAGCCTCACTCTAGCCGCTGCTTCTAGTGCTAGTGCCGCAACAGTGTTCGGTTTCCAAGACGCTTACGATCCCATTAATTGGACATTGACCAATAGTAATGCCGACGGGTTCGTCGATACCAGCGGCGCTCCCGCGTCTATTAGCCTGACTGGGGGGAACAATGGTTCTGGCAGTTCTGGAACCACAAACTACACCACCACTGCGGCTGCGGCTGGGACGGTGACGTTTAATTGGAACTATTCGACTACGGATCTTTTGGTGAATGATTCCTGTAGCAATCTTCCTAATAGTTTCTGTGACCCTTTCATTGTCCTCGTCAACGGGGTAGGGACTATCCCACTCAATCCTTCTGGAGGTACAACTCAGAGCGGGACATCGACGTTTAACGTCCTAGCTGGCGACAGTTTCGGTTTCCGTATTGCCACTGCGGACAACCTCTTCGGACGGGCTAGTGTGACGATTTCTAACTTTTCTGCCCCTGCCCCTGCCCCTGCCCCGATTCCCGAACCCTCAACTGTGCTGAGTTTGCTGGTACTAGGAAGCTTAGGCGCTGGACTGAAGTACCTTAAGCGGAATTGATATTCCAAAAAATAGGGGACTAGGAGTTGACCTCTCTTCCTAGTTCCCAACTTGATAAGCTGCCCGCGCATTTAAATTGCTTGTTGAGACGAGGCAAGAGGCAAGGGGCAAGAGGCAACAGTAAAGGGATTGGGGGAGATTCGGCTAATCTTAAGAATAAGTGCTATAAATGCGTCTTAGCTTACTAAATCCGGTTATTAAAGACTGATTATTTATTTCCCCTTTTGCCTATCGTGATCTGTTACCTATAGTTAACGGATTTAGTATTGTCCCCTAACTTGCTGCGGCACAGGAATCGGCGAAAATTACGCAGGGAATACCCACATGACTAATGGGAACAATATAGGTTTCTGTGGGGGGAAATAAAGCGACAACGTGGGGAACGGGACGGGGAGTATAATGCACTTGCGATTGGCCCTGATAAGCGAGGGAGGTACTTGCTCCTGAGTCTAACATCACCGCCTCCCGAAAACCTGCCTGTACTAATAATTCTCCCAAAGCCATCGAATCGATCGGCTCTCTGGAAACCCCGATTACTGGCTGTCCTGCCTGATTAATCCCCCAAAAAGCCCGGTGACGCAGGGCATCAAAACCGTAAAGTGTACCAAAGGATTCTCGTGATTGTGGTTGTCCATCTTTGACTAACCAAGCGGCCGCGACAAAAGCATCCGTAACCTTGAGATCATCTCCAGCCTCCGCCGCGATTCCTTCTAGGGTATTATGACGGGCCCGATCAAAAGGAAGATAACGCACCCATTGATCGGTAATGATTACTAAAGGACGACCCTCTAACTTGCCGATTTCTCCCTCATATCCCGGGATAAAGCCGCCATTTTCGCTTAAAACCGGCCCGATCATCTGATTTGAGTCCAATTCCTTGAGAGAGAAAAAACCGCCGTCCACAGCGGCGATCGCTTCTGTGCCAGCGATAATCTCCTCCACTTGATAACGACTATCAGCGTGGATGGTTTTGGGAATCCCGCCACTAATCAGAACAAGTGTATTGGTTGGAAATTCCACTTCCCGTTTTTGGATGGTGGTGGCAAAGTTAAAACCGCCATCGGTACGGGGCAAGGGATCACCTCCCCAAGCTTGCGGTACAATTTCTCGCGTGCGCGATTGCCCAAAGCGTCCAATAGTGAGTAAATCGGGGGATTGTCCCGCAAAATGCTCATCGAGGTCATTCATCGATAAAGCCGCCCGATAACCCGCTTTTTTGACGAATTCCTTCACTCGATCGTCCGCCTTCCCTTCCGGATAGGTGAAATAATTAATGGTAATGCCCAATTCTTTTTCTAAGATTTGTTTCGATTGCTTGACTTCTTGCTCCAAATCTGCATCGGACAATAATCTGAGATCCCGGGGATGACTAACACTATGGGAGACAATTTGTACTAGAGGATCGGCGGCCATGTCCCGGAGTTGTTGCCAAGTGACACTGGTTCTGCCAGTTTTTTGAGTCATTTTATTGATATAAATCGAGAAAACGGCAGGATAGCCATATTTTCTCAATAAAGGATAGACATACTGGTAATGTCCCCCATAACCATCATCAAAAGTCAATAAAACCGGTTTAGCAGGAAGGGGGATACCTGTCCGCAGATGGGAAATTAACCAATCGATACTGATAGGAGTTGCCCCGATTTCCTGCAAAAATTGAAAATGGGCTTCTAATTCGGCGGGAGTAACGTCAAAAAATACCTCTTTTTTTGGTAAAATGTCGTGATACATTAAGATCGGTACTTTTGTTTCTTGAGCGCGGGGATGAATTGCCGGCCAGGGGGCTAATTCGATCGCTGTGGTCGAGTTATTTTGCCAATTATCGAGACTAATATCGTTTTTTTGGAGAGATAGGGAAAAAATCACGCGATCGGAGAGGTTTTTATAGGTTTTACAATCAAAAATTCTCGATATATCCTTAAAAGAACTATTTTCTCGAACATAATCCGCACATTCTGGTTGAAACTCCCTAAAAGGTGCGGGGAGATAATCACCCCCCACGAGAGCATTAGAACGAGGATAGAGAGAACTTGCCCAAATAATCAGACAAACGACGATAAATGCCAAAAATCCGGATAGGGGAAGCAAGGGAAAGGAAGATTTTTGCCGAGTTTGCCAACGCATAAGATCAAGTAATAAAGTAAAAAGTAAAAAAGAAATTGAGATTTGCTCTCGTACCTTGACTAACAAGCTGAGTTTCCCTATAATCAGTTCCCTTGTCAAGTTTTCTAGAACACCCTGATCAGGAGATAAAGGAACCACTCCAGACACAGAGGACACAAAGATTGATTGCTTCTATAGTAAGTTAAACTGATCACACAAAGAATAAGAGAGCCGGTATTTTACAACTAAGGAAGAAGGGGAGTAGTAAAAAGCATCAACGGGGGTGAGAGGGAAAGAATTCCAACGATGAAGGTGAATCGACAAAACGGATTAACCGATCTCCACATTACCTGTACCTTGAAACATCAGCCAAGAGAGAAAAAAATTAGCCACAAAAATCGCTAATAAAGAAGTTACCACAGCCGTGGTGGTAGATTGACCAACTCCTTTAGCACCGCCGGTAGTGGTTAAACCCCAACTGCAGCCGATAATGGCAATTAAAATCCCAAAAATTAGGGCCTTTAACATAGAACTAATTAAATCCCATGTTTCTAGAAAATTTTGGGCTGATTGTAAGAATAGGGAATAGGAAATACCGTAAAGACTATCAGAAATCAATAAACCCCCCATTAGCCCTGTGACTAAAGAGATAATGGTGAGTAGGGGTAACATTAAACTACAGGCAATCACCCGGGGAATGACCAAATAATCGATCGGATCGGTTTTTAAAATATATAAAGCGTCAATTTGTTCTGTTACTCGCATTGTACCAATTTCGGCGGCAAAAGCCGAGCCAACTCTCCCCGCCACCACCACCGCGGTTAAAACCGGGGCTAATTCCCTAGTTAAAGCCAAGGAAAGGACTCCTCCAACAAAACTACCCGCCCCAAAAAAAATAAATTCTCTGGCTACCTGAATAGTGAAAACCATACCCACAAAAGCAGCGGTAATTAGGGCAATTGTCAAGGATTCTGGACCGACAATACTCATTTGTTCCAGAGTATTACGCCGGTGGATTTTGCCATTAAGAATATGTAAAAAAGTTTGTCCCGCTAACAAACCAGCAGCCCCCAAACGCTGAAACCATAAACTTAAACCACTGGCAGCATTACTTTTTCTTGGCATTTGTCGAGGGACTATCGCTAAAATTTAACTTATTATAGGCGAGAATTCCCTCTGATACTAAATCCGTTGAGTAACGCACAGAAAACGGGTTTCTCCGAGAAACCCGTTTTCTACTCATGTGCTTTGATGCCACTCGATCGAGGGATAAGAAACTATGGTTTTGTGCTGCGGGCAGGGGATAATAGAATTTCTAGTAGCCGTCAGCTATCAACCCTGATTTTTTATCCATGCCAGATTTACCGAAAATTATCCTGAGAAACCATAAAATTGATGCTGTCAAACGATTCCATCCTTGGATATTTTCCGGGGCGATTAAAGAGATGGAGGGGGAAGTCAAAGAGGGTGCTATCGTGGAGGTTTATAGCGATCAAGGCGAATATCTAGCCACTGGACTGTATAATCCCAGCAATATTGCCGTTAAAATTCTTTCTTTCCCAAAAGTCAGCGATATTGCTCAATTATTTCTCGAAAAGTTCCAGAATGCCTATCAGCTGCGACAACAAATCGGTTTAGTGGATAACCCGAAAACTAACTGTTATCGTTTAATTAACGCTGAGGGAGACGGTTTACCTAGTTTAATCGTCGATTGGTACAATGGCACGGCGGTTATTCAAGCTTATTCCCTAGCTTTATACCAACGTCTCGATCTGATTGTCGATTGTCTGAAAACTATCTACGCTGACAATTTACGGGCAGTTTACGATAAAAGTGCCGCAGTTTTGGCGAAAAGTGCCCATACTTCCGAGAATAAATATTTATTTGGTCAAAAAACCAGCGATGAGGTGTTAGAATCCGGCCATCGCTTTATTATTGATTGGGAAAAGGGACAAAAAACGGGATTTTTCCTCGATCAAAGAGAAAACAGAGCTTTATTATCTCAATATTCCCATAATAAACGGGTTTTAAACACTTTTTCTTATTCTGGCGGCTTTTCCGTCTATGCTATGCAAGCCGGGGCTGCCCTAGTCGATTCCGTTGATAGTTCCCACGGTGCGATCGATCTTACCGAAAAAAATATCGCCCTGAATAATCTCAGTCAAGTTCCCCATCAATCCTACAGCGCCGATGTTTTTAACTTCCTGCGCGACTGTCAGGAGGATTACGATCTGATTGTCCTCGATCCTCCCGCTTTTGCCAAAAGTATCCAATCCCGTCATCAGGCGGTTATGGCTTATAAAAGATTAAATCAGCAAGCTTTCCAGAAAATTCGCCCCCAAGGTATTATTTTCACCTTTTCCTGTTCCCAAGTGGTTAACGAAGAACATTTTCAGGGGGCTGTCATGGCTGCCGCTATTGAATCGGCTCGCCCAGTGCGAATTTTAGCACGTTTAAGCCAACCGGCTGACCATCCCACCAGTATCTATCACTCGGAAGGTTCCTACCTGAAAGGATTGGTTTTAGCGGTGGATTGATGGAAAATTAAACGATTACCATCCGGATCATAGATGTAGATTTCCCTGCCGTGGGAAGCTTGGCTAATTTCTCCCCTAGCACCATAGCCGATTTCGCTCCAATGCTCGATCGCTTTTTCGAGACTCTCCACCTCGAAACAAATGCTCATGCCACTGCCCCTAGAATCGCCAAATTCCTCTCTGTGGGACTCTTTAGGGCAAAAAAGACCTAATTTAAGGTTAATCAGCCTAAATTCCGCATAAACGGCGGCAAGGTAGGGGCTTGGTTCCTGTTGCAACAGTTGACGATAAAACTGCACCGAGCGATCAAAATTACTCGTACCTAGGGCAATAAAAGCCTCTGTGTAATTGAATGGACTATCGGGGGGGTTATTCATCGGGGTTGGCAAGCTTTTTCAGTGATCGGTAAACAGTAAACAATGGCTGGGGAAAGTTCAGTCATGGGGTGGCAGGGGGGATTAGGCAACGTCTTCTAAGTAAAGATAAGCCTGAAAACTCATAAATACCCCGCTAATTTCTCGAATGTCTCCCAATTGGGAGATCGCCTCGTTAATGGTGTGATATTTAATCTCGATCAGTTTTGGCAATTTCTCCCGGTCAAGCTCGCCAACGCCAGAGCGAATATACTGATCAAGGATAAAGTCCAGAAACTCCCGTTGTTTTCCCGTATATTTCGAGAAAATTAAATCTTTGTGCTTGATTACCCGCTCTTCTCTGGTCAGGGGTCTGGCTGCGTAGGCGATATAGGTCAGGACATCGTAAATATCACTGTTTTCCGTGTTGGTGATCCGGGCGATCGCCTGTAGCTGTTCCTCGCCGTAGCCTTTTTCCGCGAGTCCGGTTAGCAGGGATTTGCGGGTATCGGGTCGGCCCCAGAGATGGCGCAATTCCGCTTCATCTTGAAAAAGATCGGGAATATCCCCGAAAAGCTGCTGGATAAACTCCTCGGCCGAGATCGGGTTTCCGTCGGCATTCCAGAAAGTTGTTTTCTGGGTGTGTTCTAGTTCTCGTTCCTTGCCGTCGGCCAGTTTGATTTTAATTTTCTGACCTATCGGCAGAGAATCCGGCTCGTCCAGAGGCTCTTCGATCGCGTCAGCTGGTTCGGGGCGCGGTCTCGGATCGATGAGGACGGGTTCCTGCGGTTCCCCGTCCCATTCGGGATCGTTAAAGTTTTCATGGGCTTTAACAAAATCGTAGATAGTAAAATAGTCTTTATTATCGAAAAGGCGCGTCCCCCGCCCGATAATCTGTTTGAACTCGATCATCGATTTGACTGGACGCAGTAGGACAATATTTCTCAGGTTTCTAGCATCCACCCCGGTGGAGAGTTTGCGAGAGGTGGTAAGGATGGTGGGGAGCCTTTTCTCGTTGTCTTGAAACTTTTTTAAGTGGGTTTCTCCCAAGCTGCCATCGTTGGCGGTAACGCGAGCGCAGTAGTTAGGATCGCTGCTGATGGCCATTTGATTGATCAGATCGCGAATGGCTAGGGCGTGATCTTGATTGGCGCAGAAAACTAGGGTTTTCTCGTTTTGGTCGATCGCCTCCATAAAAATTTTTACCCGTTGGCGTTCCCGTTCCTCGATCTCGATAATCCGGTTAAAGTCGGATTCAGTATAAACCTTGTTTTCGTCGATATCGCCCTCGATCAGTTCATCGTCGGGATCATATTGGTACTCGTCGAGGTTGGTGGTGAATTCAACCACCTTGAAGGGGGTTAGGTAGCCCTCGTTAATGCCTTCTTTCAGGGAATAGGTGTAGAGGGGTTCGCCGAAATATTTGTAGGTGTCGCCGTTGAGATCCCGTTTCGGGGTGGCAGTTAATCCCAGTTGTACGGCCGGGGCGAAGTATTCGAGGATTTTTCGCCAAGTGCTTTCGTCGTTGGCCCCGCCCCGATGACATTCATCCACGATCACCAAGTCGAAAAAGTCGGGAGCGTATTCGAGGAAGTTAGGGGCTAGTTCCTCGCCGTTTTGGGTCATAAAAGTTTGAAAGATCGAAAAAAAGACGCTGCCGTTTTTAGGGACTTTCTTTGTTTTCTGGATGTTCTTCGGTTCGATCCTAACGAGGGCATCTTCGGGGAAGGCGGTAAACTCGGTTAAAGCTTGATTAGCCAGAATATTGCGATCCGTAAGGAAGAGAATACAGGGCCGGTGGGTCGGTTCACCGCTCAGGTTCCAACTACTATGAAAGAGTTTCCATGCGATTTGAAGGGCGATCGTTGTTTTGCCGGTGCCGGTGGCCATGGTCAGGAGCATCCGTTTTTGACCAGCTGCGATCGCTTCTAGAACGGCCTGGATGGCGTTGTGTTGGTAGTAGCGGGCCTCGCGCATCCCGCTTTTATTATCGGGGGGGACGGTGGCGAAACGGTCGCGCCAGTGGTTGGGATCGGGGTAGGTGGCGGCCCAGAGTTCTTCCGGGGTGGGGTAGCGATCGATATAGCCTTCTTTTCCGGCGCGGGTATCCACTCGATAAATGCGGAGGCCGTTGGTACAGAGGGCGAAGGGGGTTTGCAGGCGCTCGGCGTAGTCCTTAGCCTGCCCAAGTCCCTCGGTGGGGTGCGCGTCGCGTTTTTTGGCTTCCAGGGTGGCGAGTTTGTGACCGCGATAGACTAAGACATAATCGCAGATTTTCGATGAACTGCGCTGGCCAGAACCCACCAGACGACCGGGGGCAATAACCTCGCGACGAATTTTACTGTCGGGAATGACTCCCCATCCGGCGGCTTTGAGGGCAGGGTCAATCAGTTCGGCTCTGGTTTCGGCTTCGTTCATAAACTAGGGGGCGGAGGCGATGTGTCGGGCTAGATAGTTTTCTAGGAATGTTTGAGTGGAAACGCCCTCTTTCTGGGCTTCGGCTTCTAGTTTGCGAATGATCCAAAAGGGTAAATCGAGTTCGATTTTTTGCTTTTCCCGGTTGGGTCGTCGGGCGGTGGAGAAATCGAGAAATTCGCTCATGTCTTCCCCCGCATCAAATTTCGCGTCAAATTCTTCGGCTTTCATACCATGTAACCTCATTAGTACGGGAACGGCGAACAGAGATAATACGGATCATTTCACTACGATAGGTAATCACGGCCGTCCAATGCTTATCTTGAACTTGACCGATGATTAAATAGCGTGGCTCGGTCTCGCTTTTGCCAGTGATTTCCAGTAGATTGTCGTCTTCCCAGAGTTTTTGGGCTTCGATAAAGTCTATGCCGTGTTTTTGTTGGTTGGTTTTACTTTTGTTTTCGTCGTACTCGAAGCTAGGCATTTCTAGGAATCGGCGAGTTTTTTTACGTCCGCAGTCAAGGCCTCGACCCCGCTTTTTCCCGATGGTTTCCCGTTGGTTCTGGCGGCTGGCCCCGCACCGGGTGGATTACGAGTGTTTGCGAGGGTATAGGTCGGCATCGATGAGCGTTCCCGCTATTCTGTGTATTTTAACCCATCTATTGGCTGAGTTGACCGGTGAAGGCTTTTTCTAGGATCGATTGTTTAAGTTCGGCGATCGCTTCTAGTTTACGTTGGTAAATGGTTTCGAGTTTTTGAGTTTTTTGATAACATTCTTCTATTTGCTCGACGATTTTTTTTTGTTCTACAATTGGAGGAATAAAAACGGGAAAATTTTGTACTATAGCTTTATTAATTTTTTTCATAGTAGGATTAGCACCCTGTGCGCTATTAGAAATTAAGTAGGTAGGCGTTAAAAGTTGTCAGACACCCCCCTTATTAAGGGGGGATTAAGGGGGGATCCCCCCGCCTATCGGCACCCCCCTTATCAAGGGGGGCAGGGGGGATCGAACCTAAAATCCATTTTTAATTTAATTATAACCAGCTACTTAAATGTCGTAGTTTTGATGTTCTAAAATACCAATAAATAAACTTGGTTTCTGCCCACTGCGGGTTAATAGACATTTTCATAATTAAATCGCAACAGAGGGCGGGGTCAATCAGTTCTGCTTTGGTTTCGGCTTCGTTCATGGGCTAGAAATCAAGTTGGCTGATGGCTTCTGCGATCGCTCGATCGGTTATGTCGGTTTGGTCGGTTTTGGAGTAGAGGGTGATGAGGACGATGGTGGTCTGGGTTTGCAGGTAGTAGATAACTCGATAACCGCCGCTTTTCCCCTTTTTAATATCACTGTTTTTGAGGCGAACTTTGAAAACGGGGAAATTGAATCCTTGAATGCGATCGCCGGGGGTTTGTCCTGTCTGAAGGGTCCGAAGTAGGGGTTGTAAGTCTTGGCGGATGGATCGATAGCGTTTGGCGAGGATTTTGAGATCTTTTTGAAAGCGGGGGGTGAGTCTAATTTCGATGGGGTTTTCGTTAATCGACATCAATGCCTTCCCACATTCGATCTAGGGGGATGGTATTTCCCCCTAGGGCTTCTTGCATTCCTTGTTTAAGGTTGGCAACGATTTCCTCGTCTGGGGTGTCGTCTGGGTTGTGCGATCGTTCCCGTTCTAATTCAAGGCGAAAGGATCTAACGATCTCGTAAATCTGAGTCAGGTGATCTTCGGGGATTTCGTGGAGTTCGTCGATGATTTTTTGGATGATCATGGAGCTACGGGAAGACGCTATTTACATTTTAACGGTTCTACTGGCTGAGTTGACCGGTGAAGGCTTTTTCTAGGATCGATTGTTTAAGTTCGGCGATCGCTTCTAGTTTGCGCTGGTAAATGGTTTCAAGTTTTTGAGTTTTTTGAATTGTCTTACTGATACGATTAACAATATTTTTCTGTTCCTCAAGGGTGGGAACAGGGATTTCTAAATTTCTAAAAAAAGTCAAGCTGAGATTTGCGCGTGCAGTATTAACTTCATTTTCATGTAAAATTTTACGAAAATAGGGTGAATTAAGCAGATAGCAAATATACTGATTAAACAACTTATCTGGGAGGCATCTAATCAAACATACCGCTTGGTTAATGTTAGCCGTTTCCTCTCTGGTAAAAATAGCGGTTCTTCCAATAGAAGCTCCCACAATATTTGTTAAAACATCACCTTTCTTTAAAATCGATTTACTATCTTTTTTATTAAATTTTTCTTCGACATATTTAGTTTTTTCAAAAATCAATTCATTAACTCCAACATTTTCACTGGTAACAAAAAGAACTCCTGGATGCTCAACATAGTTAATACCTTGCCATTTAGGGGAAGATCCTTTAGTAATAAGTTCAGTCAAATTATTTAAACTAATAAAATTATAATGATGTGCATAATTGGTAAAAACTTGGTTTAAATAACTATCAAAAAGCTCCCGGGCATTAATTAAGTTTCTTCGGGTGTTGGCTTCAGCTTGGGCTATACCCTCGAAAGCTTTGTCTAGTATCTCTACTATTCTTTTTTGTTCTTCGATCGGGGGAACCGGAATTTTGATTTTTTCTAAAGCACTCTTAGAAAGTTCTTTAAATGTTGTACCTGTTCCAAGATCGTTTAACAATTTAATGTTAGATTTAAGAAAATAGAAAAGAAATTTAGTATCAAGATTATTCTTCGGTATTAATCCTCGACAACCTTGATTGGTAGCCATTTCTTGAAGATTGATAATTAAATGTCCTATAGGCGCTCTTGTTGAGAGGATAACCGAATTTTTTGGAATAAGTTTTGCAGAGGATTTTTGTAGTCCTAATTTAGAAATAGTACGACTTGTGGTAGAGACAAAAACATTTTTAGCTTGTCCCATATCTTTAGGAGTTATCCATAATACATCTCCGTCCCAATATTCAGAAACTTCGCTTTTCGGAGTTCCGCCATTGACTATTTCTGTCACGTCACCCAGTTGATAAATTTTCCATTGTGATTTCATAATATCTCTCCAATGCCCGCCAATTTTTCCGCACTTTTGCCAAGCTAAATTTAGTATATCTTTGGAAAAAAATCAATAAGCACTTTGTCGATGAACGGCGCTGACCACTAAAACCAACATCTTCCCATCTTCAACTTCATAAATCACGCGATAGCTCCCCACGCGAATCCTATACATATCTTCGTAACCCTTGAGCTTTTTTACTCCATCCGGTCTAGGATTGTCGGCCAGTAACTTTATTTCAGCCAATAAACGAGAACGAACTTTCGGGGGTAATTCCCTTAACTGCTTTTGAACGGGTTTCGGAATAATTACTCGGTAACTCATTCTAAACTCGCTTCAAACTCGTCTACAGTCAGATAATCCCCCCGCTCGTAAGCTAAACGGGACTCGGCAATACTAACCGCTTCTACCTCCGAAACCTCATCATCAAGATAGCGATTTTTAATAAACAAAGTAAAATCTAATACTTCCGATAACAAAGCTTCGGGGATTCGATCGATTTCTTGGATTAACTGTTCTTTAATATTCATTTCTCTCTATTACCTCTATCTATTTTATCTAGCAGATCGCTAAAATCGCCCTGATTATCCCTTCCCATCAGCTAGGAGAAGACTCCAATAAATCGGAAATCGCCTCTAAAATCGACCCACTTTCCCGGTCCAATTCCGCAATCTCCGCTAAAATTTCCTCCGGCTCGCGTAAAGGATCGCCCTCCGGCGCGTTGGGATTTTTCACCGACAAATCGAAGGAACCCGGATCGACCTCCTCTAAGTCTAAAAACCAAGAGCGCTCCGATAGCTTAAAAGTCGATTGAAACTCGATGAACTCTTGCAAATCATCATCATTGAGCGCGTTTGTTTTTCCCAGACTTCGCCCCGGTTCGAGTTGATAAAACCAGATTTTCTGCGTCGGCGAACCCTTAGTGAAAAATAAAACCACCGTCTTTACCCCCGCCCCTAAAAAGGTCTTAGCGGGACAATCCAAAACCGTATGGAGATTACAGGACGAGGTTAACTCCCTCCGTAACTCTCTAGAGGCGTTGTCCGCGTTCGACAGAAAGGTATTCTTAATAACGATCGCTCCCCGTCCCCCGGTTTTCAAACTCTTGATAAAATGCTGGAGAAAAAGAAAGGCCGTCTCTCCGGTATTGATCGTGAAATTGCCGCGGATCTCCTTCCGTTCGTTGCCTCCGAAGGGGGGATTAGCTAAAACGATGTCATAACGATTCTTCTCTTGAATCGCTTGAATATCTTCGGCCAGGGTGTTGGTCTGAATAATATTCGGAGCCTCGATCCCGTGCAGGATCATATTCATCACCCCGATAATATAGGCTAAAGCCTTTTTCTCCTTGCCGAAAAAAGTCCTCGTCTGTAGCGTTTCTAGCTCCTTCGTACTCAGATCGGCCTTACTGTGGCGTAAATACTCGTAGGCCTCGCAGAGAAACCCCGCCGAACCGCAGGCCCCGTCGTAAATCGTCTCCCCTAATTGCGGTTTAATCACTTGAATCATCGCCCGGATCAGGGGCCGGGGGGTGTAATATTCGCCCCCGTTTCGCCCCGCATTGCCCATATTTTTGATCCGGGTTTCGTAGAGGTCCGAAAGCTCGTGTTTCTGCTGTTGCGTGCGAAACTGAAGCCGGTCGATACTTTCGAGAACTTCCCGCAGGTTATACCCGCTCTGAAACTTATTGCGCACCCCCGCAAAAATTTCCCCGATCTTAGCCCCGAACGTCCCCGGTTCTGCGTATTGCTTGAATCCCTGAAAGTAGGGAAATAGGTCGCTATTGACGAACTCGATCAGATCGTCCCCTACCTTGGCAGTTTTCAGCAGTTCACCCCTCCCGTCCTTGGGGTAGGCCCAACTCGACCAGCGATAGGGTTCGTCTAGTAACGGATCGTAGTCTTCCCCCGTCAATAATGCCCGATTCTGGCGATCGACTGACCGATCGTCGAGATATTTCAAAAAGAGAATCCAGGATATCTGTTCTGCGTAATCCAACTCCGTGGCGCATCCCGCCTCTTTTCGGAGAATATCGTCGATATTCTTAAATGTCTGCTCGAACATAGGAAAAAGATTAGATACTCTCAAATCTTACCTCGATCGCTCCCTTATCCTGAGCATAGATTTTTAAAAAGGCTGAAAATGCTTCAGCCTCGTCTAAAAAATCAGATTTTACCCGCAAAATTAACTAATAGGATTAGCTGGCTCCTTGCTTTCCAGGGTTTCGGGAACAGCTTCCGTCTTACCAAAAGCGACTCTGAGGAAGGGAGGAGCGAGGAAAGTGGTCAGGATTACCATAATAATAATCGACACCTCTAAAGGCTTATCCAAAATTCCGCTGGCTGAACCAATCCCAGCAAAAACTAGACCCACCTCACCCCGGGGAATCATACCCACACCGATGGCGAGGCGATTGATTCCGGATATACCAAAAACTGCCCAGCCCGTCACCAGTTTACCGATAATCGCCACAACCATCAAAAAGACAGCGATCAAAAGTCCAGCCCGATTCTCCGGTACCGTTGGGTTTAAAACACCGAGGTCGGCACGCGCTCCCACCGTCACAAAGAAAATCGGTACAAGCAAATCGGCGATCGGTTTAATTAACTCATCCAACTCGTTGCGGGTATCGGTTTCATCAAGCACCAAACCGGCGGCAAAGGCCCCTAAAATCGCTTCCAGATGAATAGCATTGCCCAAAAATGCCATAAAGAAAGCGAAGACAAATGCTGGAATAACAATATTTCCCCTTGTTTTCAGCCGCTCCACGATCGCCACAAAACTTTTGTTAAAAACACCTCCCAACAAAATTGAGCCGATCAAAAAGGCCGTAGCGCTGACGATCAAATAAATAACATTGACCACATCGATTTCACCGGTTTTGGCCAAACTAGCGACCACAGCCAGAACAATAATACCAAGGACATCATCGATCACCGCCGCACCGACGATAATTTGCCCTTCTTTGGATTTGAGTTGACCTAACTCGGACAACACCTTCGAGGTAATACCGATACTGGTTGCCGTCAAGGCTGCCCCTGCAAAAATCGCCGGGATGGCCGCCACATGAAAGACGAGCATTAACCCGGCCGTACCTGCCGCAAAAGGTGCCGCAACCCCCACACAGGCCACAACCGTGGCTTGAATTCCCACTTCCTTGAGTTGTCGCAGGTCGGATTCTAGGCCAATTTCAAACAGCAGAATAATCACACCGATTTCAGCTAGAACCGAAATCACTTCACTTTGGGACTCAAAGATCCGGTCCACGGCAGCCGGGGCCAATTGATTCAATCCTTGCAGTACCGTCATAATCAGCGAGTCAGAGGCCGATAGTCCCCCTTCGGGAAAGATGACCAGATGCAGTGCCGAAACGCCGACGATCACACCGGCGACCAGTTCTCCCAGTACGGGCGGAAAATCTAATTTTCTGGCGGCCTCCGCGCCGAGCTTGCTGGCCAGATAAATCACCACCAGCGTCAGCAATACCCCGGAGAGAATAATCGGTGAATCCTCGGCCACAACGGTGGCGAGCAAGGGGATCGGAGCCATGGGGGCGGCTATCTCCCCAATCGAAGGAGGCAGAATAGGGGACAAAATCATGAGTTTAAAGGGATGAGGGTTAAAGGTTTCAGGTGGTCATAAAACTGGGGGATAGGAAAAAGGTCCACCGCCCAAGGACAGTCAAGCTGGGGATGGGGTTGCCCGGATCAAGACAAGCTTAGTTGTCTAGATTCCACAGCCCTCTGGTCCACAGAAACTCTGTCCGTACAGAACCTCCGCGTCACAGATATAGATCATGCCCGCAAAATTGAGGAAAAACTGATCGGCAACCTGCTTGGCAATATTCTGGGCCATAATTCGATCGGGGGTGAGTACCTCGAACTTAACATTACTGTCGGTTTCGGAAACGTGGGGTTGTCCCGACGAGCGCACGTTGCGACTGCCTTTACCGCCAGTCTCCATCACCGTGTAACCGGTCGCCCCGGCTTCTTCGATGATCTTGGCGACTTTTTTCAGCAAAATCTTTTCTGTGACGATGACGAGCTTTTTGGCTGGTTTAGCCATGTTGATTATCTCCTTAAAAAATATGTACATTTATTTGCTTGGTAGGCCCCGTCAAGGGAACGCCCACAGACCACAATCCTTCTGGAATTAGCCGCCGCTGAGGGCCTGGGCGAGACCAAGGAAGAACGGGATACATAAGCCGATCGCTACGGGTGTACCGATGGCCGTGGACGCGCCTATATAGGCGGAGGGGTTAGCCGAGGGGATACCGGCCCGCAACGTGGGCGGCCCGGAGATGTCGGAACTAGAGGAAGCGATAACGGCCAGAACCACGACACCGCCCCAACTGAACCCGGTGGCGTAGTGGGCAACCATGCCGAGACCGAAGGCGATTAGACCATGCACAAAGGGTGCTAGGACGCTATAGACCACATACCACTGGGCCACCTTACGCAGTTCACCCACCCTTGACCAGGCCTCCATCCCCATGACCAGCATCAAGATTGAAAGCAAGCCGCGAAAGAGGGGATCGTAGAAGCTTTTATAGACAGTTTCCGGCTCGGTGAATATGCCCAAAGCCAGACCTAATAACATGGCCGATAGGGCAGGTCCGCGCAGGCTTTCTTCAATGATCGGCCAGATCTTGACCCGATTATCCGCTGGCTGCTGTAGGCTGAGATACTCCTGCCGACTGCTGGGATAATCCTGCTGATCGGAATAATCCCCGGCCGCCACCGGCTGCTTGCTAAAAGACTCTTGGTCGTAGGCTGCTTCTTTCTGCTTCTTCTTGTTAAGATAAATGTTAGCCACCACGATCGCCGTTACCAGCGCCGGGATATCCATAAAAGGATAGAGTGCGCCAGCCCAGGCCTCGTAGGGGATCTTTTGTTCTTCGAGTACCGTCAGACCGGCTGCCATAGTCGAGCCACTCACGGCTCCAAATAATCCCCCAGTCGCGATCGCATCGACCACTTTCACCTTGGGCAGATTGGCTAAGGTATAGCGGGCGACGAAGACCACAATAATCCCTACTATGACGGCAAAGATCATCGGTAACACCATTTCCGTTAGGTTGGAATTGCGGATGGCAATCCCGCCGGTCAGACCGATTTTGGTCAGCAGCATGAAGACGATGATCGTACAAATCGACTCTGGGATGACCAATTCACTACCGAGAGCGGCAATGATCATGCCACCAATCAAAAAGGCTAGTGTTGGGGACTGCAACTGCTTAACAAAGTCCATGACAAACAATGACAAAAAATCCACGAATACCTCCTTGGGCCTCCCCTGATGAGGAGTATTGAATATAAATGAACTGTCAAGAGTTAAAGAAAATAAGGGTCAGGTGCTTCACCCCAACAGCAGGCGTACTTCCCAATGCGGTTAAATTTATGTCGGGTAAACCCCTTGATTAACCTCAAAATCCTCTGGTTCTTGGTGAGGATGGGTCTTGACAAAAGTTACCGCTTGTTGTAGGGCGATGGTTCTGTCCATTAGCACATGATCGGGGGGTAGTTGGGCTAAAATGCCGAGACGTTCCAAACGATGCTGGATTTTGCTGGTGGCACCAACGATAAAGACTTGTAAACCTTTATCGATCGCATCTTTAATCGCATTTTCGATCGCTAAAGAAGCTGTCACCCCTAACAAAGGCACATCACTCAAGTCGACGATTAAAACATCCGCTTCCTTCATGGCTGTGTGTTCCCTGGCGATCGCTTTCGAGACTCCAAAGATCATCGGACCACTGAGATAAAATAGGATGATGCGACCGTTAGCTTGGTTGAGTAACCGTTTTTCTTCTGGACTTAGGAGAATCTCGTCATCGTTATCGGTGATTGTTTTCACTTCCTGCGCTTGCAGTTCACTGAGGCGATCAATGGTGAGAATATTAGCAATAAAGACCCCCACACCCACAGCAACGATCAGATCGACGAATACTGTTAATAACAGTACACCGTACATGATTAGCGTCCCTTTCAGAGAAATCTTGTGGGAGCGTTTCAGGAAACTCCAGTCGAGAATATCGATCCCCACTTTTAGGGCAATCCCCGCTAATACCGCCATGGGGATACTCTTAGTTAAACCGGCGGCCCAGAGAACGACGACTAATAAAATTAAAGCGCGAGTAATGCCAGAAAGGGCAGTGGTCGCACCGGTTTGAATATTGACGACAGTTCCCATCGTGGCCCCGGCACCGGGTAAACCGCCACAGATTCCTGATACTAAGTTACCAATACCTTGACCAATCAATTCTTTATTCGATTTGTGTTCGGTACGGGTCAAACTATCGGCAATTACCGCCGTTAATAGGGTATCAATACAACCCAACATCCCTAAAACTGCCCCATCCACCAACATTGTGATCATTTGGGCAGCACTAAAGGTGGGCATTTGCAAGGTGGGTAAACCCACGGGAATATCCCCAATCCGGCGAATTTCAGCACCTTGGAAGAAAAACAGCGAAATCAGAGTTCCTATCACCAAAGCTAATAACTGAGGGGGGACAAAACGCTTGAATTTCGAGGGCATCAGGAAGATGATCGCCAAGGTAATTGCCCCCAGAATGGCTTCAGGGGGATTGATATTAGAGAGTAGTTCCGGGATTTTCTGCACTGTGCCTAAAACCCCTCCTTTGGGGGCTGCTTGCCCTAAAAAGGGCGGAATTTGCAGAATAATCAGGATTACCCCGATCCCAGACATAAAGCCAGAAATAACGCTATAGGGCATCAGGGTGATGTATTTACCCATTTTGAAGATACCGAACAGAATCTGGAAAATGCCCGCTAACATGACCACCGTAAAGGCCATGGGTAGGCCTAATTCGGGATTTTTGGCGGTTAAACTGGCCACGATCGCCGTCATTACTACCGTCATCGGCCCCGTTGGTTCCGAAATTAACGTGGGTGTGCCACCAAAAAGGGCAGCAAAAAAACCCACACAGACAGCACCGTACAAACCAGCGATCGCACCAGCCCCAGAAGCTACACCGAAAGCGAGAGCTAGAGGGAGAGAAACGATGGCAGCTGTTAGACCACCGAATATATCGCCCCGCAAATTGTCAAAATGAATACGATTGGTTATTTCCATGAGAATCCAACTGAGCAAAGGATTTTTTGCCACAACAAAGCCGGCGGTAGACAGACCAGCCTTGATAGACAAAAGTTTATGGTTTTTAAAGATCGATTGTTATAAATCTATACTAGAACGGATATCTTGACAAGCAAATTTTATAAATTGAGCTTGAATCGATATATCTTTACAAAAGTATTGATTTAAACCTATGATAGTAAGCGGGGTGGGGAGGTTTTCACTCGTTCCCCTCCATTCCTGCTTCTGTTTAGCAAAGCTCCTCAAGGCAGTAACAGAAGTGTAGCTCTCTAGAGGCCTCTCTTGATTCACGCCACTTTACATCAACTGATTGTCTTTGAAGCGACGGCTCGTCATGGCAGTTTTACTAGGGCTGCGGAAGAACTATCGATCACCCAACCCACCGTTTCCACCCAGATGAAACAACTGACTAAATCAGTGGGTTTACCCTTATTTGAACAGATAGGCAAACGTTTGTATTTAACCGAGGCCGGACGCAGTTTATTAGTAACCTGTCAGGCAGTCCTCAAGGATCTTGATAACTTTGAGATGGCGATCGCTGATATCAAGGGCATTAAACAGGGTAAACTGCGTTTAGCGGCGGTATCCACAGCCCAATATTTAATTCCTCAGATACTAGGTCCTTTTTGTCAACAGTACCAAGGGGTGGATGTGTCCCTAGAATTGACCAATCATCAAGACCTAGAAACAAGGATGATCAATAATGTTGATGACCTATATATTTTAAGCGAACCCCCCCAAGAGCTAAACCTGGAGATTCGACCGTTTCTGGAAAATCCCCTGGTGGTAATTGCCCGCAAAGATCACCCCCTAGCGGGACAGCAAAAAATTCCAATTAAACGACTGCAAGGGGAACCTTTTATTATGCGGGAAATGGGATCGGGAATTAGACGGGCAGTACAGCAAATTTTTCTCGACCATGGCATCACTGTATCTCTGCGTTTGGAAATCGGCAATAATGAAGCCATTAAACAAGCGATCGCCGGTGGTTTAGGAATTTCGGTTCTGTCTCAACACGTCTTAAATTTAGACCCTCCCAATGGGGAATTTACCATCCTTGACGTGGAAGATTTTCCCATCCAACGCCATTGGTATGTGGTTTATCCCAAGGATAAAAAACTATCGGTGATCGCCAAGACTTTTCTGGATTATCTCCTCAATATTCAGCCCCAAACTTTCTTGGGAGACTGTTCCTAAATAAATAGACCTCTTGCAAAAATCAAAAATTGTTGTGAGGTTTAGGAGTCAGTAGTCAGGAGAATTAAGAATAAATAATAATCAATTAAAGGCTCTATTTAGTGATTTTATGCAATTTTATGCCTATTTTTCTCATTTTTGAACCCTCAAAAGTTAATTATGCAAGAGGTTTAATATTCAGGGGGAAGTAAATCGTAGCAAAAATTAACTTCTAGAGACAGGATATTTGCTTAGTATAGAAACAGAGAGATTATACCTAAGAACTGACCCCATAACCAGCCAAAAGCAATATAAGCGGCGAAAGTGATCATTTTCTAGGCGAGTATTGCCTTAGTAATTGACGATTTTTACTTTTTACTCAATTTTATGTCTTTAACTCTCTCAGAACAACTCAAACGAGAACAGTTATCCTACCCCCAAACTCTCCTCCATCATCTGCAAAGGTTACGGCATTTTGTGACAGTAGAAGGAGAGGAGAAATTGCAGCAGTGGAAAAACCTGATTGAAAAGGAGAATTTTCAACCTAGCACCCGTAATTTAGCCTATTATCTCGCCCTGAGACAAGAAGATATCCGGGATTTACAATTAGCTTTAATGCCCTGGGGATTATCTTCCCTAGGCCGGATTGAATCGAAAGTTTTACCGACTCTCGATGCGGTAATTGCCACTTTAGGGGCGGTTTGCCATCAAGAATCCTCATTATTACCAAAACATCCTCCTTTAGAGGCATTTTTCCAGGGAGATCAACTTTTAGCCTCCCATAGCGCCGAAGTTTTCGGTCTGCCTTCCCCCCGGCGTCGGGTGCGAATTATGGTGACAATGCCGACGGAGGCGGCAACCGACCCCGATTTTATCGCTCAATTACTGCGTTGCGGGATGGACTGTATTCGCATTAATTGCGCCCATGATGGCCCGAAAGAGTGGCAGGGAATGATTGAAAATCTGCACGAGGCGGTCAAAAATCCCGAAAATTTAGTCAATGGACATACCTGTAAGGTTTATATGGACTTAGCCGGCCCAAAAATCCGTTTAGAACAGATTTTAGCCCCCCAGTCCCAAACCAGACTATACCAAGGGGATTTTCTCCTCTTAACCACCCAAGCGCCCCAGACTGCCCATCCTCAGTATTTTCAGGCTAATTGTTCCCAACCGGAAATTATTCCCCAAATTCCCGTCGGGGCGAAAGTTTGGATTGATGATGGCCATATCGGGGCTGAAGTTATTGCCATAATGCCGGAAGGTCTTTTACTAAAAATTACCCACGCCAGGGAGAAAGGGGAAAAACTGAAAGCAGATAAGGGACTAAATTTCCCCGATACCGTCTTAAATATCGATCCTTTGACCGCAAAAGACCGGCAAGATTTAGATTTTATTGCCGAAAATGCCGATATTATCGGTTACTCTTTTGTCCAAAAAGCCAGCGACATCGAGACACTACAGCTAGAGTTACAAAGTCGTTTGGGGGATGCTTGGCGACAAAAAGCAATTGTGGCCAAAATAGAAACACCTTTAGCCGTGAAAAATCTACCTGAATTAATCATCCATGCCGCCGGTAAACAACCTTTTGGGGTGATGATTGCCCGGGGTGATTTGGCTGTAGAAATTGGCTATCAAAGATTAGCAGAAATTCAAGAGGAAATTCTCTGGTTATGCGAAGCGGCCCATATTCCGGTAATTTGGGCCACCCAAGTCCTAGAAAATCTGGTCAAGAAAAGTATTCCCTCCCGGGCCGAGATTACCGATGCCGCTATGGCCGAAAGGGCTGAATGTGTCATGCTGAATAAGGGGGAATATATCCGGGAAGCGGTGACAATTCTCGATGATGTTTTACAAAGAATGCAGACCCATCAAGCTAAAAAAACCCCCCAATTACGCGCTCTCCATTCTTGGGTTTAGGCAGTTTCAGTTATCAGTTATTTTAGCTATCAGTATTCAGGAGATTATTTTTATTTATTCTCCCCAGTTCATAATTCATAATTACTAATTCGGATCTCTTATTCTTTGTGTGATCAGTTTAACTTACTATAGAAGCGATCAATCTTTGTGTCCTCTGTGTCCCTGTGGTTTCTTCCACTCGGTCTCGCGTAGCGAGGGCGTTGCGACCGCCAGCAGGACTGTATCTTAGAATACATTTTACTCACCAAACCTAAGAGAACCCTAATTCCCACTCCCCCACACCTTTTCAACAGGATTGAGAATCAGAGGCAAATTAACACATATTAACGCATATTATTGACCGCACCGCTAACCAAACCAGCGCTAACATAGCGACCATAACCATCAAGACGGTTTTGTTGAGCGATTCGAGAGGGATTATTGACGAGATCGGCAACTCCCACACCCATCATCACCACGGAGATAACTGCGATTAAGTAGTTACGGACAAAAGTTGGATTTTGGTGGCTGACTAACATGGTTGTTACCTCTCTTTCCTGTCGATAACCTTAGAATACGAGAGGGTTTGGGGTGATGTCAGTCCCATAATTCCTGGTGACAGAAGTGGAAAAAAGTAGAATCCACAGATAAGCTATGATTTTTTGTCGATTAGAATGGGGAAATAGGGAATCGGGAACAGGAAAAGGGCAATGTTCGTCTTCAATCTGGTTAAATAATCAGTAAATTGCCTTAAAACTGACATATTCTCGAGAATATGACCTTAAAAACCGCGATTATGACCATAAAATTTTTCTGGCCTTTAGTTTTAGGATTATGTATTGTTATTATTGACAATGGGCAAGCTCTGAGAGCAGAAACGGTAACTTTGAGTGCCAGTCAACGGCAACAACTGCGATCGCTAGATGCTAGGATTATTTTACCTAACTATATCCCTCCCGGATTTCGGGCCAGCGAGATTAAAATCCTCGCAGAAGAGGGGAAGGGATACGCAGTCCTCTTTGAAAATGCCGAGAATAGCTGTTTTTTAGTGGAAGGAATCGAAAACGCCAGGGGCGATGATGGTTTAGAATTAGAGGGAACCCTAGCGCTCAATTCCCCACTATTTGGAGAAGGATACTGGCTCAATTATGGTACACCCAAAGACTCGGAATTAAGGCAACAATTCCCCGAACCCGATTTGTATTCCGATTGGATGAAAATGGGAGAATATTTTTATCGTCTCAGTGGGGCATTAATTGCCCGGGAGGAGTATGATTATCCTAATTGCCGTCAGGATATTTCCCCATCGGAAGCGGTTAAAATAATCGAATCTTTTGGAGATAACCATTAAATTGAATTTATCTACAGTCATTTCTAATCTACAACAAAAAGGCAAGGAGCGGTTAGCTTGGTCTGATTTTTGCTGGTTAGGATTAGTAATAATTTTGGGACTGGTTATTAGGTTAACACAATTAACGAGCAAACCTCCCTGGACGGATGAATTTGCCACTATGGTGTTTAGTATTGGCAATAATTACCAGATAGTGCCGTTAAATCAAATAATTTCCCTAGACACTTTATTAGCACCTCTCCAGAGCAACCATCAGGCAACTATTGCCGATGTAATTAAGTTGGTTATTCAGGAGGATAATCATCCACCTTTATATTTTATTCTCGCCTATCTCTGGAATAAATTATTCTTTGATCGGGGAGAATATGTATCTTTAGCAGGAATGCGATCGCTGGCAGTGTTTTGGGGAGTTATTTCGATTCCTCTAATTTATTTTATCAGTAAATTGGTCTTTAAATCTGGCTCGATCGCTTTTCTGTCGGCAATTTTAATGGCGGTTTCTCCCTACGGGGTGTTTATCTCCCAAGAAGCGCGTCATTATACTTTAGCGGTTGTATTTGTCCTCATATCTTTAGGCTGTTTTCTGAGGGCAAGCGGTAAAATTATCCACCGTCAGAGAATATCCCCTACTTTGGTTTTTTTCTGGTTAATTGTCAACTGTCTAGGGTTATTAGTCCACTATTTTTTTAGTTTAACTATCCTAGCAGAAGGGATAACTTTGTTATTGATTTTATTCAATCAAATCAAACAAAAAAACTTTTGGATAACTAATTGGTGGCGTTTAAGTTCAGTTTTTTTAGGTAACTTGAGCTTTATTATTATTTGGTTTATCACCTTTGTTCCCAAAGATTATGGCAATCAGATGACTGGTTGGATTCAGAGAGATAATGATAGTTTTTTAGCCGTAATTAGCCCCTTTTTTCAATTGCTGGGAACATTAATTACTATGCTTTCCCTGCTCCCTGTTGAATCAGAATCTTTAATAATTATCTTGATTTCTGGGGCAATAATGATCGGGTTTTTTCTCTGGATTATCCCACAATTTAAAACAGCATGGTTAGACTCCTATAAACCCGAATTAGGCATTCTCTCGGCATTTTTTCTCAGTTCAATTGCCATTTTTTTTGTCATCACCTATCTGCTCTCAATCGATATTACCCGGGGAGCTAGATATAGTTTTGTTTACTTTCCCTCGGTAATTTTAATTCTAGCAATTCTATTAGACAATTGTTGGCATAGGCAGCAGAAAAGAATAGTAATTATTGTCCTTATCATGGCTTTAGTTAGTTCCCTAAGTGTGACTTTTAATTTAGGCTATCGTAAGTATTATCGGCCAGATAAATTAGTCACCACTATCGAAAATAGTGGCCGTTATCCGTTAGTAATTGCCACCAGCTATAGGAGTTTGGTCCAGGTGGGAGAAATGATGGGAATTGCTTGGGAATTTAACCAAAAATTTCCCAACAAAAACCCTAAGTTTCTCTTAGTTAACCCAGAACAAAAGCCAAATTTTAATCTGTCATCTTCTCCCCCTTTTGAATTATGGTTAATTAATTTCCATTCTTCAATAGATTTATCGGACTGTCAACCTTCAGAGTTATCCTCCAATTATGTAACAGGTTATCAATATCAAAAGTTTCTCTGTGGGCGATCGATGGATTATAATAATAAAGTTAAGTAGGGCTATTAACTATGATTATTTGGGTAAATGAACAGATTGACCCCTGTGGTTTAGTACAAGCTTGTATTGCCTGTCAAGATGAACAAGCGGCAAAAGATTGTCATCAAAGTTGGTTAACCAGTCTTACGGACGAACAAAAACAAGCGGGGTGGATAGCAGTTTTAAGAACCGTAGAATCTTGGGATGATGTACCTGTAAATGCTCTGAAGTTAAGTTATTAAATCTCCTGCAAAAATCAAAAATCTTCCGTTGGGTGAGGAGACTCCGAGACAGGAGATATCTGGCTAAAATAAAAAAGAGGGCAGGTTTTAGCCCACCCTTTGATCTTATTTTAAACGAATTACTAACCGGCGATCGGGTTCCACGCCGCGACTTTCCGTGGTTAAATCGTTTTCTTCCTGAAAAAAGGCATGAATTTGGCGACGTTCTGCCGAAGATAGGGCTTTTAATTCTATTTCCTGTCCTGTTTGCCGCACTTGCGTCGCCGCTTGATTCACCCAATCGAAAAGTTCTGCCTGTCTTTGTTGACGATAGCCGTTGATTTCGACAATATAGAACTGGTGTTCTGCCGACTCGACACCAATATTTAGAATCGTATTAGCCAGGGATTGAATCGCATCTAGTCCCTCACCCTTGTTAGCGAGGAGGAGTTCCACTTGTTGGGGACTCAATTGACTACTATCAATAATTAACCAACAGGAGGAAGGTCCAGTTCCCAATTCCTGCACACCAATCTGGACATCTGTGGGCATGGCCATCAACTTTAGCAGTTTTTCCAGCCATTGTTTAGCTTTCTCGCTATTTTGCTCCCATATACTCATTACGATGTTTTTTCCTTTTTCTTGCTAGAACGTTTTTCAAAGGGGAGGGCATCGCGGGATTTTTCCGTTTTTTCCTGTTCCGCTACCAATTTTTGCAGGTTTTCCGGTAACGGTTCCCGCATTAAAATCACCGTTTGAATAGTTTGGAAGATGTTCGCGGTTAAGATATACATCAATACCCCCGCCGGTAAGGGAAAAAACAGGAACATCATACTAAAAATTATCGGGGTGATTTTATTCACCGTTTGCTGTTGTTGGGCTGCCCCCCCCGAAGGCGCGCCGGCACCGGATAACTCTTGGTTAACATAGATACTAATACCGAAAGCGATCACCATCGCCAAAATATCCCAGTGAATTTCACCATTGGCACCGGTGGCCCCAATTCTTCCCAAGGCCTCAATAAAGAGAAAACCCGTATTAGCGGCAATCCCTGGCACGATAACTTTAATACTGGCATCTCCGGGGGCTAAAGCGACGATAGACCCGTCTTGATTAACTTGCACCAGTTCTTGACCTTTAACCACCTCGTAGGTGGGTTTTAGGTTATTTTCGGGTACTTCCGTCGCTAATTGGCTTAAAGACTTGCCCTGGTCGTTTTGCAGGTCGATGTTTACCTGTTCTCCTGGGGCGATTTTATTGCCTTGGGGTAAAAAAGCGGTGATGGGATAGTGGAGAGACTCGTCAATATAGACGTTTTGGGGTTTGGTGGCATAGGGTTGGCGCTGGACGAGGGCGATTTGTTCGGCCGGCAGCACCTGTAAATCGACGGTGTAGTTAATATCCGAGAAAGGGGAACCCCGCAGCGTCGCAAATAAAGCCAAAAGAATCGGCATTTGTAATAACAGGGGTAAACAACCGGCTAGGGGATTGCCCAACTCCTGCATTAATTTGCCCATTTCCTCCTGTTGTTTTTGCGGGTCATTTTTGTAGCGTTGTTGAATTTCTGCCTGTCTTTCCTTCATCAAGGGTTGAGTGATTCGCATTTTTCTCATATTGCGAATCTGGCCGGCGCTGAGGGGAAAGACGGCAAATCTGACCACCAGCGTTAAAGCAATGATGGCGAAACCGTAACTATGCACAATCCGAAAGAAAAAATCTAGGATTGGCAACATGATATTTGTGGAAATAAATCCGACTCCAAAATCCATGGCTTTAATCTATGCCTTCTCGTTGAATGGGGGTTCACTTGTAACAAATCTAATTTATCGAATCTCGGCGATCGATTATTTTGTTTTATTGACTGATGATCGATTCTAGGGGACGACCGGTTTTATCGGCGACTCTTTCGGCAATGTAGTCGTGAATTTCCCGGAATTTCGGCATCGCGCGCATTTCTAAACGACTTCTATCCTTGAGAGTTACGACAATATCCCCCCAAAGACCAATTCCTCTGGGCATTTTCGCTACTTTTGCCACTTCTGAATAGATAATATCCGTGCGATCGCGTCCCATCCAACCCCCGGTGATCGAAATCCGCCGATCGGTTATCTTATATCTTAACCAGATTGCCCGCACCACTGCCCCAACGGTTAAAGGTAAACAAATCACTGTAAATCCTAGCAGTATATTGATGATTAGGTCGCCGATGTGCGGACCGCCTTCATAAAAAGTTTCTTCTTTAATGCCCATGAATTATATTGGCCTTCACTAACAACTGCTTTAATTCTCGCAAAAAATGTTCATAATTGCACTCGATCGCCTCGGGACGGATAATGATTATCCCTCGCCATCCTGCTGCTATTTCTGGCAATAACTGCCGAATTACCGCTCGTATTTGCCTTTTTAGTCGATTACGAACCACCGCTTTTTTACTAACTTTCTTGCTAATCGAGATACCAAAACGACTGGGGCCGGGGGAATCTGGGCAAGAATCCTCTAAACTAATTAAGGTTAAGTGGGAACCGTGATAACGCTTCCCTGTTCCATAGACAGCTTGAAAATCCTGTCGATGCTTTAAGCGATGAATTTGGGCTAGTCCCACGAAAGTTAGTCGGTTCCCAGAATAACCTAAACACTTAAACGATAGCGCCCTCTTTTCCGACGAGCTTTAATTACTTTGCGTCCGTTGACGCTACGCATTCTCGCTCTAAATCCGGAAGTGCGCTTTTGTTTGCGCGTGGTTCCTTCTAAAGTACGTTTACTCACTGCTGATTTTTCTCCTTAAGATAGAGTTAGTCTATAGATATAAAGACACAATTTTCTATTATAACAAAATTACTAGGAATTGGGAAGCTCATGGTCAAGCTCCGTTTCGGTCGAGATATCTGTAATTGTCTGTCGGTGGCTGAAAAGCGCGAATGGTTAGTCACTAATGGTATTGGTGGTTTTGCTGCGGGAACTGTGGCCGGATTGCTGACTCGCTGTTATCATGGCCTTTTGATCGCGGCTTTGGCTCCACCGACGAAAAGAACGCTGCTTGTGACTAAAATCGATGAATCGATACAATATAACCAGAAACTTTATCATTTGGCCAGCAATCGCTGGTTAGGTGGTGCGATCGAACCACAAGGCTATATTAACATCGAAAGTTTTCATCTGGAAGGCACAATTCCCGTCTGGACTTTTATCTGTGGGGATGCCTTACTAGAAAAGCGCCTTTGGATGGAACAGGGAGAAAATACCACCTATACTCGCTATACCTACCTTCGCGGCAATTCTCCCCTAACTCTTAATCTGACTGCTTTTGTCAATTATCGTGATTTTCACGGCAATACCCAGGGTTTTAACTGGCAAATGGCTATTAGTCCCGTGGAAAAAGGAGTAAGAGTGATTGCCTATGACAATGCTGTACCTTTTTATCTATTAACCAGTCAGGGACAGGTTTTTCCCGCTCATATCTGGTATTATCGCTTTGATTTGTCCTTGGAACGTTATCGTGGTTTAATCGATCGGGAAAATCATCTCCATGGGGCTAGTTTTGCGGCTACTCTCAAAGTGGGAGAATCGGTGACAATTGCCGCTAGTACCCGTCCCGATCCGAATTTAGACGGTCAATCTTCTCTAGAGTCTCGCTATCGCTACGAAAATAGTCTGATTAATCCCCAGCAGCCCCGATGGATTCAACAACTTACCCTGGCAGCTGACCAGTTTATCGTTAGTCGTCCTCTCCCCGATGAACCAGAGGGCAAAACGATAATCGCCGGTTATCCTTGGTTTGGTGATTGGGGTCGCGATACGATGATCTCCCTAAGAGGATTAACTTTGACTACAGGCCGACCTGCGATCGCACGTCAGATTTTACTAACTTTTTCCCGTTATCTAGACCGGGGTTTATTGCCGAATTTGCTCCCCGATGGCGGAGAAATGCCCGAATATAACGCTGTCGATGCTATTCTGTGGTATTTTGAAGCCATTCGCTCCTATTTTAACCAAAGCCAAGATTTTGAGTTTCTCAAAACTATTTATCCCGCTTTAACGGAAGTGATCGCTTGGTTTCGTCGCGGTACTCGCTACAATATTCACCTAGATGACGATGGTTTGATCTATGCCGGTGAAGCGGGAGTACAGTTAACTTGGATGGATGCCAAAGTTGATAATCTGGTGATTACTCCCCGCATCGGCAAACCCGTAGAAATTAATGCTCTTTGGTTCAATGCCCTAAAAATTATGGTTCAATTTGCCCAGTATTTGGGCATGGATGCCACTGATTACGAAAAAATGAGAGAAATGACCTTAAAAGGGTTTTCTCGCTTCTGGGACGATTCTCTGGGGTATTGTTACGATGTTTTAGATACGGACAAGGGCAATAATGCCAGTTTACGACCGAATCAACTTTTTGCCCTGTCTTTGTCGGTGGGGGAATTATTAAATTTCCCACAGAAAAAGGCTATTGTCGATATTTGTACTGTCAAACTTTTGACTCCTCGCGGTTTGCGATCGCTGGATGCCGATCATCCTGATTACCGTGGCGTTTACAGTGGCGATCGCTTAAAAAGAGATAGTGCCTACCATCAGGGGACAGTCTGGGGATGGTTATTAGGGGCATTTATCGAAGCCCATCTAAAAGTCTATCGCGATCCGATCCTAGCGGAGAGTTTTTTAACACCGATGATCGATCATCTTCGGGATAGCTGTATCGGTAATTTAAGTGAAATTTTTGATGGTAATGCCCCTTTTACTCCTAGGGGAGCTTTTGCCCAAGCATGGACGGTGGCAGAGATATTAAGGGTTTGGCAAGTGATCCGAGAATTTACGCCATAATCCTTTAAAATAAGCAATGGTTAGGTGTGTTAGGCCTCCCAAAGGACCGACCCTAAAAACCTCAGTTCGACCTTTATAGACAAAACTCTCATGCAGCAACCGCAAGTTATTTTTCTCGATGCTGTGGGTACTCTTTTTGGAGTAAAAGGCAGTGTCGGAGCAATTTATAGCCAAATAGCGGCGGATTTTGGGGTAGAGGTGGCGGCCGAGAGTCTAGAACAGTCTTTCTCGGCTATTTTCCCCACTTCTCCCCCCCTAGCTTTTCCTGAGGTTGAACCAGCACAAATTCCTGAGTTAGAGTATCGCTGGTGGCGATCGCTGACTGGGGCAGTTTTTGATAATTTAGGTTATCTGGAACGATTTCCCGATTTTGAGGCTTTTTTTGGCGAACTTTACCGTCATTTTGCCACGGCCGAGCCTTGGGTGCTGTACGAGGATGTCATTCCCGCTTTAAGACTCTGGCAGATTCAGGGGATCGAGTTGGGCATTATTTCTAATTTTGATAGTCGTATCTACCAAGTTTTGGCCGAATTAGGCTTAGAATATTTTTTTCGATCGATCACGATTTCTTCTCAGGTAGGAGCAGCTAAACCCGATGCTGAAATTTTTCAAATTGCCCTGCAAAAACATGATTGTCCTCCTGCACAAGCTTGGCATATTGGCGATAGTAAAAAAGAGGACTACCAAGGGGCAAAAGCCTTGGGTATAGAAGCATTTTTAATTAAAAGATAAAAGCGAGGAAAAGTCTTTCAGTGGGAATAGGGGATAGGGAGGAAACACATATCCCCTATTCCAAAATATCTCAACACTTTTTGATGTGGAGGTGTTAGACCGATTCCTCTAATGAAATGGCAGTCGCTTCTGACTGTTCGGCGTTAGGATCCGTCTCTTTGGGGGCGGTCACTTTTACCAAAGCATGACGCAAAACCTGTTCTCCGAGAGTGTATCCTCGCACTAACTGCTCCACCACCGTGCCTTCGGGATATTCATCAGTGTATTCCCGCATCATCGCTTCGTGGTAGGTGGGATCAAAGGGTTGACCTTCCGGACGCATGGGGGAAACGCCTAAACGCTTGAGACTCTCTACTAAGATTTTATAGACCCCTTGGTAACTCCTGTGAATAGCCGTTTCGCCATCATTAGCCGGTTTAATTTGAGTACGGGCGCGCTCAAAATTATCCACCACCCCAAGAATTTCCATCAGGGTTTTGCCCTTGATTTTTGTTTCCAGTTCCTCTTTTTCTTTGCCTGTGCGTTTGCGAAAATTGTCGAACTCGGCTGCTAGACTGATATAGCGTTTCTTATAGGCATCAACCTGTTGGGTTTGCTCCTCTAACTGCTGCTTGAGAGTGTCAATTTCCTCTTGTAGATCGATAGTCATCGCACTCAGAAGAGAAAATTCGTCGCTGTCAGGGATTTCGTCCGTCACCGTTTCGGCCTCATCGGTGACGCTCGCTTCTGATTCGGGTGCCAGGGATTCGGGGGAATTAGGAAAGGATTCTTGGTTTTCGTCGAAAATTGCTGAGTTATCTGGTTCTGCACTCATCATAGTATGTACTTTTAGGTTTAAATCTGGCGATATATGGCCGTTCACAGCTAATTTTGGCCTTTAAGTACCAGTTAATAATCAAGGTTCAACATTTAGTGTAACATTTTGTGGAGAATATCCCTAACTAAATAGGGCTGGCTGCATAACGAGGAAAAAACCCGGGTAACCCGGGTTGCACTAGCTTGGATTGTGTATAGCCCACTGATAAAGCAGTGGAAAACTTGAATAAATGTAAGAAAATCAAATTAATTTAATGAACTACCCCGCAAGTTAAGGGGCAAGAAGCATAAACAGCTTGATGAGAGGTTTTTACCTCACCGTGTAACCAGTGTAACCAGCTAACTTCGTGGGGATGAACACCTTTTGCTGTTAATAAAGCGGCACTAATTAGGATAGCTAAAATATTGATACCAATAATCATCCCCGCAACTAAAAGCACGGAACTAATCGGTAAAACTGACTGTAAGATAATCGCAGACAATGATCCCACTGTCATCATTAATACTACTAAAGGAAATCCCACTACTAATAAACAGACAGTGAGGACGAAACTCCAGAGGAGAAAGCTTTTTAGCATTGCTAAAGAAACGTAGCCCCAATTATTTCTTGCGGTTAATTGCATCTTCCTGACCTCTTACAAACTTGGTGGTCTAACTTTTCTGCACGTCGGCTCAAAGTTGATGAGAACCAGTATAGGGAAAACACCGAAGAAGATGAGCTATTCGCAATATAAATTTACAATCATCGCTGATTATCTATGTTATGTGTATCGAACTATTACAAGAATCGGTCAGAGGGATCGAAAAGTTTACAATCGGTTTCTCTTGATCCCCAATGGAATTGCCTGCTGAAATCCTTGATCCCCGTCGATAATCTTTTCTTGTCTACCTGCCGTCAGATTTTTCCTCGTCTTTTTGTAACAAATATTTACAATTACCTCTAGATTTCTCAGGAAATAGGTGGACGGGAGTGCCAGGGTGCCACAGTTGGGAGTGGGAAGTGGCAAGGGGTTATCTATTCTTGTTTAGACGTAATAACCTCCATCGGTCTGAGTAATTTATCCTCGATGGTAAATCCCTGCCTGACTATTTTTGTGATCGTCTGTTCTGCCAAATCCTGGCGTATTTCTCGCTCGACCACCTGACAGATAGTAAAATCTGGCTGATCAGCGGACAGTTCTATTTTCAGTACCTGACGTTTTTCTAGAATACTTAATAATTTTGTCTGTACAGTTTTTAAAGATTTCGGTAATCTTTTCCAGACTCGCTCATCTGGTTCGGGTCGATCTTCTAAAAAACCTAATAACGATTCGAGGGTATCAAACACCTCTAATAGTTCTAAAAAAATCTGTTCTTGTTCCGATCGATTGTTCTCTCCTTGCTGCCGTAAAGCTTGTTTTAAATTTGCCTCCTCTTTGAATAAATTTGTTATTTGGCTTAATAATTTATTTTTATTTTCTTGGCTAATTTTGTAATTATTCATCCTTATTCCTCCCCAAAATTCAGGTCTTTTAGTATCGATGAAGCCAGTTCACCAGCGACTTTTTTTAAGTCGTCTTGATCGTAATTATTAATATCATCCATGCTATTTAAGATTTCTAAAGATGGTAAAGGTTTAGACAATTCCGAGACAGAGATGTTTTTCAAGCGTTGAACGAGAGGGAGATGAGGACGTAAATAATCGGCCACCATCCTATCTTGAGGATTCATTAATATCTTACGCGCTTTAGCTATACTATCCATAGAATAGCTACGTCGTTTCATAGCCAGACCAAAAGCTTTAGTGATTTCGGCAGTGGAAGCGGCGGGGGAAATTTCTAGAATATCGTAAGGATTACTATCTAAATTATCGTACATTCATCTAACTCCTATTAAATAAGATTAAATAGTTGATATACTTCTCGAAACTCTGGATCTTCGGGGCATAATTCGTAAGCAAATCTAACAAGTTCTATCAGTAATTCTGGGGGAAATTTTTGAGAATTTTCTAGTAAAAGAGTGAGACAGAGTTGGGCTGTGATGTGACGGAGTTTTTGCGATCTCGATCGTTTCGCCTTTTCGATCGCCTCGTAAAATTGATTGCGATCCATCAATCGCCTTACCTCCCTTGCGTCTTTTCTAAAAATAATCTCCTCGATCAATTCATTGAGTGTGGCATGATTGTAATCTATCTGTTTTAATTTCTCCAGTTCGCTTAAAGCTTTAGACTCGTCTATCTTTTGCTCATCCAATCTCCCGACTATCTCCAAGGCTTGATCTCGGACGTAATACATTTTCGAGTTAGGGGTTTGTACTAACTCGTACCAATTTCTATTCATCCTTAATAGATTCTCGAAACCCTCAATCTCCTCCTGTAATTCTAGGTAAAGTCGATCGATCTCCTCAATCCATTCTGGGTGATTTTTAAGGGCTGTTTTCGCCTCTTTTAAAGGATTCTCGGCTTTTTGCCACTGTTTCTGTTGTAGATAATGACAACCTTGATAGAATGATACAAAAGTATTAGCTATTTGTTCGAGAGTAGATTGGCAGGTTAGGGGTTTTAACGCCACCCCGCGAACCCGATCCCCCTGCAAACAGGCAGCCACAGATTCCCCCCAACGAGTATAGAGAGTCGCCCAGAATTGATCGGGCAGTTTAACAGTATTTCTATCGGGGTGAGTCCGATACAACCCGGGTAGGATGGTTAACCCGTTGATATGGATTCCCTGCTTTGGATTATCCCGTAATAACCCTAGGGCGACAGTATCGCGACGGTAAAGATCACGAAGTTGCAGGTAGTAATTTAGGTCTTCTTTGGTTCGATCGATCAGCGCCTCAAGTATTCGGGTTAATTGTGCCTCTAAGTCCCGTATATCAACGTCATCGATAACTTTCCAAACGATATTCCTGATACTGGTGTTGAGATTTAAATTCGCCGTAGCGGATAACCAGACGGGTATTAATTTCTCTAGGGTAGCGGGATTTTCCACTGATCGATAATAAAGGGCGATTGCCAAATTGTGCAATGATTCCAGATTGCGTTTTTTTTCCCATTCCCTCTCAGCGTTGATAACGATTTTTTCTCGATCCTTAGATCGCCATAATTGCTGGTCTATTCTGGGAAGAATATGACTATATAAATTATAGATAACTTGAGGATCATCACCGAATTTTTGTAAAAATACCTCGCTTTTCGATCGGGCTAATTCTAGGTTTTCTTCTTGAATTAGTTCCTGTATTTCTTTCTGTAGGGTTAATTTTTCCCTTTGGCTATATCGGGTGAGTAGATCTATCTGTTCTTGAATTTCTGGTCGATCAATCTTTTTCCATTCCCGACGCGCTTTCCTCCATTCCTGTAATCTCGCATAACCGTAACCCCGGAAGTAGATCGATTCCGTATCTTCGATTCCCTCTAATTGTTCTATTCCCTCCCGATAGTTCCCCGCTTTAATATTGGTTATGCCTAATCGCCGATTTATATCGATTAATTCCGGTGTTATAAGTAGGGCTTTTCGATAGTTATCTATCGCCTTGTTTAGATCGCCGTTTTTTTCGCCAGCCACTCCCTGTTCAAAATAATTGAAGGCGATCGTTATCTGTTCTACCTTAGTTAATAGGTTTTTAACGTCCAGTCGCTGGAAATCTGCTAGGGTCTGATTTATTAACTCTCTCGATTGTTTTAGTTCTCCCTGTCGGGCCAATTCCTGAGCTTTTTTCAGTCTTACTTGACAGATATTTTCTTTTTCTACCTCTAATTTACATTTCTGAATTTCTAAACCGATTCGGTGATGGGAATAAAGAGCTTGTGCCCTTTCCAGTACCTCTAAAGCCTTCTTAAAATATCCCCGATTTCCCAACTCCTTACCCTGTTTAAAAAAATCTAAAAATTCTTTTCTTCTTTCTAATTCTTTTTCAATATTTTTTTCTACAGATCTTAACTTGGGATTATTAATTAATTTGTTAGCCTCTTGGTAGAATTTTAAAGCCTCCGATAACTTGCCTATCTCGAAAGGGTTTCCCGTATCATCAGCCTGTAATTTTCTCCCTTGATAGGCTAGTTCTCTGCTTTTTTTTATTTGTTCTATTCCTCTATAAAAAACGAATAAAATCAAAACAAATGTAGTGATAGAAAAATAATTGATAAAATTCTGATCTAAAGCCAGCCAATTTTTGAGGACAAAGAGGATAAATATAATGACAATTCCGCCACCCAAGCCAGTTAATATTTCTAATTGTCTTGACGAATAGTTATTGTCCTTATTAGGAGGAAACCCTAAAAAAACAGCCTTTAAACTAATGGCGAGAAAAAAAGCTAAAACAAATCCAATAGCATAGCCCAAGAAAACTAACATAATATTCCTACGGGGTAAAATTAACAGGATTTATCGGAGTTGGGAATAAATAACTTTTCACCGACATCGAGAGAATCGGGCCGATCTAGCAAAAAGGGATTAGCCTCAAGTATGGGAGATAATAGAGACTCATTCCCGTAAAAACGTTGAGCGATACGAGATAGGGAATCACCCGATCGAACCCGATAGTTAAACCCATCCACGCAGACAGTTTTAGTCAGCTGCTTCGATGGCGGGATCAGTTCCCCAACAGGAGGGATAACGGGACTAGATTCGGTGACAGGGAGTAGGGAACGGGGGAATAGATTAGAAGCGATAGCACCCAGAAAAATCCCCGAAATTAACAGTAAAAGAGCCAATCCCAGTAATAAGCCGCGGCGGTTAGTTGCAGTCGGATTATCGACAACGGGGGATAGTTCCATTAAAAGACGTAGAGAGGATAAATCCGTCTCGCAATTGGGGCAAACACTCCCCTCCACGTTCGATCGTTGACAAACGGGACAATTAATTTTACTCATAATTAAAATCGGGTTAATCCAGTGGCCACATTGCCTGTGGGTAATTCGATCTCGCAATTCTGACGAACTTCTGGTAATAATCGCTGTAATTCTCGTTCCGCCGTTTCTTGATCCCCCGCTTGCAAAGCGGTGATCACCGCACCGAATTTTCTCGCCATACTATCGGCGCTGGCTTGATTTACCACTCCAGTACGGGTGATGACCGTACGACACAATAGCAGCAGCAGCAACAATTCGGGGAAATTTTTCCTCTCCTGTAGTGCTGTTTCGTTTAATCGCTGTATAGCCGAAAGATTACTATTATTGATAGCTTTATTTAAATCTTCGATCAGTTGCTCGATGCGTGCCTGTTGTTCTTCCGGAACCAGAATCTGACAGTATTTTAAAACGAAGTCGAACTCGGAGATCAGGATTTGACCCTGACTACTATCCTCGCAGGAGTAAGTTTTTAATTCCCGTAATTTTTCCCGGGCCACCTTGACCCGATCTTGCCGCGATTTTCCATCCTCTCCGCGGATTTGATTGGCCGCCCGCACTATTTCCCCAGCTATTTGATAGACGTATTTGGCCCCAACCGTGGTTAATAACTCCTTACTGTTCATCTCCTCGATACTTTCTTCTACCTGTCGCGAGATATCCTCGTCCTCACCGCCACGGGAAAAATCGGAACTCACTTTCAGCGAGGGGTCATTTTTTAAACTTGCCACCATCGATAGAGAATTATTCTGTTCGTCTAGGGAAACGGCTACTAATATTTCTGTACCCTTCGGATAGGGTCGATCGAGGGCTAACCACATTTCGCCGATTTTCTCGTCGCATTTTTCCCCGGTGCTTTTTTCACGCACCCGATCGGGACTATAAAATTTAAAATGGATCAGACTCTGATCATCCGCTTCGGTTTTAAAAGTGCAGGTGGTTTTAACGGGTAATATATCCCCCTGTCTGATGATCGGCTCTTGGCTGCCGTCGGCCAAATGGATACAGTAATCACGGGATACTGTCATCACCTTCTCTGTTAAACCAGCAGCCACGATCGCTGCTCCCTCTGCTACTGCATACATCGGCCGTCGGTGAACTACCACCTTCTCGGAACCGAAAACTTTTTTAACTTCCTCTTGCACGAAAGGAATCTGGGAGGAACCCCCCACCAATAACACCACATCGATCAGATCTTCGGGATAGTCGGAATACCGGATCGCTTCTTGACAGATGGCGATCGTTGTCTCCACTAGAGGCCGGATTATCTCTTCAAATTCACTCCTCTTAATCGTCACGTTAATGTGGATCGCCATACCTATCTCATCGATCAGCGGGGTTGCCGGGATAATGGTGGCACTTTCAGCACTACTTAAATCTATCTTTGCTCTCTCTACGGCACTCTTGAAATCCCCTAAAAATCTTACCCTTTGATGATGGGCCATCGCGGCGATCAGAGCGTCCACATCCTCTAGATCTTCTTCTTGTGCCACTTTTTCCTTGACAAATTGCATTAACTGTGCATCTATGTCATCTCCCCCTAACCAGAGATCCCCAGCTTTCCCCGATTCTATAAATTGATTTCCGGCGGTGGTGATTAAAGAAGAATCGAATGTCCCGCCACCGAAATCGTACACCAGTATGGTTTTTACCTCCTCCGAATCCGGTTTATAACCGTAGGAAATTGCCGCCGCGGCTGGTTCCGAGAGCAACTCCCGGGGGATGATACCTGCCCGTTTTGCCGCCATCTGGGTGGCGTAACGCTGTTTATCGTTAAAATAGGCGGGAATAGTGATCACAGCTTCCTGTATCCGGCTTTTCTGGCCGTTAGCCGCCTGATAATTCTGGGCATTAGCTACTACTTTTTTTAAAATCTCGGCCGATATGTCTTCCGGTTCGTATTCCTTGCCCCCTAACCATACCGATAGACTATCCTCCGTACCCCCGCTCGAGCGAGTGACTTTATAGCTTAAACGGGCTATTTGTTCCTGAACGGTAGTATCGCTAAAACTTCTACCCATCAAACGCTTGATCGACATGATTACGTTTTCTGGGGTCGCCCTGATCTGTCTGTAGGCTTCTTCTCCAACGAGCAGCCCCTCTCCGGCTAGGGAGACGATCGATCGGGTTAATTTTCTCTCTGGAGGCGAGTTATCTGCAGCGGTCACTACCTCCACCCCCGCAAATTTGAATGCCGCCACGGAATTTGTTGTACCCAAATCTATCCCGACAATATTACCCATCGGATACCTTCATCTTCTTTAAGGATTGCTCTTATTATACCCATGATTACTCTATTTATTAAAGGAAATACTATCTATAGTTAATAGATTTTATTCTATATATATTAACCAATGTACATATAGTTTATTTTTTGCAAACTTTCTTGGTTTTTTTGCCGCATTTATCAACAAGATTAAGCCGTTTTCTCACTCCCTCCTACATAAATCATTGCCCCTTGCCTCTTGCCCGACTCCTGATCGGCTTTTCTTTGTCACAGAATTGACATCCGGCTGTTATAGTCCTGACAAATGAGAGTTATATGCTGAAGTTAATCCAGCAAAGGAATAAATCATTTCCCCTAGTCCAGCTTTCCTCAAGCTGCCCACACAGGGTCTAGGGGAAGTTTATTTTTCTGTAGATTTTACCCGTTCTTTGCTCACCACAGGATCAAAATAAATACCTATCCCTGCGCCTTTACCTCCCATGAGGAAAACCGCTACCTGGCCGGAAAAGGAAAATTTTCTATAACTTGACAAGTTTTGAGGGCAGGGAAGACAGTCAGGCAGAATAACCTAAAAAGGTTTTTTGGGCGAAAATATAGTTTCTTGCCCTTCTATCTCCCTAAAAAAGCATTCTTAGCTCTGATGACGAGCATAGTCATCCTGAAAACGGACTATATCATCCTCTCCTAAATACTCCCCATTTTGCACTTCAATTAACACCAATTTGATCACTCCGGGGTTTTCCAGACGATGAGCGGTACACTGTGGCACATAGGTGGACTGATTGGCTCCGAGAATTTCCTCGTTATCTCCACAGGTGACTTTTGCCGTCCCCGAAACCACAATCCAGTGTTCACTGCGATGGTAGTGCATCTGTAAACTGAGACGATGACCCGGATCCACTTCAATTCGCTTGATTTTATAACCGGGACCTTCTTCTAGGGTGGTGAAGGAACCCCAGGGCCTAAATTCTGTTGCTGCCGATTCTACGGTCGAAATAAGCTGAAATGGTGCCACATCTTGGGATGCGATCATTATATTGTGTCTCCATTGCTAGGTTTGATCTTAGTCCAAGATAGCAGCAAAAACCCTGGATGGCATCTAAATCAGTGATCAGTAAACAGTGATCACTGATTTACTCTTCGTCGCTGTTGAGAATACGGGGAACGCGGAAATAATCCCCTTCTGGGGCTGGCGATTCCTGCACTAAGACCTCGTGATCAGGATAAAGTCTATTACTATCGGTGCGAGTAATATTTTGAATTTCGATCGCTCGCGTGGTGGGTGGCACATTTTCCGTATCTAATTCTGTTAACTGCTCGAAATAATCGAGTATTCCGCTTAATTGCAGCGCAAACTGTTCTTCTTCGCTGCTATTAATCTCTAAACGGGCTAAATGGGCGATTTTTTCAACTGTAGCTCGATCGATCATGGGGGAAATGGGGTGTGGGGTGTGGGGTGTGGAGAAGTGGGGTGTGGGGTGTGGGGTGTGGGGTGTGGGGAGAATAAAAAAAATAATCTCCTGTCTCCTAACTCCTGACTTCTCAATTTAGAAGAAAACATCAATTTCCGATCGCCCGGTGATTTTCAGCCAGTTTTGGGCTTCAATGTAGTTGTTGGGGGCTAATCGGATGGCTTGTTTCCAGTATTCTGCCGCTTTGTCGTAGAGTGCTTCTGCTTCGGCCTGTTGACCGTCTTCTCTGGCTTTTTCCCCTTGAAAATGGTAAATAACGGCGATATTATTCAAGGCGGAGGGCATTCTGGGATTAAGTTGGATAGCTTCTTCGTAGTATTCTAGAGCCTTTTCATGCTCGCCGTTACTAGCGTGGATAATACCGATATTGTAGAGGATATAACTGCGATCGTTAGGGTCTTCTTCTAATGTTAAAGCTTCATAGTAATTATCGAGGGCTTCGGCGTATTCACCATCAGCCTGGGCAGACATCCCATCGCGATAATAAACAAAAGCCTCCTTGGCTTTTTTATTGGCGGGCAGTATCTTTAAAATGATATCCGCCATGACGGTAAAAGATTTATCTATAAAATTATCGTTACGTTGAGTGCGTGGCATAGTTAGGACGGGTAAGCGCTCGAAATGACTATTTACTTTTATAGCACTAGCGAGAAACCCTATGGTTGTTTTTCTAATTTTTCTGGCCACGGTTTCGATTTAAGAGGGTGTTTGGTGTCCCACCAGCGAACATTATTTTCAAGCACAAAATTTTCCTCAACATCCCTATTCAGAAGCGATTCGACTGGCTGCAAATCCCCGGCAAGCGGCAACTATGGGGCGCACTAATTTTTATCCCTTGCGTCCCGATTGGGAAAATATCAAAGAGGAAATCATGTATCGAGGTGTATTAAGAAAGTTTACAATTCCTAGCAATATTCGCCAAATTATGCTAGGCACAGGCAACAGTTTATTAGTGGAAAATTCGGCGATCGATTATTATTGGGGCTGTGGTGCTGATGGTAGCGGCAAAAACCGTTTAGGCCATATTCTTATGGAAGTGAAGCAGGTTTTCCGGCTGATTGGCTAGGATAGAAACTGGCTATCATTGACAGGAATTAAGAGCATGAGACAGAAGCTGACGAGTTTTCTAGGATTAATCACTGTGGCATCTGTGCTGACGGGGCAACAAGCGATCGCATCTACTGTAACTCTAGAAGGAACTAATTGGAAATTGAGCCAGTGGACGGGAACGGAATTAGTAGAAGGTACGGAAATCAGTGCTGCTTTCACTGGGGGTAATTTAGCTGGTTCATCGGGGTGCAATCGCTATGTCACCCGTTACGAGAAGGAAGGAGATAATATGGCGGTACAGTCGGAAATTGCTTCAACCATGAAAGCTTGTCCGGAAGCTTGGATGAAACAGGAAGCGAGTTTTTTAGCAGCTTTAAAAGGTGTGCAGCAATATGGGATTACTAAAGAGGGAAAATTGCAGTTAGTTTATCGTCTGCCGGAAGGATTTGGTATCCTAACTTTTATGTCTGAAAACCTGAAAAAGTAAGAAAGTCAGAAGCCAGAAATCGGGTAGTGAAGAAATTCTGTCTTCTGCCTTCATAGCGGGCAATCTGCCTACTGATGAGATTCTAGATTCGTGGTTTTGCTATTGTCGCCATCCGAGAATAAATCATCGCTCAATAGATCATCAAGGGGCAGTTCTTGGTCAGAAGGCAGGGATTCTATATCTTCCATTTCTTTATCATCCCACATACTGAAGAAATCTAGTTCTTCTTGGCTGCTCAGAACAGAAGAACCATTTTTGCCGTTAGATTCAACTTCAGGGGTTTCTTCAGTAAAAGGATCGAATAATTCGGAGCTATTGCTGTCAGCAATATCGGCATTATCTAATAGTTCTTCTAGACTACTGATCGTTCTAGTTTCTTCCTCTAATTGTATAGCATTGAGAAATTCCATCTCAGCAGCGGATGTCTCCAAGTTAGAGAGCGCTTGTTCTTCGATGACGGCAGAATCTTCGACTATGGTCATTTCTGGAGAAACTAGGGTTTCTTCCCCAGCGTTTAAACCGTCAAATGTCTCCATTGCTGGGGCGAATTCTGGTTCTAGTTCCAGATGTCCTTCTAGGGTTTCAAAACCGCCAAACACCTCCATCTCAGGAGCAAATTCTGGCTCTAATACTACGGTTTCTTCAGTTACAAAACCATCGAAATTACTCGTTTCAGGAGCAAATTCTGGTTCGGAAACGGGCGTTTCTACCAGCAGCTCAGGAGTAAATTCTGGCTCTAACACTACGGTTTCTTCAGTGACAAAATCATCGAAATTACTCGTTTCAGGAGCGAATTCTGGTTCGGAAACTGGCGTTTCTACCAGCAGCTCAGGAGTAAATTCTGGCTCTAATACTACGGTTTCTTCAGTTACAAAATACTCAAAAGGACTCGTTTCAGGAGCGAATTCTGGTTCGGAAACGGGCGTTTCTACCAGCATTTCAGGAGTAAATTCTGGCTCTAATACTACGGTTTCTTCAGTTACAAAATCATCGAAATTACTCGTTTCACTTTCAGAAACGGGCGTTTCTACCATTGTTTCAAAGGGAAAATCATCCTCGACGATTTGAGGGGTGTGATCATTTTCTTCAATGGGCGATTCCGCCACCACTGGTGGGGGGGCGTTTTGTAGTTCTAACAGTTGGCTTTGATAACTCTGTTCTAGTTGTTGAATTTGCGACTGATAGCCATTTTCTAATTCTAGAATCTGCGCCTGTTGACTTTGACGCAGGGCTTCCATTTCTCCTTGCTTCGCCTCTATAATCTCTTGTATTTGACTTTGATAGCTTTGGTGCAGTTCCTCGATTTTAGCTTCGTATTCCTGTTGAAGTTGCTGAATTTGGGTTTTATAGGCAACTTCTATGGCTTGATCGGGAGTTGTGCTGGCGGCCTCTTGTAAACGCTCATCGAGTAGCTTTAACTGTCCTTTGCTGTCTTTTAACTCCGCTTCGGTTTGACCTAAAGCCGCCTTAGTCTCCTTATATTTTTGTAGTGCTTCCCTGATTTTTTCCTGTTGGAGGGCATATAAAGCCCCACCCCCGATCGCACCTCCACCGACAAACCCGATTAAAATCTCGACGATATTCATTATGGGATTCCTCCAATAAAAAAATTACTTCTAAGTATGCCAAATTTCACCAGATAATTAACAAGGGGACAAACGAGGTCTGTATTTTCGGCAATTGGGCCTAGCAACTCCTGCTCTCTATTCTGATTGTTTTTGATTGTGGCAGCAATTATCGGAAAAAAAAAAGAGAATATTCAGTTTTTTATCTGGAAATGTTGACCTCGATAGCATTTATCTTAATGGTGAGGTACAAATTTTCTGGTTTTAGATAACGCTGGAATAGAGAACATTAAATGGTCATCTAAAGACTGTGACCAGTCCTATTATACCTCATCTTTTTGAAAAATGCTGTCGGTGCTGTTCGGTGTTCGGGAAGACATTTCACTGAGGCTGCATTTCCTGATAGGCTTGATAAACGCCGCGCACGTTGTACCAATTGAGAAAAATGCGGGCAATTTCTAGGGCTAATTGCGGTTTACCTCGATCGATTAACCACTGCAACAGTGGGGAGAGGCTGCGTTCATTCAGGGTTCCTCCTAGGGAAAGTAAACCCCACAACAGTCGATGAATCCAAGTCATTTGAATCATCATCCGCACTTCCCAGCTGGGATGTTTTTGATAAAAAAGCACTCCCATTCGTCCCCGTTGAATTTCCTTATCGATGAGATTGGGAATTTGAGCGAGATTAAAGGGGGGATGCCAATGATAACCGACGGCTTCAGGACATTTGATTAATTTTAGTCCCAATTGCTTCAATCTCACCCCTAATTCCAAATCTTCCCAACCGTAGAGTTGAAACTGGGTGTCGAATAATCCCGCTGCTAATAACCATTTTTTAGCGATCGCCACGTTGCCCGTAGCAAAATAGGCAGCGGAGAAATCGGTGATTTTATAGGGTTCACTGCTGGGATGATCAAAGTTACAGGTATTAATGACATTGCCGTAGGTAAATAAGCGATCGCTGCCGAGACTGGCTGCCCCGGCGGTTAAAGCGTCGGCGTGGGCTTGCAAAAAATTTTCTGTCACTACCAGATCGCTATCGATAAAAATAATCGTATCACCACGGGCTTTTTCTACCCCCAGATTTCTAGCGATCGCTGGCCCACCGTGATCCTGTTGCCACAGTTGCAGATGGGGTAAATTAGCCTTTTGAGTTTCTAGCCAAGCGATCGTCCCATCGGTAGAGCCATCATCGACAAGGACTATTTCGTAGTTTTCCACCTTATTATCGGTTAAACGCTGATTTTCTAGGGCGATTAAACATTTTTTTAAAATTGCTTCGCGATTGTAGGTAGGGATGACAACACTGATCAGCACAGGCATTCGGGGGTCAAGATTACCGTTTCAGCTTAACAAATGATTAGACCTCTGGCAAAAATCAAAAATCTTCCTGCGGGAGGCAGGATTCAGGAGACTCCGAGACAGGATTCAGGAGTCAGGAGATTATTTTTATTTATTCTCCCCATCTCCCCCCGCAACGCGCACGAAGTGGTCTCCCCAACACCCCACACCAGATGTAAGGAACCCTGGGATGAGGATTAAGGTCAACTGGGAACATTGATTTGAAAAAATCGGTGATCATGTTATTCTCTGAGTGTGTCGTGTGAGGAAAAGAATCGGCCATGGTAGCTTCTCTATCGTATCAAAATGGGCAAAAAGCTCGATCGCATCCCCTGTTATCCTTAGCGGGTTTGATTGAATTACCGCCATCACCCCTGTTTGGCACGGACGGAATTCGCGGCCAAGTGGGAGAATTATTAACTGCCCCCCTAGCGCTACAAATCGGATTTTGGGCGGGACAGGTATTAAAAAATCAGTCTGGTGTCACCAAACCAGTAATTATCGGTCAAGATTCGCGTAATTCCAGTGATATGTTAGCCAATGCTATCACTGCGGGGTTAACTTGGGCGGGAATAGAAGTCTGGCAACTGGGATTATGTCCTACTCCCTGCGTCGCCTATTTAACCAGAGAAAGCGAAGCGATGGGTGGGATCATGATTTCTGCCAGTCATAATCCTCCCGAGGACAACGGCATTAAATTTTTTGACGGCAGCGGCTTAAAATTGTCTGGCAGTTTAGCGGCACAGATAGAGGCGGGTTTAAGAGGCAATTTAGAATTAGCAGATAAACCAGTAAATTGGGGAAAAGCGACTTTTTGTCCCGAATTAATCCAAAAATACTATCAAGCTGTGATTGATTCCGTCGGGAAGGATATTAACCTATCGGGATTAAAAATAGTTTTAGATCTAGCTTGGGGGGCAGCCGTTAACCTAGCACCTTTAGTATTCCAAACCTTGGGGGCGGAAGTTATCTGCCTACACGATCGGGCTGATGGCGATCGCATTAACGTTAATTGTGGTTCTACCCATTTAGAAAGCCTACAGGCGGCGGTGATTAATCAGCAAGCGGATTTAGGGTTTGCCTTCGATGGCGATGCCGATCGAGTCTTGGCCGTGGATAGTCAGGGTAGAGTAGTAGATGGCGATTATATCCTCTATTTTTGGGGTCGTTCTCTCCTGGAAGCCGGACAGCTACCCGATGGGTTATTAGTAGCCACGGTGATGGCTAATTTAGGCTTTGAACGCGCTTGGCAAAAACTGGGGGGGCAATTCTTGCGGACTGCCGTGGGCGATCAGCACGTTCAGGCGCAAATGTGGGAAACTGGAGCCATGCTAGGGGGTGAACAATCCGGTCATATTCTCTGCCATCATTACGGAGTTTCTGGGGATGGAATGCAAACCGCCCTACATTTAGCGGCTTTAGTGCAGAAATCGGCGGTTTCCCTGGCTAATTTAGTCGATCATAGCTTTGTCACCTATCCGCAGATTTTACGCAATGTGCGGGTGGAAGATAGAGAAGTGCGGCGTAATTGGCAGCAATGTGAACCTTTGCGGCGGGAAATCCGCCAAGCTGAGACAGCCATGGCGGAAAAAGGCCGAATTTTGGTGCGCGCTTCCGGGACTGAACCCTTAATTCGGGTGATGGTGGAAGCAGAAACCCTCGAATTAGCCAATTTTTGGACAGAAAGGCTAGTGGAAGCGGTGCGAAGCTATCTTTTGTAGTCGATCAAGGGGGACAGGGATTATAATGCCCTTAGTCTAGCGTAGCAAGGGATAATTATGACCGGACTAAGTATCGATCGCCAGAAAAAAAGGAATAAACAAGGCCAAACAAAAGCTGATAGTCCCCCGCTTAGCATCCAAGAGAGACTTGCCCTCAAAAAAGAAGAAAAGCAAAAGAAACAAAAGTTAACGGGGTTGATTGTTTTTGCTATTTGTGTAGCAATTTTGCTCGGATTACCCCTCGGCTTATTATTTGATGCCAAGATAGGAGCTGCAGTAAGTTTAGCCTTGATTTTAGGAGTTTTCTCCTTTATCTATCCTCGCATGGCTCTTTGGGCATTTATTATCTATGTCCCCTTCGTTGGCACTTTTGTCTATTGGTTGGGAGGTAGTCAAATCCTCCAGATCAGTAAAGATATCTTTTATCTACCCGCTTTAATCGCCTTAGTTTTGGAATGTCGAAAAAAGCAATTACCGATTATTGTCCCGAAACAATTAGGTACAACCCTATTATTAATCCTGGCTTTCTGTATAGTCTGTCTATTAGTCGTCAATTTACAGAAACAATTGCCGCCTACTTGCGATTCCGTCGCTGGGATGACTATGTTTAGAGGTGGCCGTTTGCTCGGAATTCCCTGTCGAGACAGTGAGCCTTTTCTGCAAGGACTATTAGGATTTAAAATTTTGCTGGGTTATATACCCTTAATCTTCTGCACTTATTACTTAATTAAAGATAAACCAACCCTATTATTTTTTAGTCGTCTTTTAGTGACTTTAGTGATTATTTGTTGCGTTCTAGGACTAATGCAATACTGGATGCTGAAAACCGGTCGTTGTGAAGGAACTAGAGGCCTTGTGGCTGATTTACTATTCAAAGCCCACTTAGATGCAAGGTGTTTGGTCGGTGGGGCATTAGTGTATAGTCCGGAAGTGAATATGATCCGTTTACCTGGTACCTTTGTTTCTCCCTGGCACTGGGCTTGGTTTTTGGTCTCTAGTGCCGTGATTTGTTATACCAGTGCTTTTAGTGAAACTTCCCAAAAATGGCGGCTAGTAGCCCTAGTGGGTTTAACCCTAGTTGTTATTAATGCAGTGATCTCTGGGCAAAGATTAGCTTTCTTTGCTGTACCGATGATTATTGGTCTGATGACGATTCTTACGGGACAAATCGCTAACTTAAAACGATTTTTGCCGATTATTTTTGCCGCCGCTTTACTCCTAGCTATCGGTTTTTCTTTCCTTAACCCCGATTTTGTCCAACAACGCTACGATAGTGCCATCGGCCGTTGGCAAAACAGCCCCCCCACCCTTTTTGTTCAAGAACAGTTGGATATTGCTATCCGTAATCAGGGCGGTATTTTAGGTCGTGGACTTGGTGTGGCCACGGCTTCTGCTCGGGTTTTCGGTGATATATACTTTCTGGAAACCTATCACAGTAAACTTTTATTCGAGTTGGGGTACATTGGTTTTGCCTTGTACATGATATTCATGACCCATCTACTTTATCTGGCCTTCCGCACCTATCGTTCCCTCAAAGATCCGACTCTGCGAGGTTTTGCCGGTAGTTATTGGGTTTTCCTGGTCTTTGTTGCCTATCTTCCCTATTGGTATGCCCTCGATACGGATCCTGTCGGCGTTTATTACTGGATATTCGCAGGCGTAATTTTTAAATTACCCGTTATCGAAAAACAGGAACAAGAAGCCAAAATTCTAGCGGGAGAAACCGAAACAACATCCTCCAAAAAGAGCTTAAATTTTAAACGCAAGAGTATTTCTTTAGCCTGAAATGTGGGTGCTGGGTGTTAGTGGTTGGGTTTTGGGGTTTTAGTGGAAATTCCCCCATTCCCCCATTCCCCCATTCCCCCATTCCCCCATTCCCCCATTCCCCCATTCCCTGCTATGAATTTTCCCTCTATTTCTGTCATCATACCCACCTATCGACGCGAAGAGCCTCTTAAAGATACCCTCGATGACCTGCTCAAACAAGATTACCCCGACTTTGAGGTGTTAGTTATCGACCAAACCGCTACCCACAGCCCCGCCATACAATCCTATCTAGAAAATCTGGCTAATCAGCAGAAAATTAGCTGGTATCGCCTGGATTGGGCGAGTTTACCTGGTGCGAGAAATTATGGAGTCCGTCGCGCCCTGGGCGATATCGTTCTTTTTATCGATGATGATGTGCGGCTACCAGATAATTATCTCAAAGCACATAGTGAGAATTTTGTCAAGAACCCTGAGATAGGTGTAGTGGCCGGTCGGGTATTCGATCGCATGAAATTGGGTGACTCCCAAAAAATGGTGACAGATACCGGCAAACCCTACGAAATCGACTTTTTACCCCCCCAAGCCATGGATCCCGGCATTGCGTGGTATTACATCGATCTTGTTCACACCACTAAACCCCAGCAGGTAATCTCGGCTAGGGGCTGTAATATGTCTTTTAGAAGGGATATATTCACTAAATACGGCATTTGGTTCGATGAACGCTTTCGCGGCAGTGCCGTGCGCGAGGAATCGGATTTTTGCTTAAGATTACGCTCGACTCCCTATCATGTCTGGTACGATCCCACGGCTTATCTGATTCATTTAGGGGAAGAAACCGGCGGCTGTCATGATATTAGCACTCGTTCTTTGAGTTATCAGACGACTTTTTATCATAATCACTTTCTGATGGCCCTGAAAAATCTCACTCCCGCTCAACAATTGCGACTCTATGCTAAATTATTTGATTGTCACGTTCTTGGCAATCCTCCCTGTAATAAAGGTGGTTCCCCGATTAAAATCCTTTCTAGGGGAATTTTTTATAGTTTAGGTTTTCTGGATGCTCTGAAAACTCAAGTAAAGTCCCTCTGGAATGATGGTCAAATTTATACAAAACTAGATAATCTATGAGAATTTTAGTCGCTAGTCATACTTATGTCGTTGATCTCAACTGTGAGAAACTGCGCGCCCTGACAAGATTAAATCCCAATATTGAGGTTACTATTGTTGTTCCCCAACGTTGGCAACCGGGAGGAGTCCAAAATAAAATCATTGAAAGTCAACCGAAAATATCCGATAATTTCCAAGTCATTCCTATCTCTAATTTTAGCCAAAATAACCAAGCTTTATTAACTTTTGGTGTTGATATAGTTTCTTTATTAAAAAAGTTTAAACCCGATATTATTCAAGTGGAACAGGGTTCTAAATCTCTCGGATATGCCCAATTTATTACTCTGAATCGTCTCTTAAATCTCCGGGCTAAAAATATATTTTTTACTTGGTGGAATCTTCCCTATACTCCTAAATTTCCCATCTCTTGGTTAGAAGCTTATAACCTGAAAAATACCGATGGTTTAATCGCTGGTAATCAGGATGGGGTAGATGTGTTAAAAGAACGGGGTTACAGGGGTAAATACACCGTTTTACCACAATTAGGAGTGGATGAAGTCCTTTTTTCCCCCAGCAAGCAACCTGATTTAGCTCGATCTTTAGGCATTGAAACCGATGAATTTGTGATTGGCTTTGTCGGTCGTTTTGTGGAAGAGAAAGGCATTCTAACGCTGATTAAAGCTGTAACTAAATTAACAGGTAAGTGGAAGTTATTATTGTTAGGTCGGGGCATCCTGAAAGATAAAATAATCGGCGAAGCTACAGCCGCAGGAATAGGCGATCGCTTGATGATAGTGGAAAGTGTTCCCCACGATCAAGTAGTTAATTATATTAACCTGATGAACACTTTAGTTTTGCCTTCAGAAATCACCTATCGGGTCAAAACTTTAACTGCTGTGGGTTGGAAAGAACAATTCGGTCATGTTTTAATTGAAGCTATGGCCTGTCAGGTTCCTGTTATTGGTTCTGATTCGGGAGAAATTCCCTTTGTTATTGCTGATACGGGTTTAATTTTTCCCGAAAAAGATGGGGAGGCACTGGCTAAATCTATACAAACTCTCTTAGATAATCCCAGCTTCGCTCTTGAATTAGGCCAGAGGGGTTATCAGAGAGTAATGACCAATTATACTAATAAAGCCCTCGCTCAAAAACAATTGGATTTCTATCAACAATTGCTCTCTCGGTGATGGAAGTGGGGTGTGGGGTGTGGGGTGTGGGGAGATGGGGAAGTGGGGAGATGGGGAAGTGGGGAAGTGGGGTGATGGGGAGAAAAAAGCTGATAACTTACAACTGATAACTGATAACTGAATCACTGATAACTGATAACTGATAACTGATAACTGATAACTGATAACTGGTTATGAACCATTCTTGACACCCCCTAGTCTAAAGGGACAAGCAGCTAGGGGTGACGTGAATGATCGAGGTGATAACCGAGAAGCAAACAAGTGTGAGCGATCGAGAGTTAATCTTAAAGTGTCAAAAGGGTGATAGGGGTGCTTTTCGTCACCTTTACCGTCTTTATCAACCAAAAATCCGCTCTACTCTCTATCAACTCTGTGGACAGGAATTCCTAGAGGATTTTGTCCAAGAGGTATTTTTAAGGGTGTGGCGCGGGTTGCCGAAATTGCGTTCACCTGAATACTTTTCCACTTGGGTTTATCGGATCACTTGCAATGTGGCGATCGATGGTCGGCGACAATTAGCCAAAAGACAAATGAGGATCGCCAAAAGCACTGATCAGGAAAAGTCCCTTGATAGCGAATCCCGTCCCCAAGATAGTCCCGATTTGATGCAATTGCATTATGAGGAGGTGGTCCGACAAGGGTTAGAAATTCTCAGTTTAGAACATCGCGCTGTCCTTGTCCTTCACGATCTAGAGGACTTACCCCAAAAGGAAATCGCCCAAATCTTAGAAATTCCTCTCGGTACGGTGAAATCACGTCTTCATTATGCGCGTAAAACCATGGGTCAATTTTTGCAAAAACAAGGAGTTCTCTAATGTCCCCAGAAGATGACAAAGTAGTTAATTTTATGCGTCGCTATCGTCCATCGCTGCCACCTCGACCGATAGATGAAGAAGAACAATTAATGCAAATGATTAGGGGAGAAAGGCCGGTAACTTGCCCAAAATTGCCGCCTTTATTGAGGTGGATAACTGGTATTACTGCCTTATCTGTGCTGATTTTTGCTTCCTATCGTTGGTCTCATCCTCATCCACAACTGGGCCAAATTTCTGACGAGGAGTTAGAAGCTTTTTTAGTGGAGAGTTGGAACCATAGCATCGCTGCACCGATTGCTGCTCCTAGCGTTTATAGTTCGCCTTGGATGACCTTAAACGAGCCTCAACTCACCTATTCTACCTATAATCCTTAATTTCTTTGTGGAGGTCAATTATGTCCCTTTCTACTGTCTCGATTCTCGGCACAACCATGGCTTTAACTCTGGCGGCTAACCTAGTATCAACTGCCCCTGTGCTATCCTATCCCCAAGATGGTCTATTTATTGCTCAAACTAGCTCTCCCCAGCGTCCCGAGAGTCGTCCCCATCGGGTGGATAATTCTAGAGAAAGACTAATCGAACAATTGAACCTTAGCGATGACCAAAAGTCAAAAGTTGCCGCTATTCGTCAGAAATACCGGGGACAAATGCAAAAATTGCGAGAAACCATGAGAAGCAACGAACAAGAATTAAATAGTTTATTATCGAATAATGCCTCCGATCGAGATATCCGTGCTAAACATCAGCAAATCTCTCGCAATCGCCAAGAAATGAGTAACCTGCAATTTGAGAGTTTTTTGGAAATTCGCCAAGTGTTAACTCCCGCTCAAAGAACGGAATTTTCCCAGTTAATGCGGGAACGTTGCCCTAATTCCCCCAATTGCGGACGACAATAATTCCCATCAGTGCGGATTAAGATCGAGTTTGATGGCGATACATTAGAAAAACGGAAAGGATGGGTTACTTGCCCATCCTCAACTTATCATTGACTGATAAATTATCGTTTCCAAGTGACTTTTGGTAGGATATGATTCATATCTACCCGATTTTTATACTTGGTGGCGAAGTTTAGGAGGGAATCGAGGAGAGAATCGGAGAGATAGTGAGGTTGTAGGCCTAGATCGAGTAATTTTGTGTTTTTAGCGTTAAAATAATGTTCCTCTAACTCGATGCGCGGGTTGTCAAGATTGTTAATCTCCACATTTAACCCTAACGCAGAGCCAGCTTTTTTCACCATCAGTGCCAAGTCACCGACGCTAAACAGTTCAGTAAATTGGTTAAAAACGCGGAATTCCCCCGATTGAGCGGGATTTGCGATCGCTAATTCCAAACAACCCACGGTATCGCGTATATCTAAAAATCCTCGCGTTTGGCCTCCTTTACCGTACACTGTTAGGGGATGACCGATCGCCGCTTGAATACAAAAACGGTTTAAAGCAGTACCAAAAACCCCATCGTAATCGAGACGGTTAATCAACATCTCATCTATTCCCGTCTCTTCGGTGAGGACTCCATAAACCACCCCTTGATTGAGATCTGTAGCTTTTAAACCCCACATCCGACAGGCAAAATGGATATTATGGCTATCGTGGACTTTGCTGAGATGGTACATACTACCGGGCTGTTTGGGATAGGGTAAAGTATCCGTGCGACCGTTATGTTCGATCGTGATGTAGCCTTCTTCAATATCTATATTCGGTGTGCCATACTCACCCATGGTTCCCAGTTTCACTAGGTGTGCGTCGGGAAATTCCTCTTTCATCGCGTAGAGGATGTTTAAATTGCCAACCACGTTGTTAACTTGGGTTAAAACTGCGTGTTCGCGATCGATCATGGAGAAGGGTGCAGATCTCTGTTCTCCGAAGTGAACAATGGTGTCTGGTTGAAACTGTCGTAGGGATTGAATCAAAAAGTCGTAGTCATTAATATCCCCGACAAAAAGATCGATCGATTTTCCTGTCAGATCTTGCCAGCGTTGAATCCGATGAGATATGGGTGCGATCGGTGTTAAGGTATCGCAGCCTAATTGTAAGTCCCAATAGCGACGAACTAAACTATCAAGTATGCCTACTTCGTAACCTCTATTTGATAGATGGAGTGCCGTTGCCCAACCACAATAGCCGTCTCCGCCAATAACCAAAACTCTCATACAATATCTGTAAAGTTTATATACTCGTCTTTGGTAACTCTAGCAGTTTTGTGTCACCCTTTACCAACTTAATCTGCGTGAACATAGCGGGGGTGATGGGGTCCCTGACAGGTGTAGGTTTATTAAAAAGAGGTGAGCAGTCACACACTTAAGGTGAGAAAATCAAGCTAGAGATTTGGAGGAGCATCGTGAAAGGCAATGCTGAAAAACAAAGATCTCAAGCAGTGGTCGTGCATAGTTTCAGAGCATCTAAGCTGTTGAGCAGCCGAACGCCTTTGGTTAGCTATGTAGCCACTCTCTGGATGGTTATGATGGGTGGAGAAGCAGAAAATCAATTTCCTGAACCCAATTTGTCGCCACTTCCCCCCAACACACTGTCTTAAGAAAAACTCTCCACCTCAAATCCTGATGTCAGATTTCTGGTTTTCTTCTGGGTTCTATTACCCTAGTTGTAAAATACCTACACCTGTCAGGTGGGGAGTAGGGAGGAGGGGAGCGGGGGAGTGGGGAGAAAAAAGCTGGTAAAATGACTCTAGGCAACCTTAAAAACAATTCATGAAAGCGCAAACAACAAGTAAAGATAGCCTAATCCTACGGCAAGAAGTAGTGGGTTCCCGTCGCCCTAGTAACTATTTTTGGGCTGTAATCGTCTCTATTGGCGGTCTAGGGTTTCTCCTCGCTGGTCTTTCCAGTTATTTGAAGGTCAATCTACTTCTCGTTAGCGATACCAGTTCCTTACAATTTATTCCACAAGGAGTCGCCCTCCTCTTTTATGGCACTGCGGGGACGCTTTTAGCCACCTATCTCTGGTTATCTCTCCTCTGGAATGTCGGGGGTGGTTACAACGAGTTTAATAAGGAAACCGGCAAAGTTAAAATCTTTCGTTGGGGCTACCCTGGCAAAAATCGTCGCATTGATCTCGATTGGCCTCTTGAAGATGTGCAAGCTGTGCGGGCCGAGGTGCGAGAAGGACTCAACCCGAAACGGGAACTATTCCTGCGGATTAAACAGCGTCGCGATATCCCTTTAACTCGCGTCGGTGATCCGATGTCCCTCTCGGAATTGGAAAATCAAGGGGCGGAACTCGCTCGTTTTCTGGAAATTCCTCTAGAGGGATTGTAGGTCTTTTTTCGCTCTTTTTGGCTATAAAATGATGAAGATAAGAAAATCTTGGTGGTTGTCTGTAGTTTGTGTTTTTTTGATCGCAACGACGACACTTTTCGGCTGTTCTTCCCAAGAAGCTAATTCCACCCCCGATAATTCTAGTATCACCCAAACCTCTCAATCTGCCAGTTCGGGCAGTGTCAACATGGATAATTACAAACCCCGCTTAGATGGAACTGCCGTGGTCGAGATGATTATTAAAGGTAAACCGGTAACGATCGAAATTGATGGCAATGCGGCCCCAATTACTGCCGGTAACTTTGTGGATCTGGTGGAGAGAGGTTTTTATAATGGTTTAACTTTCCATCGCGTGGTTACAGAACCGCAGCCTTTTGTCGCCCAAGGTGGTGATCCCCAGGGTCGCGGAACTGGTGGTTTTGTCGATCCAAAAACCAAGCAATCTCGTTATGTTCCCCTAGAAATTCTCCTTAAAGACGAAAAAGAGCCGATTTATGGGAAAGCAATCGGTCAACAGGCCACGGCCCGCACTCCTATCGTCGCTTTACCCCATAAACGCGGTGCGATCGCGATGGCCCGTTCTCAACAACCTAATTCCGCTTCTTCTCAGTTTTATTTTGCCCTGTCGGATATCAATTTCCTCGATGGTGATTATGCCGTTTTTGGTTATGTCACTAAGGGAATGGAAGTGATTGATACGATTAAACAAGGGGATAAAATTGACTCGGCCAAAGTTATTTCTGGTGCAGAAAATCTGAAAAAATAGCGATCGGTTAGGGTGGGTTAGGGGGAAGATTAAATTATCGTCCCCCTAACCCACCCAATCATTTAATATTCCGATAACTGATAACTGATAAATGAATGTTGTAGTGACGGGAATTGGGTTGATCAGTTCTCTGGGAAATTTAAGTCAGAGTTGGCAAAGATTACTAGAGGGAAAAACTGGTATAACTAGGCAACAACCCTTTTCTGATTTACCCGCTTTACCCTTGGGTTTAATCGGTCACAAACCCGCATTTTTAGAGGATTTAACCAAAATTGCCCTGATTGCCGCCCTTGAAGACGCGAAGTTAACGCCTCCCTTAGAGGATTGTGCTGTCACTATCGGTTCTAGTCGCGGTTGTCAGGGTTTATGGGAACGGATGGCAGCGACGGGAATAGTAGAAAACTGGTTAGATAGTTTACCCGATCGCGCCTCGGTATTGACCGCTAGAATTATAGAAACCGGCGCCCCAGTCTTAGCACCCATGGCGGCCTGTGCCACGGGCATCTGGTCGATCGCTCAGGGTATAGAATTAATCAAAATGGGAGAATGCGATCGAGTTTTAGTCGGGGCGATCGAAACTCCGATCACTCCCTTAACTTTGGTGGGATTTGAACAGATGGGAGCTTTGGCGAAAACGGGCTGTTATCCTTTTGATAGAGCTAGGGAGGGCTTGGTTTTGGGCGAAGGAGGGGCGATTTTAGTCCTTGAATCGGAAGAATTGGCTTTAAGCAGAAATGCCTCCATCTACGGGCAAATTTTGGGCTATGGTTTTAGCTGTGATGCCGCTCATGTTAGCGCCCCGGCGGTGGATAATCGTAGTGCTACCAAAGCGATAGAACTATGTTTGCACAGAAGTCAATTAAGAAAAGATGAAATTAATTACATTCACGCCCACGGCACTAGCACCCGTTTAAACGATGAACGGGAGGCAAACCTGATCGCCAGCATTTTTGGCTCGCAAGTGGCTGTAAGCTCGACAAAAGGGGCAACAGGACACACTTTAGGGGCTTCGGGGGCGTTAGGTGTGGCTTTTTGTTTAATGGCCCTGAAAAATCAGCTAATTCCCCCCTGTGTCGGTGTGCGCGAGTCGCCTTTTCAATTAAATTTAATTAGATCGGCTGTTAATTTTTCTCCGCACAATTGTCTCTGTCTTAGTTTCGGTTTCGGAGGACAAAATGCCGCCATCGCAGTGGGGAAGTTTTTCGGTAATCAGTAATCAGTTCTTTCCTTGCCCGTCTCTGCATTTTTAACAAAACTTAACAATTATTGGCAAAATTTTGCTTGCTTTTGTCGGGAGATTTTGAAATAATATTTTTAAAGGATTTTATTCATAATAGGAATCTTTGAAATTAGCAAAATTTGCACAGATTTCCATTATTAGAAAAGCATAGCACAAGCCGCCGGCAAAGTCAAGTCCTTTCTTATTACTTATGGGTGCGAATTTCTAGGAGTCAAAAAGGGTATTAGTGGGGGTGCTAGGTGTTGGGGAGATTTTTCAGTGATCAGCGATCGGTAAACAAAGGGGGAGACGGGGAGAATAAATAAAAGCAAATCTCCTGGTAACTGATAACTGATAACTGGTAACTGATAACTGATAACTGATAACTGATAACTGATTATGGATACACCGCGACTACATCCGGATACGATCGAAGAAGTTAAACAAAGAATTGATATTGTGGATTTAATTTCCGAGAGAGTCGTCCTCAAAAAAAGGGGAATGGAATACGTCGGTTTATGTCCTTTTCACGAGGAAAAATCTCCTAGTTTTACGGTTAGTCCTGCCAAACAAATGTATTACTGTTTTGGCTGTGGTGCGGGGGGAAACGGGATTAAATTTTTCATGGAAGTGGGGAAACAATCTTTTAGTGAAGTGGTTTTCGAGCTTGCTAGAAGGTATCAAATTCCGATTAAAACTCTAGCAGTAGAACAGCGTCAGGAATTAGAACAGCAATTATCACTCAAGGAACAATTATACGAAATAATGGCCGTGGCGGTGAGTTTTTATCAACACGCCCTTAGTCAACCTCAAGGGGAAAAAGCGTTAGATTATCTCAAGGTACAACGACAACTAACCACAGAAACTATCGCAGCTTTTCAACTGGGATATTCTCCGGAAGGTTGGGAAACGCTCTATCGTTATTTAGTGGAACAAAAGCGCTATCCTGTGGCTTTAGTGGCACAAGCAGGATTAATTAAAGCGCGTCAAAATGGTAGTGGTTATTACGATCAATTTCGAGATCGTTTAATGATTCCTATTTTTGATAGTCAAGGACGAGCGATCGCTTTTGGTAGTCGCAGTTTAGGTAATGAACAACCAAAGTATCTAAATTCTCCCGATACTCCTCTATTTGAAAAAGGAAAAACTCTCTTTGCTCTCGATCGAGCTAAACAGACAATTATTCAGCAGGATTTAGCGATAGTTGTGGAGGGTTATTTTGATGCGATCGCTCTCCATGCTGCTGGTATTACTAATGTGGTTGCCTGTTTAGGAACAGCTTTAAGTCAAGAGCAAATTAAATTACTTTTGCGCTACAGTGAAAGTAAACAAATAATCTTTAATTTTGATGCCGATCAAGCGGGAATTAAAGCAACACAACGGGCGATCGAGGAAATTAACTCCCTAGTTTATTCAGGACAAGTTAACCTAAAAATCCTCAATCTTCCCGATGGTAAAGATGCCGATGAATTTCTTAAATCTCGTGCTGACGGGGTGAACGGATTCGACAAGCTCACCGCCGGTATTTATCGAGAACTAATCGAAAAATCTCCTTTTTGGATTGATTGGCAAATCTCGCAAATGTTGGTTAATAAAGATTTAAAACAGGGATTACATTTTCAACAAGTGTCTAGTAGTATGGTGAGTTTACTGCAAAAGTTAATCGATGGCAATCAACGGACTTTTTATCTAGATTATTGTGCTGAGATTTTGGCTCAAAAAGATGCTACTCGTTTGCCTTATATTTTAAAAAATCTCTCTAAACAGGTTAATAAACCTCAAGGAAAATCTCTGGCAATTAAGAGTAAAAATACCTTAGATAAATCCGAAAAAAATGGCACAGAAAAAGCCGAATGGTTACTATTATTAATCTATCTCCATTCTCCCGAATATCGGAGGCTCATTTGTGAACTTTTGGATGAAAAAGATTTAATTTTTAATGTCCCTGATTATCGTTGGTTATGGCAAGTAATTCTAGAGTTAGAAACCCAAATTACTAAACCAAGAGATTTGATGTCAGCTTTACAGAATCATTTATTGATAATCACCACGGACAAAAATCGTGATTTTAATTCTTTATTTCACTTAAATGAACATACCAGTCAGCAAATTTTGCAGCCAGAAGAACAAATTAAAGATGCTATTATAGCTATGGAAAAAATTAGTTTAATGGAATATCGTCGTTACTGTCAAGAACAATTAATTAATTCCCTCGACAGCAATCAACGGGAATTTTATCAGCAGGAATTCTATCAAACTGTTAATAAATTAATTGACATTGATCCTCACTACCAACAAGCTTAATTATCTAATTGCTTAGAAACTAGACAATTGTTCGACAATAATAGATACTAACTTATCCACTGCTCCTGCTTGTCCGCGCACTGCCCGCAATTTTTGCCGGATAGCCTCTAATTGTTCGGGATTTTCTAACCAGGATCTAGCTATATTTGCCACTTCCTCTGGTTGTAATTCCCCTAATAATTCTGGAACAATTTCGGCACCGGCCCAAATATTTGGCCAAGCATATAAACGCTTTTTCCGCAACATATAGAGATTAATTATCTTAGCAAATAAAGAACCCACCCCTGGCAGTTGGGCTAATAAACCGGGTAAACCGTCCCAAGTCCGCATCGCGTCTAGTTGCTGAGTCGGTAGTAAAATAATCATCGGGATTGCCAGCGCCCCTAATTCGGCAGTATTAGCACCCACCGTCGTTAAAGCTAAATGACAGCGAGAAAGCTGGTTATGGGCGGGAAAATCGGTAATTAGGTCAACTTTTACCCCCTTCGCTGTTTCTAGATAGGGTTTTTCGCCGTTTTTTAATTGGGCAGCACTCCAACCGGTTTTAGTGATCATCGGATTATAGCTAGGATCGGCAAATTTCGCCAAATACGCTAAATTTAGGGTAGGAGCGACGGGAATTAAGAATTTAGTCTGGGGATCCTGCTCGTGTATCTTTTCGGCAATGGTTAGGGTTAGGGGTACACCCTGGGCTAATTTCGAGGGTTTGGAACCCGGGAGGAGTGCAATTAAGGTAGTGTCATCGGGGGTGATAGCAGTGGGCAAATCCACCATTAAATCGCCGATAACGGTAAATTTATGCTGATATTGTTGGGGGATATTATTTAATACACTTGTATTCATCACGGCAAAGCGATCGATCCCCCGATACCAACGCGCTTCCCATTCCGCATAGATAACGGTGCGATAAGCCAAACGTTTACCGATGGTGAGGGCAAAAAATTGATCGCCTCCTAAAAATAAAACGATGCCCTTGGGGTGCCAATCCCAATTATCGGCGGTTTTTCCCCAGAAAAGAAAATTAAAGAAGTTTTCTGGCGACTGGACTCGATCGACCTCTGGATATTTCCTAACTACTGCCGTTTCCGCCCCCATAGAATGAGTACAAGGGGAAAGAATCACCGAAATCCGCAACAGCGATCGATCTTCTGTTAAGTTTTGTCGCAATCTCTTGACAACTGGACGCACCCATGTAGATATTTCTCCCGGACCATTGGAGAGAATGAGAAGATCAACTGGAGAATCAAACATGATAAGTAGTCGTGCAAAATTAATGTCTTGGTTAGGATAGGCAAAAGGCAAAAGGCAAAAGGCACTCATGCAAGGAGTGGTTAGATATGTGTAATTATAGTTATTTCAAATAAGAACGAGACACTAGGCGACACAATAAGTACGAATAATTTCATCAAGGGGTGTCCCCACAGGAGCATACATTCTTGCCCTCTTTAATGCACTAAAATCATGTTCGATATC
>NZ_BJKP01000006.1 GCF_008974145.1 Microcystis aeruginosa NIES-4325 | reverse complement strand
GGTGCGAGTAACTCTCAACATCTTTATGGTCGAGCGGTTGATATTCGACCAAGCAGCCCGGCATCATTAGCTAAATTTGAGGGGTTTCTTGATCGGTATTGGTTTGGAGCGCTAGGGTACGGAGCGCGTCGGGGGTTTATCCACATTGACACTCGGAACGGCAAAGGCTGGAGAAGTGGCGGCGAAAAAGGTCCGAGATGGGATTATTAGACAGGGGTATCGCTGAAAATAAAATCTCCCTTGACTTCTCAAGGAGATAGGGATGTTTGACAATGGGTGATGGTTACAAAAGTTCACACTAGACTGGCAAAGATTTTTATGGCTACTGACGAGCGCAAACGGCGCATTCTCGATCATCTCTCCAGAAGTACCACTGGTGCTGACTATATTCCCAAAAAACCGCTGCCAATTGTGGAAACTCCTCCGGTGGCAGCGGAACCTGTGGCAGCACCGCCTCCAGTAACTCCTTCACCGGAATTAACTGCTAAAGAGCGCAAAAGAAAGATAATGTCCCATCTTTCCATGAGTAGCGAAGATTTTGGCGAAATTACTAGCACTACTCCCGAAGAAAAGCGTAAACGCCAAATTAATGACCATCTGCGCCAAAGCCAAGGATAAATAGTAAGGAGTGAGAATTTGCAACTAGCCATAGGCATCTTCTAGACTGTTCTCACTCCCTCATTTTCTGCTGTCGATGGGAATAAGCTAAGACGCATTTAAAGTGCTTATTCTTAAGATTAGCCGAATCTCCCCCAATCCCTTTACTGTTGCCTCTTGCCTCTTGCCTCTTGCCTCGTCTCAACAAGCAATTTAAATTACGAACAGCTTAATGACAGTTGTTGCAAATCAGTTCCTCGCTCTGGCAACAAGGGAATGTTAAAGTTAGTGATGATCGCTTCGGTGATCGGATGGCGCAATTTTTCTGTGGAACCAACATGATAAAAATGCTGTTTAGTATAGATATAAAACTTATCAGCACTCCAATTTTTTTTAATTAAAGGATTGCTTCTAAACTGATTACTGTGCCAAGTGGACAAAATAAACCGACAAGAAATATCCTTTAAAATAGTCACCAAACAATCTTCATCCTCTTCAGACCAAGAGTTAAAATAATCGGCGTGTCTCCCTAAATAAGGAGGATCGAGATAGATCAAGTCTGTTTTTTGCCAATCAGATAAAGTCTCTCGGAAGTCAGAAGCTTGAAAATTATAATCAGTTTTAATAAGAATATTTTCTAGGGCAATAACTTGATTGACTATTTTGGTAATATATGCTTGAGAAAATCGTTCTGATTTATGACAGTAAGGTACGTTAAACTTTCCCTTGCGATTGAATCTCATCACGCCATTAAAACAGGAGCGATTGAGAAATAAAAAATCTAGAGAATTAGGAGCTTGATTAAATCTTTCTCGTACTTGATAATAATAACTTTCTCCCTGCTCCTTAAGAAATTGACCATTTTCTTGCAAAAAAAGCTTAACAGTTTTACTGGTAATAACTTGATTTTTTAGATTATTATAAAACTGGATAATATGAGTATTGGTGTCTGCAAGTAAAGCCTTTTGGGGATTAATATTAAAAGCCACCACTCCCGATCCAGAAAAGGGTTCTATCCAACGCCCAAAGCTCAGATCAGACACAATATTTTTAATATCTTTCACCAATTTAGTTTTAATTCCTTGACACTTAATCGGTGGTACAAGTGGCGTTAACTTCACTAAACACTCTCCTCATCAATAGTAATTTCTATCCATAGCAAACTTAGCTCCTGTTGGCTCGTGAATAAAGGTCAAATCAGGGTAAAAATTTTGTTGAGATACTAACTCTATCTTTAATGCGAACAGCTTATACACTGTGTAGTTTACACGCTCTAGAGTAAAGAATAGTAAAAACTTCTACTGTTAAATCTTGACCATAGATATAGTCCGTCTCTAATCCAGCTGATCCCAGAAACCATGAGACTCTTGTTAGAACACATGAACTAAAAAAATCTCTCGTCACCATTCTTGTCAGAATTATGAGAATTACGTTACATTTAGTTAAGATTTAATTGGCTGCGGGGATTAATCTCGAAAAAATAACGTAAAATCCTTGACAAAAACAGCTAAATGAGTTAAGCAAAAATCTTTATCCTAGAACCACTAAACAAACATGAAACTATCTTGGAAAACGATTTTACTGTGGACATTGCCCGCCCTCGTGGTCGGTTTTTTCCTCTGGCAAGGCACTTTTGCCACCGCCACCAGTAATATCGGCAATAACACCGCCAGTACCCGCATGACCTACGGACGCTTTCTAGAATACCTAGACAGTGGTAGGGTTGTTAGCGTCGATCTCTACGAAGGGGGCAGAACCGCGATCGTACAGGCCCTAGATCCAGAACTAGAAAACCGAGTACAACGCCTACGGGTCGATTTACCTGCCAATTCCCCGGATTTAATCGCCCGTTTACGGGATTCTAAAATTAGTTTCGATGCACACCCGATGCGGAATGACGGCGCTTGGTGGGGATTCCTCGGTAATCTACTTTTCCCCTTTTTGCTGATTGCCGCTCTCTTTTTCCTGTTCCGCCGTTCTAATAATATGCCAGGCGGCCCCGGTCAAGCGATGAGTTTTGGCAAATCAAAAGCTCGTTTCCAGATGGAAGCAAAAACCGGTATCACTTTTGATGATGTGGCAGGAATTGACGAAGCGAAGGAAGAATTACAGGAAGTTGTCACTTTCCTCAAACAACCGGAGAAATTTACCGCCGTTGGTGCCAAAATCCCCAAAGGAGTCCTGTTAGTTGGCCCTCCTGGTACGGGTAAAACCCTGTTAGCTAAAGCGATCGCTGGTGAAGCGGGTGTGCCTTTCTTCAGCATTTCCGGTTCGGAATTCGTGGAAATGTTTGTCGGTGTCGGCGCTTCTCGCGTGCGCGATTTGTTCAAAAAAGCCAAGGAAAATGCTCCCTGTTTAATATTTATCGATGAAATTGACGCGGTAGGTCGTCAACGGGGTGCCGGTATCGGTGGTGGTAACGATGAACGGGAACAACCCCTGAACCAATTATTGACAGAAATGGACGGTTTCGAGGGGAATACAGGAATTATTATCATTGCCGCCACTAACCGCCCCGATGTTCTCGATTCCGCTCTCATGCGTCCGGGCCGTTTTGATCGCCAAGTAACCGTCGATGCGCCCGATTTTAAAGGTCGTTTAGAGATTTTAGACGTTCACGCCCGCAATAAAAAGCTGGCTAACGACGTTTCCATCGAAGCGATCGCCCGTCGCACTCCGGGGTTCAGTGGAGCAGATTTAGCCAATTTACTGAACGAAGCGGCAATTTTAACCGCCCGTCGTCGCAAAGATGCCATTACCCTCCTAGAGATAGATGACGCGGTAGATCGCGTTATCGCCGGTATGGAAGGCACTCCTTTAGTCGATAGCAAGAGCAAGCGCTTAATTGCTTATCATGAAGTGGGTCATGCGATCGTGGGTACGCTCTTAAAAGATCACGATCCCGTCCAGAAAGTGACTCTGATTCCCCGGGGACAGGCCCAGGGTTTAACTTGGTTCACTCCCAACGAAGAACAGGGTTTAACCACGAAAGCGCAGTTAATGGCCCGAATTTCCGGGGCTTTAGGTGGTCGCGCGGCCGAGGAAGAAATCTTCGGCTATGATGAGGTGACTACCGGTGCCGGTGGTGATTTACAGCAAGTTTCTGATATGGCCCGCCAGATGGTGACTCGTTTCGGGATGAGCGATTTGGGTCCTTTGTCCCTAGAAAGTCAAGGGGGTGAGGTGTTCCTCGGTGGCGGTTTGATGACTCGTTCCGAGTATTCTGAGAAGGTCGCTACTCGTATCGATGATCAGGTGCGATCGATCGTGGAACACTGCCATGAAATTTCTCGGCAAATTGTCCGCGATCATCGCGAAGTGATCGATCGAGTGGTGGACTTGCTGATCGAAAAAGAAACGATCAATGGGGAAGAATTCCGGCAAATTGTGGCTGAATACGCCTACGTTCCCGAAAAAGAACAGTTTGTACCACAGTTATAGGTTGATTTCAATCTATAGGCGATCGGGTGGGTTAAGACTCACCCGATTTTTTTGTATTAGGGATTTAGTCATCATCATCGTCATCGTCTTTATTCTGGTCATTATCACCGTCTTTTTGTTGGTTTTCCCCGTCTTTATCGTCATCTTCGTCTTTTTGAGGCGATTCCACCGTGGTAGGGACGTTTTTCGGTTCTTCGGCTTCTTTTGCTCCCTGACAAGCGCCTAAAACCGTAGTCAAGCTTAACAGAATCAGCAAAACTAAGGATTTGATTTTCATGGTCTTTCTCCCCACTCGATCGATAAATATAACAATTTTAAGACTTTTGGGCGGTGGATAGCTTGGCTAATGCCAAGAAAGTGCATTCCCAGACTAAACGGGGTTGAACGTAGGCCAACAGCTGCCGGCGGGTTTTTTCCAGGATTTCTAAAATCGATCGCTCTCGTCGTCGTTGCCAATCCTCATACTGAAGATAACTCACATACCATAATTGGGTTTCCGTGTCAAGAGTTTGAGCGATAATTTTGGCTAATTCCAGTGCTTGGGAGAGTTTTAGGGGAAATTTGCTGAAAGATCGCGGTAAATCTTGGGGGAGACTGTCGAGAAACTCTAAAGCGGAGATCGCTTCTCCGGGACTACCTTGAGCTAAACCGAGAATTGCCGGATAATTAAGAACGCGAGCGTGTCCGTTAGAGCGGAGGACTTGAGCGAGATTTTCTTCCGAAAGGCGCTGAAAAGGGATATGTTGACAGCGAGAAACGAGAGTCGGTAGTAAAGAGGAGGGACTGGGAGCAATCAGGATTAAAGTGGCTTTCCCCGGTTCCTCAAGCGTTTTTAAGAGGGCATTTGCCGCCGATTCCGTCATGGTGTCTGCTGCCTCGATTACCACCACAGAGCAGGCCGATTCGAGGGGAGGACGACTTAAAAAGTTAGTAATCTCGCGAATTTGTTCGATGCGGATTTGCGCGGGAGCTTTGCGCTTGAGATTGTTTTCCTGTGCTTCTTTTGCGGTGAGCAGTTTGCCTTGGTGTTGATAAGTGGGTTCAATCCAGAGTAAATCGGGATGATTGCCACCGAGAAAGCGTTTCAGGATTAATTCTCTTGTTTCTGGCGATCGATCTCTAGTTAACAAGTCTTGACAGAAACATTTTGCTGCTAGATTGCGTCCAATCCCCTTAGCGCCGGCGAATAAGTAAGCGGGAGCGATAGAATTGACTTCAAGCGCTCTTTGTAGTAGTTCAATGGCCTGATTTTGACCGATTAACCTTGACCAATTTATCATCTTTTCCCTGCCATGGCTCGCTATTGCTGTTCCTATTTTGTCGGGATTTCTCCTCATCAGACCGGGTTTTTATACGATGATATATTAAGTTTGGGTGAATTTGAAATCATCAAGCGCCGGTCCGATGTCTTGCTTTTATCGGAGGTTCCTAACGATGCTCTCTTTCCCCAGTTAGTGAAAGTGGAATTGTTTATCCATCCTCCCACTAGCTCGGAACTTCAGATCGATTTATTGGTAAAAAATCATGAATTGCCCCTGAGAATTAATAATCGTTGTCGGCGATTTTTTGAATCTATTCACCAGATTATTACCAACAATTATCAAGGTCAATCCCTGACCAGAATTACCGCTTAACCCGATTTGTCCCTGTCTCCGTTAACTGACAAAGACAGGGACAAAATACCATCTTGGCTCTCTTGGGTAACGAACCACAAAGACACAGAGGACAAAGAGATTGATCGCTCCTGTATCAGTTAAACTTATCACACAAAGAATAAGAGAGCCGCTCTTTTTGGTGCTTTATAGATTTATCGAGAAAAAATCGGTAATTGCTTTAGTTTTTGCCTTCCTGCGTCGATTTGAGCGGAGGAAATTGACGACGTAAAAGCAGGGAATTACTCACTACCATAACCGAACTAAAAGCCATTAAAGCTGCTGCTAGGGCCGGACTGAAAGCTAGACCCCAACGGGGCAGTAATAAACCACCGGCAATGGGAATAGCAAAGGTATTATAACCCAAAGCCCAAAAAAGATTTTGTCGGATTTTTTGCCATGTGGCCAGACTTAAATGCAGAGATTGCACCACATCCTCTAGGCGATCGCTAATTAAAACGATCCCGGCCGTTTCCATGGCCACTTCCGTGCCACCGGCCAGAGCAATACCGATGTTAGCCTGTCCTAGTGCAGGAGCGTCATTGATACCATCCCCGACCATAGCCACGATTTTGCCCTCTTTTGTCTGTAGATCGGCAATTAAAGCCGATTTTTCGGCGGGAGCAACTTGGGCATAAAATTGACTAATACCCAAACTATTAGCGATCGCTGTCACCACTTCTTGGCGATCGCCACTGAGTAAAATCACCTCTAAACCGAGTTTTTGCAACTGATTCACGGTTGTTTGAGCATCGGGACGCAATCGATCCTGAAACGCGATCGCGCCGAGTAATTGTTCTTCCCTACCCAGATAAATCACCGTTTTACCCGCCTGTAAAAGCTCTTGAATCCCCCAGATAGTTTCATCGATTTTAATGCCGTTCTGCGCCAACCATTGCCGATTTCCCAGAACAATTTTTGACCCCTGCACCCTTGCCGAAACTCCCAATCCGGCCACAGTTTGAAAATCTTCCCCCGTCAGGTTAGTAGGAAGAGTAACCGCGTCTAAAATCGCCTGAGCGAGGGGATGATTAGTACCACTCTCCACTACTGCCGCTAATTGTTGAATTTCCAGGGGATTAAGCTCAGAAAAACTCAAACAATCGGTAATTTCTGGATGACCTTGGCTAAGGGTTCCCGTTTTGTCAAAAACCACCGTTTGCAGTTGCGAGACGGTTTCCAAAACATCACCCCCTTTAATTAAAATACCCCGTTCGGCTGCTAAACTGGTTCCCACCAGTAGGGCCGTCGGTGTGGCTAAACCGAGAGCGCAGGGACAAGCGACCACAAGCACGGAAATCGCTAATTTTAGGGACAAAAGTAGGGGAGAAGTGGGTTGAATCATCTCGTGGTGTCCTGTGGTTGACCCTAACACCTCTGGAAACAGCCTAGTTCCCCAAAAATACCAAAAGAGCAGCACAATTAGGGCAATTATCATGACTCCGTAGGCAAAATAACCCGCTACCCGGTCCGCTATCTTCTGTACTGGGGCCTTGCGAGTTTGGGCTGATTCCACGGCTGCGATAATCTTAGCTAGGGTGGTATCGGTCCCCACCTGACGAGTTTGCACGGCGATCGCACCAGAGAGATTGAAACTGCCAGCAATGACTAAATCTCCCATTTCCTTAACCACCGGCAGCGATTCCCCCGTTAACAAAGCTTCATCTACTGTGGTTCTTCCCTGAATAATCTCCCCATCCACGGGAATTTTTTCCCCAGGTAAGACGCGCACCCATTCCCCGACGCGCAGCTGTTCCACCGGAATCGCCACGCCCACACGGTCATCTGTACTACCAATCAGGTGAGCCACTGCCGGTTGTAGGGAAGTAAGCGCTTCTAAGTCTGCGGCCGCGCGATGACGGGAATGCGCTTCTAGAGTCCGCCCGAGGAGAATAAACCCTAACAGCATGACTGGTTCATCGAAAAAGCACTCTAGACCGAGATTAGGGAAGATAAGAGCCAAACAACTGGCTATATAGGCGCTACCTGTGCCTAAACTAACGAGAGTATTCATATTTGGCATCCCGTGCCGTAATCCCCGCCAACCATCGATGAAAATATCGCGGCCGGGGAATAAAATGGCTAGGGTGGCTAAAGTCCAGTGAAAAGCAATACTTTGAAAGATGGGGATTTCTGGTCCCCCGATGTGGTGTAAGTGACCGATCAGGGAAAAAACCAGTAAACAACAAGCGATCGCTAATCGGTATAATTGTTGTTGCCGTTCTTTTTGTTGGTTTTGCAGCCGTTGATTTTGTTGAGAAAGGGGAGTCGATGAGCTGCGCGGTTGGGTGGGGAATCCGATCGCGGTTAATTTTGCAGCTAACTGCTCTGGTGCGATCGCATCTGGTTGGTATTCAATCACGGCAATTTCCGTGATTAGGTTAACTTGGGCCGATTTTACCCCTTGATTTTGGCTGAGTTGTCGTTCTACGGCACTCACACAGCCGGCGCATTTCATGCCTTTTACGTCTAGAGTAGCGGTTTTTAGTCCAGTTTCGGCGGCTAGGATCATGGAAAAAGTAGGCAAAGATGGTCTTTACTTCTATCCTAGAAATTCTCGGCCGATTTTTAAACTATTTTGGCCTGTAGGGTTACAGATAGATGAAATTTCAGGTAGCCGATCTTGTAGTGGATTGTTTCAGCTAATTTGGTGTATTAGAAAAATGCTATAAATTCTATAATCTAAGACTTTAAGCCGAAATCTATTGCCCTATTTTAGCTGAAACAGTCCAGTAGGGTGCGTTAATGAAATGTAACGCACCTGATCTAATGTTCAAAATTCGTGCGTTATGCTGACGCTAACACAGGCTACATCATATCGATCGCCAAGATTAAGTGATTGCCAAAGCGATCGGTCATAACACAGTTTGATCGTTCCGATCGTTAATGAAATGTAAAGCATCTTTTGATACTAAACTTAAGTTTTGAAATGGAGTAGCAAGTGTTGTTTAGATGCAATTGGAATGGAATCCAGACAAAGCAAACTCAAACTGGAAAAAGCATGGTGTTTCATTCAACGAGGCATCTACTGTTTTCAACGATCCTTTATCTATAACATTCCCTGATCCAGATCATTCCTATGGTGAGGAGCGTTACGTTATCATTGGATTATCAAATGCTAATCGCATCCTGATAGTCCCTCATACAGATCGAGCAGATCGAGTTCGGATTATCAGCGCACGAGAGGCAACCCGAAATGAGCGGAGATTTTATGAAGATGGAGAGTAACCACGAGCTAGAAGACGACTCAAGACCTGAGTATGACTTTAGCAAGATGCAGGGTGGTGTTAGAGGAAAATATGTCGAACGCTACAGAGCAGGAACAAATATAGTATTACTAGATCCTGATGTTGCTCAGGCATTTCCAACCAGTGACTCGGTTAATGAGGCACTTCGACTACTCATGCAAATCACCCAAAGGCAGAAGTCTAACAATGCGTTGGAGCCGACTTCTCAAATGTGATCTTCAAAAGTCAAAACTTAATTACGGCGACTCAACTTACTGCCGTTAGTGCAATCGCTATCGCTGTAGGGTGCGTTCCCTAATGCCGGGTTTTTGGGAACGCACCCTGCCCATTGATTGAAGCTGTGAGTCTAAGTGGGATGCCGAAGGCACTGCCTAGCAGTACGCCGATCTTGTCGGGCTAGGGGCGGGCTATAATGAACATCAATAGATAGTCCGTCCTCAGCAGTTAGAAAATAATGCCTCAAGCACTCGAAGCCGTATTTGATTGGACAGTCCTTCAACTAGAAGAATCCTTAAACCTAGCGGCAGGCACGAGGGTGACAATTATCATTGAAAGTGTTTTACCCAATGGAGTAAATTCCGGCGTAGGCGATCAAGGGCGGTATAAGCACTAATCTGGCGAATGGTCAAGCGCTCTCGATTTTCTCCGAAACAATGCTCAGATACAGTCACTTTTCCGTCAGGACTGGCTAAACCGATATAAACTAGACCCACGGGTTTCGTCTCACTGCCTCCTCCCGGTCCGGCAATACCCGTGATACTGATCCCCCAATCGGTAGCGAGGCGTTTTTGCACCCCTAGGGCCATCTGTTGGGCAACAATGGCACTGACAGCACCGAAATTATTTAAATCCCGTTCATTTACGTCTAAGAGGGCAACTTTTACCCGATTATCGTAGGAAATAACCCCACCCCAAAAATAATCGGAACTGCCGGCGATTTGGGTGATAATTTCCCCTAATCCTCCTCCAGTACAGGATTCTGCCACACTCAAAGTTTGTTTTTGTCGCCGCAACAGTTGCCCCACCACTGCGGGTAAAGTATCATCATCAGCCCCAAAATAATCTAATCCGGCGATTTCCTTAATTTCCGTCGCTACCGGTTCAATTACCTGCAAAGCAGCCTCTAAAGAAGGGGCTTTCGTAGCAATTCGCAAACGAACTTCGCCTAAACCAGCATAGGGGGCAACGGTGGGATTAGTCAGATCAAATAAATGGGCTACTTTTTCCGCTAAAGCTGACTCACCGATACCGCGAAATTTCAGAGAACGACTATAAATCCTCTCTTTGCCCCATCCTTGACTTTCTAGGTAAGGAATCGCCGTTTCTACCCACATTCTCTTCATTTCTGAGGGTACTCCGGGGAAAGTGAGAATAGTCACGTTAGCCTGTGGTTGCCAGATCATGCCGGGGGCGGTTCCCGTCAGATTTGGCAAAAAATCGGCTCCCACCGGTATTAAAGCCTGTTTACTATTACTAGGAGGCATTTCTCGTCCTAAACTCGTAAATTTAGCCTCGATTTCCGCTAGAATCTCCTGATCTTCTCTAAGGGGCGTTTGAAAAAAATCGGCGATTGTTTCTGTGGTTAAATCGTCGGGAGTCGGTCCGAGTCCGCCAGTAAAAATTAAAATTGAAGAACGTTCTAGGGCAATAGCGATCGCTTTTTTCAGTCTTTCTACATTATCCCCCACCACCGTTTGATAATAATGGGGAATGCCTAATTTTGCCAATTCTAGGGCTAAATATTGGGCGTTAGTATTAACTATATCCCCTAATAATAATTCCGTTCCTACACAAATAATTTCAGCGGCCATAATTTTTGACAATTAGCTTAAGATTTTCAATTTTGATCATCAACTGATCTCCTGTCACCATCGTTCGATCGGGGTTCGGTAACGATGATCATCAAAAAACCTTAACCCCAGAATACTCAACCGCCACCAAGAAATTTTATGGAAAAGTCAACCAAACCGATTTTAAAGTCTGTATTGCCTCTCTGATTACCTGATCGCCCCCAAGTTGTTTATTGGACATCCCACCAACCGAAAGCCGGCCCGACAAAGCGAATAACCGCCCAAACCCCAGCTAGAACTCCTATACCAATCCATGCCCCCCTAGTGGTTAACTTGTAAGCTTGGGCTGCTTGACTTTTGGTAATCGGTAGCCAAGGCAGGATATTTTCCTCCTGTCCATACTTATCACCCAGGGCCGATTGACGACGTTTTGATTCACCCATACTAATGTCAATTATTAAGAGGTTTTGATCTGATTGTATATCGAAAGACAACCGCCGACACCCAATCCTAGTCCATCAAGGAGGGCGATCGAAACTGACGGCCGATGACCGACTATTATAGAATTAAAGGTTGCGACTGAAACGAGAATAATTATGGCAACCATTAACAGTAATTACTTAAAACTAAAAGCGGGTTATCTTTTTCCGGAAATTGCCCGACGAGTCCAAGCTTTTGCGGCAGCCAATGCCGATGCTAATATTATCCGTCTGGGGATTGGGGATGTCACCGAACCTTTGCCCCTAGCTTGTCGCGAGGCCATGATCAAAGCAGTGGAGGAAATGGGCGATCGCTCTAGCTTTAAGGGTTACGGGCCGGAACAGGGTTATGCTTGGTTAAGGGAGAAAATCGCCGTCCATGATTTTCAGGCTCGCGGTTGTGATATAAGTGCCGATGAAATCTTTATTTCCGACGGTTCTAAGTGCGATACGGGCAATATTCTCGATATTTTTGGAGATAATAACTCGATCGCCGTGACCGACCCAGTATATCCCGTTTACGTCGATACTAACGTTATGGCTGGACACACGGGAGGGGTCAACGACCGCGGCGAATACGAGGGCTTGATTTATCTGCCAATTACCGCCGAAAATAACTTTACTGCCCAGATTCCGACGGAAAAAGTCGATTTAATCTATCTGTGTTTTCCCAACAATCCCACTGGGGCTACAGCTACCAAAGAACACTTGACAGCTTGGGTTAATTATGCTAGGGCCAACGGATCGATTATCTTTTTTGATGCAGCCTACGAGGCCTTTATCACCGATGCCAGTTTACCCCATTCCATCTACGAAATCGAGGGGGCGCGGCAATGTGCGATCGAATTTCGCTCTTTTTCTAAAAATGCCGGTTTTACTGGAACCCGTTGCGCTTTAACCGTGGTTCCCCAAAGTCTCATGGCCAAAGCGGCCGACGGGACGGATGTGCAACTCTGGAAACTGTGGAATCGTCGGCAATCGACCAAATTTAACGGCGTTTCCTACATTGTCCAACGGGGGGCCGAGGCGGTTTATTCTCCAGAAGGACAAGCACAAGTACAAGAACTTGTCAAGTTTTATTTACAAAATGCAACAATTATCCGAGAAAAATTAACCGCTGCTGGTTTAGAAGTCCATGGCGGTGTAAATGCGCCCTACGTTTGGGTAAAAACGCCCCAAGGTCTATCGAGTTGGGATTTCTTCGATAAACTGCTACATACTTGTAATGTGGTGGGAACCCCTGGATCTGGCTTTGGGGCTGCTGGAGAGGGTTATTTCCGGCTATCGGCTTTTAATAGTCGTGCCAACGTCGAGGCTGCTATGGAGAGAATTATCAGTAAATTTCCAGGCTAATCCTCAAGAGAGGGATGTTTGCAGAAGCGTCCCCCAACAACCCCATCGGGAATTGATAGACTGGTAACTACTCACCGACAACGGCTCACCGATGCGACCCTTTTGGTTAGAATCCTTACAGGTAGAAAGATTAACGATCGCAATTGCTGGCCTACCGGCAGGTCTGCAAGGGATCAAGTTGGTGCAGTGGTCAGACCTGCACTGCGATGAACAGCATTTGCCTGTAGCTGTCCTGCAAGAAGCGATCGCCATTACTAATCAGGAAAAACCCGATCTCATCTTCCTGACGGGGGACTTTATTACCCATAGTCCCAGGCCAATTTTTGCCCTAGTCGAGAGCATAAAAGCTCTCAAAAGTCAAGGGGGTATTTATGCTTGTTTAGGAAATCATGACAGTTATCTTCCCAACGCCAGGGAAACGGTCAGCTCAGCCCTAACTAGCGTGGGAATTCGGGTACTCTGGAATGAAATCGTCACACCCTACGGCGAAAACTTTCCCATCGTCGGATTGGCCGATTATTGGTCTGGGGAGTTTTTACCGCAAATCCTCGAGCAAATTGCTCCCGATATACCCAGACTCGTCATTTCCCACAATCCCGATACAGCCATGGTTTTAAGGGATTGGCGAGTGGATTTGCAGTTATCGGGTCATACCCACGGAGGCCAAGTGACTATCCCCGGTATCGGTTCCCTACCGATAATTTTAGAGGAACTTAGGCGATCGCTGCCCGAACCCTATGGTCAATGGGTTCCCCTTCACCGGCAGTTTAGCAGGGTAGTCCGATACTGGCAATGGTCTGAGGGATTTCATCGAGTCGGGGAAAATCAATTATATGTGAATCGAGGCTTAGGAACCTATTTTCCCGGTCGTCTTTTTTGTCCCCCCGAAGTGACGGTAATTACTTTGATCAACAGGAGTCAGTCTTGAATAAGTTATCAGTGAGCAGTTATCAGTCATCAGATTTGAGTTTTAAGTGAACAGTATTAAATAGAAGTTTCCTACTGTATTTTCACTGTTTACTTTTTACTGATTCCTAATCACTTTTTACTGTTTACTGATAACTGAAAAACCCCCTATGACAGAAAATAAAGATAACTTCAACGACACTTATAATGCACTAATTGAGCGCATTGTCAATCTAACTTTAGAAGGAAAAATTAGAGCTAAATCACAGGTTTATAACCTTTTAGCCGAGGGAGTAAAAAATGGCACAGGAGAAATTTTTGAGCGTTGTTTAACTGAAAAAATAATCGTTACTCGCTCACAGTTAGAAACAAAAATTAAAGCGACTAGGGTGTTGCGCGCTCTGGAAACCATCGAAAGTGAATGGGAAAATTATCAAAAAACCAATCAGCAAAATTCTCTCACTGAAGCGGCGATCAATAGTCTGGTGAAAATTGATCGAGAGGATCGTTTACTAACTTTAGTGAATTTAATTGATCCCAATCAAAATAATGCTTTAACCCTAGAACAATTACAAAAGTTAGCCAAGCATTTACAGACAGTTTCTCAGCAGCGGGGAGAAGCGGATTTATGGCAAATTGCCACGGGAATTAATCTGGGTTTAAATACTTGGTCAAATTTATCGAATGATCTCACCAGTTGGCTCTACGAACAAAATCGCAATCTTGGTTTTACTAATGATAATGAGCGAGTGACACCCTGGCAAATTTGGGCAAGTAAAGTTAATCCCTCTTGGTTAAAACGAGTCTTAGAAAGTTTAGCTAATCAACAAGCTTTTGATTCTATCACTCAGGATTTAACTTTAACCGATTGGGTAGAAACTGCTATTGTTTTTCAATATATCCAGAGAGGACTAATTAACTTTTTTGATCAGCGTATCTACAGCGAAAAATTAGGGGCAAAATTATCCATTTCTACCTTTCTCACCTTTGCTTTAATTTGGTCGCTGTTAACCAATAGTTTCGAGCAAGTTAGTAAAAATTCCCTCTATAGTCGGGGCTGTTTTCAGATGGCTTTACAAATTCTGAGAACCTTTGCTAAACGGGATTATTTTCCTTTATACGGGGGAATTTTCGCCTCCTTTTCTGGCAGTTATCTCAAGGAAGCATTAGATTATTTATCAATTCCTCTACGTTATGTGGAAGGTACGGGAGAAAAGGCGAGAATTTTAACTTTAATTGCCTATTCTAATCGCATTCGCGGCTACTATCCACAGGCCAGAGAATGTCATCAACAAGCTTTAGAAATTGCTCGTCAACAGCAGGATTATGCTTGTGAAATAGCTAATTTAAACCATTTATCCCGTCTCAATGCTATCCAGAAAAACTATGCAGAAGCGATTAATTTAAGTCAGAGAGCTTTAATTTTAAGTCGTCAACAGGGTAATAGTTTAGGACAGGCTAACGCTTTAGCTAATTTGGGTTATAGTCAGGTACAAGAAGCACAACAGTTAGAGAGATATGATCCAGAAATTTATCAAAGTTCGATCGAGTATTTAAACCAGGGATTAAAGTTAGCGGAAAGTCTCCAGGATTGGCAGAGTAAATCCCTTTGTTGTAGCAGTTTAGGTCTGGCCTATATTATCCTTGAAAGACCCCAAGAAGCGATTAATATTCTCCTGCAAGGATTGGAATCGGCCAAATACTACGGAGATGTATATCTGCAAGGTTTATTACTAACTTATTTAGGCGAAGCTTACTATCAAGACAAGAATTTTGAACAGGCAATTTATATGGGTTCTCTAGGAATGTATTGGCTACACGAAATCGGTGCAGTGGAATGGCGACAAGCTGCTAGTCTGTTAACGGTTATTCGCGGCAAAAATATCGCAGCTTTTGAGCAGACTTTCAGTCAGGAACGTTCCTCCCTGATTAAATCTATTGGACTGGAAGGCTACCAATATATCTCAGAAATTCTCAGCAAATATCAACAGGGTAATTAGTGAATACACAGCATAAGTTATTAATTAATCTCTCCGTACTTTTTCCCCAACCCACAGGAATCAGTACCTACATTCTTAACCTCTTACCCTACCTGAAAAATTTAGAACCAACCCTACTAACAGCTAATAGTTATCCCGACTTTAACTGTTATTCTATCCCGAAGGGTCTCGGCCCCGATCGAGGAGCGAAAGGTCATTTAAAACGCTTACTCTGGACTCAGTGGCAGTTACCGTCAATTTACCGACAATTAAAGGCCAATTTACTCTTTTCTCCCCTCCCGGAAGCACCGATAAATTCTCCCTGTCGCTTTGTCGTCATGGTCCACGATTTAATTCCCCTGCGGTTTCCCAGTTTTACTTCCCCCTTAACTCACTATTTCCGTTATTATGTGCCGCAGGTATTACAACAGGCAAAACATATTATCTGTAACTCTCAGGCAACGGCCAAAGATATCACTGAATATTATCAAATTCCCGCCGATAAAATTACTTCTATTCCCCTAGCCTACGATCATCATCACTTTCGCCCCATTGAAGATAATAAGCCAGAGCATCCCTATTTTCTCTATCTCGGTCGTCCCAATCCCTATAAAAATTTACCGCGTTTAATCGCCGCTTTTGCCCAACTGCCCCCAGATTTAACCGATTATCGTCTTTGGATTGCTGGCAGCTTTGATCGCCGTTATACCCCCAATTTACAACAACAAGCGCGAGAATTAGCGGTCAGCGATCGCATTAAATTTCTCGACTATATCCCCTACGATGAGCTGCCCAAAGTGATCAGTCAAGCCACTGCTTTGGTCTTCCCTAGTCTCTGGGAAGGCTTCGGATTGCCCGTTTTAGAGGCTATGGCCTGCGGTACCCCCGTCATTACCTCAAATTTGTCATCTTTGCCAGAAGTCACGGCAACAGCGGCAATTTTAATCGATCCCTATCGAGTCGAGTCCCTAGCCGATGCCCTGACAATTATCGCTCAAGATCGACAATTACACTCAAAATTAAGTTATCTAGGCAAAAAACGAGCCAATGAGTTTAGTTGGCAAAAAACCGGTCTAGCTACAGCCGCAATCTTAAATCAATATCTAGGGTTGGCTGAATATCAGTAGAAGCTTTGCTAGAAAAGGGTTTTGTGCTTTTTTAGCCCCAAATAGGATTGAGACCTTCAAAAACCGGTAATGATTCGGTAGTAGTGGCGTAGCTCTCTTGCTTACCTGGTATGAATTGTGTAAAATATTTATTAATAAAAATAATTGGAACCCGATCAGTCTTTAAACCTCTAGCTTGATCATGACTTTTCTGATAAATATCTTTTTCTGGCTCCTGTCTGGCTTACTCAAATATCAGTCTAGCACCGAACAAAGTACCCCCCTAGTTCACCTCTATTCCCCTGTCCTAATTGTGGTTCTCACCATAGTATCAAGAATGGTTCTATTCATAATCGAAAACCCAAACGTCAATGTAAAAAATGTGGTCGTCAGTTTGTGATCAATCCCACTAATAAAACCGTCTCTGACGAAACCCAACAATTAATTGATAAACTCTTGCTCGAACGAATTTACTTACGAGGAATTGCTAGAGTAACAGGGGTAAGTTGGTCATGGTTACAAAATTATGTCAACGTCTCGACTTCGCGGTTCGGCGTGAGCTCACGGCCGAAGCCTGAGAGAATCCGAAGGGTGGTCTTTGGTTTTTTCTAAGACGATAAAGGTTTATATCTGGCTGGCAATTGATAGAAAAACAGGAAAAATTATTGGTTGCTATTTAGGAGATAGGAGTCGTCAATCAGCCAAAAAACTTTGGAACCAGTTTACCCGGTGTTTACCGAAAATGCGCTGTTGCTTACACAGACTTTTGGGAGTCCTATAAGACAGTAATTCCCAGTAAACGTCATCGACCAGTCGGGAAAGAAACTGGTCAAACTAATCATCTTGAAAGATTAAATAATACCTTTCGACAAAGGATTTCTCCGCCAGTGAGAGAGAGTCTATCTTTCTCTAAAAAAATGGAGAATCACGTTGGGGAGCCCTTTGGTATTTTATCCATGACTACAATGCACAGCAAAGCAAAGGATTAAGCCGCCATCACTACTACCGAATCACCACCTTAGACTTTATGCTCGATGAGGCCATCCCTGTTACTCGCATTAATTCCTCTTGATTTTGGATTGGGAGCTACACGGCCAAAGCGTTTTGTATTCTGTATTTCTTGCTACATTCTGAATTTGGAATTGCTGGTCTAAACTCCAGTTCAAAGCTGACGGCTTGATAACTGCTATACTTTGTAATGGAAAATAGAGAGTAATGATCATGACAGTGGTGCTGGTAGTACAGATTATTTGGGCGCTGGCGGCGGCCTTTCTGGCGATTTTGGTGTTGTTACACAGTCCCAAAGGGGATGGTATTGGCGGTATTGGCGGTCAATCACAGATTTTTACCAGCGCAAAAACGGCGGAAAAAACCTTAAATCAGGTGACTTGGTCCTTGGGGACGGTATTTATCACCCTAACCATTGTACTGAGCGCCGGCTGGTTAAATCGCTAAATGCTAAGAGGTTGGTTCTCTTTTCTAGGACTCGCAGCCTTGGCGAGTCTTTTGCTGTTTTCCTATTCTCTGATTGCCGACAGTCGCTCGCTACCGGAGTTAAAAACCCATCCTTTGCCCGCTAATTTAGCCCAATGGCAAGAGCAAAACCAACCCGGGGATTATTTTGATGCTGTGGAAATCAGTCCCGTGGGAGCGTTGATTTGGTCGCAATTTCCCGTGAAGATTTACGTTCAGAGCGATCGCAGTTCTTGGCTGAGTTTGGTACAACAGGCGATCGCTGAATGGGGGCAGTATTTGCCGATCGAGTTGGTAAATCGGGCAGAATTGGCCGATATCCTCATTAAACAGGAGTTACCGCCGTCGGGAGTCCGTTTTAATCCCGAAACCGGTAAGTTAGAACTGCCCCGGGTGCGTTCTGCCATAACACAATACGAGATTTTTGTCAAGGAAAATCGCCTAACTCATCGGATGAGTATCCAGATTAGTCCTAATTTAGCTGATCGGTCGGCCTTAGCGGCAGCGCGGCACGAATTAGGTCACGCTTTGGGAATTTGGGGTCATAGTCCCCTAGAGACGGATGTGATGTATTTCGCTCAAACTAGAGATATTGCCCCGATTTCTAGCCGGGATATTAACACTTTAAAAAAGGTTTATCAGCAGCCAACTCAGTTAGGTTGGCAGATGGATAAGCTTCTCAATAGTGAGGTGCAAAGTTTTCTTTTTCGGGAGACAGGAGACTAGGAGGAGAAAAAAGACAACAGACAACTAAAATATCCGTATAACCTCTGATTATGTCAAATTTATCGGCGTTGTCAGAATCAAGAATCGCTACAGCAATAGTGTTTTCTCCGCCATCAAATGTGAGAACATCCCCCAATGGCAATATCATCTGTTCAGTCAGAGAAAGTAGAACCATCAATATTTATGGTTCGGTTGGCCCTTGGTATGATGGGGATGTCTGTGGGGAAATGGGTCTTATACACTCCAGTCAAATTAAATTTGACAACTAGAGAGCGCTTTTCGGCGGGAACACAGAAACGGGTAGAATCAATCAATGCAGTTGTTTTCTTTCGAGGTGTCATCATTACTAAGAAAGCTACCCGTTCCTTAGCCGGCATTGCCGGAATTGTCGCCGTTGCCACCTTAATCAGTAAGGTTTTTGGTTTAGTCCGCGAACAGGTAATCGCCGCTGCCTACGGTGTTGGGCCAGTGGTGAACGCCTACGCTTTTGCCTACGTTATCCCCGGTTTTCTGTTAATTCTCCTCGGTGGTATTAACGGCCCCTTTCACAGCGCTTTGGTCAGTGTTTTGGCCAAAAGAGATAAATCCGAGTCTGCGCCGATTGTCGAGACTATTACCACCCTAGTCAGCGCGATTTTATTAGCTGTCACCGTCTTTTTAATCGTTTTTGCCAATATTTTTATCGATGTTCTCGCCCCCGGTTTAGATGCCGCCACCCGCAGCATGGCCATTCAACAACTGCAAATTATGGCCCCCATGGCGGTTTTAGCCGGTTTAATCGGCATCGGTTTCGGTACTCTCAACGCGGCGGACCAATACTGGCTACCGAGTCTCAGTCCGCTTTTTTCCAGTGTGGCGGTGATTATCGGGGTGGGTTTGCTGGCCTGGTCACTTGGCGATCGCATTGATGAGCCGCAATATGTGCAACTGGGGGGTTTTGTCCTCGCCGGCGGTACTCTCGTTGGGGCGCTCTGGCAATGGTTAGCACAAGTGGGCGCACAAGTCAAGGCAGGTTTAGGAAAATTAACATTTCGTTGGGATTGGCGTATTCCGGGGGTGTCGGAGGTGTTGCGGGTGATGATTCCGGCGACCTTATCTTCGGGAATGTTGCATATTAACGTTTATACTGACCTCTTTTTCGCTTCTTTTATCGAAAATGCCGCCGCATCCATGCGTTACGCCAGTTTTATCGTTCTCACGCCCTTGGGCATCATGTCCAACATGATTCTCGTGCCGTTTATGCCGATATTTTCTCGACTGACGGAACCGGAAAATTGGGGAGAATTGAAGCAAAGAATCCGTCAGGGTTTATTATTGACGGCTTTAACCATGTTACCCTTCACCGCTATCTTTATCGCCCTCGCTTTCCCGGTAGTGCGGGTTATCTATCAACGGGGTGCCTTTAATCTGGCTGCCTCGGAACAGGTGGTTCCCGTATTAATGGCCTACGGTTTCGGGATGTTTTTCTATCTCGGCCGCGATGTTTTGGTACGAGTGTTCTATGCTTTGGGTGATGGCGACACTCCCTTTAAGGTGAGTATGGTGAATATTTTTCTTAATGGTGTGCTGGATTTCCTCTTGTATAAACCTTTTGGTACTCCGGGGATTGTTTTAGCAACCGTGGGGGTTAATATCATTTCTATGGGCATTTTTACGGTAATTTTAAATCGTCGTTTAGGGGGTTTACCCTTGGGAGAATGGGGTTTATCCTTATTGGGATTAACGGTAATTACAATGCTTTCTGGTGTTGCTAGTTGGGGTGCTAGTTGGGGCTGGGAAAAGGTTTTCGGTGCCAGTAATATTTTCCTACAATTATTACAGTTAGGTTTTGCTTCGACCGTAGCGGTGGGTTTATTCCTCCTCGGTGCGATGTTATTGAAGTTACCGGAATTAGACCTATTAATCTCGCGATTTCGTCAGAAGTTCTTGAAAAAATACTAGGTTTAAGTTGCTGCCTCACTAGATTAAAGAAGGGTTAAACCCCAGCTAATACCAAATCAGTTTTTAAGAGTCTGATTAACTCCCTCCCTCGCTCGTAATTACTGTTATAGGGGACGGAAGAATTTTTTCAATTTGCTCGCTCTCTTTTTGTTTAATATCAAACAAATCGAATCGGATTTGAAGATTTAACCAAAAATCAGGAGAGACTTGCAAGTATTTAGCTAGTCTTAAAGCGGTGCTAGGGGTAATCCCCCGACGACCGTTGACGATTTCGTTAATTTGCCGGTAGGGAACTCCGATTGCGTCGGCAAGTTGACGTTGTGTGATTCCCATCGGCCGCAAAAATTCCTCTTTCAGCATCTGGCCCGGATGGGTGGGTCTTCTATGGGTAGGTATGCGAACCATGCTTATACTCCTTTTTTAACTGGAATGATAATCAACGATTTCAACCATTTTTGCCCCATTTACAGTCCAGATAAAACAGATACGGTACTGATCATTGATTCGGATACTATACTGACCTTGTCGATCACCGACTAAAACCTCTAAACGATTATTAGGTGGAATGCGGAGGTCATCTAGGGAGGTCGCCGAATCGACTAAATCGAGTTTTCGCCGGGCCACGTTCCATAAATTTTTAGGACAGACTTTCCGCGCTTTTTTTGTATCCTCACCGTTGAAAATATCTTCAGTAGCTGTATTCCTGAACGAGAGGATCATAATAACACGGTAGCACGTTTGTCATGTTAGACATTGTTATATCGGAAATGCCAGTTTCCTTGTTTTGACTTTCCCGACCGACTCCTAACCCCAGCAAGAAACTTTTTCAGCAAACCCTATTTATTTTTAGGAATTGGGGGAAGTTGCGGTGATTTTCGGCGGGAATTAGAACCGGATATTTTCGGGGGTAGGGGTGCAGAATTGCGATTAGATAAACTTTGAAGGCTCTTTTTCATATTAGCAGGTTCTGGCAGTTCTAGAGTTACCCCTTCTCTAGCAGTCATTGTTTCCTCTGGTAGGCATAAATCAAAAACAAAGGCAGAATTATTGGTTAAATCGGCAAATTCTAATTTTACCATCTCCGCAGAGGATTCTCGTGCTAATAAAGGTTCAATTTCGGTTTTAATTAACTGTTCTAATTGAGCCAGATAATTGATCTTAACAGGAGTAACAATTAAAGTTAACATTTCTTGCCAACCTTGCCCCCCTAATTCGGCCAGAATATCCCCATAACAGCGAATTTTCCAGCTACCTATTCCTAAATCTCGATAGGAAAAAATTTCCAGCCAACCCCCGGCATCCGATCGATAATAATGGGTATATCGTTCGCTACTTTCGGGAGATTCGTAATCGATACGCACTTCAATATGAGCAAAAGGAGAATCCAGACGGGCCAAGAGACGATAGTTTCCCGAGACAATTTCTAGGGTATTAGTAGAAATTGTGCGTCCGTGATTCTCCCCTTGTTTTTGCAGTATAAATTCCATAATCTTAGCCTAGGCCTAATGTTTGCCCATGACGCTAAAACTTAGGATTTGTGCCGAGAGATTTGCGCTTTTAATTCCCCTGCTTGTGTCAATAAATCCGCTTGAGTTAGACTAATTTGTTCTTGGGTGGCCATCCATTTCAGTTGTACCGTGCCATTTTCAGCCTCAGCATCCCCCAAAATTATACAGCCCACGGCCTTAGCTCGATCGGCCCGTTTAAATTGTTTCCCGAAAGCGCTGCCGCTTAAGTCTAACTCGACGCTAAACCCCAATCCGCGTAATTGCTGGGCTAACACCACACTGCGGGACTCAGCTTTTTCTCCTTTGGAGACAAGATAAAAATCGGGAACCAAAAAAGATAAAGATTGCTTTTGCTGTAATAATATAATCAGACGTTCTAAACCGATCGCCCAACCCACTGCTGGTGTGTCTGGTCCGCCTAATTGAACTATTAAACCATCATAACGACCACCACCGCAAACCGTGGCTTGAGCACCTAAATCATCGGACTGAATTTCAAAGGCTGTATGGGTGTAATAGTCCAATCCTCGCACTAAACAGGGATTAAGATTATAGATAACTCCCAAATCGGTTAGTAAAGATTGCACCCGTTCAAAATGCTTTTGAGAATCACTACCGAGATGTTCAAGAATACTGGGGGCATTCTTACAGATAATCTTGGTTTTCTCGTCCTTACTATCCAAAATTCGCAGGGGATTTTTTTCTAATCTCTGTTGAGAATCCGCGTCTAAATCAGCTTTGTAGGGAGTCAAATAATCTAGCAGGGCCTGACGATAATTTTGCCTATCTTGGGCATTTCCCAGGGAATTAATATCTAATTTTAGGTTTTCTAGCCCCACAGCTTTTAATATCTCGCTGGCAAGGGTAATTACTTCCACATCCGCCCTAGGGTCATCAGTTCCCAACAATTCGACCCCGATTTGATGAAACTGTCGCTGCCTACCCGCTTGCGGACGTTCATAACGAAACATCGGCCCCTTATACCAGAGTCTTTGTACTCCTCCGGAGGCCTGTAATTTGTGTTCAATATAGGCGCGAACGACCCCAGCCGTTCCCTCCGGTCGCAAAGTCAGGGAACGTTGACCGCGATCGAGGAAAGTGTACATTTCTTTACCTACCACGTCCGTCGCTTCCCCGATACCCCGTTCAAAAAGTTGCGTCTGTTCAAAAATGGGAGTTCGTATCTCTTGATACAGCGCAGTTCCTAAAATTCTGCTGGCAGTTTCCTCTAACCACTGCCAGTAACCGACCTCCGCCGGTAAAATATCTTTTGTGCCTCGGATTGCCTGGATTTCGCCCATAGTTGTCTGTATTTTTATCCCTATTTGAACAATCTTAAACCGCTGAGAGTCACTAATACCGTCGATCCTTCATGACCGATGACACCTAGAGGTAAAGTTATATCACCGGCAAAATTGGCTATGAGCAATATGCCGATAAACGCGAGGGCGAAAGTGATATTCTGTTTAACGATGCGATTGGCACGACGACCGAGGTTAATTGCGCTGGGAATTTTGGCTAAATTATCGGACATAAGGATAATATCGGCCGTTTCCAAGGCCACATCACTACCAGCTTTTCCCATGGCAATCCCCACATTAGCCATAGCTAAAGCGGGCGCGTCATTAATGCCATCCCCCACCATAGCGACAGTGTGATATTTTTCTTGGAGATTTTGGATAACGGTTAACTTATCTTCTGGCAGTAAATCAGCGTAAACCTCCTCAATACCGAGTTTTTTAGCGACTTGATCGGCACTTTGTTGATTATCACCCGTAATTAAAACTATATGTTCGATACCGATCTTTTTTAGCTGCTTCACCAGATTAACTGCTGAGTCACGAAGGGTATCGGCCACAGCGATCGCCCCGATTATTTGATTCTCTTGTACTACCCAGACGAGGGTTCTGCCTTCTTTTTGTAAACGTTCGCGGATAGCTAGGATATTCTGGTCAAGATCAGCAATATGGTCACGAATATAGGCAAAATTGCCCACAGATACCGACTTATCGCCAATTTTTCCCGTGATACCCCGTCCCGATACCGCTTGTACCTGATTAGCACTGAAGAAATTTATACCACGTTCCCTGGCTGTGGCGGTAATAGCAGACCCGATGGGATGTTCCGAACAGGATTCTAGGGCTGCAGCCACCGCTAACACCTCATTTTCGCTGACTGCATGGATAGGGATAATTTCCACCACTTGCAACTTACCAAGGGTGAGAGTGCCGGTTTTATCAAAAGCGATCGCTCGTATGCGGCCGATCATCTCCAATCTTGCGCCATTTTTGAATAAAATTCCCTGTTTTGCCCCGTTAGCGATACCCGATAACAAAGCTGGCATAATTGAGGCCATTAAAGCACAGGGAGAAGCCACCACGAGAAAAATTAAGGCCCGATAGATAGTAGTTTCCCAGGTCCAACCCCAGAAAAAAGGCGGTAAAGTACCGAAAATTAAGCCTAAAATCACGATAATTTTCGCATAACCCCGCTCGAAACCTTCGATAAACTGTTGGGAGGGAGGGGATTCATTTTGTGCTTTTTCTACCAAACGAATCACCCTCTCAATTAAGCGACTTTCGGGGGGAGTTTCCACCTTTAAACGTAGCACTCCCGCACCGTTGAGAGTTCCCGCAAAGACTTCTTCCCCGATGGTTTTATCCACGGGAAACGATTCCCCAGTAATTGGTGCTTGATTAATGGGACTGTTTCCCTCCATAATAATGCCGTCAATGGGGATTAATTCACCCGGTTTGACCAAAACTGTGTCACCGATGTGTAATTGCTTGATAGGAACCTCTTTTTCGCTGTCTCCCGTGATTAATCTGGCAGTATCGGGAGTCATGGCCATGAGAGAACGAATATTGCGATCGGTTTTTGCCATGGCAATCTGTTCTAATGCACCACTAATAGCGAAAATCAGGATTAAAACGGCTCCATCGATGATGAGATAGTAATTACTATCCCAGAGTCCCAAAATCGCCGCCCCCAAGGCCGCTACAATCATTAACAGGTCCACATCTAGTTCTTTTTCCTCCCATAAAGTCGTCAATCCTGCTTGGGTACTCTCGTATCCTCCCACCAGATATGCGATCGCCAGTAGGATTAAAGCTAGGCCGATCAGATTAAGGTGTAGGCATAACCAACCAAAAAAGACTAAAATAGCGCAAATTCCTGCGGCAACTGCCGAGGAATACTCAGACAACCAAGAGGACGAAATACTCTGAATCATGGATCGATGGCAATTAATTCTCTCCCCATTCTAGAAAACATTGGATCGATGCAGAAAACCCCTAGGGCGTTAGGCTCTCCTAGGTTTGGTGGGTAAAATGTATTCTAAGATACATTTCTCCTAGCGAGGGGGTGGAACGAACCACAAAGACACAAAGGACACAAAGATCGATCCTATATAATTTAAACTTATCACACAAAGTCGAGAAGAGCCAAAAATCGTCAATAAGGTGAGCTTTTCATAGCTCACCCTAAACTTCATACTAACTCAAAACACCAGAAGGAATCCCTAAGATATCCTCAATCTTAGGCAAATCTTCTAAGGGAATTACCCGGCCTTCATCCTCAAAACCAGCGATTTCATTAAAGTTCAAATAGCGGTATAAATCCCTGGCAAAAGGATTAATTTTCTCGATGACAATTGCGAGGTATTCCTCAAGGGTGGGAATGCGTCCCAGTAGCGCACAAACCGCCGCTAATTCGGCGGAACCGAGATAGACTCGCGCATCTTTTCCCATGCGATTATTGAAGTTACGAGTCGAGGTAGAAAATACCGTCGCTCTGTCTTCAACCCGCGCTTGATTACCCATACAAAGGGAACATCCAGGCATCTCGGTACGGGCCCCAGAAGCGGCAAAAATGCCGTACATTCCCTCATCGCGCAATTGTTTTTCATCCATGCGGGTGGGGGGACAAATCCACAGTTTAGCCTTAGCAACTCCTGCCCCTTCTAATATCTTAGCAGCAGCGCGATAATGACCGATATTAGTCATACAAGAACCGATGAACACCTCATCAATTGTATCCCCGGCGCATTCCGACATTAACTTGATATTATCGGGGTCATTGGGTGCGGCGACAATTGGTTCTTTAATCTCGTTTAAGTTGACGGTGATAATATCCGCATATTCGGCATCCTTATCCGCCTCCATCAGGACAGGATTAGCTAACCATTGTTCCATTTTTGCTACCCGACGCAGGATAGTTTTGGCATCACTATAACCCCGGGCTGCCATATTCTTTAACAGGGCCACATTAGAGCGTAAATATTCCGCCACTGTCTCGGTACTTAACTTAATCGTACAACCGGCGCAGGAACGTTCCGCCGTGGCATCGGTTAACTCAAAAGCCTGTTCTAATTTCAAATCCGGCAGCCCTTCCATCTCCATAATGCGACCGTTAAAAACATTTTTTTTATTCTGTTTTTCCACGGTTAATTTGCCTTCTTGGATGGCAACGTAGGGAATAGCATTAACAATATCGCGCAGAGTTACACCGGGTTGTAATTCCCCCGTAAAACGCACTAAAACCGATTCTGGCATATCCAAAGGCATTACTCCCAAAGCGGCGGCAAATGCCACTAAACCCGACCCCGCAGGAAAGGAAATTCCCAGGGGAAAACGAGTATGAGAATCGCCTCCAGTCCCCACCGTATCCGGTAATAACATCCGATTTAACCAGGAGTGAATAATGCCATCTCCCGGACGTAAAGCCACCCCACCCCGGGTAGAGAAAAAGTCCGGTAATTGGTGATGAGTTTGAATATCAACTGGTTTGGGATAGGCTGCCGTGTGACAGAAACTCTGCATGACTAAATCAGCGCTAAAACCTAAACAGGCTAACTCTTTTAACTCGTCTCTGGTCATCGGGCCAGTGGTATCCTGAGACCCTACCGTGGTCATAATTGGGTCACAGGAAGTACCCGGCCGCACCCCGGGTAAACCGCAAGCTTTGCCGACCATTTTTTGCGCTAGGGTGTAACCTTTACCCGTGTCATTAGGCATAGTGGGACGGGTAAATAGGGTACTAGCCTCAAGTCCCAAGGCGTGACGGGTTTTATCGGTGAGACTGCGACCGATTAATAGGGGAATACGACCGCCGGCCCGCACTTCATCCAGAATTGTCTCAGGTTTGAGGCCAAAAGTGCTAATAGTTGCGCCCGCTTCGTTGGTGATTTTGCCTTCGTAGGGATAGATTTTAATCACATCTCCCGTGTTCATTTGGCTAACATCGCATTCAATCGGTAAAGCGCCGGAATCCTCAGCAGTATTAAAGAAGATAGGGGCGATTTTACTGCCTAAAATATAGCCACCAGCACGTTTATTAGGCACAAAGGGAATATCATCGCCAATATGCCAGAGAACCGAGTTAATTGCCGATTTTCGGCTGGAACCAGTCCCGACCACATCCCCCACATAGGCGACCGGATGACCTAATTTTTTCAATTCGGCAATGGTTTCTAGGGACCCGGGTTGACGGGTTTCTAACATTACCAAGGCATGGAGGGGAATATCGGGCCGGGTGGTGGCATGGGGAGCGGGGGATAGGTCATCTGTATTGGTTTCTCCCGGGACTTTGAAGACGGTGACGGTAATTTCTTTAGCGAGTTTCGGTTTAGCGATAAACCAAGCGCCATTGGCCCAAGCATCGATAACCTGTTTAGCATAGGGATTGGTGTCGGATAATTCCAAAACCTCGTTAAATGCGTCGAATACCAGCAGGGTTTTACTTAAAGCACTGGCAGCAGCGGCGGCGATATTAATATCTCTGGATTTTAGCAGTTCAATCAGAGAATGAACGTTATAACCACCGACCATGGTTCCCAGTAAGCTAACCGCACCCTGGGGGGAGATAACGTTAGATTTTATTTCACCTTTAGCAATTCCTGTTAAAAATCCCGCTTTAACGTAGGCTGCTTCATCAACTCCGGGGGGAACACGGTCACGCAGCAGGGTCAGCAATTCTCCCTTGAGTTCTTCGGGCGGATTTTTGAGCATTTCGCATAATTCCGCCGTTTGTTGGGCATTGAGGGGAAGGGGAGGGATACCTAATTTCGCTCGGTCGGCAACGTGCTGATGATACGCTTCTAACATAGGTCTATTGTCTCCTAGTCTTCACTTGTGACGGTTTCTTCCTAGGTTACTGGATTTTTGCTAGTCTCGGAATTTCTAGGTTAACGAGACATGACTTTGCTGTGTGACTTCCATAAAATGAGAAAATAGCGATCGATTGACTATATTGAGGCGTAGATAATGGCTATCACCAATTCTGATCTAGATTTAGCACAATATATCGACCATTCTCTCCTCATCCCCACCGCCACCAGTGAACAATTAGAGGCTTACTGTCAACAGGCTGATCAATATCGTTTTCCCACCGTCTGCGTTTATCCCGCTGCCGTTAAGCAAGCTGTGCAGTTACTCCACGGCAAAAAAACTTTAGTTTCTACCGTGATTGGTTTTCCCGCAGGGGCCACTACCTCCGCAGTTAAACGTTATGAGGCTTTAGAAGCCGTAGATAATGGTGCTAAGGAGTTAGATGTGGTTATTAATCTCGGTTGGCTAAAAGATGGGAAATCTGAGCAATTATTCCAAGAAATTGCTAGTATTTGTCAGGAAACCGGCCAGACGGTAAAAGCGATTCTGGAAACCTCACAACTGACGGACACCGAGAAACGTTTAGCGGCGGAGATTTGCATGGATGCAGGAGTGAGTTATCTAAAAACCAGTACCGGCTGGTTTGGAGGTGCAACGGTTAGCGATGTCAAGTTTCTCAAGGAAATTAGCAAAGGCCGGGTAGGAATTAAAGCATCCGGCGGAATTCGCACCCTAGAACAAGCGCTCGCTCTTATCCAGGCCGGGGCCACCCGTCTGGGAACTTCCCGCGGTGTCGATTTAGTCCGTCAGCAAAAAGCTGCTTTTGAGGAATAATACTAAATCCTGTTGAAAAGGTATAGGAAAGTGGGGTGTAGGGTGTAGGGTGTGGGGTGTGGGGAGAATACATAAAAAATAATCTCCTGTCTGCTGTCTCCTTAATCCTGTCTCCTGAGAGCTAAAATGATGACTGACATTCGATAAAAATAAGGGGGTTTATTTGCCGATAATTCGCTGTGGTAATCGAGAATTTAGAGATATTCAAGGGATTGTTTTTGATAAGGACGGTACGTTAGAGGATTCGCGAGCTTTCTGGTACGATCGAGCTATAGCCCGGATACAAGCCATTGAATCGCAAATCCCTGGTTTAGAGTCTTTATTAACTAAAACTTTCGGTATTGGGGCAAATAGTCTCAATCCTGCTGGTTTAATGGCAGTGGGCAGCCGCAGAGATAATCATATCGTCGCTGCCGGTTGTATTGCTTCCACCGGCCGGGATTGGTTAACGGCTATGGCGATCGCAAAAGCGGCCTTTCAAGCGGCCGATGAAAAGGTTCCCCCCCGCTTAAATCCCCTCTATCCCCAATGTTTAGAAGTAATTCGTTATCTGCACGCGGCCGGGTTACAATTGGCGATTCTTTCCTCCGATACCACAGCACGAGTTGAGCAATTTGTCAAGGAAAATCACCTATTAAATTATGTTAAAATTGCTCGAGGCTGCGATCGAGGTTTAAGTAAACCGGATCCCTTATTATTGCAAGAAACCTGTCAAGCTTTGGGGACTGCCGTGGACAAAACCCTGATGATAGGGGATACTAGGGCCGATTGGGAAATGGCTAAACAGGCAAAATCAGCAGCTGCGATCGCAATTAGTTGGCAACCAGAAAACCATCAAGATTTACAATTAGCTGATGTGGTCATTAGAGAACTTACTGCCATCTCAGTTATCAGAGGCGAATTTTCAGTTCACTGATTACTGATTACTGTTCACTGAAAAACCCCACACCCCAATTCATAATTCCCTCTATGCTAACAATTGCCTTACCGAAGGGTGCTTTACTAAACGAAAGTATCCAAATATTTCAAAAGATTGGCTTAGATTTTAGTGCTTTTCTTGACTCAAAAAATCGCCAATTACAGATTACCGACCCCACTAACCAAGCGAAAGCATTATTAGTAAGAGCCACAGATGTACCAGTTTATGTAGAATACGGTCAGGCACAATTAGGCATCGCCGGGTATGATATTTTATTGGAAAAATCTCCCGATGTGGCTAATTTAATTGACCTAAAATTTGGTTATTGTCGGATGTCGGTAGCTGTCCCTGCTGATAGTCCCTATCAAAGTCCTTTAGATATTCCCCATCACGGTAAAGTTGCCTCAAAATTTGTCAATTGTGCTAAGGATTATTTTCGTCGTTTAGATATTCCCGTCGAGATTATACCTCTCTATGGTTCCGTAGAATTGGGCCCGATTACGGGGATGTCAGAAGCGATAGTTGACCTAGTTTCCACCGGTCGAACTTTACGGGAAAATGGTTTAGTAGAAATTGACGAATTATTTGCTAGTAGCGCTCGATTAATCGCTCATCCCCTCAGCTATAGACTAAATCGTAATCAGATTTATAACTGGGTAGAAAAGCTCAGAGAAGCAACTACATCAATGGCAAAAGTTTAAGGAAAATATAGGTTAGTTAGGGGCAGTATTTCCCCCTAACCTAATTGTTTCAATAGTAAACCAATGAGCGCACCAGCAATAATTAACCAAGTAGAATTAACCTGAAAACGTAGTAAAAGAATACCAGAGACAAGAGATAGAATGATAGCCAATAAATTAAAAGGTAAATTCCCGTAGGGTTGTAACCAAGTAGCTAGAGCTAAATTAAAAATTACTGCTACCATTAAAGCCACAGCACTAGCATTAATTGCGTCTAAAAAAGCACCCGCCCAAGCGGATTGTCTCAGAGTAGGAATAAGAGGATTAAGTAATAAAACAAAGATAAAAGAAGGAAAGAAAATTGCTAGAGTCGCCACAATTGCCCCCGATACTCCTAATATTTGATAACCGATAAAAGTGGCTGTAGATAACACTGGACCGGGGGTAAATTGACCGATAGCAATAGCATCTAATAATTGTTGTCGGGTTAACCATCCTCTCCCCTGCACTAAATCCGCTTCTAAAAAGGCAACTAACACATAACCACTACCAAATAAAACACTACCCACCTTGAGGAAAAATAGCCCTAATCCTGTTAATGTCGGTGGGATGTTGCTAGGAGTAGCAACCGCCGTCGCACCGCCTATTCCTGCCACAATCAGGGGGAAAGTTGCGAATTTTTTTAGGATAAACATTCCGATAATTCCGCCTAACAGTAAAGCGATAATTTCATTTAAACCTAAAATTAATAATCCGATAACCCCCAATCCGATGAACAGTAATTGACGGGTTTTTAGTGCCTTTTTGCCTAAGCGCCAGAGTGCCTGAAAAATCACCGCAATTACTACTGGTTTAATCCCAGCAAAAATCGGAGCCACATCCGGTAAAGTCCCGTAGGTAGTATAAATCCAAGCTAGAAAACCCGTAATTAACACCGCAGGAGTAATAAAACAAACCCCCGTGATTATTAAACCCGCTAAACCACCAAAAATATAACCGATATGAATGGCCATTTCCGTGGAATTAGGACCGGGAATCAGATTAGTGGCCCCCACCAAATCGAGAAATCGTTCCTTAGTCATCCAACGGCGACGCTTAACCACTTCTTCCTCCATTAAAGCGATATGGGCAGCCGGACCACCAAAACCGATAATGCCGATTTTGAGAAATAAAAGGGCAAGTTGCGAGAGATTGGGAGGCGATGAAGTCAGCATTTTCTGATTACCAATAGTTTTTCTAGAATCAAGTTTATATCCAAAAAAGGGCTCTTCTAGGTTCTGTGTGAGGATGGTATAATAATAATACAGGACAGCAGGTGGGTTATGTGGATAAATTTTGATCAACTCCTCGATTTACCAAATGTAACAGTGGTCAATTATCAAAAAATTGCTCAGACAATTTTCCTAAAGCTCGCTCTTTTAAATGAAACAATTGAATATCCGAATTGCCATCAAACCTTGGACAGAATCAATCAGACATAGTATAATCTAGTCAGAGATTTGTCAATATTAGGCAATCTGGTATATTTAGAAGTACCACGCCGCCAGTTTCATTGTCAAAAGTGCCAAAAGTATATGAGCGAAAGACTGAGTTTTATGAGATTAAGACAGCATAGTACAATTCGCTATGAATCGATGATTTATGAGAGAGTAAAAAATTGTAGTATCGAAGAAATAAGTCGAGAAGAAGGGTTGGGATGGGAAGAAGTTGAGTTAATATTTAATCACTTTGCTAAAGAACTAGAAAAGGAAGAGTGGGAAGCACCAGAACGAATAAGCTTAGATGAATTTAGTAACTTAAAAGGACATAAAGATTTCATAACAACGGTCGTATATCTGGACAAGAAAATTTTACTAGATGTGATTAAAGGACATAAGCAAGATGAATTAATGGAAGCCTTAAAAGCACAGCCAGACGCAGTTCGGGAGAAGGTGAAAGAAGTGAGCGTCGATATGTGGTCAGGATTTACAGCAGTGACCAAGGAATTATTTCCCAATGCTAAAATCATCTATGACCGTTTTCATGTAATGACTATCATCAATGACGAGCTTAATAAATTGAGAAAGTTAATGGGGGTGCATGAAAAGGGATTACCTCATTTATTATGGAAGAATAAAGAGGACTTAAAGGACGAGCAAAAACAACAACTAGAAGTTATACTGAAAGAACATCCATGCTTGGGAATAGCCTGGGAAATGAAAGAAGAAATTAGACAAATTTATCAAAGTAGTAGAACGTTCAGAGGTGCTGAGAGAAAATTGGAAAAATGGATAAGAATAGGCGGGATATTATATCAAAGTAGTGCCAGTATGATCCAGAAGCATTTGCCTGGTATTTGTAATTACTTTGAAAATCATACAACCAACGGATTATGAGGGAATGAATACCAAAATAAAGCTTATGAAAAGAATGAGTTATGGATTTACCAATTACTTAAGCTGTTTGCTTGCTTTAATTCATAACAAAAATTAACACACGAAAACTAGAAGAGCCACGGGCGGTCATGGATAATAACTATATGATGGCTGTGCTGAAAGCCTTTTGTCAAGCCTAATTGAGATGATCTTACCCTGCGGAATTATTAAGGGAGGGTATTTCTAAAGAAGATATAGTTTTAGCTTTTTACGATCTGGAAACTCGTAACTTAACTGAGTTTGCTGTCAGTTAAGTTATCGGTAAATCTTGCCTCGAAATCTGAGGTTGATAAAACAAGCTTAAAGGAGCTATCCTGTTACTTTTTAACCATTTTATCCCTATGGGTAACAAAAATTTGAGTTATAATTATAATATCTCTATAAACCCGCATAAAAAAAGTTTATGGCTATTTCAATTACTTTAACTTTACCTGATGAGATTTTTAATCTAGCTCAATCCTTAGCCCATTCAATTAACCGTGATCTTAATGATATATTAGTAGAAGCGATCACTTTTTCTATTAGTCCCAATTATCAAGGCGAAAAAATCTCATCCCTAAATTCATTATCAGATGAAGAAATTATCAAATTAACTCAATTACAAATGGCATCAGAACAGGATCAAAGATTAAGCGAGTTGCTCAATCAACAACAAGAGAGGGATTTATCAACCTTTGAAAATAGGGAACTTTGGTCATTGATGCAAATTTATCAAATAAACTTGTTAAAGAAGGCACAAGGATTAAATGAAGCGGTTAAAAGAGGATTAATTTCACCCTTAGAAGCATGAATCCTAGCCCTATTCCCGACTATATTAAAGATAAAATTCGCCAACAAGCTAATACTAAATCTGGTTATTAAAAACTGATTATTTATTCCCCCTTTTGCATGAGGTTCTCTCCTTTATAAGTAGCCTATACTCAACGGATTTAGTATAATTGCTGATTGTCGGTATTCCTGCAAATGTGAGATGCACCAGGTCAATTTATTGCGGGGGAACCTAGGAGCGAAGGTGATCATTTCGGTCAAAGAAACTAAGTAGAGGTAGAACCTCGCTTATCTGCGTTGCCAGCTATAACCTTGCAACCAGTCAAAAATATTTATATAATCCAAAACTATCTTAAATATAAAAATCAATAAAAAATTATGATTAAATAACCCTTGACTTCCCCCCCCCTTGTGATAGCTTCTGTTGTATGATATTGGCGCAAAACTAGCGTTAAATATGACCATATTTCCGTCCTATTATTGCCATCAAATCCATGAAAAAATTACTGACAATTTTAACCCCCTTGACTCTGATGGGGTTAGCCGGGGTTACTCCTGCTCAAGCGGCAATAGTAGCTGGTTGGAATCAATTTAATGCCAGTACCGCAACCTATCCCAGAGCGGCGAATACTGTAGGTGCGAATATAACTAGCACTGGGTTAAACACCGCCGGGATATTTCGGCGTAATCAGAGTAGTTTCGTGTTGGGTGGTGGAACCAACAGTTGGAATACAGGTAGCACTGTTGATACCAACCAATACGTGGAATTTGCCGTACAACCCGGTGCAGGTTTTCAAGTCGATTTTACTAACTTACAACTCAATGCGCAGCATGATGAAACGCGGCTAGATTTGGTCTTGCGCTCTAGTGTTGATGGGTTCACCAATAATTTAGGGACACAAGTTAGCTTAACAGGTGCCTTTAATACCTACAGCTTTGATCTAAGCAGTTTAGCACCCCAAACCGGACCGGTGCAGTTCCGTCTCTATGGACTGAATGCTGACTCCTCCACTATCTTCTTCTTTGGTGAAAACTCCGCTAATGTTGCTGGTGGTGGGTTTGTGGCTCTTAATGGGGATATCACTGCTACTGGTGGCGGTGCTGTATCAACCCCCGAACCTAGTGGTATAGTGAGTTTAATCGCTGTTGGTACGTTGGGTGCCGCTTCCCTTCGTCGTCGGGGATAAATTATCCTTGGCAGGGGCAACTACAGAGGGGTTGCCCCGAAATGCTATCATCAATTTTAGATTTGATCACCAGTTAATCAACATTATGTCATACAAAGATATTATTACCATAGAACCGGGAAAAAGGAGCGGAAAACCTTGCATTAGAGGAATGAGAATTACTGTTTATGATGTTCTCTCCTATCTGGCTTCGGGAATGACTTATGAAGAAATTTTAGAAGATTTTCCTTACTTAACCAAGGCGGATATTTTAGCCTGTTTGAGTTATGCCGCCGAGCGTGAACGTCAAACCATTTTAGTTAACTAATGAAATTACTTTTTGATCACAATTTATCACCTCGCTTAGTTAGTCTATTAATCGAGGGGTAGCCCTGATTAATTACGGCACGGCATATAATAAAAAACGGTCTCCCTAAACCAGTTGCCAAAATCGCCGCCATGGACAGTCAATTACTCGATAAACTCGGACAATTACAAAACCTCTTAAAAACCAGCGAAAAAGCTCTGATTGCCTATTCTGGGGGCGTGGATAGTACCCTAGTGGCCAAAGTGGCCTATGATTTGCTAGGGAGTCAAGCATTGGCAATTACGGCGGTTTCCCCTTCCCTACTGCCGGAAGAATTGGAAGAAGCGATCGCTCAGGCCGATTATATCGGTATTCGGCACGAATTGGTGGAAACCGAGGAAATGAATAACCCCAATTACACCAGTAATCCCGTTAATCGCTGTTATTTCTGCAAAAGTGAGCTACACGACACCCTTAAACCTCTTGCTCTCGCTCGTGGTTATTCCTACGTCATCGATGGCGTTAATGCTGATGATTTAAGGGATTATCGTCCCGGGATCCAAGCGGCTAGGGAGCGCGGTGCTCGTTCACCTTTGGCCGAAATTGCTATCACAAAAAGCGAAGTTCGTCAACTATCTCGTTACTTAAATTTACCTTGGTGGGATAAACCGGCGCAACCCTGTTTAAGTTCCCGTTTTCCCTACGGGGAGGAAATTAGCCTGGAGAAATTGCAAAGAGTCGGACGGGCGGAGATTTATCTGCGAAAATTAGGTTATCGTCAATTACGGGTGCGATCGAGCGGCGATACGGCACGGATTGAATTGCCGGCAGCAGAAATTCCCGACTTTATTAATCGGACAAATTTAAGCGAATTGGTCGCTGATCTGCAAAAATTAGGCTTTATCTATGTCACCCTCGATCTAGAAGGTTATCAAAGCGGTAAGCTTAATCGAGTCCTCTAGTTCAGTGATCAGTGATCAGTAAACAGTAATCAGTGGACTGAAAACTCAAATCTGCTCTAACAGCGTTGGGTTTCATGCTTCAACCCAACCTACGTTCTGCTCTAACAGTTATCTTAATGGTGAGGTACGAAGCTTTCCTTTTGGGGAGTTGGTCGTCAATACCAAATTCGGTTATACTTCATCTTGACGAGAAAGGCTGTAACGGATAACGGATAACTGATAACCGGTAACTGATAACTGGTCACTGGTAACTGATAACTGATAACTGATAGATGAACCTTTTTCCAGGGTTCCTAAGTCTTTATCCCTAAACCTCTAATTACCAAGGCGAGGATAGATGAGTCAACTACAAAATGCCTTTACCCTATTCCTGAGCCTGTTGGTGGAAGCGATGCCTTTCTTGCTGCTAGGGGTGATTCTCTCTAGTATTCTTTTAATATTTGTCGATGAACGTCGCCTAGTTGCCTTGATGCCTCGCAATGCTGTTTTAGGAGCATTTGTGGGGGGATGTATTGGGTTTTTGTTCCCCGTCTGCGAGTGTGGCAATGTACCCGTGGCGCGACGTTTACTTGTGCAAGGAATGCCGAATGCAGTAGCGGTTAGTTTTCTGTTAGCAGCGCCGACAATTAACCCGATTGTTATCTGGTCTACTTGGGTAGCTTTTCGCGATCAACCGGAAATTGTTTTCTATCGAGTTATCTTTTCTTTATTCATTGCTACGGTTATCGGTATTATCTTTAGTATCCAAAAAGATCCGCGACCACTCCTCCAAACCTCTTTGGCAAAAAGTCTCAATTGGCAACCGCAAACACCGGAAAAAGAATCTATCCCACTACTACTACAATCCGGTTCTTTTCTGATCGGTAATTCTGGGCAAACTTTGCGCTTAGACGAAAGTTTTGCCGCTACTGCTGTCCTCCCAGCAGTGCAAGCTATTCCGATGAAAAGGCGCTGGTTAACTTTTCTGGAAAACGTGGTGATGGAATTACGGGAATTAGGAGGAGTTTTAATCTTAGGAAGTGCTATAGCGGCTGGTTTACAGGTGTTTGTTCCCCGGGAATTTGTGCTTAATTTGGGTCAGGATCCGATTACTTCGATCTTGGCAATGATGCTGTTAGCGGTCATTGTTTCGATTTGTTCCACGGTTGATTCTTTTTTTGCTCTCTCCTTTGCCTCTAGTTTTACCAGTAGTTCCCTGCTGGCTTTTCTAGTGTTTGGTCCAATGATTGACCTGAAAGGGATTGGTTTAATGTTGTCTATTTTTAAACCGAGAATGTTAATTTATCTCTTTGCTTTAGCAGCGCAAATGACTTTTTTACTCACCTTGGCTCACAGTTATTTATTTTAGGTCAGTACCCGGATAGTTTTGCCCATGAATTCATCACGTCTAAAAATAATCGCCCCCCAATTTATCGATATTATTGCCCTCATCGGTTGGGGGTCGTTACTATTTAAATACTGGATAACTGGACAATTAAATTTACTGATCCATCCTAATTATTTTATCCTAGTTCTCATCACCAGTATTGCTTTATTTGCTCTAGGATTAGTCAAGCTTTGGACATTATTAAAACAGTGGCAAAAAAAGATTAATTTAGATAGTAACGATAATCGAACGCATATTACCATTCTTCCCCAACATTTTGGCTCAGGTTTATTAGTAATAACTGCCATTTTAGGCCTATTTATCGCCCCGCAGCCCCTCAGCAGTCAAATCGCATTACAGAGGGGAATTAGTGAATCTTTACCCCTAACTCGCGTGCAAACTCAATCCTTTGGCACTACCGTTAAACCGGAGGAAAAAAGTTTAATTGAATGGGTAAGAACTTTGAATGCTTACCCCGAACCTGATGCTTACACAGGACAACCGGTAAAAGTCACAGGTTTTGTGGTACAATTGCCCCAATTACCCGATAATTATTTATTAATTAGTCGCTTTATTCTTACCTGTTGTGCTGTGGATGCTTATCCCGTGGGTTTGCCAGTGAAACTATCAGGAATTCGCGGTCAATATCCCAATGATACTTGGTTAGAAATCACTGGGGAAATGACCACGGAGTCTTTACCCGTAGAGGTGGGAAAATCAACCACCAGAAGACAATTAGTAATTAGGGCTAAATCGGTGAAATCTATACCCACTCCTGCGGATCCCTACGGATATTAACAGTGAGCAGTTATCAGTTATCAGTTGTTACTAACCATCTACTATAATGATCAAGACCTTACAACTACAACCGATTGATAAATTAGCGATAACATTAATTATATCGCTAACCTTAGTAATTGGTGGTTTAATTTGGTTGGGTAATAGCTGTGGTAATCAGTGTCTTTTACAAACTGGTCCAAGGGTCAAGGAATTTAGCTGGGAAAATCGAGAAATTGGAGCGGAAGATCAAGCATTTATTATCACTTTTGATCGCCCCATGGATCATGCTAGTGTAGAAAAAAATCTAGTGATCGATCCTCCGCTGCCGGGGAAGTTTAGTTGGGCCGGAAGACGATTAGCTTATACTCTCACTTCTCCCATTCCCTACGGAGAAAAATATCATCTGCAAATTGAAGGTGCGCGGGAACAATTTCGCAGCGGTAATCGATTAGGACAAACCCTGGCAATTTTTGAAAGAGAATTTAAAAGTCGGGATCGTGCTTTTGCTTATATTGGCACTAATGGGGAAGAACAGGGAAGATTAATTTTTTATAACTTGACCGAGGAGAAGAAAACCTTCTTAACCCCCGCAAATTTGACCGTTATGGCTTTTGAATTTTACCCTGATGGTAAAAAACTCCTCTTTTCGGCCGTGGCGAAAAATCAGGGGATACAGGGAATTCGTGAACTACAGCTTTATCAAGTTGATAGCAGTCAATCCCCTGCAAAAATTGAGTTAGTGCTAGACAATAAAGATTATCAAAATAATCATTTTGATTTAGCTAAAGATGGGAAAACCATTGTCGTGCAGAGAATTGAGCGCCGCAATCCGATTAACTTTGATTTATGGGCAGTTAAATCGGGGGAAAAACCCCAACAATTAAACATCCAAGGTGGGGAATTTTTGATTGCACCTGATAGTAAAACTTTAGCTGTCACCCAGGGGGAAGGAATCGCCCTTTTGCCTTTAAAAACCGAAACAAAACCCCTAGATTTTTTACCAAAATTTGGGCGAATTTTGAATTTTTCTGCTGATGGTACGGCTGCGGCAATGGTGAATTTTAATACTGATAATGCCAAAATGCGTTATATTCGATCGCTTTTTTATGTCAATAATCAAGGATTACAAAAACGCTTACTCAATCTACAAGGTTCGATTATAGATTGTCAATTTAATTCCACGGGTAGTGACTTGTATTGTTTGTTAACCGAGTTAGTTACTAACAGTCAAGAGTACAAAGAAAAACCCTATTTTGCTAAAATAGATGTGAAGACCGGTCAAGTGACTCCCCTACTAGAATTAGCCGATTATCGTGATATTCACATTAGTTTATCTCCCGATAGTTTAGCGATTATTTTTGATCAACTTCGCACCAGTTATGATACTAATCCGACTAATCCTCTGACTACCGATTCCGGAGAAACAATTATCGGTGGAGGTTTGTGGATGTTAATTCCTCCCCTACAAGATGGAGTAAAAGCAAGTAAATCTGATTTAATTGAATTACCTCTAGCGGGAATTCGTCCCCAATGGATGCCGTAGAATTTGATTATTAACTTAGGAATTATTTCGATGCTGTCAAACTCAGAAAAATTAGCCAAATTGCGTCAGTATTTTGCTAGTGGTGCCACTCGTTCCTATCAATTCCGTCGTCAGCAGTTAGAGAAGTTAAAACAGGCAATTATTAAATATGAAGCAGAGGTCTATCAAGCTTTATATAGCGATTTAAAGAAAAGTCCCGAAGATTGTTGGATTACTGAAAATGGTTTCCTTTTGGTGGAAATTAATACCGCTTTAAAAAATTTGCGTTCATGGATGCAACCCAAACCTGTTAAAACTAATCTCTTAAATTTCCCCTCCTCCAGTCAAATTATCCAGGAACCTTTAGGAGTGGTTTTAATTATTGGTGCTTGGAATTATCCCCTCCAATTGTTATTAGTGCCTTTAGTTGGTGCTATTGCTGCCGGTAACTGTGCGGTATTAAAACCGAGTGAATTTGCCTCAGCGACGGAAAAATTAGTAGTTAAAATAATTGAAGAGATATTCCCTGAAGAATATGTGTTAATTGTACCTGGAGATGGTGCGGAAGTAATTCCGAATATGTTAGACAGGTTCACCTTTGATCATATATTTTTTACCGGCAGTACCAGGGTAGGAAAAATTATTTATCAACTAGCGGCAGAAAAGTTAATTCCTGTTACTCTAGAATTAGGGGGAAAAAGTCCCTGTGTTATCGAAGCTGATGCTAATATTTCCGTAGCAACCCGTCGCATTGCCGTGACAAAATTCTCTAATTCTGGTCAAATGTGTATCGCTGCTGATTATGTTTTAGTACATCAATCCCAGCAGGAGAATTTTATCAGAGAATTAGCAAACACTATTGTTAATTTTTTCGGTGAAGATGCCAGATTAAGTGCTGATTATGGTAAGATAATTAATGAGAAACAATTTGATCGCCTGATTGAATTTCTCAAAGATGGTGAGATTGTTTTTGGCGGCAAAACCGATCGAGAAAATTTATATATTCAACCAACTTTATTAACTAATATTTCCCTCGATGCTCCTATTATGCAAGGGGAAATATTCGGACCAATTTTACCGATCATTGCCTTTAGCACTTTTGAGGAAGCTTTAGCAATTATTGCTAAAAACCCTAACCCTCTAGCTTTTTATCTGTTTACTACCAAGGCAAAAAACGAAAAAAAATGGTTAGAATCTGTCCAGTTTGGGGGAGGTTGTATTAACAACAATAGTTTTCATTTTACTAATCCTAGTTTACCCTTTGGTGGCCGGGGAAATAGCGGTATTGGTAGCTGCCATGGTCGTTTTTCCTTTGATAATTTTAGTCACCAAAAAGCGGTTATGAAAACACCTCTTTGGTTCAATCCTGCTTTAAAATATCCGCCTTTTAAGGGTAAATTAGGCTTATTTAAGTTATTGGTTCGCTAAAAAGCTATAGTTTAAGTTAAAGCTTTTAAGAGAGCTTGAAATTTAAGCTGAATTTCTGCTAGTTCTTTTTCTGGATCGGAACCGGCAACAATACCCGCACCGGCGTATAATCGCGCTCGATCGCCTTTAATTAATGCCGAACGAATACCCACAATAAACTCACTATTATTTTGACAATCAATCCAACCCAAAGGAGCGGCATAAAGAGAGCGATCGAAGGTTTCATAATGACGAATTTGTGCTAAAGCGATCTCGGTGGGAACCCCAGCAACAGCAGGAGTGGGGTGTAGTTGGGCAACAATTTCCAGTGGATGGATGGAGGGTTTGAGTTTGGCATGAATAGGAGTCCAGAGATGTTGAATATTGGATAGTTTTAACAATCTAGAGGGAGAATTTTGCGGATTTAAGCCAATTTGTCGCAGTTTTTGGTTAATAAAGTCACTAACAGCCCGATGTTCCCGTTGTTCTTTTTCACTAGCGAGGAGTTTATTGGCGAAAAGAGCATCTTCGATCGCATTTTCTCCCCGGGGGGCAGATCCCGCTAAAGCATCGGTGATTAATTGTCCCTGATGGACAGTTAACAAGCGTTCGGGACTAGCGCCGATAAAATGATCTCCTCGTCCATTGCCGAGGGAAAAAGTGTAGCAATCGGGATGACGCTGACGCAAATTATCGAGACAGTTTACCAGATGAAAAGGACGGGTAGAAATCACGTCAAGAGCGTGAGCAAGGACAATTTTGCTAAATTTTTGGGCATGGATCGATTGGAGGGCATCGGCAACAGCCGCTTGAAAATTATAGGTAGGATGAATATAATAACTACAGGGATCCTGACGGGGATTTTGTCGGTAATTGCTCGAGTTATTTTGGATGATTTTGAGATTATTAATAGTTTCTTCGAGGGAGTTTTCTATTTCTTTTTCGCTGGTGATTAAGAGATTGGTCAGGAAAAAATATTCCGACTGCTTTTTGATGATTTGAAACTTAGGCAGGGTTAGGGTAGCTGACGGAAATGGGGTAGCTGTTCCCGAGTTGAAAAAAGTGAAACTGCAAAAGATGCGGGAAGTAATCTCGCTATAGTTATCAATTTTAATAATTCTTTGTTGACAGTTTTCAATAAATTTTTGAGCTTTTAAAAAACGTTGTTTGCCGTGGAAAGTGGCAGCAAAGGCGATGCCGTAGCCGAGAAAAGCGGTTTCTCGTTCGGGATTTTCCCAATAAGAATGGGTGGGATAGCTAGAAGCAATCCGAGAGAGAATTTCTAGGGGATCAAGGGGGGAAATTTTTTGACAAAAACTGATGATCGACCGATTTCCCTTTTCTGCGGCTAACAGTTGCGGGTTGAGGATAAAGTTATAGAGGCCGCGAAGATCAGCAATCGGACTATCAGGATAGGAAAGGCGAGGAACGGCAGAAGTCATGTCAAGTTTTTTGTATTTTTTGCAAAAAAACCATGATTAATGGTATGTAATCCCCACAGATGTGGCCAGAGTCAAGGATCTCTTTTTAACTATGATATCGGAGAAAGGGTCTTTAGGCAGAAAGGGAAGGAGATATTTGTGACGATTAACCGGGTTGGAGACAAATGAAGGCTTAAAATCTCTAGCGGTGGCTATTATTTAAATGGGCAAAAAAATTAATTTAATAACTGCTACTTTACAAGTTTGTGGAAATTGCCACCACGGGACAAGTGGGGATACATTGTTCACAAACCACACAACGGGAACGCAAAAACTTAAGACGAAAACTTTCGGGATCAAGAGTTAAAGCTTCCGTGGGACAAACTCCCGTACATAAGCCGCAATCGACGCATTTTTCTTCATCAATGACGATTTCGCGACTAACTTGGGAAACGCCAATATTTTGTAATTGTAACCATTCGATCGCCGCTTCTAACTCATCGATATCTCCCGATAATTCTAATACTAATGTTCCCACTTGATTGGGGGCAACTTGGGCGCGGATAATATTAGCGGCGACGTTAAAATCCTTCGCCAGTCGATAGGTAACGGGCATATGGACGGTTTTTTTGGGAAAAGTGAGAGTAACGCGTTTTTTCATGAGGATAGGATAGGATAGGAATAATTTTTGAGAGACTATCCATGACAGCCACCACACCCACCAATAAAATCAGAAATCTGCTGCTGGCAGTGACGGCAGTTATCCTTAGTGTAGCGATTTTCTTGGGGTTTCAAACCACCGCTAGTTCCGTATCTTTGGAAGCGCAAGCGGAAAAAGCGACACCTTTCGATCTTGCCCTCAGCAATGGTAAACCCACCCTGACAGAATTTTATGCTAATTGGTGTACCAGTTGTCAGGCGATGGCCCCTGAAATTGCCGAAATTAAAAAACAATACGGTAATACCATTAATTTTGTCATGCTCAACGTTGATAATAATAAATGGTTGCCAGAAATTCTCCGTTATCGTGTGGATGGTATTCCCCATTTTGTCTTTTTAAATAACCAAGGACAACCGGTGGCCCAAGCGATCGGAGAACAACCAAAATCAATTTTAACTGCTAATTTAGAGGCACTTTTAACTAATTCTACCCTACCCTATGCCACCACTACGGGACAGAATTCTGATTTTAATGTCCTGGCGGGTGCTAGTCAAACCGATCCCCGCAGTCACGGCAGTCAAGTTAAGCAGTAATCAGTAATCAGTAATCAGTAATCAGTTGTCAGTCGCAATCTTATGGTTGAAAGCTATCATTCAAGAGTCAGCCATCAACTAAGTACATTTCATTGACTGAATTATTTTAACTATGGCGATTATTGTTCAACATTTGACCACAGGTAACGAATATATATTCCTAGGAGTTATTGGGGGTGAAAGTAAGAATATTTTGCCCACCAAAATGTTAGGAGATTTCTTCGCAACTGAGACTCCAGATAAATTGCGATCGCTGACGGTTTGTGATGATCAAGGCCGGATACTTTGGTTTCCCGTCACAGAAATGATTGTGGTGGAGGTAGATGGTCAAAAACCAGAAGAATTATTACCAGAAATTATCCCCCCCGAACCGGTTCCTTTACAATTAGATAAAGAGAATCAACCTCAGTCCCCAGAAAATCAAGGAAACATCGATGAATTTGCCGAAGATGACGATTGGATATAGAATTAAATACCTAATTTTAGCGGGAATAATTGCCCTATTTACTATTGGCTTTAATTCCCTCTATTCGGTTTCTCAAAACTCGATCACTTCTTTCCCCATTGCCGAAGTTAAACCCAAATATCTCAATCATTGGACACCGGAATTAGAAGCAGAATTTCAACAAAGGGCCAAGGAAGTTATTAACCATTTTGCTAGGGCAGAAAGTTATGGCAATTTGTGGGGAGAAAACGAGAAAAAATCCTATCCTATGGCCATGTTTGATTTCTTGGCAGGAAACCGGCAAAAAGCCCTAGATTTCCTGCAGCAGGATGACCCACAAAAACGAGAACAAGCCCACACCGATTATATAGATTATTATTTTTCTTTTACCCTAAAAGGACAAATTAGAAAGTATTTTCTTCTCGGAAAGTATCTCGATCCAGTTTATCGTCAGAGAATGTATAATGCGGCAAAAATTTGGACAGAAACCGACCCTTTACAACGGCCCCATCCTATCCACGGTACTGGCCAAGGAACGGGTAATGATTGGAGTATAACAAGACGGGGTTTATGGGTAGATAGTCGTAATACTGATAACCTGCGGGCAATGCGCGAAACATCAGTTTATCTGATGGCCGAAGAAACAGGAAATGAGGCAACTCGTCAAATTTATAAAAGTAAAATTAAGCGTTACGTTTCAGCTTTATATAACATCGGTATGGGGGAATGGGATTCAGAAGTTTATCACGGTCATACCTTTGCTCCCTATCTCAATCTCTACGATTTTGCTCAAGATACGGAAGTTAAACAATGGGCAAAAATGGCCTTAGATTGGTTATCCATGGCCGCTAGTGTTAAATATTATCGTGGTGGTTGGGGAGGCCCTGTAAAACGTGATTATGGTGATGGCCATGGCGTAATGCGATCGCACGCAGTCCGCACTTTTTGGTTATACTTTGGTGATACTCCGGTCGCCAATAATCGCCAGGAATTGGACTCTCTTTATCTAATTACCAGTCGTTATCGTCCTCCTTTGGCAGTGATGGAATTAGCCCGAAAAAACTTTAATAAACCGGTAGAAATTCTCGCCAGTAAACCCCTGTATGAAAACTGGAAACCGGGCAATAATCAGAGTCCGGGTTATTGGGAAACTCAATTTATCGGGGTTAGTTATCAAATGGGTAGTCTGGCGGGAACTTTCCCCGATGGCGATGTAGCCCCATTTAAATTAATGGCCTTTAATCAACAAAAAGGTGTGGATTTTTTTGTGGCTAACACGGGCAAAAATGGACTAAAACCGGGCAAAAATCCTGGGGATGAAATCGGACAATATCGTAATCTTTTAATCTGGTTACGACCGGCAGACCAAGCTTTTTTCTGGCAATTACCGAAAACTGCTAAGGTAGAAAAAGATGATAATATCTGGTTTATTCAATTAGAAAAAACTTGGTTAGCTCTGAGATTAATCAATCTTTCTTCTCCTGAAATTATCGAGATTCCTAATTCCCCTTATCCCGATGATAATACCTACCAAGCTTTACCCACAGGTAATAATTATGCGGGTTTTGCTCTGGAAGTGGGGGAAGCGGCAACTCAGGGCAGTTATGAGAATTTCAAGACCATATTTAAGCAAAAAAGTCAAGTAAATTTAACTCAAATTAAGCAAGGCGGGGTTTTATTTAAAGGCAGTCAGGGGCAAAGTTTACAATTGACCTATAATCAAATCAATCTACTGCCGATTTTAATTCGTAACGGTCAAAAGCACGATTGGTCAAAAAATTTCGCCCTTTATAACAGTTTAAGTCGAGATAACTCTCCCGTTTCTTTGGGTTGGAAAAAGGGCAAATTAACCGTCAAAGCGGGGAAATATCAGTTTTCCAATGCTCTGATCCTCTCCTCACCTTAAGTTAGTTATTCTCGACTATTTATGATGATTGATCAGACCATTTGCGCTTGATTTAATAACTCTTGCAATTCTTCTCCTTCGATTACTTCCGTGGTCAGAAGATTAGCGGTAATCGACTCTAATAAATTGCGGTTGTGACTGAGAATTGCTAGGGCTTTTTGGTAACTAGCATCGATAATTTGTTTAACCTCTTCATCGATCGCTTTCGCCGTATTTTCCCCGATCGAACGTCTGGGACTAACCTGATTATTACCTAAAAAATTAGCCTGTCCCGTTTTATCGTAGGCTAGGGGACCCAGGGATTTACTCATACCATAAATTGTCACCATTCTTTCCGCAATATCTGTCGCCCTTTGTAAATCATCGGAAGCGCCATTAGTGACACTGCCAAAGATTAATTCTTCAGCAGCCCGACCGCCCAATAACATAGTAATTTGTTCTTTAAATTCGGTTTCTGTCATCAAAAAACGGTCTTCCGTGGGAATTTTCAGGGTATAACCCAAAGCGGATAAACCCCGGGGAACGATCGAAATTTTCTCGACGCGACCACCTCCCGGCATAACAGCACCGACTAAAGCATGGCCAACTTCGTGATAAGCGACGATTTTCTTTTCTTTTTCCGATAAAACCCGACTTTTCTTTTCTAAACCAGCGATAACTCTTTCTATCGCCTCTTTAAAGTCAATTTGACTGACTTTTTCCCGATTATTGCGGGCAGCCAAGAGAGCAGCCTCATTGACGAGGTTGGCCAAATCGGCACCGGCAAAACCGGGGGTTTGGGTGGCGATCGCTTTGAGGTTAACATCTTCACCCATCTGGACTCGTTGGGCGTATATTTCCAAAATTGCCAATCGTCCCGCTAAATCGGGACGATCCACCAAAACTTGGCGATCAAAGCGCCCCGGACGCAATAAAGCGGCATCAAGAGTCTCTGGGCGATTGGTGGCGGCTAAAACAATGACAACGGCTTCTTTGGGGCTAAAACCGTCCATTTCTGTCAAAAGTTGGTTTAAAGTCTGCTCTCGCTCATCATTGCTGCCGCTAGTTCCCGATCCCGAACTTCTTGATTTACCGATCGCGTCCAATTCATCAATAAAAATGATGCTAGGGGCATTTTTCTTCGCTTGGGCAAATAGATCCCGCACCCGGGCTGCCCCCGTCCCGACAAATAATTCCACAAATTCCGAGGCCGAAATGCTAAAAAAAGTCACTCCCGCTTCTCCCGCGACCGCTTTTGCTAAGAGGGTTTTTCCCGTCCCCGGCGGTCCGACTAAGAGAACACCTTTAGGAATACGCGCCCCAATTTTATTAAAGCGCTCGGCATCCTTGAGAAATTCGACAATTTCCTTTAACTCGGTTTTTGCCTCCTCGGCCCCGGCCACATCACTGAAGGTAATCGGATATTTTTCGCCGTCTCCGTAAACTTTAGCAAGATTTTTGTTAAAAAGCAGCGATTTACGCGTGTCATCGTTGCGATAGAACAGAAACTGCATAGCGGCGACTAAAATTAAGGGAGGAACCACCCAAGCGAGTAGAGTGGTGATCCAACTGTTTTCGGCCACGGGAATCGCCTCGAAGATTACGCCTTTTTGCTGTAATAGTTGAGGTAATTGGGGGTTATCGACTGGAATCGTTGCCAAGACTCGTCCGGAGACTAGATTACTGCTTGGTTTGCTGGTCAGAGAACCAGAATCACCGTGAAGGGGATTACTTGATTCCGCGGGATTAACGGGGGGATTACCCGGAATAGGCAGGGATTCTAAAGGATTTTTTAATTGATAATAGATAACTTGATTGCCAATTCTGACCCTACTGATGTCGCCCCGTTCCACTCTACTGATAAATTCGCTGTAGGGTTCGAGGGGAATATTGGATAATTCTGAGGGACGAGGGATAAGAAAATAGCCCAAAGCGGCAACACCAGAACAAATGATCAGGATTTTGCCTAACCGCGGCAAACGCGACCAGGAAAATTTATTATCTTCTTGATTAGCCATAATTTTTAGGGTAGGTGAGGGTGAAAATACAAAGTTCATACTAACAATTCCCTGTCTCGATCGCCTTACCGATGGGATAGGATAGAGGATGGAATACTTGGTAGCGAGCGAGCGACAAACGAGAGAAATCCCATGAATTTAGTTAGCTTAGAGAACTTTCTCGATAACACTTCTTTTTTAGTCCTGTTTTTAACCATGCTGGTTTATTGGGCTGGGGCAGCCTTTCCCAGCATACCTTTGTTGTCTGGCTTAGGCAGCACGGGAGTGGCCATCGCTAACCTCTGTATCGCCGCTTTATTGGGGGCGCGCTGGTTAGAAGCGGGTTATTTCCCCATTAGCAATCTTTACGAATCTTTATTCTTTCTCGCTTGGGGTGTAACTGCGGTTCATTTAATTGCTGAGTACACTAGCCGCAGTCGCCTGGTGGGGGTGGTGACGACTCCTGTAGCGATGGGGATTACTGCTTTTGCTACTTTGTCCTTACCCGGGGAAATGCAAACTTCGGAGCCCTTGGTTCCAGCTTTAAAATCGAATTGGTTGATGATGCACGTTAGCGTCATGATGTTAAGTTATGCTGCTTTGATGGTGGGTTCCCTAATGGCGATCGCTTTTCTGATCGTCACGAGAGGTCAAAATATCGAGTTAAAGGGCAGTTCCGTGGGTACGGGGGCCTATCGTCTGCAAAATAAGTTATCTACCACTCTTTCCGCTCCAATTTTCCTGGAAACGGCTAACAGTGGCACAACCGCCCTTTTAACTCCCACCTTAACAGCGATGGCGACTCTTTCGCCCCAACGTCTTAGCTTGGCAGAAACCCTCGATAATATCAGTTATCGGGTCATTGGTCTCGGTTTTCCCCTTCTCACTATCGGTATCATCGCCGGGGCAGTTTGGGCCAATGAAGCTTGGGGTTCCTATTGGAGTTGGGATCCGAAAGAAACTTGGGCGCTAATCACTTGGTTAGTTTTTGCTGCTTATCTCCATGCCCGTATTACCCGGGGATGGCAGGGAAGAAAACCAGCTATTCTAGCGGCCAGTGGTTTTGTTGTGGTTTGGGTATGTTATTTAGGGGTGAATCTTTTAGGTAAAGGTCTTCATTCCTACGGTTGGTTTTTCTAAGTCAGTTATAGGGGTGGGTTGGTAAACCTGCCCCTCCCGACTACCCTTTTTTAAGGCTTATAATTGTTATTTAATTACGGCAATTTTGTCCTAGATAAATAATTACAAATTCTCAAAACTTATAAAAAATGATCGAGCAAAAAAATACTATTAAAAATCTGGCTTTAATTGCTGGTGTGCATGGCAATGAACTAACTCCCGCTTATTTGGTTAAATACCTGCAAAACTCACCTAATCTCATTGCTCGCAGCAGTTTTCAATCCCACAGTCTCATCGCTAATCCCTTAGCCCTAAAGCAACGGGTTAGATATATCGATACGGATTTAAATCGTTGTTTTAACCAGAAAGATTTAGTTAATCCCGATTGTCAGCAATACGAACAAAAACGAGCCAAAAAAATAGTCAAAGAAATCCAAGAAAAATCTATCGATTTATTAATAGATATTCACAGCACCACATCTAACATGATGCTGGCGATTATTTATTCTAATCCCCATCCTTGGCTATTAAAACTCTTTACCTATCTAACCAAAATTAATCCTGATGTGCGCTTAATTTATCATCCCGTCAGCGAGGAAGAAAATCATTTTCTGAAAGGAATTTGTCCCCTAGCTTTTACCCTCGAAATCGGTCCAATTAACCATGGTGTCATCTGTCCCTATCTTTTTCGTCAAACCGAAACACTCCTCTATCAAATCCTAGACTATATCGAACAGGAAAATTATCTCGCTGCCCATCTCGATACTTTCAGCGAATCCCTAACAGTTTACCAACGTTTAGGCTCGATCGATTATCCTAGAGATGAACAGGGTGAAATTAAAGCCATGTTACATCCTCAGATTCTCCAACGAGATTATCAGGCAATTCAACCTAATCAACCGATTTTTCTAGGATTTGATGGTCAGGAAATCATCTATCGTGGTGCATCGGAATTATATCCTATCTTTGTCGGAGAATCTTCCTATAAAGAAAAAGGAATCGCCCTTTGTTGGACAGAAAAAAAACAAATCGATATTAATTAGTACCAGACAGCAGTTTTCCTGATAAAAAAACGGTCTAAATAAGGGAAAAGCCACTATGACCTTTACTTCTGATTCTCTTTTAGCTGAACGTTACCAACTGCAACAACGCCTAGGCAATACCGCTATCGGTCGTCAAACTTGGTTAGCTATCGATATATTATCCCAGGAATCGGTAATTATTAAACTCCTCGCTTTTAGTCCCCAGATGGAGTGGGAAGAATTAAAATTATTTGAACGGGAGGCAGCCGTCTTAGCTTCTCTCCATCATCCCCGTATTCCCCGCTATCGCGATTATTTTTCCCTCGATAAAAATCAAGGTGACGGGATTCCTTGGTTTGTGCTTGTACAAGATTATATACCAGGAGAATCCTTAAGCGATCGCTTAGAAAGGGGGCAACGTTTCACCCCTACGGTAATTCGGACTATTGCCCAAGAACTTCTCGAAATTCTCATCTATTTGCACGAATTATCGCCCCCAGTATTACATCGAGATATTAAACCTAGTAATTTAATTATTAACTCGGAAAATAACGTTTATTTAGTAGATTTTGGTGCAGTCCAGTCCAGGGGTGCAGTAACAGGAGTTACTTTTACCGTGGTGGGGACGAGTGGTTATGCACCCCTAGAACAATTTTGGGGACGAGCAGTTCCGGGTTCTGATTTATATGCTTTAGGTATGACTTTAATTCATTTATTGACGGGAATTGTCCCCATAGAACTGCCCCACCGCGACTCTAAAATTCAATTTCGCCAACTGGTGACAATCGATGATGATTTAATCGATTGGTTAGAAACTATCACCGATATGGCGGTAGAAAAGCGGTTTAAAACTGCTAGAGAAGCCCTGAAATTTCTCCAACATCCCTACTATCGCCAAGCCTCAAGTTTAATCGATCCTAAGAAATTACCAAAACCTCCCCACAGTTCCATCCGGATTGCTAAACACCGGGATAATTTAGAGATTAATTTACCCCCAAAAATTAAGCTACCTTCCGATGCAGCTACTCTCTGGTCTTTGGCGATTGTCCTTATTGTCAGTATCTTTATCTCCCCGATTCTTACCTTTATTATAGCTCTAATTGGTTTTATTTGTTTGCGTGAAATGCAATTAATTCTTACCCCTCAAGAAGTTTTAATTAAATATAAAATCTTCTATTTTATATACCAAAAATTTGCCTTCAGAACTCAAGATTTATGGGGTATTTTTCTCCATAGCAACGGTACAGAAGGTAACTATCAGATTCGTCTGCGGACGGCTAAAAATTATTATCTTATCGGTCAGAATCTCCGCGAGGATGAATGTCTCTGGTTAGGACAGGAAATCCAAGATTGGTTAAATTTTATCAAATATAGCGTTTCTCCTCAAGAGGAAGTGTAACCTGACAGGGCATCATCGACCATCCCCCAAAAAGGAAAATTTTGTACCGCACTATTAAGATAACTGAGAATCAATTGAAGAAATACTAGGAATTAGTCCCTAGGCATTTTCCCTTTTTAACCTTAATCTTGCAAAGATCACCCTATCTTGGTAGAATAATAGCTGATTGGCATTCCCTCAGCTACAAGGCGGCAATTATTAAATCGGATTAGGAATTGCCAAAAGGTGATCATGAAATGTTAGTTATTAGTGGAGAATAAAAAATGATCTCTGAAATTTACAAAAAAGTCAGCTTGTTGGTTTTGTATCAAGGGGTTTTTGATAATGCTATTGGACAGACATTTATTACCCTATTAGCTACGGATAATGTTGCCGATTTTCTCAAAGCTTATGGTCAATGGTTTCAAGCTTTAGCATCTAAAAATATCAGTTGGAATGATTATCTAATCGAACAAATTCTCTTAGATGATAATCCCTTTAGTCAACAGGTACAGAAAAAAAGTGTTTGGGAGTTACCCGAATCTTTAATTGATGGCGTTAAACAGGATTTATCTATCCTCCAATCTCTTTATAACTCTAGCATTTATAGCTTAAGTAATTCGACAGTTTTTGAACAAATTAAATTTCTAATTTTCCCCGCTTGGGAAGTGGACAATAAATTAGAAAGTTTCCTGCATTCCAGTTCAGATTGGACGGAATTAGTCGAAGATTTAGCAGATTATTATCGCGAATGTGGTACAGGAATTTTTGCCCGTTATCAAGCTTTAAGGTGGCAAGAAGGTAGATTAAAAGGAATTACTCATCCCGATCCCGTGCAGATTCAAGACATAGTCGGTTATGAAACGCCTAAGGAAACCTTGATTAAAAACACTGAGTTTTTATTGGCAGGTTATCCTGCTTTAAACGTCCTACTCTATGGCTGCCGTGGTTCCGGAAAATCCTCTCTAGTCAAGGGATTATTGCCAAAATACCATAGTCAAGGATTGCGCTTAATTGAAGTGGCAAAATCCCAATTAAAAGATTTACCATTAATTATTGAAATCTTGCGAGATTTGCCTCAAAAATTTATTATCTTTGTCGATGATTTATCCTTTGAAGAAGACGATGAAGCTTTTAAAGCTTTAAAGGTTATTTTAGAGGGAAGTATCACCGCTAGACCGAAAAATGTCGTAGTTTATGCCACTTCTAATCGCCGACATTTAGTCAGAGAATTTTTTGCGGATCGACCGCAACCAAAAGATAGTGATGAAGTGCATAATTGGGATACAGTACAAGAAAAATTATCCTTTAGCGATCGCTTTGGTTTAACCCTAACTTTTGAACCCGCTAATCAAGAAAAATATTTGGAAATAGTGCGTCATTTAGCCAGTTTAGCTAAATTAAAAATTAGCTTGGAAGACTTAGAATTTCGTGCCAAACAATGGGCAACCCAACATAATGGGCGATCGGGAAGAACTGCTAGACAATTTATTGATTTTCTTCAAGGAGAATTAGGATTAAAGCGGTAATGGTGTTATGATTGAATAAAAGAAGCTCTAATCTGGAAAAATGTTGACTTCATCTCCCCCTAAAACCCTCAGCTTAGAAGAATATCGTAATTTAGAAACTAGCGCAGAAACTAAACACGAATATCACGACGGGGAAATTATCGAGATGACAGGGGGAAGCATCAATCATAATAGTATTCTCATTAATCTTATTGTCCTGCTAAAATTAGCTTTAAGAGGAACTAATTATCGTCTTCAATCTAGCGATCTACGTCTATGGATACCCCAATATAATCGCGGTTTATACCCAGATTTAATGATCATTGCCGGGGAACCATTATTCAGTGATAATCGCAATGATGAAATTTTAAATCCCTGCCTAATTATCGAAGTTTTATCCCCTTCCACCTCTGGTTATGATCGGGGTGATAAATTTCGTTATTATCGTTCTATACCCCAATTAAACCAATATCTTCTCGTCAGTCAAGGGGAGATACTAATAGAATCCTATCGCAAAACCTCGGAAAATAATTGGTTACTGCAAGAATACACCCCAGGCAGGGGAATTATATCCCTAGATTCTTTGGAAATTAGCTTAAATCTTGCCGATATTTACGAAGGAATTAATTTTAGTCTCAACTCCTAACTTTAGCTATCTTTTAAGAGGACGTACTGAAAATAATTTTACCATCTTTTACCGCCACTAAACGCAAAGTTAAAGGTCCGGATGTATTGGTTTTACTAGCAGCAATGGCCTCAAGTGTCTCGATAGAATTACCCGACTTTTTGACTTGACCAATAAAGTTAACTACCGTAGTTAATAAACCATCTTCCACTTGAATTGCCCCTAAAACTCCCGCACTTCTAGCGCGAAATTGAGCCGAAGCTAAGAGTAAATCTAAGCGCTTTTGTAGGTCTTCTTCTGTCATATTTTGCGGATCAATAGAAACGGCAGCGATTACCTGTTTTTCCTCAAAAACTCTTTGATTGGGAACCACATCAGCAAAGACACGAATCTCGGTTTCTCCTAAGACATAATTACCTGCTGAAAGGATTCTCACCACATATTCTTTACCGTCCTGTAATTGTTGACTTAACTGTTCTACCTGTGCTTTTGTGATCTTAACTAAACGTTGGTCAAAATTAGGCTGATTCGGTTGGGTGGCGCGGATAGCATTTATATTCGCTTCTCGCAATAATTTATCGATAACGGTGACAATAGCTTGGGGATCAACAATACGAAAAGCACCAAAAGATAACACCTGTCCCCGGAAAATAGCGATTTGTTTTTCCCGCAATTCTTGATAGGTTTGATAGTATTGTTCTAAAACTTCCACTTCCCGCTTAAGAAAAGCCATTTGGGTTTCTAAATCTTTTAATTTTCCCTCGCGCTGTTCCAAAGCCAAATTTTTATCGACGATCGATCGATCGAGTTCTCCAATACGTTGATCCCGGCGATCAATTTCTAGCTGTAGGGTTTTTTGTTCGGTTTCCAACTGTTGAAGTCGCGCTTGTCTGGTTGTTAATAACTTTTGTTGATTAGCTAACTCTTTATCTCTAACTTTAACGGTGGTTTGTAGTTGATTGATCTGACTAGAAAGAATTGATTTTTGTTGGAACAATTGATCCCGTTGACTGGTTAACTCTGCCTTTTGATTAGTTAAAATAAATCGTTCATTATTTAAATTAGCCACTTCCTTCCGAAACTTTTCCAACTGTCCCGAAACTAATCGCAAACGTTGACGCGAAGCTTGATAATTTTTGTTAAGAACCTCTAGACGTTTCTGCACAGCTATCTGTTCACTTTTAGCCGTTTTTAAAGCCTTTTCCACCTGATTTTTCTGTTCGGTGGTTTTTCTCACCTGACTTTCCAAATCCTTAATAGCAGCACGACGTTCATTTAAAAGACGATCTAGTTCAAAAACCCCTTGACGCAGGGATTTACTAGAAGCAAACAAGACAATTAAAGTCGAACCGGCGATAAAAATTCCCGTTACAATCGTCATCAAAGTTGCGGTTTGTTTCGGACGCAGATTAAATAAACGCATCCTTTTCTTACCGATACGGCTCCCTATGCGATCGCCAACCACCGCTATCAGACCACCTAAAACCACGATGGCCAAAACTAAAATATAAGCGCTAGTCATCCAGAATTTAAGTGAATTGTTGACTGAGAGCGACGGGATTATGGACGGTAATTTTCTTCTTGTAAATTGAGACCATTTCCTGATCCCGCAGCTCTCCCAATAAACGGGTGACAGTGACGCGGGTAGAACCGATCGCCTCTGCGATCGCTTGGTGAGACAATTTTAGATCCACCCGGATGCCATCGGTGGTGGGAACCCCAAAATCACGACAGAGAATCAATAAAAAACTGACCAAACGTGAACCCATATCCCGGTGAGCCAAGGTTTCGATCATCATTTCCGTTTGCAGAATCCGCGAGGACAACCCCTGCAACATCAACATTGATAAATCGGGATTATTGCGGAGGGATCTTTCTACCTGATCGATCGGGGCCGAGAGTAATTCTACCGGAGTAAAAGCCACGGCATGATAAAAACGATCCGATCGCTGACCGGTAAGTAAGGATAGCACACCAAAGACGCTATTTTCCCGCAGTAGAGCCACGGTAATTTCTTCTCCCGCTTCATAGACTCGCGACAACTTAACGGCTCCTTTCAGCAAAAAATAGACTCTTTCGGCGGGATCTCCAGGGAAAAAGATCGTTTTGCCACGCTCGAACAACTCCACCACCGGGGGGAAATTGCCGCTGCCGATTCGACGGAACACATCTGCTAGGGGTTTATCTTGTATTAATGATAAGTCCATCTCACATCCAAAAAAGGGGAAAATTGTTTTTATTATCTAACGAGTGTCACCTCTATTAAACATAACCGCTCCCTAAACTGGGAAAAGTTTTGGGCGCTTTTTGCCAGACAATGGGGGAGGGGTGATCATTGCTGCCCCTTTATCTGTATCCCTATTATACCGAATCTCGCTGGGGTCGGCTATTGGGGAGATTTTTGTAAGAGAAACGAGAACTATGTTAGATTTAACGGGAAAAAACGCCCTAGTGACGGGAATTGCCAATAATCGCTCGATCGCTTGGGGAATTGCCCAACAACTCCATCAAGCTGGTGCAAATATCGGTGTCACCTATCTCCCCGACGAAAAGGGCCGTTTTGAGAAAAAAGTGCGAGAATTGGCCGATGAACTTAATCCCGCTTTTTATGTCCCCTGCGATGTCCAAAATGACCAACAGGTAGAAGATACTTTCGCTACAGTGGCGGAAAAATGGGGCAAACTGGATATTTTGATTCACTGTCTCGCTTTTGCCGATAAAGAGGGTTTAACGGGCGATTTTACCGCCATCCCTCGGGAAGCTTTCACTAAATCCCTAGATATTAGCACTTTTTCCCTAACCCGTCTAGCTCGATCGGCTAAACCTTTGATGACGGAAGGGGGAAGTATTATCACTCTTACCTATCTCGGTGGTGTCAAGGTAATTCCTAACTATAATTTAATGGGGGTGGCAAAGGCCGGTTTAGAAATGAGTGTTCGCTATTTAGCCGCCGAATTAGGTGGTCAAAAGATCCGAGTTAATGGTATTTCCGCCGGTCCAATTCGCACCTTAGCATCTTCGGCCGTGGGGGGAATTCTTGATATGATCCATCATGTGGAAGAAATCGCTCCTTTACATCGCACGGTGACACAAATTGAAGTGGGAAATACGGCCGCTTTTTTAGCCAGTGATCTTTCTAGTGGTATTACCGGTCAGATTATTTATGTAGATTCCGGTTACGAAATTATGGGAATGTAGTTTTAAGTAGGTAGGTGTTAAAAATCATCAGCACCCCCCTTATTAAGGGTAGTAGGGTTGATTCATGAATCAACCCTACTATGAATCAACCCTAGGGGCAAGGGGGGGTAAGATACCTGCCAAGAATAAAGAAAAATGGTATTAGTCCTGTCCAGTCAGGGTATAGGCTGCCCAATAGTAAGGATCGCTATATTCTGTTAGCTGATCTAGCCCTATTTTACCCAGAGAACAAATCGCCCACCCTCGGTCAGACTAAGCTTGATGGTCATCGGATTTAATGGCTACCGCTCGATCAAAGGATGCGATCGCTTCTTATAATCTGCCTAAATTCCTTAACGCATTCCCTCGCTCGTACCAAGCTTCATGGAAATCGGGTTTAAATTCTAAAGCTCGATCAAAGGATGCGATCGCTTCTGCCCATCTGCCTAAATTAGCTAACGCAATCCCTCGGTTGTACCAAGCTAGATGGTTATCGGGTTTAATGGCTAAAGCTTGATCCAAGGATGCGATCGCTTCTGCTAATCTGCCTAGATTAGCTAACGCAAACCCTCGGTTATACCAAGCTGGATGTAAATCGGGTTGAATTTCTAAAGCTCGATCAAAGGATGCGATCGCTTCTGCAAATCTGCCTAGATTAGCTAACGCAAACCCTCGGTTGTACCAAGCTAGATGGAAATCGGGTTGAATTTCTAAAGCTTTGTCGTAAGATGCGATCTCTTCTGCCCATCTGCCTGAATTAGCTAACGCATTCCCTCGGTTGTTCCAAGCTTCATGGAAATCGGGTTTAATGGCTAAAGCTTGATCGTAGGATGCGATCGCTTCTGCCCATCTGCCTAAATTACCTAACGCATTCCCTCGATTGCCCCAAGCTTCATGGTAATCGGGTTGAATTTCTAAAGCTTGATCGTAAGATGCGAGCGCTTCTGCCCATCTGCCTAAATTACCTAACGCAACCCCTCGGTTATACCAAGCTAGATGGAAATCGGGTTTAATGGCTAAAGCTTGATCGTAAGATGCGAGCGCTTCTGCCAATCTGCCTAAATTACCTAACGCATTCCCTCGTTTGCTCCAAGCTTCATGGTCATCGGGTTTAAATTCTAAAGCTCGATCGTAAGATGCGATCGCTTCTTCAAATCTGCCTAAATTACCTAACGCAATCCCTCGATTGTACCAAGCTTCATGCTGATCGGGTTTAATTTCTAAAGCTTTGTCGCAGGAGGCGATCGCGCCGATAAAATCCCCATTCATGTATTTCTGGGTTCCTTGCTCAAACCAGAATTCGGCATCCTGAACAATCGGGGTATTATTAGCGGTGGATAGTCCCTGAGTTGTCGAAGTTTTCCCTTGATTCAAAAGTTGATAGAATTTTTGGACTTCCGTTAAATCCGTCTCCTTTGAGTCTAGATTTTCCTCCTCCACACTGGAAACATCCCTCACCGCGTCGCGTAACTGGAGGCTAATCCGTTGGGATACTTCCCCCAGATTTCCCGTCATCACCTTGCCTAAAGCCGCCAGATCCCGCCCTAAAGTTTGATAATCTTCTGGATACTGTAGCCATTCCTCGCTTTTGACCCCTAACCACCGCGCCAGCTTTTTATCGTCACAATGGCGACTGTATAGCCATTCCCGTAACCCGTCGGTAGTGGTTCCCGCCGCCACCTGCTCGAATAACCCCATCAATATCCCTTCATATTCTCCATCGCTGGGTTCTGGAGGAGTATTTTTGACTTCTTTGGGGTTAATTGCCTTCGGACTGGCAATAAAGAGCGATTTTAGCCAATTCCAGAGCTTTTTTAGTAAGGATAGCATCGGAGAAAGGGGGAAAGGAAGATAAGGATATTATATCTCTACTGCCGAAAGTCGTCCCTTTCGGGGTTCATACTCGTCCTGAAAGGGGAAATCGGCAATCGAACTTCTGAAAATACCCTAGCGATCGCTATCTTCCAGCGAACGCTTCGCGCACGCTTCGCGTGACCGAGCCACTTCTAAGACCTGTTCGAGAGATAATCCCAGAGAAGCGGCGATTTCTTGGGGATTAACCCCCGCTCGCAATAATAAGGGAACAGAAGCTAATTTTCCGATGATTTCCCCTTCTTGGCGACCTTCTTGGCGACCTTCTTGACGACCTTCTTGGCGACCTTCTTGGCGACCTTCTTGGCGACCTTCCTCTAGGGCCTCCTGAAACACACGCGTCTGTCTTAACTCGCTTAAACTAAACATAGCTTCTATCTCCTTTCGATTAATCCGCGGCAACTTGTAAATCAAAATCGTCTCTATTAATTCTAAAAGTTCCTGTGGGCGATTTTCTACCCCCGTTTCCCTCACCCGCACGATTAACTCCCGAACTTGGTTGATCACTTGCGCTTCGGGTAAGCTTACTAACTCTAGCGTCGCTAATCCGAGCGAATCTGGTGGAATATCAGCTAATTCCTCGAGATAAATCCTTTGTACTCTTGTTTCTTGTAATAGCTCTCTATATCGCTCTATATTCTCCCTTTCCACCCTTCGATTCGGATAGATCACCACCCCGCGCCAATTGTTTTTTAACTGCGTCTGTTTGTACCTACACCTGTCAGCTTCCCCACTTCCCCCAAGGTAGGGTTAATTCATGAATTAACCCTACCTTGAGAGGATCTGAATTAACACCCACTTACTTAGGGGAGGATTGTTGATTACTTCCCTCTAGTTTTTTCGGCCCAAACTTTGCTGGGTAATCCCCAAACATAGATGAAACCTTCGGCAGCTTTATGATCAAATTGATCCTCGGCCCCGTAGGTAGCTAAATCGGGAGAATAGATAGAATTGGCTGACTGACGACCGACCACTTTAGCGTTACCTTTAAACAGTTTGACTCGAACCGATCCCGTTACCTGTTCTTGGGTTTTGATGATAAAAGCATCGATCGCTTCCTTTAAGGGACTGTACCACAATCCTTTATAAATTAACTGTCCGTAGGTCTCTTCAATTCCCCGTTTATATTGGGTAACATCTCCAGTTAAAGTCAAACTTTCTAAGTCCCGGTGAGCATCAATTAAAACTAATAAAGCTGGGGCCTCGTAAATTTCTCGCGATTTAATTCCCACTACCCGGTTTTCGATCATATCTAACCGACCAACACCGTGTTTACCCACTAGGTCATTTAATTGACTAATTAGCGTGACGGGAGCGAGATTTTCTCCGTTTAAACTGACAGGAATTCCCTGATTAAAACCAATATCGACGTATTCCGGCTCGTTAGGAGTATCGGCGATCGCTTTGGTCATGAGATAGATTTCTTCCGGGGGTTCCGTCATCGGATCTTCCAGGGGACCTGCTTCAATACTGCGGCCCAACAGGTTACGATCGATACTAAAAGGCGAGGATTTTTTCACAGGAGACTCGATCCCGAATTTTTCCCCGTAGGCGATGGTTTCTTCCCGGCTCATGCCCCATTCCCGGGCGGGAGCGAGAACTTTTAAACTAGGATTAAGGGCCATAATGCCCACATCAAAACGCACTTGATCATTACCTTTGCCAGTGCAACCGTGGGCGACGGCATCGGCCCCGTATTTCTCGGCGGCCTCTACTAATAATTTAGCGATTAAAGGACGAGCCAGGGCGGTAGAAAGGGGATAACGATTTTCGTAGAGAGCATTAGCTTGAATTGAGGGAAAAGCGTATTCTTTGACGAATTCTTCTTGAGCATTGACTACTAAGGATTCGATCGCTCCGCAGCGCAGGGCTTTTTCTTGAATTGGTCCTAATTCGTCTCCCTGTCCTAAATCGGCGGCTAGGGTAATCACTTCTTCTACTCCCCATTCCTGTTTGAGATAGGGAATACAAACGGAAGTATCGACTCCTCCGGAATAAGCTAAAACCACTCTCTTGGCGCGTCCCATAATTTTTTCACCTAAAAACGACTAATTGATTACTCTTTTAAGTTTATTATATATCCTGGGGATTGGATGCTTCTTTTTTAATGCTTTTTTGTTTAGTTTTTGATGAAGAAAAGGAATAGGAAGTCACGAGTAAAGAGCCAAAACTAAACGGGCAACCAGCCGCTATTTACGTTTACTGGCCGGACGACGGGAGGATTTTTTCGGAGCAGTATTTTGGGGATTGTCGTTAGTTTTATCTTTAAATATTGGAATAGTAAAATGAAACTGACTGCCGTGATTTTTGCCCCGGGATTCTGCCCAAATTTCGCCACCCCAACCATTAACGATCTGACGACAGATAGCCAGTCCTAACCCAGTTCCCCCGGCACTGCGTCGCAGAGCCCCCTCCTCTTGGTAAAAGCGATCAAAAACCTGTTTTAAACGATTGGGTTCGATCCCGCGTCCGGTGTCAGAAATGGTTACTTCTAGAGTTTTTGATTTTCCCAAAGCGACTTCGATCGAGACATTTCCCTCCCGTCCGGTAAACTTACAGGCATTATCGAGAAGTTTGGAGAGTAATTCCACTAACCACTCGCCATCGGCTAAAACAAAGGGCAGATTAGGGGGGACAAGATTGCTAATTTTGGGGTTTTCGTTGTCGAGATTGCGGGAGTGAACGTGACTGATGGCTAATTCCACACATTCCGATAAGGATAAAGCTTCGGGATTCCAATTAACCCGGCCACTTTCTAACCTGGAAAGAGTTAAAAAATCTTGGATTAATTTACGCATTCGTTCCGCATCTTTCAGGGCAGTATCAAGCATAATTTGGCGCATTTCCGCCGGCATATCCGGTTCCGAGGCCAAACTTTCTAGACAGACTTGAATGGTGGACAGGGGGGTGCGTAATTCGTGGCCGGTAATGGCGACTAAATTAGAACGAGTGCGATCGAGAGCGGCTAATTGTTCATTTAAATCCTGTAAATTAGCGTAGGCTTCGGCTTGAATGAGAGCGACTCCGATTTGAGTGGCTACCGCGTCCACAAGGGCGACATCCTCGCTCTTCCAAGTGGTGGTATAGGGTCCACAGTGATGCAGTTCCAACATTCCCAAGAGACGACTTTGGTAAAAAATCGGTACTAATAACCAAGAATAGATGGAACATTCCCGCACCAGATTTTGAATGGAATTCCCGGGAAGACGGGGATCGTGAATAGCGTCTTCAATTTTTAGGGATTCTCTCAATTCCAGCACTTCCTGAAAAAGAGGATTATTTTTCAGGGGCCATTTTTGTCCTTTGATGGAAGTAATGCCAGGGTTTAAAAATTCGTGTTCGATAGTGGCGTTAATATCGGCTTCCTTACAACGATAGACCACACAGCGACAGACTCCCAATCCCTGTCCCAATTTCTGCACTGCCACTTGGAGGATATCTTCCGGATCGAGGGAACGACGGATCGCTGCTGTCACCGAGTTGATTAGTCTTTCCTTGTGTTCTTTCGATGCCAAGGAGCGATTGGCTTTCAGCAGTTTATACTGTCCCGCTTGCAAATAAGTGACCAATCGCTGGACAAAGGGATCTGGTTCCTCTTGATGATCCCTGTCCGTCAGTTCACAGACCAGGTATTCTTCTTGAGCGCGCCTAATTTTGTCGGCTAGTTCGGGACGATAATCGAGAATATGATTGAAAAGAATTTGGGCGGCCTGTTGACTCAGATGGCGATCGCTCGTCCAAATCCCCTCAAAACGGCGATTATTATCCATAGCTGCCCTATTTTCCCCTTCGGCTACTAGATGGGTTCGCTCCCGACAGATCAAACAACTAGCATAATGGCGGCCGATAACCACTAGATGCCATTCTTGGGCTAAACTGTCCTGCGGGTGAAAAGCGATCGTCTCGTAAATTTCGGAACTATGTTTAAAATCGGTTTCTGGGGCGGATAAAACGTAAACTTGCCCGCTTTTTTGGGCAATGCGTCGATAGCGATGGGCTTCTTGACGATAAAAGCGCTCACGCTGAAAACTGGCAATCACTAACGGTTGATCGTCTTCCGCTAAAACCTGATCCTCCATGGCGTGGGATAACGCGGTCAGGGATGCTTTGAAGTACATCTGCGATCGCAATTGGGGGAGTAACTGCAACAGTTCTGTTAAAACAGAAGTTGATCTGCTCATCGATGATCTGTTTCGAGTCGAGTGTGACTAGCAAGCGCAATAGAGGGAACTAGCAATTTCTCCCTTGACCCTATCCTACAGGCTCAAGGGGACAAGAGGTGAGATCGTGATGGCAAGAAACTTAAACCGAGTGATGCCAAAAGTGAGCGAAATTATTCTAGTTAACTAGGTGTAGGCGACTTTCATTGCCCAAAGAATCAGAGCAATAATACTACCGATAACGATAATCGACGATATCGCCACTACTGCCGGTTTATCGGCTCCCTCAAATTTCATGATGCCACGATTTAAGTCTGACATTGCTTTTAACTCCTTTTCATGAGATGGATGTAGAAAGTATGAGACACTTCTTTAGGATCATAAATTAGCTAACTCTCATCTATCCGTGTTATTAGAAATTGGTATCATTCGGCTGTCTTTAATCATTCTAGGCGTTCTTTTCGTTCTTGGCCTTCTCCTTGAGGCTATTTTAAGAATTGTCTTCGGGTTCGGTAATCCGCTTATTTACAAAGCTGATGCCGAAATTGGCTATCTTTTGGCTCCTAATCAACAAACGCGCCGGTTTTCCAATTTTATCGCCGTTAATCAGTATTCGATGCGGAGCGATCCGATTACACCCCAACGGCCTCCGGAGACGACGAGAATAATGTTAATCGGTGATTCGATCGCTAATGGTTCCTGGTGGACAGATCAAAAAGAGACCATTTCTGCTTTAATCGCCAAAAATTTAGGACAGAATCCGAGGGGTTCGGTGGAAGTTCTCAATGCTTCGGCTAATTCTTGGGGACCGCGCAATCAATCGGCCTATCTGCGACGTTTCGGCACCTTTGAATCCCAGGTGATCGTGTTATTAATGAACACCGATGATCTGTTCGCTTTAGCTCCTAGTTCGGCGGTGGTGGGACGAGAAATTAATTATCCCTCTCGCCAGCCGGCTTTAGCTTTAATCGAATTGTACGATCGATATTTTAAGCGCTATCCTCCCCTACCACCGGTGCAAGAAGGAGGCGATCGAGTCGGCAATAATTTAACCGCTCTTGCCCAAATTCAAGCCATTGCTCTGGCTAATCAAGCCCGTTTAATTATCGCTATTACCCCCCTCATTCGCGAAACTCAAAAACAGGGGCGAGATTATGAATTAAAAGCCCGTCAAAGACTAGCGGATTTCACCAGCAACCAGCAGATTTTTTATCTAGATTTTTTGCCCATTTTTCAAGCCCATCCTAATCCTGATTCCCTCTATATCGATAATATTCATCTTAGCCGAGACGGTAACGAGTTAATTAGTCAAAAACTGGCCGAGGCAATCAAAAAGGTCTTTTAATTAGGGTTGACTGAAAAAGTTTGTTGCTAGTTATCAGTTATCAGATGTGAGTTTTCATATCTGAGTTTTCAGTTAACATTTTTATCAATTATCAGTTCACTGATTACTGTTTACTGTTCACTGAAAATACTTCCCACTTCCCTAACAACCATACCAAAGCTTTTCTATCTGCTTTGCTAGGGCTAATAACTCAGAGCGAGCGCTTGTATCCCTTAAGAGGGTGACATGGCCTAATTTTCGACCGGGACGGGATTTTTTACCGTACCAAAAAACGCAAGCGTCTGGGATGGCCGCTAAAATTGCTCTTTTTTCGGCATAATCACCGTCACTATCCTCAAAACCCAATAGATTAACCATAACTGCCCCGGCAGATTTTAAGTCCGTGGCTCCAAGGGGCAAATTAGCCACTGCTTGCAGTTGTAGGGCAAATTGGGAAGTAAGACAGGCAGAAAGGCTGTAATGACCGGAATTATGGGTACGGGGAGCGATTTCATTAATCAATACCTCTCCCTGGGCAGTGACAAATAACTCAATCCCGAAAACACCCACCGCCGACAAACTACTTAACAGATGAGAGGCGATAGGTTCGGTTTGAGTGTGTAAAGATTGGTTAAGAGCGGCGGGAGCGATTACCCAGTGACAGACTTGCTCCTCTTGATGGGTTTCCACCACGGGATAAGTGACGATTTCCCCAGTTAATCCCCTACCAGCAACGATGGCTAATTCTCGCTCGTAGGGAATATAAGCTTCTAACATCAAGTCAAGACGCTCTAATTGCGGCTTTTTGGCGTTTAATTCTTCAGGAGTGCGGATAATAAAGGTTCCTTGACCATCATAACCATGTCGTCGCGCTTTGAGCACTAGCGGAAAAGGATAATTTTCTAGTTGGGATAAATTATCTATCGCCCAAAAATCAGGCACAGGCAACCCTAGAGAGCGTAAATAACATCTTTGCTGGTATTTATCCAATAGGGGGCGCAGATTTGCCAAACTAGGATAGAATTTAACTCCTGTGGCCGCTAATTCTTCTAGGGCATCTAAATTAACAAACTCATTTTCAAAAGTAATCAGATCACAATGTTGAGCTAGTTTTTTTGTGCCTTCCACGTCAGCTATTTCCGCAAAGACAACCCCGTCAGCTAAAGCAACGGCGGGATCGTCGGGGTGTGGTGTTTGTACAATTAGAGAAATGCCTAATTTCTTGGCTTCCTGTGCCATCATCCATGCTAATTGTCCACCACCAATAACACCAACCCTTGTTTGCATCATTGATCACATCCTAAAGATTCTGGAGTAGAGACGCCGGTTTTTGAGTTGACACCCTCGGCTCTTTCACAGAGATTTTTGATTTGTTCAGCGTCAAGTACGGCAAAACTAAAATCAGCACCGTTGATATTTACCCCATCGAAAATGGTGCGCAGCATAATTGCTTCGGCAAAAATGGCATCGCTTAAATCGGAATTTTTAAAGGTACTCAGATAGGCTAACCCATTAGTTAAGTCCGCTCCATGAAAGTTGCCTTCGATGATAGAGGCTCCGTTAAACACTGCCCCGCGCAAATCGGCAGAGCTAAAGTTAGAATCTTGCAGATTAACGTTAGTAAATTGGGCAGATTGCAAATTTTGTCCCGAAAAATCCTTTCCTGTCAGATTCTGGTTTTCATAACTGGCATTGGCTCCTGTGACAGCAGCAGAACTGGCAGCTAAGGCATTGACAGGAGATAGGATAAGTAGTAGGGCAAAAAAAGCGATCGCTAATCGAAAGATAGTCTTCATTGGCGGAAAATTCCATCAGTGGGCATTCTTGATTTTATAGCAGTAAGCCATCGGCCGTCAGCTTTTCGCCGGCCGCGAGAAATTGCTGGCACACAAACCTTTATAATAGCTGTCTGAGCTTATACTGCCGTGTAATTTGGTCTAAACAAAAATATTTAAGCAACGGGCTGTCAGATTTCAGCTAAATGAAGTAAAAGACAAAAGTTAATTAATTTTCTCTCTCCTGACTTCTATTTCTAAGGACAATTTTTGATTTATACAAGAGGTTTGATGGATACACCACAACTTTTATTCAATGGTTTAGCCGTCGGTAGTATTATTGCTCTGGCTGCTGTCGGGTTAACCCTTACCTGTGGCATTTTGCGTCTGTCTAATTTTGCCCACGGCGATTTTATGACTTTGGGTGCTTACATAACTTGGGTGGTAAATGCACAAGGGATTAATCTCTGGTTAGCGATGCTGGTGGGGGCAGCGGTGACAGCTATTGCTATGCTCGTTGCCGAGAGATTATTATGGAAACCTATGCGCGATCGACGGGCTGATTCTACCACTTTAATTATTATTTCGATCGGTTTGGCTTTATTTCTTCGCAATGGTATTTTAATGATCTGGGGCGGCAGTAATCAACGCTACGATCTGCCTGTGATGCCCGCTACAGAAATTTTTGGGATTAAAGTAGCTTTTGATCGCTTGTTAGTTATTGGTTTGGCAATTATAGTTATTATTGCCCTCCATTTGTTATTGCAAAAAACTAAGATCGGTAAGGCGATGCGCGCCGTATCTGACAGCACCGATTTAGCTAGAGTAACCGGAATTAACGTCGAATGGGTTGTTTTCTGGACATGGATAATTACGGGAGTTTTAACTGCTTTAGCCGGAGGTATGTTCGGGTTAATTACCGGGGGAGTACGTCCCAATATGGGCTGGTTTTTAATCTTACCAATGTTTGCCGCCGTTATTTTAGGTGGTATTGGTAATCCCTACGGAGCGATTGCTGGGGCTTTAATTATTGGTGTTGCTCAAGAAATTAGTGTTCCCTTAATTGGTTCCAACTATAAATTAGCCGTGGCTTTATTAATTATGATCTTGCTGTTATTATTCCGTCCCCAAGGTTTATTTAAAGGCACGATTTAACAGTTATCAGTTATCAGATGTAAGTTTTAAGTTATTTATCTTCATCTTTATCCCTGATTACTGATTACTGTTTACTGAAAAGCCCAATTTTTAATCCTGAATATATTCTTCTCCGGTGATTAAAGCGTATTCAGCGCGGGTGAATTCTCGACCTAAATAAGCAGCATGATCGAACATAGTAATCGGACAAGGTTGGGTTTCTTCGATCACTTGGACGGCTAATTCTTTGGCAGTCCTGGCGGTGTAAATAGTCTCAGGATTGCGATCAAGTTTTTGCCTAACACCGATAACTTTTCCCGTTTCTGGATCGACGGCTAAACCTTTTTCGTTGATAATATTGCTGTAATGTTTGGCACAGATTAACCCGGCTTCTCGGTCTAGATAAATAATAAAATATCCGGCGGGATCGAGAGCGATCGGACGTTTGGAAAGTTGATAATCAATAGCAGTGATTTGGGATTTTAATTCGCTCATTTTCTTGACAAAATTACTTAAATATGTAGGTAAAAGCAAGAATAAATTATATCACATACCCTCAACCTTACCCTAGAACATTTCGTAGATGTACAGCGTTTTTCCTATAGATGAGGTAAAAAAGCAAGATGGTGCGAACCAATTACGAAGGCTGAAAAGACTCGGAGCAAGCTTCATCTAGCTCTCGATAAGTTCCCAGTTTTAATTTTTTTAAGATAAATTTGATTGGGTGAATCTCATTTTTGTCAATCTACTAAGTTGGGGATTTTTCAGGGGAAACTCTCGGCTAAAATTGGGCGTTATTTCGGCGCGCATTAGGCTAACTGCGAGATGCTTACAGGCAATTGTTCATATTTTTGTACCAATTTCAGAGTCCCTGATAATTGCTGATTGTCCGTATTTCTGCACAGGTACTATGAAATCTAAGCGGCGATCGCTTGATAAACAATCTCTAAGTACCGCCTCACCTTAAATCTAGAGAACTAACCCTTTCTTAGTACCATAATTCGGGGATCAGGTCATAATAACCAGCTTGTTGGGGTGGGTAAATACCCGTTTCGATCTTTTCGATAATACTAGGCCAAGCTTGCCTAAAAGCGGCAGAGCGCTCGTTGGGGTGCAGAGTCCAACCTTTAGGATTGGTGAGAGTGGCGCGATAGTAGTTGCTTTGTTCTAGGGAGCGAGAAACCATAATTTCCCAAGAATCAAGTTTTCCTTTCCCAGTCAAAATATTGCCCCAAGCTTTTAAACCATCGGGTAAATGATCGAGAAAGGTATTTTTATAAGAGCGCCAGAGGGGGGTCATCGGTAAAAGGCGATCATAGCGACGACAATTAAGTAGATAGGCACGACTACCAAAAAATTTAAATTGATAGAATCCGTCGGGATTTTTCGTGCAAGGATGGGAAGAATCAATCGTACCATCAGGCCGCGGCGGACCAGACAAAGGACGCACAAACATCATTTCTGGATGGGTTTCCATTAACTCGATCCCTTCGCAGATCCAACTGTAATCCGGTTCTTGGTAGAGCATCATGTCACTGTCATAATGAACCATATAATCGCTGCGACATTCCTCGATTTTGAAGATCGAGCCGAAAATCGGATAACCTTTGTAGTTATGGGTGGAACGGAGGGGACTGCCGAAATGCTTTTGATAGATACGCTGACGATAGCTGGGATCGTAGTTAAAATCCACTAGGCGATCGATTATGCCATCTTTAAGTAATTTTTCACCACAGGCTCTTAATTCCTCCATTGTACCCAGTCCGGGGCGATTAACCTTTTCCCCGCTTAAAGGGGCTGTGTCAATAGCGAGTACCTTTTCCTGGAAGGGAAACTGACTCATTTTGACTAGATGGGGAATAGTGTTCATCATAAACCAGACATCGGTTCGCGCTGTAAAAAACCAGAGCGAACAACTTGGTAATCCCATTTTGTATAAACCTCACTTTTGTTTGGGTCTTAAATGGGATACATTATAGGGGAATCTTAGCGACAAGTTGACAGAATTCCTTATTAACCTATGACTATAGCCCTCGATCGCCTACCCAAATCTTGGCAGGGTTTAACCCATCGTTTAACTTATAAGTATTTTCAGGTACGCATTGACACACCTAAAGACCCCTATAAAATCCTCTTTCGTCCCCAACCCTATCAGGTTTTATTTATCCTTAGCCATATGCGATCGGGTTCGTCTTTATTGACTCATATCCTCAATTCTAATCCTGAAATTATCGGTTTTGGCGAAACTCATCTGGTTTATGAGAGTGAACAGGATTTTAAAGCTTTAATGTTTAAACTCTACTGGCGTTTGAAAGATTTAAACATGAATCATAAATATATTTTAGATAAAGTTCTTCACGATCAGAAGTTTTTAGATCAGAGTTTTTTGCAATCTGATGCGGTTAAGACCATATTTTTACTACGAGAACCCCGGCGCACTTTAGCGAGTATTCTAGATATTAAACCCCATCAAAATGAGCAGCACGCCCTGGATTATTATACCGGTCGTTTAGCCACCCTAGAAAGTTATGCTCGCTTAATTAACAGCAAAGAAAAGAGTTTATTTATCACCCACGCTCAGCTATTAAACCAAAGCCAATTGGTCTTTGATAGTTTACAGAGTCATCTCGATACTAAAACGGGATTTTCTGAAGAATATCGAGTTTTAAAAACCACTGGCAGCCGTGGTATTGGCGATTCTTCCGAGAATATCAGAGCGGGTAAAATTATTAAACAAGCCAGAAAATTAGATATAGAAATTTCCGACGCTGTTTTAACCCAAGCCCAAAAAGCCTACGATCAATGCTACGAAACCCTCAGCCATTATTGTCATTGTATCTAAGCTGAATTGGCGATTCTCTCCTCCGAGTGCTAAGAAAATCCCCCTAACTCAACTCTAAGTTGAGCTTTTGGCCAGTCAGATTAGCCTTCAATATTAGCAATTGTAAAGCCCATCTGACACTCGTAGAGATTGGGCTGTTGGCTGCCCCCTTTGCCCAAGGAGTGACCACAGCCTAGTTTACCCTCTCGCCATCGGGGTTGCCCCTGCTGGTTGGCTAAAAGACAGCCCTGACAGACAGAACCCGGATCGAGAATGTGTTCGTCGGTTAAAATCACTAACATGACGTTCACCCCCATTGATCTCCGATCATTTTTGTCTCTATTGTAAGGGGTTTTTTCTGAGATGTAGTGACTCGTTATACAGTCCTTCCCCTCTCCTAGCCGTCACTTAACCTGACGGTATATATTAAGAAAAGCAACAAATACTTTACAGGTAAACAAAAGTATGCAGCAAATTCTAGGATTAGAGACACAACCAAAAATTTGGCATTGGCGGGGATTCAAAATCACCTATCAGAGTGCGGGGGAGACAGGGCCAGCGATCGTGCTTGTACATGGATTTGGGGCATCTTGGGGGCATTGGCGGAAAAATATCCCCGTTTTAGGCGAAAAATGTCGCTGTTTTGCCCTAGATTTAATTGGTTTTGGCGGTTCCGACAAACCCGAACCAAAAAACCAGATCGATTACACTTTCGAGACTTGGGGGGCGCAAATTGCCGATTTTTGTCGGGAAGTGGTGGGGGGGCCCGCTTTTTTGGTGGGTAATTCCATCGGTTGCGTGGCCATTATGCAGGCTGCCGTCGATCATCCCGATTTTGTCCTTGGGGTGGCGGCGATCAATTGTTCCCTCAGACTACTGCACGAAAGAAAACGGGGGAAATTACCCTGGTATCGTCGTTTAGGCGCAGATATTGCCCAAATAATTCTTAAAAATAAAGCAATTGGGGCTTTTTTCTTCCAACAGATCGCTAAACCCCAGACAGTGCGTAAAATTCTCCTGCAAGCTTATCGGCGCTCGGAAGCGGTAACGGAGGAATTAGTGGAAATAATCTTAAAACCCGCCAGAGATACGGGAGCGATCGAGGTTTTTCTCGCTTTTACCGGTTATTCTGGCGGCCCACTCCCAGAAGACCTGCTGCCGATTCTCCCCTGTCCAGCGATTCTGCTTTGGGGTAGCGAGGATCCCTGGGAACCCTTGCCCTTAGGCCAAGAATTAGCACGATTCCCGACAGTAAAACAGTTTATCCCCTTAGCCGGTTTAGGCCACTGTCCCCAGGATGAAGCCCCAGAAATAGTTAATCCGATTTTATTAGACTTCCTGCAAGCTCAAAGTCCCTCTAGTAGCCAGAAGGCTGGGCATTAATGGGTTGTTGGATGGAGAAACCTCGGTTAGTAGTTTGAGGAGGAACTTGATTGGGGTTGCCATTATTGTTAGGCGGCATTCCCTGATTGGGATAACCAGTGACGTTAGGTTGATTGCCGTAGATGGGGGCCTGATATACGGGGGGTTGATATACGGGAGATTGGTTGCTAGAGCCAAGGACTGGGTTAGGGTTGGCATTATTCTGGGAGGGTAGGGGCGGAACATTTTGTTGATAAGGGGAATAATTTCCCTGGGGGTTGACTTGATTCAGGTTGCCACCAGGGTTGAGATTAGGAGAATTATTCGAGTTAGCAGTCCGCGAGCGATTTTCGATTTCCCTTTGTAAAGGATAATTGCTATTGTCGCCACTGATCGGTTGCACTTGAATCGGTTGCAGACTTTTACTAGCCTTCGGTACTGGATTTGGCTTAGTCTGCGGCATCAACGGGGTGAATAAAGAGGGTTCTTGGTTGTTATTGGGATTATTGTTTAAAGGATCAAAAGTCCCCGTCGAGGAAGGTTTCTTCTGGCGAGCGGTATTATTATCGACAGAAATGGCCGGCAGTGGTAGAGCAATGGGGGGAGGAGCATCGGTAATCTGGTCAGACAGGATTTCCCGTTCCTCTAAGGACATTCTTGGGGTATTTGATCCCGAACCCAACCATTGAGGATTCTGTTGATATACCCAGAAAGCCATTAGAGCCAAGGAAAACATTCCTAACGGTAGCCAAAATAAAGGTCGGGCAAAGGGTTTTAATCCTGCCCAGAAATAGCGCATGGAAGAAGAATCTTTGTGGCCACTCATACCGCTTCACCCTCTATAGGTTTTCCTCCATGGTATCAAATCAGTGATCAGTTATTGGTTACCAGTGAGCAGTTATCAGAAGTCGGTCATCAGGAGATAGGGTGATAGGGTTTTGGGCTTCGGCCGTGAGCTCAGCGTTCGACAAAAGCTCACGCCGAAGTCTCATGCCGAAGTCTCACGCCGAGGTCCGAACGGGTGATAGGGTGATGAGACAGCTGCCCCATTTCCCCATTTCCCCATTTCCCCATTTCCCCATTTCCCACACTGTTCACTGAATAGGTACTGATACTATTTGGGAATGATTGTCAAACAATTGTAAAACTTCGTTATATTTAAGGAATATTTGAGAGACTAAGGAGCAGCGGAGTTGTGGCTTTATACGCGGATTTGCATCGGCATTTAGGGGGATCGGTAGTACCGAGAATTCTCTGGCGCTACTTTCACAGACATGAGCGGGATTTAGCGGCCAAATTCCCGGAATACCCCGCTTTTGAGGAATTTTACACCCGCGAACGCAATAGTTTAGATGAGTATTTAGAATTACATACCCTGGTGGAAAGTGTTCAAACCGCCCAAACTTTGCCCTATTTTATCTATCGTCTGATTCGCGGTGCTTACATCTTCGAGAATCTTGCCTATTTAGAATTGCGCTATACTCCTTACTATCGCACCGACGAACATTTGAACCAAACAGAGCGAATCGAGCAAATGCGATCGATTGTCGAGATCGTCGGTCAAGCCTCGAAAATGAGCGAATATCCGATTATTACCAGTCAAATTCTCTGTATGCACTCGCGACTTCCCTACGAAGTCAACAAAGCGATCGTTGATCTGGCCCTAGGGATGAGAGAATACGTCTGTGCGATCGATATTGCCGGGGGTGATTCCTACTACCAAACTCGACTAGAGGAATTTGCTGGTTTATACAGTTATGCCAGGGAAGAGGGGTTAAATACCACCGGCCATCTTTACGAAACAAAGAACGGTTGTTATCCCCAATTACTGCCCTATCTGCAAAGAATTGGTCACGGTATTCAAATTCCCCTACAATACCCAGAACTGCTGCCGGAAGTTGCCCGTCGTCGTCAATGTTTAGAAGTCTGTCCCACCACCTATTTAAAAACTGGCACCCTTGAGAGTTTATCGCAATTAAAGATAGTCTTCGATCGCTGTTTTGAAGCGGGGGTTGATATTGCTATCTGTACCGACAATGCTGGTTTACACAATGTCCGGCTGCCCTTCGAGTACGAGAATTTACTCACCCTAGACGTGATCGATTTTCGACAATTACAAGCTTGTCAAGATGCCGCTTTTCGCCATGCTTTTGCTTGGCCCTATAGTCAAAAACCCGCCTCACTTTTAACCGGTTTGTTATCAGTGGATAATCCCAAATTACCGGTTTATCAGTAACAAAATTAACCTTAGTTCGGGTTAGGCAACTTCTAACCCGATTTCCCATCGGGGTTTTTGCCCCTCCCGAACTACTGAATCTTGATTAAACTCAAGCCAAAGAGAGTATAGGTACACAGAGAACTAAGGCCGAACATCAGGGAACGAGCGATCGGGATATTAGTGATATAAAAAAGGGAAAATAGAAGCCGGAGGATCACAAAAGCGATCGCACAGTTAGCAGCCAGAGAGGAGGAGACTCCTGTAACGTAGGCCATGAGAGCGGCGGCACTATAGATCATAAAGGTTTCAAAACCATTTTGATGGGCCCAAGTTGCTCGTTTAGCGTAGTCTGGGAGTTGGTCGAACATGGCCCGGGGAGCGGAGGTATCGTAACCCACCTTAGCCCTAGCGTAAGCCACCAGCAGAAAAGGTAGATAGACAGAGATAGCGGCAGCCACGATCGAATAGAGAAGAATGGCACTGACGGAGAGATTCATTGCGGAATTTAGTCAAAATAAAATAGGGTAACTAGCTTGCGTTGATCTTCCGCTTCCGCGCAGGTTTGCAAAAGGGTTTGACTGTCGTGGAAAGCAAAACAGATTAACTGTTGACAACGATTGATAATCTCGCGATTACAGAGGCTGCTGGCTTCCCCTAGGGAGAGATGGTCATTTTCGGGACATTCCACCAGATGGATAACCTGCTGAAGTTGTTCTTGGGATTCCAGGGGTTGGCGATCAAGACTTTGGGGTAAGATCACGGTTAACAGATTAGGATCTGCCCGCATTGCCCCCTTAATGACGGCGGAATTGGTTCCCGTCGCCCCGGAGGTCATAATCCGATTGCCCGCCAGTACAAGGGCATAGGCCATCATTTCGATCAATTGCTGGTGTGTGATGGGAACGTGACGGGAACCCAATAAAGCGACGCGCTTAGAACCGGTCTGCTGAATGGCGGCTAGTTCTTGAGCTAGAGTGTCTAGGGTGTTAGTGGTATCTACAGATTGACTCAAAGACTTTTACTGCAAATTCGGACTGATTAACCGTCCGTTATTGTAGCATCGAATTGTCATGATCGGAAATTTTGCCCAGAAAACCCCAGTTACTGATCGAGGTGTTCTTTCTGGGACTCCTTGAACCGTCAGAAATTGTTATTGGTGCAGAAGTGCCTCTAGATTCTGCTGTAAGATAGGTGCATAGACGATATTTACCCCAGAGCCATGACCACTTCTCCTGTTCCCCAAGGGGACGATTTTAGCGATCGCCCAATCCGTCCCGTACAATATCGGGATTTGGAAGACATTGAAGCTTTAACCTTGGATGACTTCGATGAGGATATTGATCGTCGCACCCAAAATTTCCGCACGCAGGTGCAGCTGGTGCGGCCTTGGTTTGGGTTGTTTAAAATTCTCAGTTTTTTTCCCAATCCTCTCCAACACCGTTTTCATGTCTATGTGGCCGAGTCCCTGGCTAATCGGGGAGAAGAAGGGAAAATTCGCGGGGCAATCCAAGTCGCCCCTTTTAATAGTAGTCGCAGCACTTGGCGGGTGGAACAGGTGCGGGTGCAGCCAGGGGAGTCTTTAAGCGAACCCAAGGGCATCGGGGCGCAATTACTGCGTTATTGTCTAGAAACGGTTTGGGAAGCCCGCACCTGGGTGTTAGAGGTTAATATCAATCAAAAGGACAGTTTGGCACTTTTTCGGCAACACGGTTTTCAGCCTTTGGCGGAATTAACCTATTGGTCTTTACCGCCGCAATTATTACAGGAATTGAGCAAACAAGAGGCAGATTTACCGAATTTACTGCCGGTGAGCAATGCTGACGCTCAATTGCTCTATCAGTTAGATTGTGTGTCTATGCCACCGTTACTGCGTCAGGTATTTGATCGCCATATCCAGGATTTTAAAATCAGTTTAGTTGATAGTTTGTTCGGTCGCTGTCAAGGTTGGTGCGGCGGTCCGCAAATTAGTCGCGGTTACGTTTTTGAACCACAACGAAAAGCTGCGATCGGTTATTTTGAATTAATCCTATCTAACCGGGATGAGCGACCCCATCAAGCGAAATTAATTGTCCATCCTGCCTACACTTGGCTCTATCCTAAGTTACTAATCCAGATGGCCCAGATCACTCACAAGTATGCCCCTCGATCACTAGAGTTGATATCTGCTGATTATCAGCACGAAAGACGGGAATATCTGGAACAATTGGGAGCAATCCGCAGTTCCCACACCCTGATGATGTCCCGCTCGGTATGGCACAAAATCCGCGAAACTAGGCCAGAAAATTCCGCCCTGGCAGAAATGCTGCAGGGTTTACAACCGGTGCCACGAACTCCCATCCCTAGTCGGATGTCTTGGTTAAAATGGCCCAATAATTCCCCCCTAGAATCCCTCGACAGTACGGGGGAACTTCCCCCAGTTAAACCGCCCTCGGAACCCCCCGATCAGGGGCATCCAGTGTGATGGAAAGAGTCGCCGCTTTGGGCTTAGATATCGGCAAAAAACGGGTAGGAGTGGCGGGCTGTGACGGCACAGGTTTAATCGCCACCGGTTTGACCACGATTATCCGTTCTTCCTTTGTTGCCGACTTAGCACAATTTGAAGCGATTGTCAAGGAAAGAAATATTAAGATTTTGGTGGCAGGACTGCCCTATACGATGGCAGGAGAGTTAGGATTTCAGGCTAAACAGGTGCAAAAATACGCCGAGAAACTAGCGATCGCCTTGTATTTGCCCCTCGAATACATTGATGAGCGATGCACGTCCCTAGAGGCGGAAGAATTCTTAAAAGCCAAAAAACAGTTTTCCTCTTGGGATAAGGGAGCGATCGATCGGGAAGCGGCGGCGATTATTTTACAACAATGGCTCGATCGCCGACGGCGAGTTAATAATTCAGGAGACGGGAGACGGGAGACAGGAGACAGGAGACGGGAGACAGGAGACAGGAGACAGGAGACAGGAGACAGGAGACGGGAGAGAAATTAATAAATACTCTTGCCTCTTGCCTGTTGCCTCTTGCCTTTCCTAACCGATAACTGATAACTGAATTTAAATAGACACTTCGCTTAATTCGCGAGTGAGATGATCAAAGGGTTCAGCGATCAGAGAGGTGTCGGCAATACCCGCCTCAGTAGCCATGGATTGAATCATTTCGCTCATGATTTGGATACCGCGCACCGTCGGACCGATGGGAACACCGAGGGAATTATAGGTTTCCCGCAGTCCTTGCAGTACCCGCTCATCTAGAACATTAGTATCAGCAGCTACTAGGGCATAACTGGCATAGCGCAGATAGTAATCCATATCCCGCAGACAGGCAGAATAACGACGGGTGGTGTAGGCATTACCCCCGGCGCGGATCAATTCGGGAACTTCTTCAAATAGACGAATCGCCGCCCCACGCACCAGCGCCGCCGAATTAGCGTTAATTAGGGCGGCGGCAGCTAGACGGGCAGTTCCCGAAGCGAAATATTGTTTAAGATTATCGATCGCATCTCGATCGAGATAACGTCCGGTGACATCGTATTTTCTAATCAGGCTAGTTACCGCGTCTCGCATTATGAAGTTTCTCCCAACAGCAATAAAGACATTTTTGAGTTTCGCTTTATTTATAATCTCACAGGGTTGAACTTCGGGGGACATCCCTAGTCTAACTCTCTTGCTTGTCTAACAATTTGTTGTTTTTTTGAGATATTTCTTTACATTTAAGGCATTGGGCGAACCTGCCCTGGGTGGCGGAATTATCCCTTATTGGTCGAGATGGTGGACGAGGCACTCAAAATGACGAGATTATCCCGATGAATAATGGTTTCTGCGGCCACATAACCTAATAAACTGGCAATACGCTCGGAATGTTGACCTTTAACTCGATCGATCTCCTCACTACTATAATTAACAATTCCCCGAGCCAATTCCCGGCCTTCTCGATCGCACAATTGCACCGATTCCGAGGCGCTAAATTCCCCCTCCACTTTGGTTATCCCGGCCGCTAGGAGAGATTTTCCCCCCTGACAAATGGCTTGAATCGCCCCAGCATCGAGATAGATTTTACCCATGGGCATTAGTCCGTAGGCGATCCAGCGTTTGCGGGCGTTATCACTGCGTTTTTGTGCCTCAAAACGGGTTCCGATCGCCTCTCCTGCCATAATTTTTAAGATATTACCAGGCTGCCGTCCCCTAGTAATCGCCATTTCTACCCCGGCGCTGGTGGCAATCCGGGCCGCGGCCAATTTAGTCGCCATACCCCCGGTCCCCCACTGACTGCCACTACTACCGGCATCGATCGATAGTTGCGCTAATTCTGCGGGAGTAACTCGGACAATGGCCTGTGCTTCGGGAAATAGCCGCGGATCGGCACTGTAGAGGCGATCCACATCGGTGAGGATAAATAACCAGTCAGCCTCGATTAAACTGGCCACAAGGGCTGATAAAGTGTCATTATCGCCGAATTTTAACTCATCGATCGCCACCGTATCATTTTCGTTGACAATGGCAATCACCCCTAATTCAAACAAAGCCTGAAAGGTATTATAGGCGTTGACATAACAGGTGCGTTCCATCAATTCGGGACGGGTCAGCAAAATTTGGGCGATCGGTTGACCAAGACTGGTAAAGAGGTCATCATAGATCCGCATCAGACGACCTTGTCCGACGGCGGCGATCGCTTGTTTGAGGGCGATTTTTTTCGGTCTTTCCTGTATTCCCAGACGACGGCAGCCCACCCCGACAGCCCCAGAAGATACTAATACCACCCGATGACCGGCAGCGCGCAACCGGGTGAGGACTTCCACTAAAGCGGCGATCGTGGAGAGGGATAATTGGCCGGTTTCATTATCGGTCAAACTGGAAGTACCGATTTTGATCACTATGGTTTGGTTCATCGTCAAGGCGCTTTTTTTGGAGGTGTTGCTAGATAGCCAAAGCTTTGATGGCAACTTTAATTAAAGTATAAAAACGGGGTTCAGTCACGTTGACTTCTCTAGCTTGTTGCCGATTTTTGCCTAATAAACCAATGCGCTGCCCTTTCTGCACGACTAAAATATCGCCCTGTTCATTTTTGATGCGAATCTCGTTTAAATCTCCCCAAAAACTACATTGATACATTTTATCGGCGTGCATAAAAATTGCTTTTTTAATATTATCATTTTCTTGGGGTAATCGCACTCCCACTAATTCAATTTCTATGGTTGTATTACCATTCCAAGGATTTTCTTTGAGTTTATAGGCAATATCTAAACGAGTTGGTAGAGGACAATATTCGCCCCAACGCCATGCTAGGGCTTGAATTCTGGTATCATCCCTTTGAGCCAGCAATAATTTTAAGTGATTTTTTCCGATAGTTTTCTGTTCCACTACTCGCACGTTAGGAGTCCAAAAAACGGGTAATTCATTGCCAATTCCCCAGGGTTGTAAACTATCAATTTGTTGAAAAAGTTGCAGGGTTATTTGTTTAAAATCGATGATACTATCAATTTTAATTAAAGGTTTTAATTGTTCTATTTGTAAAGTTTTGTAAGAAAATTGACTCAATCTTTGTTTAAATGCTAATAAATTAGCTGTGGGTAAACTAAAACCACCCGCCATTTTATGACCGCCAAATTTTCCTAGTAAATCTTGGCAAAATTGCAGGGCTTCAAAAACGTGAAATTCTTCAATTCCTCTGGCAGAACCGCGAATTTTACCCGCATCTTTTTCCTCGTAAGTACCGATAAAAACTGGTACTCCGTAGCGTTCCACCAAACGGGAAGCCACAATACCAATCACCCCATGATGCCAATCTTTTTCGACTAAGACTAAAACTCGATCTTTTTGCCAAAGAATCGGCGTTTTTTCCACTAATTTAATCGCTTCTTCTTCAATTTTTTCGCACAATTCTTGACGAGTACGATTAATTTGTTCGCACTGCATCGCTCTTTCTAAGGCTATTCCTGCGTCATCGGTGGTTAATAATTCAATAACTATCTGGGGATCACCAATTCTGCCGATTGCATTAATTCTCGGTCCCAATTTAAAGCCAATATCATCCGGTTGTAATTGCTTTTGTTCCTCGCTAATTCCCGCTATTTGCATCAGGGATTGAATCCCGACTAATTGGGATTTAGGCAATTTTCTTAAACCCCGTTTTAACCAGCGACGATTTACCCCGATTAATGGAGCTAAATCTGCTATAGTGCCTAGGGTAAATAATGCTAATAATGACTCGGTTAATCCCTGTAATTTACCCATTTTTTGGGCAGTTGTCACCGCTAAAATATAGGCAACTCCCACCCCCGCTAATCCCTGATAGGGAGAGTTCGGGGTTAATAATTTTGGGTTGAGAATAGCGGAGGCATTTGGTAAAATTGGCGGCAGATCGTGATGATCGGTGATAATAACTTTTAATCCTAATTCTATCGCTAGGGCGATCGGTTCGTGAGCGGAAATACCATTATCAACGGTGAGAATCAATCCGACTCCCGATTCGGCAAATTCTTCGACAATGCGCTGATTAATTCCGTATCCCTCTTTCATGCGACTGGGTATGGCATGATTTACCCTGGCACCGAGATGTCTCAAGGCTCTTAATAGTAAAGATGTACTGGTCATGCCGTCGGCATCGTAGTCCCCACAGATAGCAATTTTATCGCCAGAGGCGATCGCTTTTACTAATAAATTGACACTTTTTTCTAAGTCGGGAAATTCTCCTAGGGGAGAGGGTAAGATATCCACTTCAGGATCTATATAAGTTTTAGCTAATTCGGGGGTATCAATACCGCGATTAATTAAGATAGTTGCTAATAAGGATGATAATCCCATTTCCCGCGCTAACCCCTCGATTTTTTCGGGATTAGTTGCGGCAATATACCAGCGTTGGATGGGATATTTGTAGGCCATTTTTTTTAAGTAAAAAGGTAGTGGTTTATTTCAGCTAATTTGGTGTATTAGAAAAATGCTATAAATTCTATAATCTAAGACTTTAAGCCGAAATCTATTGCCCTATTTTAGCGGAAACAGTCCAGTAGGGTGCGTTACGCTGCCCCAACGCACCAAAAACAAGGTTAAAAGCGGATTTGGATGGCCCCAGCAGGAGGTTGAAAGGGGAGGTTACTATTATTAATTCTCAGGGGAGAAGTAGGTACTACCTGCACATTTGGGGTGGTGGGTTGACTTTCGTTGGTACTCAGTAAAGTCAATTGATTAATACTAGGATTAATCGCAAATTGTTGAGTGATAACTCCCGACGGACAACAGGAAGGATCCCGAGGGAGAAATCTTCTCATATTGACGGTGATCATACCATCTTTAGCACTAAGATTATCGACAATTACTCGATCGGCTAAGAGGACAGTATCGGTGTTAGTGGCAGTACCGTTATTATCGATCACTAGGGCTAAATAATGTAATTGCTGTTGCTCTCTGGTAATCACTCTTAATACGACAATACCATCAGTCCTTTGATCATTATTATAGTCCCCCATCAAGGCTTCTTGACTGACTTGTACTCCTAAAATTTGTCCCTCGTTAGATTGAAAAATACCATCGCTGACAATTACGGAACCCCGATTGGGAATGTTATAGACGGTGTTTCTTAAATTATCGACGTTCAGGGGTGTAGATTGGGCAAGTAAGGGCAGAGAATTGTTTAATAGTAAACTGATAACCAGGAGGATAGATTGAGGCAAAACTGCTAATTTAATCATGGTTGTAATGGGTTGAGTATATTTTCTTGAGTATCGAATAACCGCACGTTATTAATAGTACAAACCATCCCCTGTTGTTCCGCTAATTTATCTCGCCATTGGCTTAATTGTTGTTGACCATTACTACCATTTAACCAGTAAACTGTCAAGATGCCGAGGGTTTGTTCTGGTTCACAGGAAAAGCCGAGAGTTTGATCGGGTATATCGGTATTTCCTTCATCACATTGCCAACCTTGTTTTTCGATTAATTCTTGCCAACCTTGCACTTCTTTGGCAGCCACGGCAATGCGTCGATCTCCTTGGTTACAAAGCCAATTTCTCTGCTGGGTGGGATTATTCGGTAGATCACCAAGATTGGGGGAATTTTGCTTAATTGGGGGCAGCGAGGGGACTTGAGCATGAACAGAAAAAATCGGTAGTATTAACCAAGTACCGATGAGCATTTTTAACAGTTTCATCCTTTAAAATTGCCATATTTAGGGATTTATGCCTTTAGAATATCACGTTTTTGAGATATAGATAAAATACTCTCTTAAGATATGTTTAAATCTTTAATTATGGTTTCGATCGCATCAAAGGAAAATTCTCCGGCTAACTGTTGTAAACCTTGGGCAAGGGTAGCATAATCGGCGGGAATTTCTGCGGTTAGGGCGATAATTTTTTCATCATCACATTCTCGCGCCGCTTGTTGCAATTGTCTAATCCAGGCGGGACTGATTAATTTTAATAGGGATTGCAGGGAATCGAGAAAAACTGGCGAATAATTGGGCTGATTTGGCTCATTATCGGCATAAATATATTTTAATCCCAAATATTCGCCCATTTTTTGCCAGATAACTTCTTCTCGGAAAGGTTTACGCACGAAATCATCACAACCAGCGGCAATAACCAGAGCGCGATCCTCTTCAAAAGCGCTGGCAGTTAGGGCAATTATTACCGTTTTTCTGCGATTATCAGCCTCTAACTGCCGAATTTCCCTAGTTGCTTCGTAACCGTCTTTAACTGGCATTCTCATGTCCATCCAGATAAGATGAGGTTGCCATGCTTGCCAAATTGCGATCGCTTCTTGACCATTAGCGGCCTCTTGCACGGATAATCCTAGGGTAGTCAGGAGTTTCAGCAACAGTAAACGGCTTTCTGGTCGATCATCGACGACTAATATGCGATATTTAGGCTGATTTTCGGCTAAAGCGATAACTTTTGCTTTATTGGTTTCGGTTTTAATCTCATTTTCCCCCACTAAACCCACCTGAATATCAAAACTAAAAACACTTCCTTGACCCAGAATACTACTAACTCCGATCGCACCTCCCATCAACTCAACAAATTTTTTACTGATAGGTAAACCCAATCCTGTCCCCTGTTGGGATTTTCGTCCCGTTTCCGTTTGGTTAAAGGGTTGAAATAGCTTATAAATCTCCTCTGGGGCGATTCCTGCGCCTGTGTCTTCAATTTCCCAGAGCAATCGCTGATAATCTCCTCTTTTCTCCCCTAACTTTACCCGGAGAGTCACCCCTCCCGAGTCGGTAAACTTCAATCCGTTACCCAAGAGATTGATTAACACCTGTCGCAATTTACTTTCATCAGTACATATATATTGAGGCAGATCGGAGCTGCGATCAAAAATTAAGCTTAAAGCTTTTGTCTGCGCTTGTGGACGAAGCATTTCAGCAATATTCTCTAAAAGAGCGTATAAATCGAAATTACTAGGGTTAAAAACCGTTCTTCCTGCTTCTATCTTCGACATTTCTAGAATATCGTTGATTAACTCTAGTAAATGTTCCCCGCTACGATTGACAATTTCCAAATATTGGCGATATTCACTGCTGATGCTGCTATCCCGGGATATTAAGCGAGTAAAACCCAAGATAGCATTAAGAGGAGTGCGTAATTCGTGGCTCATGTTAGCTAGAAACTCACTTTTAGCTTTATTTGCCTTAACTGCCGCTTCCTTAGCTTCTTTTAATTCTTTTTCCGCTTCATATCTACTTTGTGCGATCGCAATTAATTCTCCCAGCAACCGCACAAAGGTGACATCTTCCTTCGTCCACTGCTTTTCTGCACTTGCATCCAATCCCAGATAACCCACCGTTACCCCGGAACTATCCCACATGGGAACGATTAAGAGACAGGGAGTAGAACTATGAGCGAGAATAGTTCTTTCAGGGATAGCAGTAGGGGGTAAATCGTCTAAAGAGTTCAGTTTAACTGGAATACCGTTTAATAATTGTTCGGAAAACCAAGGAAAGGTTTCTGTCGAGAGATTTTGTGATTGTTCCCGAATCGGGATAACTTGCGGATAGTCGGGGTGACAGTATTCATAAACCATACTCCACTGCTGACGACAGGTGGAATATTGAATAATGTAACAGTGAGCGCTCTGGGTAAATTGACAGAGCAGTTCTAGGGTATGATCGATCGCCAAGTGGATATCTTGAGAAATTAGTAATCTTGTCACCCGTGAGAGCAAATTATCGCGATAGGCCTGCATTTCTAGGGCTTTTTCCCGTTTTTTAGACTCTAGTTCCTCAAAATCACTCATAATCAGTTATCAGTTATCAGTTATCAGTTATCAGTTATCAGTTATCAGTTATCAGTTATCAGTTATCAGTTATCAGTTATCAGTTATCAGTTAAAAGGGTTTGGGTGTTGGGGTTTTAGGGTTTGAGGGTATTAGTTGAATTTCCCCATCACCCCGTCTCCCGTCTCCCGGCTCAAAAAACAGTAAACTTTTCCCCTATTATGTTCTATAGGAATTTTACCGAATCAATATGCTCAAATTATTAGCTTCTCTCCTTCTCTCCTGCTGTGTAGTCTTGGGTGTTTCCCTGTCACCGGCTGCTGCCATGGGAGTCTATGACCTCCCTATTTTAAGCCCCGGAGCGCCGACTTATGTAGTCGATCCCGTTTCGGCCATTAGTGCCGCTAACGAGGGAAAATTAAATAAAGATCTGAAAAACCTCGCCGAAAAAACCGGCCAAGAAGTGAGAATGGTAGTGGTCCGGCGCTTGGATTACGGTCAAAAAATTGACAATTTAGCCGATGATATCCTGAGAGAATGGTATCCTAATCCCGAAGATCGTGCCAATCAAACTATCATCGTCCTTGATACTTTAACCAATAAAACTGCTATTCGGGTTGGGGAGGAAGCAAAACCCCTATTAACCGATGCTATTGCTGATAGTATCCTCTCGGAAACTATGGCAGTTCCCCTCAAAGATGGGGGAAAATATAATCAAGCTTTACTCGATGCTAGTCGTCGTCTAACGGCGGTACTTTCTGGAGAAGCGGATCCTGGACCGCCGGAAGTAGCGACAATTAATATCGAAAGTACCTTTACTACCGCAGAAGAAACTGACGATAAAAGTGCCACGATTTGGGTGATAGTTTTACTGGTTTTAGCCACAGTAATCCCCATGGTTACCTATTTTTGGTACGCTGGTTTTGGTCGATAAATTAAATTAATGATCTGGGACTGATACAGCTAAAATATTCTCAGAGATAGCTCAATCTCTCTCAATGCAAGATGAAGTAACTTCTAGTAGTACATTTTAGTTGTGTCAGTTCACCACATTTGCTTAACATTAATAACTAATGTCTAGACTGGTAAATAAATTACAATCCTATTATCGAGAGGAGGAAGGAACTTACTTAATTGAAATTAAACTTAATCAGTTACAGCAAGTCTTTAATTCTCTCGATCCTTCGCCATTTTTAGATAGAGATTTAGACGATAATGCCGAAAACTATATTATTAACTCTGTAGATGAATTTCCCCTAAATACCCCCCTTAAATTAGTCTTTTATCTTCCCATTACAGAACAAAACACCGCCCGACATCTGTTACCCTCAGCTTTACATAATTATTTTGACTATCGCCAACAGGGAGAACAAAGAAAATTACGGACAATTTGGCGACAAGGACGCATATCTTTAATAATTGGTCTCTCCTTTCTTTTTGTTTGTTTGAGTCTCAGCGAATTAATTAGTCGTTTTGGCAGCGATACATTTATTCACTTCTTAGAAGAAGGATTATTAATTAGTGGTTGGGTGGCCCTCTGGCGACCTTTAGAAATCTTTCTTTACGAATGGTGGCCCGTCAGTCATCAACAAAAGATTTTTGCTAAACTAGCCTACATCCCCATTGAAATTCGTTTATTAGAGGAACCATCCATCCCAGACTGTTTTCGATAGATCTAATCCTGCTGATGGCTTGTGTTTAAAGTTACAGAGCTTTTAGTCGAGGCGGTTTACAATAAAAGTAACTCTGTACAAAGCTTATCGGTTTTCAGCTTGGCTATTACTTTCTCCTCAAACTTTTAACTAAGTAGTCGGGCCTAACTTTTTTCAGTCTGGCGATTATTGGCGTTTCATCCCGACAAATCCCGACAAAATTGCTATCTAGATAGGAGTCCTAATGTTAATCCGTGTTGGTTATGAATTTGGCTTTGATGCCCCTTTACCCTTGGTCATGTTGTTAAAACTTTATCTACACCCCTCAATTTTAGATCAAGTTAGACAGCCAGAAAACTTGCAGGTGGAACCAGCAACAAAAATAGAAGAATTTTTAGATAGCTTCGGTAATCGGACCAGTCGTCTCATTTTACCCGCCGGACAGATCCGCGTTCACAATGAAGCCGTTATCGAGAATGAATGGAAACCCGATATAGTTAATTGGAATGCCCAAGAAATTCCCTTAACAGAGTTACCAACCCAAGTTTTCCCCTACCTAATGAGTAGCCGTTATTGTGAAGTAGATTTGCTTTCGGAAATTGCCTGGGAACTTTTCGGACAAACTCCCCCCGGTTGGGCAAGGGTACAAGCGGTTTGTGATTGGGTTCATAGTCACATTCGTTTTGGTTACGAATACGCGCGGGGGACGAAAACCGCCTATGATGTCTATCGGGAAAGAAAGGGGGTTTGTCGCGATTTTAATCACCTAGCTTTGACTTTTTGCCGTTGCCTCAATATTCCCGCCCGTTATGCCTCCGGCTATCTCGGAGATATCGGTATTTCTCCCCAACCTCTACCGATGGATTTTAGTGCTTGGTTTGAGGTTTATTTGGACCATCAATGGTACACTTTTGATGCTCGTCATAACACCCCCAGAATCGGGCGGATTTTAATGACTCGCGGCTTAGATGCCGTCGATGCTGCCCTAACAACTTCTTTCGGTCAAGTAAATTTAACAAAATTTAAAGTATGGACGAGCGATGTTTCCCACCTTTATGCTTAATCAGAGTATTTATTACAGCCTTTTTGATCAAATCGGGGCTAAATAATTACTCCCTCGGTTCCTCTGATAAATCACAATTAAGCATAATCTCGTAAAACGTAGCCTACTCCTCGCACTGTCTGGATCAAACGTTTAGGATTAGCGGACTCCAACTTAACCCGTAAGGCACGAATATACACTTCAATAATATTAGAATCGCCCATAAAATCGTAACCCCAAACGGTTTCGAGAATTTGCTCGCGAGTGAGTACCTGCCGGGGATGACGTAAGATAAACTCTAATAAGTCAAACTCTTTAGCCGTTAATTCAATCAATTGACTATCTCGATACACTTCCCGGGCAAGACAATTCAAGGTCAAATCTTCAAAAGTAAATATATTTAAATCTTGGACATGGGTGCGACGTAAACGAGCTTTAACCCTAGCTAAGAGTTCTTCCATGCTAAAAGGTTTAGTAACATAATCATCGGCTCCGGCATTTAAGCCCGTCACTCGATCGGGGATTTCATCTTTAGCTGTTAAGATAATAATCGGTGCTTCTATCCCGGTTTTTCGCAGTCGTAAACATAAATCTAATCCAGAAATAACCGGCAGCATCCAATCTAAAATTAACAAATCTGGTGGAGAATCCCTAGCGATTTTCAGTCCATCCATGCCATTAGAAGCGATAGTAACTTGATAGCCTTCCAAATGAAGTTCTGTGGCGATAAATTCGGCGAGTTTGGGATCATCTTCCACGAGAAGAATATGCTCGTTCATAATTGCGGTTGCCAGAGAGGTAAAATGATAGTAAAGGTACTGCCTTGACCGGGTTGAGAGCGGAGAGTGATGCGACCCTCCATTCCTTCAATCAGACTTTTAGCGATCGCCAAACCTAACCCCGTGCCGTCTCGCGAGCGAGTCATCGACTCATCAACCCGATAAAACCGTTCAAAAATGCGATTTTGATGGGAGAGAGAGATACCGATTCCCCGATCGCGTACATGGATGAGAGCGGAACTAGGCTGCTTTTCTAAGATCAGATCGACGGTTTGCCCGGGAGCAGAATACTTGATCGCATTATCGAGCAAATTGATTAAAACTTGCTGTAATCGATCTTGGTCGCCACAAATTACCACATCTTCATTGGTTAATAATAAAGTCATCTTGCGATCGCTAACTTTTTGACTCATCGCCGCCACTTCTGTCAGCAAAGTGTTGAGAATAATAGGATGGGAGCGAAAATGGAGATGACCGCTATCGGCACGAGCGAGATCGAGCAAATCTTGTAACATCCGGATAATTCTCTCGGTTTCTGCCGTGGCTGTTTCCAGAGCTTGCTGTTGGTAGGGATTTAAATTAGTGCTGCGTCGCTGGAGACTTTGTAAGTAACCGATCACGACTGTTAAAGGGGTACGCAGTTCATGGGAAACATTGCCGACAAACTGACGTTGCTGTTCCCAAGCTCCCGATAATCGCCATAACATCTGATTAAAAGCGGTAGCCAGTCCTAAAATTTCATCTGGTGCTTGTTCGAGTTGCAATTTCGCCCCACTTAAATCATCGGCAGAAACGGCACTAGCAATTTGACTCATGCGAGTCAGCGGCAACATAGCCTGACGGATCCGTTGGGAAATTAAGACAATTAAGCTCAATAGGACAAGAATACTCAGCCAAAATAAGCCCCATAACCCCGCCTGATATTTCTGGTGATCGGCCGTGATATCTTGGGATAGATACAATTTCCCCGACAGTTGACCCTTGATAGCCAGAGGAGTGCCACATAAAACAATATCGCGTCCGTCAAAGTGAATAATTTGGGGTGCATCGGGTACTCTGGTTAGGGATGCCGCCGCACGCATCTCGGTGACATTGCCATCGACTCCAGGAGACTGTCCCAACAGTTGCCCATCGGAGTTTTTAACCCAGATGACTAACCCCGCAGTGGAGACTCGATCAATGGTTTTTTCTAATCCCGTAGTCAGGGTTCCCGTCTGAGCGTACATTTCCAACTGTTCAGGAAAACGCCTAGCGATGTATTCTAGAGTTTGTTTATGGGCGGCGACTAAATTCTGCTCCATTTGCCAAGCAGCCCAAATGGCTACGCTACCAAGTCCGATAATCGAGATGGTCAATAGTTCTAAGGTTAAACGAAACTGAAGCGAGCTAGTAGAAACGGGTTTACTGGGCAAAAATTGCCCAAAAATGCCGACAAGGCGAGGTAGCTTCATGGGTGTATGGTTAGTGATATAGGGAGATTTAAAAATTTTTCGCCGTACCTTGTCCGGGATCGAACTCAAAACGCTGACTATAGTTAGTTTCACCGTACAAGTTAAAGCTCAGGGTTGGCTCATCTCCGATCGCTTCTACATGGTGAATAGCAGCCGGCATTAAACAGAGAATATCACCTGGGATGAGTAGGCGATCGCCTACTTTTCTGATCTGATCGGGTAATCCGGGGGTGGGGGAACGTTGCCAGAAGCTGTTTTTTTCCTGTCCCTTTAACAAAGCTACTACCCCCCAACAACCATGATTATGAATCGGGGAAGTGCTACCCACAGACCAAGCGACCAGTTGTACTGTTAGGGGAAAAAATGGCTCATCGTAGAGGGTTAATACCTCCCAACCGGTTTCGGGATTGGGTTCTAGACTAAGAATATCTAACCAGGGTGAATTGTTTAAGAGTTGGCGAACTAGAATCCGAATTGCTTCTAATCGTGAGCGATCGTCGCTAATCTGGGTTAAGGTATCTTCGAGATCGGATAAAAAGCGATAGAGCCAGTAGGGATGGGATAATTCGGCGTTTGCGGGGGTTATTTCGTAGGCCGAGCATTGCCCATGATTATCCACCAACCAGTCTTTTCCTGTCATAGTTGCGAAATAATGGTTTAAATTAGCATATTATGGCGAAAAGTTGTCTTTTAGCCGCAATTAATCGGGTTTCTTCTTGATTTTATCAGCAAGATTTCGGGAAAAGATGATCCCTTCGTGATCGGTAGATGAATTTTTGCTGAAAAGATTGAAGGACGATTCTCCCGGGTGGATGAGGGCAATTGCCAGTTAAAGTCAGATTTTTTATCTATTATCTATCTGGTCTTCATCTGAGACTCAGGTTTCTAGAATTTAATCTTAACTGTCAGCGACACTGGTTTCCTCCGGTGGCAAGCTGGATTCTTCTGGGGTAATACCCTTGACTTACCAAAAAATCTCTAATCTTAATTGGGAAATTTAACTCATGCGTAAACCATCAGCGTTATTATGGCTCGGTCTTTGTCTTAGTAGTTTAGCGGTTACGGTTTCCCTTGTGGCTGGAACATCGGCGAAAACCTTGACTAATTCTGATTCAGTCGTCAGTAAAGGTACTTTTAGTATTGCCCAAGCTAATCCCTGTGCCTCGAAAAATCCCTGCGCTAGCACTGATCCCTGTGCCTCGAAAAATCCCTGCGCTGCTAAACAGGGTAATGTGGGCGGTCCGTTAGCGCGACAATTGCAAGGAAAACCCGTGGTTGTCGATATCTATGCTAGTTGGTGCCCTGCCTGTAAAAATGTTGCCCCCACTCTTTCCCAACTTAAAAAAGATTACGCGGGTAAAGCTAATTTTATCGTCTTAGATGTCAGCGATCGCTCGAAAGCGACCCAATCGGCCCGCAAAGCCCAAGAATTGGGTCTAGGTCGTTTTTTTGAGGCGAATAAGTCCCAAACTGGCATGATTGCGATTATCGATCCCGCTACGGGCAATATTTTGGCACAATACCGGAATAATGCCGATAAATCCGCCTATTCCTCCGTACTGAACTCGGCTATTAATAAAAAATAGTCGAAGATTGCCCAGCTTGGGGAGTACCACTGATCGCCAAGGACTCCCAGGGCAATTTTATTTTTTGGATCATTTCAGGAGAATTTTATGCGACGAGTATCGGAGTCAGTCGAAGGGTTGAAACCTGACAAAAAAGCGAAAATATCGAAAAAATTATTATTTTATCTGGTTTTAGGGCTTCTAGCTCTTATTTTAGTCCTTACCATCGGACCAATTATTGGCCATCCTCTGGAAAAAGCGATCTCGATCATCGAAAATAGCTATCAGCAATGGTTAGATCGACAAGATACAAACAATCCTCTAGTTTTACTGCCCCTAGCTTTTTTGGGTGGCGTGATTGCCAGCATATCTCCCTGTATTCTGGCACTATTGCCCGTTAACCTCAGCTATATCGGCACCCTGAAAATAGAATCTCGTTGGGATGCCTTCAGCAAAGCAGGTTTATTTGTCCTAGGAGCGGTGACAATTTTAAGTCTTTTTGGTTTAGTTTCTTCCTTTGCCGGGACGGTAATGGTGGAGTACCGAGGTTATATTAATATTGTTGTGGGTTTGATTATGGCGGTCATGGGTCTGTGGTTATTGGGAGTAATTAAGCTACCTTTACCGCAAATGAACTTAAATCTCCCCCAAGCAGGCCCCTACGGAGTCGGATTAACTTTTGCTCTTGTTAGCTCTCCCTGTGCCAGTCCTGTCCTCTTTGCTGTCTTGGCCGCCGCTGCCGCTACCGGTTCTCAAGTTCTCGGCACACTGACCATGGTTAGTTATGCTCTTGGTTATACGATTCTCATTTTCTTGGCCAGTTTATTTACTGGTCTAGCCAAACAAAGCCGGAATTTATTGCAACATTCCGAGACGATTATCCGTTTAGGTAGCGTGGCACTGATGGCGACGGGAGCCTATTATTTAGTTACTGGTACTCAATGGTTTATGGGCAGCTAAGATGGTAACTCTAGAGGGGGAATGCCAAAAAAGCCGCCAGATAACCACTATTTTTCTACCTTAACCCGTTGAGTAACGACAACAATCCCATCTCCTTGAATTAAAATCGCCGATAACCAACGATTTTCTGGTGTTGCTGGGGCCGTTACCCGCTTAAATAAACCACCGGACTGTAATAATTCCAATTCTAGAGGCTTTGTATTAATATAGCGCTCAATATCTACTTTCTCATCGATCGCCGCTCCAGCCAATAAATCATCCCCTAAAGGTTCGCGGACAATCACATCAAAATCAAATTCTTGACCCACTTTCACTCTTTCGGGAATTCTCACTTGAACACTGGGGGGATTTTTGCCAGTGCTTAACTCGACTCTCTCGCTTAAAATCTCCTGATACACCAATTTATTACCTTGAAATTGTTGACGAGAACGAATCGTAGCATTCATTCCCACCACTCTTCCCTGCACCTTTCCCGTCCCAGTAATTTTAGTAATTGTATTGGCCGTCAACTTGTCCCCAGAACGACTCCAAGATTCGAGAGTCGTGGTGTATTGTAGATTGTTATAACGTTCCCAAAAATGAGTTAAAGCTTTTTTAGTTTTTTCGTAGGTCAAGCCATCGGAGTTAGTAAATTTCGGGCTATAAAACTCCATTAATTGCTTGATATCTCGCTGGTTAGCCGCCGTTTCGATTTTAGAGATAAGGGTTTTTAAATTAGCCGGGGCAGTTTCCGGCTTTTCGGCCCGCAGACCGGTGGCAAGGGTAAAAGTTAACCCCAAACCTAACAGCAACGATAGGGGAAAATTGAGAGATTGACGAAAAAATTTATTGGGGATTGTGTTCAAGTTACGCATTAGTGATAGTTTGTGTAAGGATCGATCAATAACTATGGTAGATTATTTCATTCTAGGGCTGAATTTACCCTCTCTCGAATTATGGCACGCACTCCAACCCGTCTATTGATTGCCGCTAGTGGTACTGGTGGTCATTTATTTCCCGCCTTGGCCGTGGCCGAGCGCTTGCCGGATTACGAGATTGAATGGTTAGGAGTTCCAGACCGTCTGGAACAGTCCTTAGTTCCAAAAACCTATCCCCTGCACAGCATCCCGATTGAGGGGTTTCAAACCCGTTTGGGGTTAAAAACTCTCAAGATTCTGCTGCGTCAACTGTGGGCCATTTGGCAAGTGCGTAGTTTAATCAAAAAACGTCAGATAGCGGCAGTTTTTACCACTGGGGGTTATATCGCGGGCCCGACCATTTTAGCGGCTCGTTTAGCCAATATTCCCGTCATCCTACACGAATCTAACTACATACCGGGCAAAGTCACGAAAGTTCTCGGTCGCTGGTGTGATACGGTTGCCCTCGGTTTTCAGGGAACCGCCAGCTATTTACCCGGCACTCGCAGCACTTGGATTAGTACACCAGTACGGGAGCAGTTTCTCATTCCCCAGTCCCTAGATTTACCGATTCCAGAGACTGCTTTTTTAATTGTCGTTGCCGGTGGTTCTCAAGGGGCCGTGGCTCTTAATCAACTTGTCCGACAAAGCGCTCCCCAATGGTTAGAAAAAGGCATTTATATCGTGCATCTCACGGGAGAAAACGACCCCGAAGCGGATAGTTTGCGCCATTCTAACTATTTTTCCCAGCCTTTTTACGACAATATGGCGGGATTATGGCAAAGAGCTAATCTGGCTATCAGTCGCTCCGGTGCCGGCACTTTAACAGAATTAGCGATCACTTGTACGCCTTCGATTTTAATTCCCTATCCTTTTGCTGCCGAAGACCATCAGTTCTACAATGCCAAAGTTTTCGCTGAAGCTCAAGCGGCTTATCTTTATCGTCAAAATGAGTTAACTGCTCAGTTTTTAAGCGAATTAGTCCTCGATTTATGGTCTAATCCCGAAAAATTGGCCGCCATGGCTCAACAAGCTTCTCATCTAGCTATTAGTGACAGTGCCGATTTATTAGCCGATTTGTTGAGAAGAAAGAGTCAAAAAGATAGTTTTTGAAACAAATCAGCTACGGGAAAAGTGAACCCCGTAACCACATCTTCCCCCTCCAGAAAATCTCCTGATGTTAATAATTCCTGCGGTTCGTACCCAGAACGATAAACTAAAACATAGTGTTGACCTGGACTGATAACCCAGAGCAAACGAGTCCCATTGGCAAAATATTCGGCAATTTTGTCCTCGATTTCTGCCACTGTATTCCCTGGAGAGAGAATTTCTACCACTAAATCGGGTCCACCTTCTAGAAAACCCGTCGGCAATTCTTCCAATCCTTGCAGACGTTCCTTGGCAAAAAAAGCTATATCAGGAGAGCGTTTATTACCATTTTTCATAGTAAAAGCAGTGCTGGAGTCCAATAATACCCCTAGTTTTCGAGATGTTACTAAAGCGAATAAAGCAGCACTTAAAATAATGGCAATATAACCGTGTAAAGCCCCAGAATTATCCATATTAATTAACTCTCCCTTGACCAATTCGTAACGATTACCATCGTCAGGTAACGCCATAAACTCTGCATCAGTCCATACTTTTGTCTCTGGAGTTTTAATCACAGTAGTTTCTCGAATAGACATAATTTATCCTCGGTAAATATTCACAAGTAAAACCCTTAAAGAATTTCCTGTAACATCCGATTGGCCTGGGAAGCGTAACCACCACCAAATAAATTAAAGTGATTGAGAATATGGTAGAGATTGTAAAGAGTTTTGCGCTGTTGATAACCGGCATCGAGGGGGAAAACATCGTTATAACCCCGATAAAAAGCCGCCGGAAAACCGCCAAAAAGTTCCGTCATGGCTAAATCTACCTCCCGGTCTCCCCAATAGCTGGCTGGGTCTAAAATTACTGGTTCCCCATCGACGGTAATGGCCGCATTTCCCGACCACAAATCACCGTGGACGAGGGAGGGATGGGGTTGATGCTGACTCAAAATCTCGCTAATAGCGGGAATAACTTGATCCTCGTCGGGAAAATTGCCGCCGCGCTCCTTCGCCAGTCTTAATTGATAGCCAATGCGCTGATGAGCGAAAAAATCCGCCCAATTGTTACTAATAGTATTAATCTGGGGAGTAGAACCAATGGTATTATTACACTGCCAACCAAAGCGATCGGATAGGGAAACTTGATGTAAATGAGCTAAATTTCGCCCCATTTTTTCCCAGCTTTGACTATTACCACCGCCGAATTCTAACCACTCTAGCACTAAATAACTAGATTTCTCAGCAATTCCCCAACAAATTGGCTCTGGAACCCTGATAGTCTTGGTAGCGTGAATTTGCTTTAATCCTAAAGCTTCGGCCGCAAACATGGCCTCTTGGTTCGCTTGGTTAATCTTAACGAAATAAATTAAACCATTGCCACTGACGGCATAACCCTGATTGATACAGCCACCACTAACGGGACGACTTTTCTCGATTTCAAAGGGTTTTTCCGTGGTTTGGGCAATATGTCGGGCAATTTGAGTCCACATGGTTTATCAGTTATCAGTTATCAGTTATCAGTTATCAGTTATCAGTTATCAGATGTAAGTTTTAAGTTAATTAGTTATTTAGTTATCAGATGTAAGTTAATTAGTTATTTAGTTATTTATTTATAGCGTTTCCTAAGCTAGTGAGGTACACATATTTTTCTTCCCTTTTGACTTTTGCCTCTTGCCTTTTGCCTAAAACCCATAACTTTTGTACCTCAGCAGACTGAAAAACGCTATATCTTCATCTTTATCCCTGATTACTGATTACTGTTCACTGATTACTGTTCACTAATTACTGTTCACTGATTACTGTTTACTGTTTACTGAATTGGTCTTACCACAACCACACCGTAAGCGTGGGGATTTAAATACTCTTGACAGGCATTTTGAATATCCTCTAAAGTGAGGGCTTCAATGTGTTGGGGATAACAAAAAGCCGGTTGTAAATCACCGATCTGAGTATGATAATAACCGTAAAGGTTGGCCCGATCGCTCGGTCTTTCATTGCTAAAAATAAACCGATTGGCCACTTGGGTCTTGACTCGTTCCAGTTCAGAAACTGTCACAGCTTCCTGTTGAATTTGTCCAATCTGTGCTAAGACTTCTCTCTCCACTTGCTCGATATTTTCCGAGGCTAATTGGGCTGAAATGGAAAACACCCCTTGCACTGCTTGGGACATATTACTGGCAGTTATTTGGGAAACTAAGCCCTTTTCTTGGCGCAGAGATTGAAATAATCGCGATACCTTGCCCTGACCCAGAATAGCCGCTAAAACATCGAGAGGATAGGTTTTTTCTAAGTCTCTTAACCCCGGCACTTTCCAAAATAGGATTAAGCGGGCCTGCTGCAAATTTTCATCCTCGTATTCTTGCCGGATAATCTCGTTAAAGGGAGCTTCGGGCTCTAGATTGGCGATAGGATGGGAAATAAGTCCAGAATTGCCTTTACTGCCTAAATTATCTAGAGAATCGCTCACAATAGCCATTAAATCATCTACAGGCAAATTACCCACCACCGCCACCGTCATCCATTCGGGACGATACCAAGTCCGATGAAAATCGCGCATTTGTTGAGGAGTGAGATTTTCAATCACTGCCATCGGACCCAACACCGGACGACGATAGGGCAAAACTTGAAAACAAGTCTCCATGGTGCGATAAAAAGTGCGACGACGGGGATTATCCTGAGAACGACGAATTTCTTCTAAAATAACCTGTCTTTCCCGTTCAAAAGCTTCATCGGGAATTAAAGCTTCTAAAACCACTTCTAGCTGCAGCGGGGCTAGATGGGCGAAGTCCTGCGGGGCAGTGGTAATGTAATAATGGGTGTATTCTTGGCTAGTAGCGGCATTAGTCACCGCTCCCCTCGATTCGATCGCCCGTTCAAATTCGCCACTGTCTAAGTTACGGGTTCCCTTAAAAACCATGTGTTCGAGAAAATGAGCCATGCCATTGATATGATCCGATTCTAAGGCCGAGCCGACCTGGAGCCAAACATTGAGATTAACCGCTTCTACCGGTTGACTTTCGGCAATAATCGTTAAACCATTGGCAAGACGGTGCAGAATCGGAGTGTTGAGTGTGGCAGGTTTCCTTAGGATAGCCGTCATTCTTTATTAGTCCTCGGTAATCACTCTGGCAAAAATTGTCACTTTCCTCTATTGTAGTCCCAGACTTTCACAGAGCCAACAAGATCAGGTGTTGGGTGTTAGGAGTTAGGAGTCAGGAGGCAGGGTGATAGGGTGATAGGATGATAGGGTGATGAGACGGCTTCCCCACTTCCCACTTCCCCATCTCTCCTCTTGCCTCTGAGAAAAAAAAATGCTATGATGAAAACAAATCGGGCTTCTACGTTGGTGACTGCCTTTCAAGTTTTTTGATCTATGCTTGATTGTGATAAGGGAGCAAATAACCAATTCGTGTGGTAGTAAACCGAGCTTGTACTCGGAAACAGAAACGCGTAATATAAGTTCCCACCTGGTTAACCCAGGTCATAAACTTAGGTAAAACGGCGTAGCGGTCTTTTCAAGTTTTTCGAGGATATATAGGACAAATTCTGGGGAGAGTCCCTGTACTTCCTTAGTTTTGCCCACTTGGTTGGTTAAAGAAGCGAGTATCTATATTTTTTTCTAGGGTAAAGACTACTGTTTTCGGTAACGCTTGTCACCGCTAAATTGTGACAATCCGGACTACACTAGGGAAAAATTTATGAATTATTGTTAAGCAATGACTGAAAAACAGCCAAGAGTTGTTATCATCGGCGGCGGATTTGCGGGTTTATACACGGCCAAAGCCCTAAAAAACGCCCCCGTTCACGTTACCCTCATCGATAAGCGAAATTTCCATCTTTTTCAGCCCCTCCTCTATCAAGTCGCTACTGGGGCCCTGTCTCCGGCCGATATCTCCTCACCTTTGCGCTTAATCCTACGGGGTCATGATAATACAGATATTCTCCTCGATCATGCTATAGATATAGATCCGGTCAAGGGAGAGGTGATCTTGGAAGATCACCCACCGATCGCCTACGATCAATTAGTTATTGCCACAGGAGTCAGTCATCACTATTTTGGCAACGATCAATGGCAACCCTACGCGCCCGGGTTAAAAACCATTGAAGACGCAGTAGAAATGCGTCGTCGCATCTATCTCGCTTTCGAGAAGGCCGAGAAAGAAATCGATGCCGAAAAGCGGCAAGCTTTATTAACTTTTGTTATTGTCGGTGGCGGACCGACGGGGGTAGAATTGGCAGGAGCGATCGCTGAAATTGCCCACGGTGCGCTTAGATCGGATTTTCACCAGATTAACCCCACAGAAGCGAAAATTTTGCTCTTAGAAGGGATGGATCGAGTATTACCCCCCTATGCACCCGATTTATCCGCTAAAGCTGCCGATTCTCTCATAAAATTAGGGGTGACAGTGCAAACTAACAGCATCGTTACCAATATTGTTGAAGGTCGTGTCAGCGTCCGTCAGGGAGAAAAAACCACAGACATTGCTGCCGAGACAATTTTATGGGCAGCGGGGGTAAAAGCATCGAGAATGGGGCGAATTTTGGCCGAAAGAACCGGAGTAAATCTCGATCGCGTCGGCCGGGTAATCGTTGAACCCGATTTAAGTATCGCCGGTTATGCCAATATTTTTGTGATCGGGGATCTGGCTAATTTTGCCCATCAGGGAGATAAACCCTTACCCGGAGTTGCCCCCGTGGCCATGCAGGAGGGCGAATATCTGGCGAATTTATTAATTTCTCGCCTAAAAGGGCAAACTATTCAACCTTTTCATTATATCGATCGAGGTAGTCTGGCAGTGATCGGCCAAAATGCGGCCGTGGTTGATTTGGGATTTGTCAAGTTTTCCGGGTTCATCGCTTGGTTAGTCTGGGTTTGGGCCCATATTTACTATCTGATCGAATTTGATAATAAATTAGTGGTGATGGTGCAATGGGGTTGGAATTATTTTACCCGCGGTCGTGGCGCTCGTTTGATTACGGGAGAGGGGCAAAATTTAGCCTCGGGACAATTGCCGCAAAATAACAGCCAAAATAATAATAATCTCGCCGTTTCTACCCAGACGGAAACTCTCCCTCCACCGATTGTGAAAGTGTGAAAAAATAGCCGTGATTATCCAGTTATCAGTTAGCAGGTAAGAACAATCGATCGATCATGAAAATAGAATATCCTAACAGTCTAGAAATTACCCCAGAGGAAAGCCAAGAATTAGAATATTTACGAGTTACAATTGAACGAGCGATCAAAGATGGTGTGATCACAAGAATAGAATTTGAATCGATTAAAACAATCATGTTTTCTAATAAGAAAAATAATCCCGACCAAATCCTTCGTCAGGTGACACTGTATCGCCATTTAGTCGTTGAAAAACTGAATAATAGCGAACTAATTTTTGAATCTCCTCAATAGGGCGAAATCCTCTTTTCAGCTATTTAGTACAAACGCTCAAACTTCCTTTCTCTTCTTCCCACTCCCCACTATCCTATCCCTTTTAAACAGGATTTAGTAAGTAGCTAGACACAATTAATTAGACATATCTAACCACCTCGTGCCTTTTGCCTTTATTAGCTTATTCCTTTTTGTCGCTACCGGGAAAAGCTCGACCTTGAATATTTTCTAAAGCTGAAACTGCCGCCCTAGAACCAGCGATAATATCTCGTTCTTCTCCCCCTAAATATAAGCGACCAAAACTGCCCACGGAAGTAACGTGTAGGATATTAATTAAAGCAGCTTTTTCGGCCTGATTAGCAGCGAGGGAAGCGTAGGCGGCCGGTTGCACTTCTAAAACGTATAAAGTTTGTCCTGCCATTAACATCATACCCCGAGAACTGCGGTTAATTAATTGGGCTTGGTAAGCGTCAATATTGCGAATAATTTGGCTAGAGACAATTTGCGGTTTCAGACAATCGCGCTGACTAACGCCTAAATACTGCAAAATTGCCTGACCGGCCGCCCTTACCTCTCCCTGACTGCTAGAATGGAGTTCTAAGAGTCCGTAGAGTCGTTCTACGAATAGAACCCCCGGACGAACCACGGCGGATTTGAGGGCAATATCGGTGATGCGATTAATCTCGATACCGGGGGAAATTTCAATCCAGAGGGAAGAATCCCCGGGTAAGGGTAAAAATCCTTGGGCGACTGTACCGATGTAAGCGGCGTGTTGAAGCTGTAAATTGTCAAGATAAACGTAACTGCGAAGTTCTACACCCAAGCTAATTTCTCCCTCTCTGGTTTATCTTAAAAGTTATGGGGACAGTGATAGGTTCTGCCGCCCTATCGATCGCCTTGAGGCCATAGTTAGACCTAAAATGTCTTTAAGTCCCCTTTCTGTCCTCTGGCAAATCCCCATTGCAACCCCGGAGCGACGATTAATCAGTCCTTAATTAGGGCTTAGGCATTACCATCTTTCACTATAGTATAGGATTGGTGGCCTTTAAATTTGGCTAGGGGAAGCGGTTAAAAAACTATAATTATGGGGACAAACTCAGGGAAAAACCAGCATGACGATTCTTTTAGGGGGAGATATCGGGGGAACTAAAACAATCCTGCGTTTAGTGGATTGCCAAAACTCACCGGATAGTCCCCAACCCCTGCTCACTACTCTCGATCAAGAAATTTATCCTAGTAAACAATACCCCGATCTCGTCCCGATCGTCCAGCAGTTTTTGGCCCGACAAACCACTATTCCCCTGGTGGCAAAAGCTTGTTTCGGTATTGCCGGTCCTGTGGTTAACAATAGTTCCGAATTGACTAATTTAAGTTGGTCTCTCACTGGCGATCGCCTAAGCCACGATCTGCAGATTGAGCGAGTAAAATTAATTAATGATTTTGCGGCGATCGGTTATGGGGTGTTAGGATTAGCCCCAGAGGAGCTGCACAATCTACAGTCGGCCCCGGCAGTACCAGAAGCCCCGATTGCGGTTATTGGTGCGGGGACGGGGTTAGGAGAGGGTTTTTTGATTCCTGTCTCGAAGGGTAAATACCGGGTGTTTGCTAGTGAGGGTTCCCACGCCGATTTTGCCCCTCGATCAAGTTTAGAATATCAACTATTAAATTATCTCTTGGAACTCTATAATATCGAGCGCATTTCCGTTGAGCGAGTGGTTTCTGGCCCCGGAATCACTTCTATCTATCGATTTCTCCACGATAATAACTATAGTCAGTCATCACCGGCCATGGCGGAAATTTACCGCACTTGGTTAGAAGAAATGGGTAAACCGCAAAAAACCGTCGATTTAGCGGCTAAAATTGCCAGTTTTGCCCAAGATGACTCGGATGATCTCTGTTATCAAACCATGAAAATCTTTGTCGAGGCCTACGGTGCGGAAGCGGGCAATTTAGCCCTCAAGTTGCTTCCCTACGGAGGATTATACATCGCGGGAGGGATTGCGGCCAAAAATCTTCCCCTAATGACCGAGGGTAGCTTTATGAAGGCTTTTCGGGCTAAAGGTCGGATGAGGGAGTTATTGAGCAATATTCCCGTTCATATCGTCCTTAATGCCCAAGTGGGACTAATGGGGGCAGTTTACTGTGCCAGTCAGCTATGAGCGAGGGTTTACTGGAGATTGCTAGGGATTATTTTCAGAAGATTATCGCTCCGCAAGCGGACTGGATTGCTCTTTATTGGCCTTACCTGTTGCCGATGGGTTCGGAAGACCTCTTGCAAAAATCAAAATTTTTCCGTTAGGTGAGGAGCCAGTAGTCAGGAAAATTAAGAATGAGCATTAATCAATTAAATGCTCTATTTAGGAATTTTATACAATTTTATGCCTATTTTTCTCATTTTTGAACTATCAAAAATTAATTATGTAAGAACTCTAGATCAAAAAGATTAAAAATTATTACATTTCCCCTGTTAAATTAACCTTGACGTTGGTTACAAATCCTAATATGAGAATGAGTGGCAGGAATTTATTTTTAGTAGGGGGGGCGAGAGGTATGATGACAGTAGTTCATATCACTCGACTAATAGAGATTGATCGGGAGTGTCAATTACTTTTATGAACGCTCTGACTTAAAAATAGAAGCTGAAATAACGCCAATTCGTCAATCAGAATATTTTCATGCTTGGCGGTGCCAACTTTGGCATCGGGACTGGCTTGCAGACCGGGGAAAGTTATCCCTAAATTCCAGCATCTGGCGATCGCTGTGAGTCGAGAGTGAGAAAATTTATCTTTGAGAAGGTGAAGGAATTGCTTTTTTACCACTATGATAAACTGTCTCTATCCATAACTTTCTAGCTCCCTCAATTCTTCTTTAGGAGCAATCGAGATGGGATACTTTAGTGGGCAAAAAAGTAAATTCGTAGGTCGGGTTGAGGTCACTAAACCCTCAGAAAACCTCAGTTGTTGGGTTTCACTTCCTTCAACCCAACCTACGCAAAAAGAGCGGTAAATCCGATCAAGAGCGGGGTACAATAATCGAAAGTTTGAAATTTTCTGGTATTTTTTGAGTTATCTTTTAGAAGGCATGGGAATTTCTTTTTTACCACTAAAATAAACTGTCTCTATCCATAACTTTCTAGCTTCTTCAATATTAATCATCACTTCCTCTAAAGTTTCCCCCTGACTCATGCATCCGGGTAAATCTGGAATTAAAGCGGTGTATCCGCCTTCTTCTTCGGGATAAATTGAAATCGGATATTTAAGAGATAAAAAGTATTCTAGAGGTGGACGTTTCAGTGCCTTATCGGTTGTCATCTTGCCAATTCTCCAAATCTAATACTTTAACAATCTCTCTAAGGTAAGTTCGTTTAACTTTATTTCCTCCCTTCTTCGGAATAATCATCACGTCTCCCGAATCATTTTCAAAAGCGTGGTGGCTACCTCTAGAGCGAATTTCTCTATATCCGAACGCTTCTAAAAGATATTTTACTTCCTCGAAACGAACATCGGGAGGATAGGAGAGAATTTTTTCAACTAATTTACTGAGTTTACCCATTGAAATAATTAAGGTGGGCAATGCCCACCTTACTTTAGATTCTACTCGATTCCTTCGATGCGGTCCTCCACTTCTTGATAAAGTTCCTGTAAGCGGTCTAAATTCTCTTGAGAAGTTTCCCAGTAACCGCGACCATTAACTTCTAGCAGGGTTCCCACCATCTTGCGGAAAGAATTAGGATTGAGATTCATCAGACGCTGACACATTTCCTCATCTTGAATAAAAGTAGTGTTGACATCTTCATACACCCAATTATCCACCGCATCAGCAGTTGCCGACCAACCCATCGTATTAACCAAACGCTTCGATAATTCTCGGACTCCTTCGTAACCATGACTTAACATTCCCTCGTACCATTTGGGATTGAGTAACTTGGTGCGGGTGTCCAAGCGCACTGTTTCTGATAAAGTACGCACCTGAGCGTTAGCGGTGGTAGTATCAGCAATATAGGCCGCCGGTTTTTTGCCATCATCGCGTAAACTAGCGACAACTTTTGTCGGGTCCGAGTCGAAATAGTGGGAAACATCAGTCAAACTAATCTCGCTAGAATCCAAGTTTTGGAAAGTTGCCTCCGCAGTTTTTAAGGATGCTTCAAACAACTGACGATTATCGGCCATCATCCCCGGGTTATCGGAGTCGAAAGCAAAACCCTTGCGGTTGAGATACATATTCTGTAACTCTTTTTCATCTTCCCAACTGCTATTTTCCACCGCGAGATTGATGTTAGAAGAATAGGAACCGGAAGCATTAGAAAAGATGCGGGTGGCTGCCTGTCGAACCGTTAAACCCATTTCTTTTGCTTGTTCAATAGCGTGTTTGCGGACATAATTCATCTCCATCGGTTCGTTTGCTTCTGCGGCCATTTTTACGCCTTGGTCAAGCAAGTTCATCTGATTGATAAATAAATCCCGGAAGACACCAGAACAGTTGACCACCACATCAATGCGCGGTCTTCCTAACTCCTCTAGGGGAATTAATTCCAGTTTATTCACCCGTCCCAAAGCATCGGGAACGGGACGAACTCCCACCATCCAGAGAATTTGTGCTAGGGATTCCCCATAGGTTTTGATATTATCAGTTCCCCAGAGAACACAAGCGATGGTTTCGGGATATTTACCGCCATTATCCAGTTTTTGCCGTTCTAACAGACGATCCACCACAATTTTAGCCGATTTTACCGCCGCTAGGGTCGGGATAGACTGGGGATCTAAAGCGTGGATATTTTTACCCGTGGGTAAAACTCCAGGGTTACGGATGGGGTCGCCACCGGGACCGGGAAGAACGTATTCCCCTTCCAATGCTTTTAATAGGGCCCCTAATTCATTATCGGCACAGACCTGTTCTAAACAGAATTCTAGGTATTCAAACAGAGGTTTTAATGCGACCGGATCAACTTTTGGATAACCCATCGACTGTAAAGTTTCGATCCAAGGTGATTTCTTGCCTATATTCAAGAAATTCAGCTTAGAAAGCATCGATACCCGACCTTCTGCGTCGGTTTGGGACTCGACTAAAGTTGCGACGGCAGCGCGAGTCGCGAGGGTGATGTTTTGCAGTAGTTCCACATCTTCTAACACACCTCGATCGCTATTGCGATAAACTTCCTCTATATCCCGGCCGATGCTGTTGGCAATAATTCGGGGTAAGGAGAGTAAATCGTCCTCTTCCCGGTCTAAACTGGCAATATTGACCAAAGTTGCCACCGCTTCCAGCGCCGAAGGGGGTTTCCCAATAACGTGCAGTCCGCAAGGAAGTAAGCGCGATTCAATTTCCATCAGTTTGCGATAGACAGAACCGACGATATTATCCCGTTCCTCTTGACTGAGATGGGCAGTGTCACCATCAGGTAAACTTATATCCTTGTCAAGATTGACCAATAAACATTTATCGACAATGGTATTGACAATTTGCACCCCACGCCCACTATCCTTCAGGGTTTGGTAGGAACCGATCAACTCGCTTAGTTCTTTTAACCCTTTGTAGAGTCCAGCATTTTCTGCGGGGGGAGTGAGATAGGAGATAGTTTCCGCATAACTACGACGTTTAGCGATCGTCGCTTCGCTGGGGTTATTAGCGGCATAATAGTAGAGATTGGGAATCATCCCGATGAGGTTATCGGGGTAGCATTCTCCAGACATTCCCATCTGTTTCCCCGGCATAAATTCTAGGGAACCGTGGGTGCCAAAATGAAGAACCGCATCTGCTTTCCAGACTTGATTGAGATAGGTATAGTAGGCTGCAAAACCGTGGTGGGGACTAGCAGAACGAGAAAAGAGCAGACGCATCGGATCCCCTTCATAACCGAAGGTGGGTTGAACCCCGATAAAGACGTTACCGAATTCTTTGCCGTAGATTAATAGATTTTGTCCATCACTGTTGAGATTTCCCGGTGGTGGTCCCCAATTTTCCTCTAAACGGACGGAATAGGGAGTTAAGCGTTCGTATTCCGGTACGGACATCCGATAGGCGATATTTAGCTCCGGACTATGGTACTGTGCGGTGGCATCATGGATTACCGCTTCCATCAGTTCTTGGGGAGATGCGGGTAGATCCTGCAAGTCATAACCATTATTTTGTAACGCTTTCATCACTTCGTAGATGGAACCGAACACATCTAGATAGGCCGCGGTTCCCACATTCCCTTTATCGGGAGGGAAACTAAAGACGGTGATGGCGACTTTTTTATTGAGTTTCGGTTTCTTTCTTAGGTTAGCCCATTTTAGCGCCCGTTGAGCGATCGCTTCTACCCGGTCCTGTAAGGCGATCGCTTTACCCGTAGCCCCATCCCGGCCTGATAGTATAATAGGTTCGATCGCACCGTCTAATTCGGGAATGGCAATCTGTAGCGCTACTTGAATCGGGTGTAAACCTAAATCGCTTTCTTCCCATTCCTGGGTGGTTTGGAAAACTAGCGGTAACGCGCACATATAGGGACGATTGAGACGTTTTAAGGATTCTATCGCTTTCGGATGATCTTGTCGCGCTGGACCTCCCACTAAAGCAAATCCTGTCAGGGAAATTACCGTGTCAACGATAGCAACCGCTTCCACTCCTTTTAAGCTTTTATCCCAGAAGTATTCTTCTACCGGTTTGGAAAAGTCTAATCCCCCAGCAAAAACGGGAAGGACTCGCGCACCCATAGACTCGAATTCCTGCACGAGAGCGACATAATGAGCGTCATCACCAGTAACGAGGTGAGTTCTCTGTAAAATTAAGCCCACACAGGGAGCTAAGGGGTCTTTTAGGTCATCGGGAATATCACTGCGGTTATTGTACCAAGTGAAGTATTCCTTGACATCCTCGAACATTTTCATGGATAAAGGATGCCAGATACCCAGATCCGGATAAACTACCGGTTCTTTGTAAACTACGCTGTCATCCTTGTTATCGAAGACGTACTTATCGGCCAACATTAACAGGAAGTTCTCTAAATTTTCTGCGGAACCTCCTAGCCAATACTGGAAACTTAACATAAAGTTGCGTGCGTCCTGAGCTTTTTCGATGGGGAGGTATTTCAGGACTTGCGGTAAGGTTCGCAATAACTTTAACATCGCATCTTGGAAACCGGCGCCGGAGTTTTCCTTGCGCTTTTTCATAAAGTTAGCGATGACACTCTTAGACTGTCCCAATTGGGCCATGGAAAAGCTGCCTAATTTATTTAAGCGCATTACCTGGGGCATGGAGGGAAAGACGATCGCGGCGTCTAATTTATCCCGATGGGGACTGACAGCAGCCACGACTTTATCGGCTAAATCTTCGATAAAGATGAGAGAAGCAATGAAAATATTAGCTTTGGCTACATCCTCCTGAAAATTGCGATAATTTTCCCCATCGCGCAGTTCTTCGATTAAATAACCACTAATTTCGATCGCTAGTTTCGGGTTGTTAGCGTTGATTTCCCTGACGGCACTACTCAGCGCACTTTGGTACTGAGGTTCTAGCACGACATAGACCACCTTGACCAGCGATCGACCATTCAACGCGTCGGGAACTATATGACGAATGGTGGACTTGACGTGAGTGAACATATATGATGGTTCTCCTTATGATTGCTGAGTCTGGTTTTGCTTGCCCCCTGAGCTAAGTCGAAGGGAGGGATTTTCGTCATCTGATGATGATCGCCCTTTGCTTAAGGTATTTAGATATATATGTCTCTGTTTTGTATCAGAAAATGTCACCCCAATGAGCATTTACTCTGGGTTTTGACACAATTCGATAAATATCTTGCCATATTTTGTAACAGATGGTAAAGAGCTTTCTGAGTAACTGCTCAGGCTTTTCTTTACAAAAATTAATATTTAATCTATTGACTTTTAATTACAAAAGTGTTAATTCTTAGTTCCTCAGACGAGATGTCCCTGTTCAAACATGATCGGGGTTAAGATTCGAGATCATCTTATAGAGGGCTGCAAGTGCTATAACTCAATCAAGATAAGCTTTTTGTCCTTGTCCTAGACCTCTGGTAAAAATCAAAAATTGTTGTTAGGGTGAGGAGTCATCTAAATCCTGTTTAAAAAGTATAGGAAAGTCGGAGCGCCGGAGCTGCGGAGCTGCGAGAAACAATCGATAACTAGGCTGGAGGTTTACTAAAAATTATGTCAATGACTGAAACGCTCATTGATCATTTCTAATTCAATTTCATCAAAAAATTATCGGATTCCTACAGGGTTTTTGATCAAGGGAAAGTATAACTTGATAGGGTATCGTCTCGGAGTCTCCCCAAAACGAAAACCTCATAAATCACCATTAAGATAACTGCTATATGTAGTAGAATACAAAGAGAAATACCAACTAAACCTAGCAGATTTTAACAGTTGATAACTCCGATAGTTAATTTGTATTAGTCGGTGATAAACCCTATTATTTTCAGTAACCGATCGACAATGTTTTTTAATTGGATAACTTTACCCTATTTATTAATTAATCCTGTTTTAATTCCCTTGAGTATAGCTCGATCGGAAACTATTCTTGCTCAAGAAGTCAGGGATCCTAATTATCAAAAACTGGTGCAGTACGCTCAAAATCAACAACTCGATCGCTTACCCATGGCCGATATAATCCAGAATATCGCCACTCAATTTTTAGGAGCAAAATATCAAGCAGGATTACTCGATCACTCGGCAACAGAAAAATTATTTATCTCTTTAAAAGAGTTTGATTGTGTCCTTTTTGTGGAAACAGTTCTCGCTTTGAGTCACAATTTTGCTTTAAAAAATTATCAGTATTCTGCTTTTAGTCAGCAGGTTTTAAATCAACGTTATCGCCACGGTATTCTCGACGGTTATTGTAGTCGTCTGCATTACTTCTCCGATTGGATTAATGACAACCAAAAACGAGGTAATCTAGAAAATATTACTGCCAAATTAGGGGGAATTACTCTTGACAAAAAGCTCAACTTTATGAGTAAAAATCGCCCTCTATACCCCCAGTTAAAAACTCAAAGTAATTACGATTGTATTCAACAGGTAGAACAGCAATTAGAAAGCTTATCCATAACCTATATTCCCACCCCTAAGATTAAAGCCATTTATCCACAACTACAAGCAGGCGATATTATCGGTGTCGTGACTAATATTGCTGGTTTAGATACCACCCATACCGGTCTAGTTTATCGCTTTCCTGATGGCAAAATTGGCTTAATTCATGCCTCTCCTGCTGGTCAAGTTACTATTGCTAAAGACCTACAAAAATATATCAGTAAAGTGGACAAAGCCATCGGTATTTTTGTTGTTCGTACCCTTGATCCAAGAAATAATTAACCCTGAATTGCTTTAGCTAATTGAACGTGGAGTTTATGACTAGCTTTAAAAGCCATGTAATGGGCAGTGGGAATGGTTCCCAGTAAACTTAAATCACCAATTAAGTCCAATAATTTATGCCTTGCTGGCTCATTATAAAAGCGTAAAGGAGGATTTAACCATTGATTTTGATCGCAGACTAAAGCATTTTCTAAGCTGCCTCCTTTAATTAAACCAGCCTTTTGCAGATACTCAATTTGATCGGCAAAACCGAAAGTACGGGCGGATGCGATCGCATCTCGAAAACTTTCTTGATCAGGACTCCAACTATACCATTGATTACCGATCGGTTTATAGGTAAAATCAATACCGTAGGTAAAACGTAATTCAGGGGAAGGAATCGCCGCCACAAAAGCATCTCCTTCGTACAACCAAATCGGTTGAGAAATAGTTAAATCTGATGGAGAAAAAGAGTTATCTAAACCAGCATTTTTGATCGCTTCTACCCAGATTTTAGCCGAACCATCAAGGAGGGGAATTTCCGCACCATCCACCTCAATGCGAGCATCCTCCACCCCCAAAGCGGTTAAGGCAGCTAATAAATGCTCAACGGTTCTAACCTTTGCTTCTCCCCGTCCCAATTCCGTTGATAAAGTCGTTTGGTAAACCGAAGAAACTAGAGCGGGAATAATCGGTTGATTGGCTAAATCTCTGCGGACAAAATAACGTCCTTCTCCTGGATTTGCCACACAGACGCGCACCCGTGTTATCTCCCCCGAATGCAGGCCAATTCCCGATAATTCAAATTGTTTAGCGATAGTAGAACCCATAATTATCAAGTAATAAAGCTTTGATCAGTGAACAGCAAAAAAAACTAAATTTATCGATAACTGATAACTGATAACTGATTAGAATCGTTCCCCGATACCGAAATGGATACGAGAACTACCATCGACATTAAAACCGTAGTCAACCCGAATTTGGCCGACGGGAGATTGTACCCGAACACCTAAACCGTAACCGAGACCAGTACCGGGTAAATCCCGGACAATACCGGGTTGACCGGGGACATCGCCTTGGGAACCAACAGTAGTGCCGAAATCGACAAATAACGCCCCCCCGATAATTGCGACAATGGGAAAACGATATTCGGCCGTCGCTTGGAAATAACTGCGACCGCTACCCACTTCTCCCTCGGCGTAACCCCGTACAGAGTTACTACCCCCTACGATAAAAGCATCGTAGGGGGGCAAATCCCCTAATACCGTCCCTGCTTGCACATTAAAAGCGAGGGATTGCTGACCTTTAAAAATATCGGTTTCAAAGAGATTCAAGGAATTAATAAAGCGAACGGGGATAAAGTAACTGTAACTACCCCGAACACGAGTGCCGAAAATACTGCCAGAACCGACCGGAATGGTTTGTTCTAAACCTAGACGCAGGAAAGAACCACTGGTGGGCTGCAGGGGATTGTCGCGAAAATCTTGAATAGCGCCAATATTGAGGGAAAGTAGATCATCAGTCCCAGAGGAACTAAAAGACAGTTGTTGACTGCCAAAACCATTGAGAGGTGCCGACAGGGGGGAGATGTCACCATTGGCATTTTGCACCTGTACCTGTTGATAGTTAAAGCCTAGGGAAACCACCCATTTTGGTTTCGTAAACACATCGGGGGCCAAAGGACGGACAAAAGTAATACCGCCACCCGTCCGGACGATACGGGGACTATCATTATCGTTAAGTGTCCGAATTGAGGAATTTTCCCCATCATAAACCAGAGAAATCGATTGTCGCCGGAAAACGTTGACCGTGTAGGAAGTGCGGAAGTTATCCGTGGCAATCCAAGGATCGGAAAAACTCAGATCAAATAAAAATTCCCGTTCCCCTAATTGGACTTCTGACCCTAAAGTTTGGTTATTACCGCCAAAATTGCGCTGTTGATAGCTGACAGTGCCGAATAGGCCTGCATTTGAGCTAATACCACCCCCAGCGGCCAGGGAACCGGTATTACCTTCCACCACATCGACGTTAACGACCACCTCCCTTGGGTCGCTGCCCGGGGAAAAAGACAGACGCACATCCTCGAATAAACCAAGACCGAAAACACGCTGTAAATCCTGTTGGGCTGTATTGCGGTTAAAAATATCCCCCGCTTTTAGGCGCATTTCCCTAGTAATGATAAATTCTCTGGTTTTACCCTTGACTGGTTCCTGTTCGACGTTAAAGTAGCGTACTTGAATTTTTTCGATTAAACCTTCAGAAATGACCAGAATCACCCGACCATCGGGAGTGACTTGCGGCGCACCAATCACCTGGGCTAGATCATAGCCGTTTTTGCTGTACCAGTCATTGATTTTTTTTACCCCCGCCTGTAATTCCCTCAAATTCAGGGTTTTGCCGTATTGACCAGCGAAAATTTCCTCGACCACCCCGGCAGGTAAAATTGATTTGTCCACGGTTTCTGGGGCAATTTGAATCTGTACACCCTGAAAAACGGGGTTAGGTTGCACCTCAAAGGTAACTCGCACTCCTAGGGGCGTATCTTGGGGAACTGCCCGCACATCGGCAAAAAAGCCCGTGGCAAAAACGGCGTTAATATCTTCTTGTAGTTGCGATCGAGTCGTGCTTCGTCCGGGTCGGGTGCGAATGGTATTATAAACTAGATTTTCTAATTCTCGATCGGCCCCTTGTACTACCACTTCGGCCACCAAAACCCGGGATTCCTCGGCCTGGGCTGGTGGGGCTGTTGTGGGAGTTTCTGGAGGGTCTGGGTTTTCTGGCGGTGGTGCCACGGGTGGAGTAGTTTCTTCCGTCGCGGGAGGAGACTGTACTAGCTGCTCGACGCGGGGAAAAACCGTCTCTGGGGGTTCTTCTTGGGCAATTGCCGTTCCTTGAAATAATCCGAAAATAGCCAGCAGCAGGGCCAGCGAGGAATATCGCCTCGAAAAATTGAGATTTTTAAGCACTTCCACACACCCAGTAACACCATTATGGTTTTGTTTGTTTTCTCTACCCGAGAAATTTAACGAACGTTAAAACTCTAGCAGATCACTTACTCTCCGTAAATCCCAGCTTGACCGGTGACTAAAGAGAAACTGCTTCAGGTCTGACATTAGTCAGCCGTCAGCATTAAGTTTTCATCTTGCCATATCTTAGCTTTTTCTGGTTTGGCTCTATCCCCAATTCACGATCTAGGATTATTACCACCTCGGTTGGTGAACAATTAATTACACCAGCGCAGATGTTAACGTCTCGTTTGTAATAACTGTACCAGTTGCGAGACCTGTTGGCGATTGAACATTTGCCGCAGGGTACTAGCTACCAATTCCGGTTCTAGGGTAATCAGGATTTGTGGTAATTTAGCGGTGGCTAATAATTGCAATTCTTGACTGACGGTGATTTCTTCCCCGCGACCCCATTCTAATAAATCACTAGCTTGTTTTAATTCTTTAATAATAACCGGGGCGAGAGTACGATAGGAATGTTTGGGGTTGGCCAGTGCTAGTTGGGCATTTTTAACTAAATATTGCCATTTTCGCTGTTCTGGAGCCAATTGAGACAGAGATAAAGTTAATTTTTGTAATTGCTGACGGGAAGCACTGGTTTCTTCCTGTTTGAACAGTTGTAACATCTGTTTGAGGATATCTCTGACGCTGATGGAGATAGAAGAGGCTGCCGCCATAGCTGGGGTAGATTTTCCTTGGCCGAGAAGATACTTAAGATGGACCTGTAATTCGGCAAAAGTCGGTTCACCGTTTTTAACGATCGCGTTAGCTTCCTCGGCTTGCAAACCTAAAGGTTCCTGCAGCTTATCAATCAAGATATGAAGCAGATCATAACCCTTGAGGAACAAAGATTCTAATTTTTGATCCACTTGTATGGGATTTTCTTTCAGTATTTTGAAAGCATCCTCAAGACGGTGGGCAGTTTTTTGGATACTGCTATAACCTAGCATGGCCGCCCCCCCCTTGACGGAATGGGCGGCACGAAACATCTCGTTAATCTGTTCAGTGTCGTCCACGAGATTGCCTAAGTCTAAAATTCCCTGTTCCAAAGTTTGCAGGTGTTCTTTTGCTTCTTCGATGAAATAGCCGAGAATTTTCTGAGCGTTAGCGGAGTCCAAGGTTTTATCCCCCTTATCACAATGCTGTCTAATCCTAGATTGCCCAGTTTTTCAGGAAATATATCAGTTATTAGGCAATGGCTAAAAAAACTAGACCAGACGGACACAAGCTAAGTTCAAACGCCTGCCCACAAAGGTTCTCAGCTTCTCTTGCCCAAAATAGATGCAGCAACGGCAGGCAAAAAGCTAAGGAAAGAATCGGGGATGGGAGCAAGCTGACTAGAAATTATACTATAGCGGTAAGCGCTTGAGTGAGATACAAACCAAGCTTTGCCTAGCATGGTTTATAGCTCGTGACACTGTACCTCATACGACTGCACACCGCTATAAATCCGTTGAGTATTAGGCTACATATCAGGACAGGCAAAAGGTAAGAGGCAAAAGGGGAAATAAATAATCAGTTTTTAATAACCAGATTTAGTATTATTATTGACTCGTGGCAGCTAGTCAACTGCTTAGAGGGAATTAGAGTTAGATGGACTGATTCACCGAGAATTTGATCCACAAATTCCTCCCAAAGTTGAATACTCTTTAACCGCTTTCGCAGAAACCCTGAAACCGATTATTCTGCCAATGCCCCAATTAGGAATTGAGAAAAATACCAGACTTTAAGGTTTTAAATTTCCTCCTCGAATAAACCAAGTAATTGTGGCACTGGTAAAAGCAGTGATAGCGACAATAGCTATTTGTTTCCAGTTTTTTAATTCCCCAACTTTCTCGATTAAATCGGGAATTTTTTGGGTTAATATTGCTTAGAATTGAATTGTTCCTTCAATTTTAGCCGTGATAATTTTGACTTCTGTGATTTCTTTGTGTAGGTTAATAAATTGCTTGTTATTTTCTTCTCTTAGGGTTTCTAGTTGTTGGCGATTATCTTCCTTTAGCGTATCAATTTGCTGGCGGGTTTCTTCTCGCAGGAAACTTATTTGCTCGCGGGTTTCTTCTCCCAGGTAACTTATGCGCTTGCGGTTTTCCTGTCGCATTGCCGAGAGCAAGTCTTTCAATTCTTGAAGATCATTGCTAGTAACAGTAGTCATACAATTAACCCCAAGAGAATCTATTTAACCACCAATCTTTAATTTTATTATACTTCACCTATGCTAAAAAGGTCAAATTCATCAAATTTAATTACCTCGGAGTCAGGATAACGAGTATCAAAACGATAACTGCTCACGGTTCCTTTTTCTGTATCTAAAATGCTAAAAACCGTTACATCATTACTGGCAATATAGGGCAAAGGTTGATTAACCCAATCCACAAGAGGAGCAATATTCGGGATAATTGCTTGTAATCCATTGGGATTACCGATCGCAGCATAATTTCTATCGAGAGGTACAGGACGTTTTTTATCACCTAAATAAGCACCATAACTATTACCAACGTTAGAAGATTCGAGAAAATTCATCCCCTTAGGACTAAGAAAACGATTCCATAAATGAGAATGACCATAAAAAACCAAATTAACCTTGGCAGATTCTAATAAAGGAATTAGATCACGAATAATATAATCATTTTCTTGGGGATAATCATAGCCTACCGATGTAACTTTTCCCGTGGCATCCCGTTGAATTGTCGGCACGGGATTGGTGTAGGGTGGAACGATATTTCCTCCTAGACTATGGGGAGGATGATGAAACATAACTACTTTATATTTAGCCTCTTTAAATTCTCGACTATTTAACTCTTTTTCTAACCATTGATATTGAGGACTACCCTGGACAATTGGCTCAAAAATATGCTGACCATAACCCCAGCGATCGGGTTTGTCTAAATCTCTTTGATTTTCGTAATATCTTCCCCTGGCACTGGGTTCTAAATTGGGATTTCTCCAGATATTAGTAACATATAAAACCACTAAATGAACATCGCCAAAGGTCAGAGAATAATATTTATTTTGAGGCAAAGAAAAAATTTCTTCGTAGGTTTCTGTATTGAAAGCATTATTTTTTAACCAGTTTTCATTAATTGCTGCTGTATCCTCTGCTAGTTGTTTAGCAATAAATTGAGGGATAGCATCTTCAAACTGTTCATTTAAACCTCTGGAATTAGAAAATCTGCCCATAACTTCATGATTACCAATAGCAGGAAATAAGGGCGCATTTTGAATAATTTCTCCCCCTTTATAAATAGTCTGAATACCATTTTTTGTAAGAGTATAATTAGCCCTTCCTTGTAAACAGGGAAAGAATGCCCCACCGCGACTATCATCAAACCATTCGGAAGTTCGATCGGGTATATTAACTAAATCTCCCGCTAAAAAAACTGCATCTACCTGTCCAATAGTTTCGCTAACTTTTTGCAAATTAGCGGCAGTCATGGGCATTAATTGATGATCAGAAGTGAGCAGAATTTTGAGATTAGTTCCTTTTTTGGGTCTTGGTGTAAGGGTATAAATATCACTTCTAATCGCTGTATTTTCCTGAAAACTGGTGACTTGATAGGGAACCCTTTCCCCGGAATTTAAATCAGTAATTTCGGCCTGATGTCGCCAGATTTCTCGTTCGGTTAAAGATGGATAAGCTTCAAGGGCTCTCGATTTAGCATCTTCTCTAACTCTAGTTAATTTGCTAGTGCGAGCGCAGGCAATTTTCTCTAGTTTTTCCCCGTAGCGCACCTGATGACGAGTGCCAAAAAAATCCGTAAACCAAATCACTTGTATGGATGTTTCGGTGGGTAATTGTAAAAAAGGTTCGGTTAAAAGTTGATTCTTGTTCATTATCGCTAAAAGATAACTGCTGTACTATATTTAAACAGTCTTGACGAGTAATTGGATAGTCCAGAGCTTAACCGGCAATAACTAGCAGATTCCCTATTTGGCTCTCCCAGGTTTGGTGGCTAAAATGTATTCTAAGATACAGTCTTGGGGCAGTGAGTGGAACGAACCACTCCAGACACAAAGGACACAAAGATCGATCGATCCTATGTAAGTTAAACTTATCACACAGAACCTAGAAGAGCCCCTATTTTATCAGCTAATGTAAAACCTTAGATTCTAACTGCTGCTGTTGCCAGAGATTTTGATAGACTCCGGGGACTGTGATTAACTCCTCGTGGGTTCCCATCTGGACAATTTCACCGCCATCCATGACAAAAATCCGATCGGCAGTGGCAGCGGCCGATAATTGATGGGAGATAAAAATCACGGTTTTTTGGCTTTCTTGAGCGATATTTTCCAAAATAGCCGTGGCTGTTTGATTATCGACGCTAGATAGGGCATCATCAAGGATTAAAATCGGTGCTTGGATGGCTAAAGCGCGCGCTAAAGAGGCCCGTTGACGTTGACCCCCGGAAAGAGTAATCCCACGTTCTCCCACTAAAGTTCCGTATTTTTGCGGGAAATTATCGATTTCTTCCTCAATTCTCGCTTGTTTGGCCGCCGATGCCACTGCCGGAAAACTCAGCAGCGGATCGCCATAACGGATATTATCTTCAATGGTGGTACTAAATAAAAAACTTTCTTGGGGAACATAAGCGATCGCTTTTCGTAGATCTTCAAGGGCAATTTGAGTGACATCTTGATCATCAATAAATAACTGTCCCTCAGCAATATTCAAAAGACGGGGAATAGCGTTAGCAAGGGTAGATTTTCCCGACCCGATCGCACCGACGACCGCTACCGTTTCCCCCGGATTAATGGTAAAAGAAAGAGATTTTAAGGCGGGTTCCTTAGCATCAGGATAGAAAAAAGTCAAGGCTTTAGCAGTAATTTTTCCTTGAATATTTTTTAAGTGAATACAATCGGCATTATCTTTAATTTTAGCCTCAGCTAACAGGATAGTTTCCAAGCGATCGATACTCACTTCTCCCTGTTGGTAGGCCGTAATAGTAAAACCTAATAAAGCAGTGGGAAAAACTAATCTTTCCGCCAAAATTAACAGAGCAATAAAGTCCCCAATGGTGATATTACCCGATATAATTTGTCTAGTACCGAGGGCAAGCAAGGCCAATAAACTCACATAGGATAAAGCTTCGATCAGGGGAAAAAGAAAATTACGAGTCTGGACTAAATCTAAATTAGCCTGTAATAACTCGCCATTTCTTTGTTTAAATGCTAGGCGCTCGTTAGCTTCTTGGGCATAGATTTTAATCAGAGTAATACCACTCATATCCTCTTGAATTAAATCGCTCAGATGCGAGAGTTTTGCCTGTACTTTTTTCTGTTGCCGCTGCAGACGACCACTAAATAACTGCACAGCAATTAACATCAAAGGATAGATAGAAATAGCGGCGACTGAAAGGGGAATATGAATCGCTAACATTACGGGCAAAGTTAACCCATAGGCAAAAAAAGTGTTAGCCAAACTGAGCAAAGCAAAACCCACCAGACGACGCACATTATCTACATCGCTAGTGGCACGGTTGATTAAATCTCCTGAAGTTTGCCGAGAAAAATAGGCAGGTTCAAGGGTTAATAAATGCTCAAAGATTTTTTGTTTAAGATCGAACTCTACCTGACGACCTATGCCGAATAATAACACTCTGGAAATCATGCGGATAAACCACATAATCGAGGCTAAAGCGACAATTAAAATCACATAGTAAATGATTTTTTTGAAGTCAAAGGATTTACTCAAATCATCGATGCTATCCCGGATTAAAAGCGGTATATAAACACCCAAAAGATTAACAATAAGAAGAGTAACTACCCCTCCAGTGACTATTTGCCAATAGGGACGTAGATAATTTGCTAGTTTTTTAATGCGAGAATAAGCCATATTCAGTTATCAGTTATCAGTTATCAGTTATCAGTTAGAACAGGGAACAGGTAAAAGGGGGCATAGATAATCAGTGGGTTATTTTTCTCCTTGTCCTGATTTGGTGGCGGTTTAACATTAGAACCACCCTGGGGCGGTTTACCCGGGGGTTGATCAATTTTAGCTTGATAGCTGCGCTTATAGCGGTTCTCGTACCTGTGCGGCACACTTAAAGCTTTACTGATTAAGCTGTTTAAGGTCGAGAATGTACCTTTTATGAATGGGAAACGCTATAAATTTATCAGCCCCTCGTTCTTGTTAGTCCGACATTTAAGTTACCTCTGTTTGATGCTGCCAAAATTCAATATAACTAACTTCCTCTGCATTAATCAAAATAAGCTGTCCACACAGGGTGCAGCTCAATTTTGGAGAAATATTATCTATATTACATTTTGGGCGCACGCAGTTCGATAAACTCACGGATCAAAATGCGCCCCTACCATTGACGTAATAATTTCTGCTGCTCACCATAAGTGGGAGAGATTCACAAATATGAGATGCACCCATCAGTAATGAGTGAACTGCAAACTCAAACCTGGTAACTGATTCAAGATAGCTAAAAAACCCCCATCGCCCCCAATCATGCGTTACAGACAAATTTTTATGCTTTTATTACATGACTGGCAATATTTTGTAACAATCTATACTATCTTTCCCGTTGAAGACTGTAAATTTAAGTTAATTGCTTCGCTGATAACCCTGAAATAAAATGAGCTTTCCAGCCCAGATGACTAAAAACCGACGCTATACATCGAATCCTCAAAACCGTTATGCTTCTAGAAAAAATCTCTTAGACAAAAACTACTGCTAAATCTCCCTAGATGGAGAGGCAAAAGCGATCGAGAGATACAAATAATTAAAGCACCCTTACTGAATCAACAGTTACTTTGAAGAAATTTTCTCGGTTATCACCGCAGTCAGTTGGGGGAAGTAATGAGAACTTTTCACCGTTTCATCACCTTTGTTTAGTTTCTAATCACGATTTGTTAGTCCATGAGTAAACTTTCTAGACGTAGATTTATCTTCACTGCCGGGGCAACTGCCGTAGGAACCGCAATTCTGCATGGTTGCGCCACTCCCAATAATACCGCGACCAGTCCCTCCCCGGCCGGCAGTCCTGCCGCTTCCCCCGTTGCTGGTGGAGAAACTCCCGAAGTCACCACCGCTAAACTAGGTTTTATTGCCCTCACCGACGCTGCCCCCTTAATTATCGCCAAAGAAAAAGGTTTATTCGCTAAACACGGGATGCCCGATGTACAGGTGATGAAACAAGCCTCTTGGGCTGCAACCCGGGATAACCTCGAATTAGGTTCGGCGGGTAACGGTATCGATGGGGCGCATATTTTATCCCCCATGCCCTACCTAATGACCTTGGGCAAAATCACCAAACAGCCCGTACCAATGTATATTCTGGCGCGTTTGAATACCAACGGTCAAGGGATTTCTGTGGCTAACGAATACATGGATCTAAAAGTTGCCCTCGATAGCGGTGTACTGAAAGAATCCTTCGCTAAAGCTAAATCTGCGGGCAAAGAAGTTAAATCCGCCATGACTTTCCCCGGTGGTACTCACGATCTCTGGATGCGCTATTGGTTAGCCGCTGGCGGCATTGATCCGAATAAAGATCTATCCCTAATTGTTGTTCCTCCGGCACAAATGGTGGCTAACATGAAAGTCGGCACGATGCAAGCTTTCTGTGTGGGGGAACCTTGGAACGCGCAACTGGTTAAGCAAAAACTCGGTTATTCAGCCCTGATAACTGGGGAACTGTGGAAGGATCACCCCGAAAAAGCCTTCGCTTTACGCGCCGATTGGGTGGATAAAAATCCCAAAGCGGCAAAAGCTTTAACCATGGCTGTTCTGGAAGCGCAGCAATGGTGCAATGATCCCGCTAATGTGAAGGAAATGTGCGAGATTATTGCGGGACGGGAATGGCTGAAAATTGACCCCGCCGATATCTTGGGAAGAATGCAGGGTAATATCGATTTCGGCAATGGTCGCACGATCGAAAATAGCCCCGTAGCCATGAAATTCTGGGCTGATAACGCTTCCTATCCCTACAAGAGTCATGATACTTGGTTTGTGACTGAAGACATCCGTTGGGGCTATATTCCCGCCGATACAGACATCAAAGCTTTAGTTGATAAAGTTAACCGGGAAGATATCTGGAGAGAAGCCGCCACAGCCCTCAATGTTCCGGCCGATCAAATTCCCACCTCTACCTCTCGCGGTGTGGAAACTTTCTTTGATGGTGTTACTTTTGACCCCGAAAATCCCACCGCTTACCTGAAATCTCTCAAGATTAAAAAGGTTTAAATCAGTGAGCAGTGATCAGTAACCAGTCAACAGTTAAAGATGATTTGCTCATAACTGGTAATTAATAACTGATAACTGATCACTGATGCTGATCACTGATAACTGAACCACTCCACCACTGATAACTGATAACTGATAACTGATAACTGATTATGGCTGTTTCTATTTCTCGTCGTTCTCAAGGTCCGAAATGGGTAAAAGACCTGCAAAAAAAATTACCCAAACTAGCAACTTCGGCGATTGCTTTATTAATTTTCCTCCTCATCTGGCAAATACTATGTTTTAGTCCCGATGCCCCCCTCCCTAGTCCCACTAAAGTGGTTAGCGATACATGGGAATTAATTGTTAATCCCTTTTTTAATAATGGTGGCACAGATGTGGGTTTATTCTGGCAAATTTTCGCTAGTTTACAACGGGTGGCCGTCGGTTTTACCCTTGCCGCTATTGTTGGCATCGCTGCGGGTATTTTAATCGGTAGCAGCGCCCTAATTTATGATGCGATCGATCCGATTTTCCAAATCCTGCGTACCGTTCCCCCCCTAGCTTGGCTACCCATCTCCCTAGCGGCTTTTCGCAATAACGAACCTAGTGCCATATTTGTAATTTTTATTACAGCAATTTGGCCAATTATTATTAACACTGCCGTGGGAGTACAACAGGTTCCCCAAGACTATAAAAACGTCTCTAGAGTGCTAAAATTATCCAAAGTTGAATACTTTTTCAACATTCTTTTTCCCGCTACTGTTCCCTACGTTTTCACCGGATTAAGAATCGGGATCGGTTTATCTTGGTTGGCGATTGTAGCGGCGGAAATGCTGATCGGTGGCGTGGGAATTGGCTTCTTTATCTGGGATGCTTGGAATAGTTCCATGATCAGTGAAATTATCCTCGCCCTGATTTATGTGGGTATTGTTGGTTTCCTACTCGATCGCCTCATGGCCTACATTGCTAAATTAGTTGTACCCGAAGAAAATAAATAAGTTTGTTACAAGTAAATAAAAGTGGGTGAGGTTCAAAACTAAATTATTAGCCACCCAACCCACCTCACCCCCGATAACAAAGACCGAATCTAAAACCTAATTTGTTAAGCTAAAAGCTTTGATCTACCTAGTTTCTAACCTTCTTGTTAGATAGGAGAATTGCCAGATTCTTTCTTTTGCCTCTTGCCTTCAGAAGCTGATTCCTGATAACTGATAACTAATAACTGATTACTGAAAATGTCTGCATTTATTGAAGTCGATCACATTGATAAGGTTTTCCCTCTGCCCGATGGCCGTCAATATATCGCCCTGAAAAATATCGATCTCAGCGTTACTCAAGGGGAATTTATCTCTTTAATCGGTCACTCCGGTTGCGGGAAATCCACCCTCTTAAATATGGTCGCCGGACTCGATCGCCCGACGGTGGGAGGGGTGATTTTAGAGGGAAAAGAAATTAAAGGTCCCGGTCCCGATCGCATGGTGGTGTTCCAGAATTATTCGCTGCTGCCCTGGTTAACCGTCCGGGAAAATATCGCCCTAGGAGTTAACCGTGTCCTGCGTCATCTACCGGCTGCTGAACGCAAAAGTGTCATCGAACATAGTATCGATATGGTACACCTGCGCCATGCCGCCAACAAACGACCGGGAGAATTATCGGGAGGCATGAAACAACGAGTAGCGATCGCCCGTGCTTTAGCCCTACGGCCAAAAGTCCTGCTACTCGATGAACCCTTTGGGGCGCTGGATGCGTTAACCAGAGGCAATTTACAGGAACGTTTGATGGAAATCGTCGAGGAAAGCCACGTTACCTGTATCATGGTCACGCACGATGTAGATGAGGCCCTATTACTATCTGATCGAGTGGTGATGTTAACCACCGGTCCAGAGGCCCATATCGGTCAGATTCTCGATGTTCCCATTCCCCGGCCCCGGCATCGTTTGGAAGTAGTTAATCACCCCAGTTACTACGCCCTCCGTAACGAGATCGTTTACTTCCTCAACCAACAGAAGCGATCGAAGAAAGTCGGCCAACCCACCGAACCAGTAACAGTGATCGGCCAAGCTACCCGACTGAAAACCAATCCCACCATCGGTTTTATCCCCCTCACCGATTGCGCCCCGATTATTATCGCCAAAGAGAAAGGTTTCTTCGCCGAGGAAGGATTAGGGGATGTTGTCCTGCAACGGGAACCCAACTGGAAAGCACTCGCCCAAGGAGTAGCCACCGGTCGTCTCGATGCAGCCCAGATGGTGGCGGGAATGCCCCTCAGCATGACCATTGGGGCCGGCAATAAGCCCTCTGTCCCCGTCATTAGCGCCTTGGTACTCAGTCGCAACGGTAACGCCATCACCCTCAGCAATAAATACAGGGAATTGGGGGTAGAAAAACTGGAGGACTTAAAGGATGCCCTCCAGCAAAGTCCCGATCAAATCGCCACTTTTGGCATGGTTCACCCCGCCTCCATGCACAATCTGCTGTTACGCTACTGGTTAGCTAGTGGCGACATCGATCCCGATAGTGATGTGAATTTAGCCGTAATTCCGCCGCCTCAGATGGTTTCCCTGCTAAAAGCGGGTAAGATCGACGGTTATTGTGTGGGGGAACCCTGGAACTCCTACGCCGTTCAGGAAAAATTAGGCTACGTTATCGCCACCGATCTTGATATTTGGCCCGGACACCAGGAAAAAGTACTGGGGGTCAGGGAAACTTGGGCGGCGAAACATCCCGAAACCCATATCGCCATGGTGAAAGCTTTAATTAAAGCCTGTGAATACTGCGATGATCGGCGTAATCGAGAAGAAATCGTTAATATTCTCAGTCAGCCCCAGTATGTGGGCGTGGATAGCGCAATTATTCGCCCCGGTTTCCTCGATGGTTACGACCGCGGTTTAGGAACTGCCCCCGAACCCCTTTTCCGATTTAATCAGTTTTACGTCGATCAAGCTAACTGTCCGGGCCGGAGTGAGGCCCTATGGACTTTAACTCAGCTTGCCCGTTGGGGTTACGCGCCTTTCCCCCGCAACTGGGTAGAAGTGATTGAACGCGTCCGTCGTCCCGATCTTTTTGGCGAAGCTTGCCGGTCCCTGGGCCTTCCCGATTTGGAACCCGATCGCCACAGTTTCGCCCTCTTTGATCATCTTATTTTCAATCCCGACGATCCGATCGGCTATCTGGAACGTTTTTCCATCCGTCGCGATTATCGCATCTCAGAAGTTCTCCTCGATGATCCTGTCGCTAATTAATGGTTGTGGTGGGCTTTGCCCACCTTAAAATAAATCTAGGACGAATATGCAAACTTTTACCGATAAGACCGTGAATTCCAGCACCACCACCCAGCCTTTTTTATTAGTTAGTAATGTTGCCAAAGAATACCCCTCTCCCGAAGGGGTTTACACCGTTTTAGACGGTGTGGATCTGCAAGTTAATGAGGGGGAATTTGTCTGCATTATCGGTCACTCCGGCTGTGGTAAATCGACCCTTTTAAATATGGTGGCGGGGTTTTCTTCTCCTAGTCGTGGGCAAGTGCTGCTACAGGATAAAGAGGTTAAGGAACCAGGACCAGACCGGATGATGGTATTCCAAAATTATTCCCTTTTGCCCTGGAAAACCGCCTTTGAGAACGTTTATATCGGGGTTAATTCGGTTTATCCCGAAAAATCTCAGGCTGAGAAGGTGAAGATCGTGGAAGAAAATCTATCCTTAGTGGGATTGACAGAAGCAGCCCAGAAAAAACCCCCCCAATTATCGGGAGGTATGAAACAACGGGTTGCGATCGCCCGCGCCCTGGCCATTCGTCCCCAAGTCCTCATCCTCGATGAACCCTTTGGGGCCCTGGATGCGATCACCAAAGAGGAATTACAGGAAGAATTGCTGAAAATCTGGCAAGAACACCAGTTAACCGTGTTGATGATTACCCACGATATCGATGAGGCTTTGTTCTTGTGCGATCGCTTGGTGATGATGACCAACGGCCCGAGCGCTAAAATCGGGGAGGTGTTAAAGATGCCTTTTGCCCGTCCTCGGATTCGTTCCCAAATTACCGAGGATCCCCGTTACTACGAACTCCGCAATGAAGCCCTCGATTTCCTCTACAATCGTTTTGCCCATTCGGAGGATCCCAATGAGGATGCCCCCGAACAACCCCGCACAGAAAATCTCGTGGGTAAAATTGTTACTACTATTGGTGGCATAGCCTTACTCGCTTTTGTCGGTTTTAGTCTAATACAAATGTTCACTAGCAAGACTCCCAATACTGCTAATCCTGCTACCATCGAGGACTCCAGATAAGTAACAGTTATCAGTTATCAGTTATCAGTTATCAGTTATCAGTTATCAGTTATCAGATTTGAGTTTTAAGTGACAGTATTAAATAGAAGTTTCCCACTGTCTTTTCACTGATTACTGCTTACTGATTACTGACCAAGAATAAACCAGAAAGAGATAAAGAACAAAAAGCTGAAACCCGATCAGTTTAACTTATATAGTAGTGATCGATCTTTGTGTCTCCGTGGTTCGTTCCACTCACCCGCCCGCAAGACTGTATCTTAGAATAGATTTTAATCTCTGGAGAGTTAGTCAATGATTAAGATGTTCAAAGACGGATTTATCACCGATATCGTTGGGGATAGGTTGGCTTAACTTTCTCAGAGCAAAGATAACAAATAAAGTCGCCCAGAGAATTAATAGCCCCTTTTCCCAATTTAGGGGCAATATCCCCAAAAGATGACCGAGTAAAAGGGTGGGAACTAGAGGGGTTAAAAACTTGGTTTCTAGACGATTAAAACAAAAAGCTTCTTTGAAATAAATCCCCGTGAGACTAGCAAAAATAAAGCCGACACCGAATAAACTCACCGGGTGGTTATAGACAAATTCTAGGGGAGAAAGGTGATAATAAAGGCTGAAAATCAGGGAAGTAATCGCCCCGATTAGCCAAAAAACTTGCAGGAGACGATGGAGGGGAATTAAATATATATGGATAGTCAATAAACTGATGCCTAACCCCAGACAAAAACCAATGTATAAAAGGTTGGTCAGGGGCAATAATTGCGGTCCGGTGAGAACTATAATTGTAGCGACAGCGAAACTAAAAGCCGCTAAATTTAACCCCAGACGGTAGAGACGCACCCCTAGGCGATCGCTATTCGTAATCGTAAACTCTCCGAATTGACCTTGATAAACTCGATCGACAGCAGGGGAAGTCATAAGCTCTAAAGAAAAAGGGAAGCTTAGAAAAGATTGACTACAAATCATCTTAAGCTTAAATTATGCCAGTAGCCTCACTTCTTCCCCCTCTCGGCCCACTAATTGCGAGTTTAGCAGTCAATCAAGCTAAAAATTATGATTAATTGGGATAAAAAAATATATATGTTATTTTACTACGTCTTTCTTGTTTTAACTTCTAATTGCTTGTCATTCCAGTAATTCTTTTCGGTGCCAGAGACTTTTATGAACTCAACTAGCGAAATTTTGATCCTGGGCGGTGGTATCATCGGATTAGCGATCGCCGTCGATTTGCAATTGCGCGGGGCAAAAGTTACCCTCCTAGTTCGAGATATAGCTCAGGCCGCTAGTCGTGCGGCTGCGGGAATGTTGGCCCCCCATGCGGAAGGGATTCCCCCGGGTCCGTTTCTCGATCTTTGTTTACAATCGCGCTGGTTATATCCAGAATGGAGCCGCAAAATCGAGGATTTAACGGGGATAAATAGCGGTTACTATCCCTGTGGTATTCTTGCTCCCGTTTACGAGCTAGATCAGTCTTTTACTGCCAATACAGCTAATAAAATTTGGTTAGACAGCAATGCAGTTCACCTCTACCAACCCGGACTAGGTAAAGATGTGGTCGGTGGTTGGTGGTATCCCGACGATGGACAAGTGGACAACCGGCAGCTAGTGACTGCGCTGCAACAAGCGGCCGAAAATTTAGGGGTAGAAATTCGCCAAGGGGTAGAAGTCCACGCCCTACAACAAAAGCAGGGAAAAGTCAAGAGTATTTATACCTCAATTGGGGAATTAGAAGCAAAAATTTATATTTTAGCGGCGGGATCCTGGGCCAGTCAACTTTTACCCCTCCCCATCCATCCCGTCAAAGGTCAAATGGCTGCGGTAAAAATGCCCCCTAACCAGACCTTAGCTAGGGTTTTATTCGGTCCCCAAACCTATCTGGTTCCCCGTCGCAATGGTCGTTTAATTATCGGGGCCACTTCCGAAACAGTGTCCTGGCAAACGGGTAATACACCCCAAGGACTACAAACCCTTTTTGCGCGTGCTACCCGTCTCTATCCCCCTTTAGCTGACTGGGAAATCGAGGAGATGTGGTGGGGATTCCGTCCGGGTACAGCCGATGAATTGCCCATTTTAGGCCGCAGTAGCTGTGATAACCTGATTTTAGCCACCGGTCACTATCGCAATGGCATTTTACTCGCTCCTGTTACTGCTTCCCTGATTGCTGACCTGGTGATTAATGACAAAGTTAATCCCATTTTGACCCATTTTCGCTGCGATCGCTTTAATCAACCATCACCAGTTACTATTCCACCTATGTCCTTAACTATTATTGAGAATAAACCCCAAGTGCTTTTATCACCCCAGAATGATAGTCTCACCATTGCCGGGAAAACCTTTTACTCCCGCTTGATGACTGGGACTGGCAAATATGCCAATCTGACGACTATGCAGGAAAGTATTAGTGCCAGTGAATGTCAGATTGTCACCGTTGCCGTTAGACGAGTACAAACGAACGCACCCGGTCATGAGGGATTAGCAGAGGCGATCGATTGGTCGAAAATCTGGATGTTACCCAACACTGCCGGTTGTCAAACGGCCGAAGAAGCGATTCGGGTGGCCCGTTTAGGGCGAGAAATGGCTAAATTATTGGGACAGGAAGACAATAACTTTATTAAACTCGAAGTTATTCCCGATCCTAAATATTTATTACCCGATCCGATCGGAACTTTGCAAGCGGCCGAACAATTAGTTAAAGAAGGTTTTGCCGTACTGCCCTATATTAACGCCGATCCTCTCTTAGCCAAACGTTTAGAGGAAGCTGGCTGCGCCACGGTTATGCCCCTAGGATCGCCGATTGGGTCGGGACAGGGGCTGAAAAATGAGGCAAATATCGCGATTATCATCGAATCCGCCCAAATTCCCGTGGTGGTCGATGCTGGGATCGGTACACCCTCAGAAGCAGCCCGGGCCATGGAAATGGGGGCTGATGCTTTATTAATTAACAGTGCGATCGCTATGGCGGCCAATCCGGCTATGATGGCCCAAGCCATGGGAATGGCGGCAAAAGCGGGACGTTTAGCCTATTTAGCGGGAAGAATGCCGATGAAGTCCTATGCTAGTCCTAGTTCCCCCCTGACGGGAACGATCGCCTAACCCGGTGATCTATCGAAACCCGTTAAAATAGGGGAGATTTGGCCATCTCCCCCCACACCACAGATCAATAAATCGCACAATTAACGCACTTCAAACAAACGATTATCCGGTAAATTACTAATCGATCGCTGGAGACTATTCAAGGATCTATTATAATCGACGATCGCCTGTAGATAACGACTTCTGGCATCGGTTAAATCCCGTTGGGAGTTGATAACGTCCGTTTGGGTTCCCACACCCGCCTGAAAGCGTAAACGGGCTAATCGCAGACTTTCCGTGGCTGATTCAATGCTTTTTTGTGAGGTTTTAATGTTTTCTTGGTTAGAAATCAAATTATAGTAAGATTCCTCCACCTGAAGGCGGATTTCATTGCGACGGAGGGAGAATTCCGTATCGGCGCGATCGATATTTCTTTCCGCTTGACGAGCGCGAGCAAAAGCACGACCACCATCAAAGAAAGTCCAACGAATCCGGCCGCCAACGCTAAAACCATCGCCAAAACCGGCATCATCACTGAGATCGTTAAGAACATTATACTGACCCAAAAGGTCTACTTGAGGAATCACCGCCGAAATAGCGATCGAGCGGTCTTCTGCGCTAATTTCCCTCTGTAAGAGTTGTTGTTCTAATTCGGCGCGATTTTTGTAGGCCAAAACGATACTATCATCAAGACTTAAGCCCCAAGTTCCCGCCTCGCGAATCTCATCGGCAGCCGTTAACTCAATGTGCTGACCGACACTCAATATCTGTGCCAGTCGCCGTCGGGAAATACGCTGGGTAGAAATCGCCCGGGTTAGGTCTTGGTTAGCGTTGGCTAGGTCAACTTCCGCCTGTAGAACAGCAAATCGGGTTCCTAGTCCCGCTTGCTCCAATAATTGTGCATCCCGTAAACTTTGACTAGCATCTTCGATCGAGGCTTGGGCGATCGCTACTTGGGCATCACCCCTCTGCAATTCATAATAGGCATCGGTGGCATCAAAACGAGTTTGTTCCGAGACTCTTTCCACCTCTAATTCCCGTTGTCGGATCACTTTTTCGGCTCTTTTGATCTGGGCTGTCCGTTCACCCCCTGTATAAACCCCATAGACAATCCGAACACTACCCAGAAAGTTGGTACTATCTTCCGGTGTAACTGCTGGGATTCCCTGTTGACGAGCCAAATTATTCTGTCTTTGGGCAGCTGCCGATTGATCTTGAGTGAGACTGGTTTCCGCTTCGGCCGTGGGTAATAAGGCCGCCTGTTGTTCTTTTAATTGGGCGCGAGCGATTTCTAAATCGACCCGGGCCGTCTGTAAGGTCTGATTATTTTTTAAAGCTAATTCGATCGCTTGATTTAAGGTGAGCGGTTGTACTACCCTAATATTCACCTCATCCGGTTTGGTGGGAAAAATTAGGGGATTGCCACTAGGATTAAGATAATTGGGGGCTTTGGGATCTGCTGCCGTGGTTGCCGGTGCCGCCGAGGGACTGGGTAATTGAGAAACTGGATTGGCAGCAGGTCGGGGTTTCTTCAATAAATCGGCAGCGGACTGAGTTTGTGCCTTAACCGAGGATTCAGCCAAGAAAATCAACCCAAGCACCGCACTCACGGTAATACCATAACGCAAGAGCAACATGAGTATCTCAAAAGTAAACAGTAAACGATAAGAAGTAAATAAGCTCACACCACTATGTTGGCCGATTACTAATTACTAATCACTAATCCTACTCCATCCCGACGCGGATCGCCCGTAGCGGTTAACTCCCCCCAATCATTCACTGCCACCCCATGCACACCCCCAAAAAACATATTTTGTTCTTGCCACTGGGATACTTGAGTATTTGCGGGTAAAACCAGATTTTTGAGCATATTTTCCTGATCTTCTAGGGGTTCAATTCCTAATTGTTGATTTTCCCAATGTATGCGCGAGGCACCGATCGCATCGGGTAAAGATTTCCGAAAATCGATTAAATTGCTAATAACTTGCAAAATGGCGGTGCGAATGCGATTGGAACCCCCAGAACCGAGAACAAATCGCGGCTTTCCGGACTCTAAAATCATCGTCGGGGACATCATTGAGGATAAACGACGATCAACGGGCCAATTGTGAAAACCAAAGGGATTTAAGTCCGCTTCCCCGATCATATTATTGAGCATAATTCCTGTCCCCGGCACGGTATAGGCTGATCCTTCGCCGTTGGAAAAGGTGGCACTGGCGGCATTACCTTCCCCATCGATAATGCTAATATGGGTGGTACTGCCCCATTTATTGGGATATTGACCTAGAAATTCTGGTGAGAGAAATTGCTCTGCGATTCCCTCCTGATGGATAAAATTATCGTAGCCTTGGGCGCGCGCTTGATTGGTTAAGGCCATTACTTCCGTTAAAATTTGCAGATGTTTGGCTCCTAGAGGCTCTAAAACCGATAAATTGACCTTTTCCAGTAATTTTAGGGCAAAAGCTAGGAGAATTCCTCCAGAACTAGGAGGCGGATTAGTCAGGATTTCGTAACCCCGATATTGGCTTTTTAGGGGTTTTCTCTCAAGGACTTGGTAATGACTTAAATCCTCTAGGGTAAGATAACCGCCCTCCTGCATATCTTTGGCGATTTGGTGGGCGATTTCTCCCTCATAAAAGTCTTTTACGCCTTTTTTGCTTAATTCCTCTAGGGTGTTGGCAAAATCCCTCATCACACAGCGATCACCAGCTTGCAGGAGTTTTCCTTGGGGAGCATAGACTTTTAAACCCTCTCTATCTTTGAGCAGGATCGAAGCGAGTAAACCCAGGCAAAAGCCGTTATATTGGCTCAAAATGTAGCCTTGACGAGCATATTCGATCGCTGGTTCCGCTACCACGGCCAAGGGCAATTTTCCCAGTTTTTTCTGCACTGTTTCCAATCCTCGTAATGCACCAGGAGTGGCGATCGCACCTCGTCCGATGTGAAAATCTTGACTAGCACCACCAAAATTGATCGCCACAGGGTAAAAGTCGATATTTGTCAAGGGTTTTTTAGATTTGGGAGTTTGACAAAAAAAATCAAAAAGGGTATTGACTTTTTCTTTGGTATGTGCTAGTAAAAAACCGCCGCCACCCGGGGAAGCGAGGGTGAATTCGACCACGAAAGCCGCTAAAATCGAGCCAACAATCCCATCGAAGGCATTGCCGCCCATTTCTAAGATTAATTGTCCAGCTTCAGCAGTTTTTGGATGTCCTGCGGCGATAGCGCCCTTGCTTTTGCGAGTCACTTTGATCGGGTTGTGGGGTGTAGGGTGTAGGGTGTAGGGAGATGGGGAAGTGGAGAGTGGGGTGTGGGGTGTGGGGTGTGGGGAGAATAAATAAAAATAATCTCCTGTCTCCTGTCTCGGAGTCTCCTGTTTCCTGAATAGGGCTATTTTTGCAACTGCTTAACCGCTTGATAGATTTCGGGTAAACGCTTGTAAGCGGCTGCTACCTTGAGGAATAGTTTATGCGGCATGGCAGGAGAACCAGAAACCACTTCTCCTGCCCTGATATCGTTGTGAATGCCAGCTTGGGCTGTTGCGATCGCACCGTCCCCGATCACTGCTTGATTGGCAATGCCCACCTGTCCTGCTAGAATAACGCGATTGCCTACTTTTACGCCTCCTGCCATGCCCACCTGTCCTGCTAGGGCGCAAGCTTGGCCAATTTGGCAATTATGGGCAATATGGACGAGATTATCGATCTTAGTCTGGCTGCCGATGCGGGTTTCTCCCACTGCCGGGCGATCCACGGCACTATTGCAGCCAATTTCTACCCCATCTTCTAAGACCACGATACCCGATTGTTCCATCTTAAACCAGCCTTCGGGAACAGGCACAAAACCGAAGCCCTCGGCACCAATAACAGCGCCACTGTGGATAACGCAATCATTGCCGATTTGTACCCGTTCATGGATGGTACAGTTAGCGTGGAGAATTGTGCGATCGCCAATATACACCCCGGGGTAAACAACGGCGTTAGGATGAATGCACACCCCATCACCGAGGATGACATTGGCTTCCACTACGGCATGGGCCCCGATGGCAACTTTATGACCGATTTTAGCCGATGGATGCACCACGGCGGTGGCGTGAATGTAGGGTTGGGGCTGAAAGGGTTGATAGAATAATTTGATGGCGTGGGCGAATAAAAGTCGGGGATTGGCACTAGCTAACCAAGCGATGCCGCGTTCGTCGGCCTGTTGTTGTAAATTGGTATCCAGAGGCAGAATTAGGGCAGTAGCCTCAGTTTTGGCGACAAAGGCAGCAAATTTTCCCCCTTCGATATAGCTAATGGTATCGACTAGGGCGGTTTCGATGGGAGTTATGGCTTTAATTTGGGGATTTCTGTCGGGATAGGCGGTCAAACTTTGAGCAGAGACTAAAGGGCTTAATTTTTGGGCAATTTCACTAAATTTCATAAATATATATTGCGATCGAGATCGGGCTGATCATAGGATAGTCTAAGGGTATACTGATAATCTTGTCGTTATTATAGTCAAAAAAGTTGCTGGGTTTTTGGGAAATTATTCTTGAGTTTGATCGAGATATTATGCTGGGATAAATAAGGTTTTTGAGCAAGTTTTGTCTTGAGATTTATATTTAATATTTTAAACTAGATTAGGGCGATACTTTCCCATTTACTCTTACTTATAAACTGGTAAGCGCGCCTTTAATTCCCAGCCAGAAATTGCTAAAAATTCCTTTAATTTATCAGGGTGTAAATGGAGGTAATCGGGATTAACTTCATCGATAATGCCAATACCGCCTAAATCCCGCGCTCCTGCCGCCAAACAATCCAAGATAAAAAGAGGATCGGGTACTAGATTCGGGGGAATTTGAATGACAATATCTGGGGGCAAAATTTCCCTAGCTTGTCTAACTAGATCGGGCAGTTTTTGCAGATCAAAAGGATTATTTTGCCACTGTTCTTTTTTCCCAGTATTGTAGGGTTGTAGGATCACTTCTTGAATATGTCCCCAACGTTGATGAATGGCGGCAATAGTTTCTAAGGTCACTAAGCGATCGCATTCCGTTTCACCAATTCCTAATAATAACCCCGTGGTAAAAGGAATTGCTAATTCTCCCGCCCATTGTAACTGTTCTAAGCGCAGGGACGGCAATTTACTGGGGGCATGACGATGGACAGTATTTAATAAAGTCACCGTCATTTGTTCTAACATTATGCCCATAGATAGATTGACATTTTTCAGTTTTTCCATCTCGGCAAAAGTTAAAATACCCACATTGGTATGGGGATAAAAACCCATATTTAAAGCCAATGCTGCTAAATTATAAATATGCCGAAACCATAACTCTCGATTGGCTGCTAAAGGATGAACTTCCCCGCTAAGAATTAAAATTTCCGTAATTTCTGAACCCTGCAAAGCAGTTAAAATCTCTTTGGCCTTTTCCAAGCTTAACCAGCCATCAGTGCCTAAATCCCTGCGAAAATTACAATAACTGCAACGATTGAAACACTCGTAGGTAGGTACAAGGGTATGAGAGGGACTATAGGTGACAATTCTTGACATTTTTTTCGGGATTGCAGTTCATTACGAGCATTCAAGGGCGAGAAAATTTGCTATCGTGGGGAGAATTGCTGTTTTATTCATTTAAAAACGCTCTCCCTTTTCGCTTCCTCCTATGATTTTCGATCCTGCCAGTCTTTCCTCCCATCGTCAAACGATTCGTCCGATTAGCGCCACAGCCCTGCACGGAATTGTATTTCAAGATAACAAATTAATCGCTATCGACGCAAAAAACGGCTATTTATACCAAATTGCCCTCGATACTGGTCATACAACCGTACTTAATTCCCATCGCTGGCAAGAATTCGTCGGGACGACGGGATTGGCAATCGATGATCAAAATCACCTCTGGTTCACTACTCGCGAAAATCTCTACTGCTGCACTCTCGAAGATTTTACCCCGAAATTTTTTACCCGTCTTCCCTACACCGCTAACGGAGTCGCCGTAACCGGCAACACAATTTATGTCACTTGTCAACGTTCTGGACAAATCTTTATATTTGAGCGCCAATCGGGACAGGAAATTACTCGTTTGTACGCGCCGGGTATCGGCATCGAAAATATCACCATTCGCGGGGAAGAACTTTGGCTAACGGATACCCTAGAACAAACGGTTTACTGTCTCGATCGCGCCACGGGAGAACAGCTTTTTAGCATGATAACTCCTTTTGAATCGCCGACGGGATTGGCATTTTATCGCGATGCTAACAGTGGCAAGGATATATTATATGTGGCCTATGCTTTCCAGGAACCCTGTATCCGCGATAATCCCAATTCCGAACAGGTTCACGAACTTAGTTATCGTCCGCGTACTTTTGTCCATCCTCTATATTTTCACTACGATCCCGCTAAAAAATACACCCTTTCTAACGGTTATCTGATTGAATTATCCTACGTCGAGGAATTGGAACCTCTCTATAATGTCGAACTAAAAGATGTGGAATGGCGCATCGCTTTACCCTTAGAAACACCGCGGCAAAAAATTCGCAGCGTCGAAGCGGTGGGATTGCCTTTTATTGAAGAAATTCAGGACGGGCAGCGGGTAGCAGTATTTAAGTTCGAGCAAATAACCGCCAAACAACGTCATATTTTTGGGTGGAAAGTGGTTTTAGAAGTGTGGGGAATTAAATACCAAATTACCCCCCAAGATTGCGAAAATTTACCCTCCTTACCCGCTGATTTTCCCGATCGCTATTTGATCGATAATGATGATCTGGCCATGAACACAGAAATTATCCTCAATGCTGCCGAAGAAGCGATCGGTCGAGAAACCAATCTCCTCCGAAAAGTTTATAGTATTCGTAATTACGTCTATGATCAGCTTTCCTACGGTATCAAACCCCACATCGACACCCCCGATATTGCCCTGCGGCGCGGAGTGGGTTCCTGTGGGGAATATGTGGGTTTATTATTGGCTTTGTGTCGTCTCAATGGTATTGCCTGTCGCACAGTGGGACGCTATAAATGCCCACCCCATCCCCTGGAACGTAATTTACCCCTCGAACCAGATTACAATCACGTCTGGATGGAATTTTATCTGCCCTCTATCGGTTGGATTCCCATGGAGTCCAATCCCGATGATATTTTTGAAGGTGGTCCCTATCCCAATCGTTTCTTTATGGGTTTAGCTTGGTATCACACGGAAATTGCCAAAGACATCCCCTTTGAACGAATGCTAAGTGAAGGACAACCAGTGTTAAAAACCCAAGTTCCCATCGGCGATTTAGCGATTAATCACGTTCAATTCATCATTCTTGAGGAATTAACCCCAAAAGACTAGAATTCTGAGCCATCATCTAGGATGCCCATTTCTCTATCTCTTTCTTCTTTGAGTTCTTTGACCATTTGTAAACTCGCACCCACACAGAAGCCAATTGCTGCCCCAGCACCGGTCAAATAACGTCTATAGATGATTTGATAGTTATAGGGATTTTTATAGTTGACTTGGCTAGGATTGCGTTCAATGCGGCTAATGCCATAACCAATACCAGCGCCAACTAAGGCCGTTACTAGGCCTGAAAATAGAACTAGACGAAAGTTCATGATCTTATCTCCCGATCAACTCTGACTTTAGATTATCGCTGAAAATTAGTTAATGGCAAGCGATCGCAATAATTTGTTAAGTAGTCGTGCCAAATTAATTTCCATTTTTGAGATCGGAGACAGGAGACTACCTAGTAGATGGGAGTAGTTCATAAGAGGGCGAACGAGGGGACTTGAACCCCCGAATGGTGGAACCACAATCCACTGCCTTAACCACTTGGCTACGCTCGCCTTACACCTTTGCTATTATAGCACAAAACGAATGGTTGGCAACAGGTTTTTTATCCTAAATTCAGGCTATGGTTAGGGTAAGTGAGTGATGGTTTGAGAGCTTATGAAATTGGCACGGTTAGGGGGAGTGGTGGTAGGAGTGGTTTTAGGGGGAATTGCGGGGATATTGCTGACAACTAACCCCAATCGTGAAGATTACGAACAATACGCTTCTCAGAGGTTAACTAGCTATCTTCGGGATTATGTCTGCGCTCGGGCGCAAGCTTCCCTCGAGGTGCAAGCTCTCTTGCGGGGTTACTGTAAAATGTTGGTGGATACGGGTCATCCTTTTTTACAAGAAGCGATCGCCACTAATACCACGAGAAAAAATTTTCTCATTTTCAGTGTTTATCAAACGGAATTATGGTTCCCTCCCCCTTTACCTAGTTACCACTTCAGCAGTGTCGGTTTTTTGAATAAATTATACATCTACGAAGCTTTAGAACTGTAATCAGGCAATGGGTGTGGGGATTTTTAAAACCTAGACCCAAACTAACTTTTGGATACGCTGCACAGTTGGCCTTCATAGCTTGATTCAGCAAGGCCTACTTTTCTTCTTGTCTTCTTGCTGCTAATTGGTCTAAAATTTCGGCGTGAACTTGGCGAGTAATTGGATAAAAATAGGCAAGAATTAAGCTAATGATCAGGAAAAATGCTGGTAAAGGCGCAATTGCTAGGCGAATTGCTATTAAAGCACTATCTGGCTGCACAGGAATTGCTTCTCCTGGTATTCTCGGTTTAAAACCCGATGTTTCTAGGGCAATACCGACAAGAAATAACCCGAAAGCTAAACCAATTTTTTGCAAAAGTACCATGAAAGCATAAAAAATCCCTTCTCGACGTTTTCCTGTTTCTAATTCGTCTAATTCAATCACATCAGGAACCATTGACCAAGGAATTAAATAGGCCACAGATACGCCAAATCCCGCCAAAACTGCCAAAGCATACATTAAAGTTATTTCTCCTGGTTGGAGCAAAAATAAACCGATTTGGGCAATAATCCAGACTGTCATCCCTAAAAAATAGACTATTTTTTTGTCTAATTTCTGACTAACTGCTTGCCAGAAAAATAACATCACTAAAGCTGTTCCCTGGACTGCTAAAGCGACTAAACCCGATTCTGCTTCCGATAGTCTCATGTAGCTGACGACGTAGTAAACCAAAATCGATGCGGTTAATTGTACTCCTAACCAAGCACAAAGATAGATGCCAATAACGTATAAAAAGGGACGATTACCAAAAACTATTTTTAATTGTTCTTTCAGGGGAATAGTTTCGGTATTATTAGCGGCTTCCCTCTGTTTAATTGCTGCGCTATCCCTGAGATGATTTTCAGTTTTGCCATAGTAAAGGGTTAACCCTGAAACTATCCCTTGTATTCCTAATAAAATTGTGGAAATAGCGATAAAGTCCCTGGTATTTACCCCAATTTTTCCTAGTCCATAGACCGAGGAAAGCGCACCGATAACTATACAAGCAATTGCCAAAACTTTTTTCTGAGGGGGATTGAGAATCGCTTTTGCTCCTCGTTCTTGTAAAACTAAAGCGCACCAAATAACTGCTATAATCGATATTAAAGCACAAACTACACCTAACAATAAAAAAGCCTGATGGAGATTGTTTGCATAGGACGATGAGACGAGAATATAGAGAATTAATGAGAGAATGCTACCCCCGATAGAAAAGGCAAAACGAAAACTATTTAAGCGGGTTCTCTCATTATAATCATGGGTTAATTCAGGGGTGAGAGCCTGGTAGGGAAGATTGACTACTGTATAGGTTAAATTAAAGATAATGCCGATAAAAATATAATATAAAAATAGCCATAATTGGTTATTAGTCGGGATTAACCACAGTAAAAAATAGCTAATTCCGAAGGGAATTGAACCCAATAACATCCATGGTAAGCGACGACCCCAGATCGTACGAGTTCGATCGCTCCACATTCCAATAATCGGATCGTTAATAGCGTCGAAAATTCTCACCACCATCAGCACACTACCAGCTAATCCAGCCGATAATCCTGCCACATCAGTCAGGAAAAATAGCAGGTAAAATACCGAGATATTGGCAGTGATAGCCGGTCCTAAATCGCCAGCACCATAGGCGATCTTTGTGGTTAAATTGAGTCTTTCAGCAGTTAAATGATCCATAAAAGCAATTACAGAGATTAAAATAAGCTTAACCGTTATCGGGGCATTTGTAACCTGTGTCAGAGCAGTTGAGGAGGTTTAATTTTTTTTGTCTCTAGTAATTTCTGAAAATATCTAGCATAAAAAGAGCCAGATTCCTCGATCAAACAAGGGACAAAGAAATGGCTTTATCTGTGGCATCTGGGAAAATTCTGACTATTTCCCCGTCCTTCACTTCCTATCTATCGCCTTGGCCAGCATTATGAGCTAAACTGACTAATATCAGTTATTTTAGCTATCAGCATCAGAATTATCCTTATTTTGGCAGTTACACTTAAGAAGATCGACTGGATTGTTCTTTTTCGGACTGTTAGCGGTTAGGGTCTATTACTTGGGGGACGATCGAAATAGATAAAAAAAGTGTGATAATACAGATAGAAGAAAGTGGCAGCATCCTACTTGTTACCTGAGTATAAATACTTAAGTTTAAATAAAAGGTATGAAGGCCAACTGTACATAGTATCCAAAAGTCGGTTTGGGTTGAGGGTTTAAAAATCCCACAAAAGAAGATTCAGAATGACAACCTATCGTAATCCTGCTCCCACTGTTGATATTATCATCGAACTGATCGACTCGCCCCACCGTCCGATCTTGCTGATTGAGAGAAAAAATCCGCCCTTTGGTTGGGCAATTCCGGGAGGATTCGTGGACTACGGTGAATCAGTGGAAACGGCGGCCATTCGGGAAGCTTACGAGGAAATCAGTTTGCAGGTGCAGTTAATCGAGCAATTTCACGTCTATTCCGATCCTAACCGCGATCCACGTCAACACACCATTAGTATTGTTTTTATCGCCACGGCAAAAGGCAAACCAATTGCTGCCGATGATGCCAAAAAAGTCGGGGTTTTTCATCTCTGGGAATTCCCCCAACCTTTATGCTTTGACCATGATCGCATTCTCAATGATTATCGTCGTTATCGAGATTATCAAATTCGTCCCACACATTAGACCTCTTGTAAAAATCAAAAATTGTTGTTAGGGTTGGGAGTCAGTAGCCAGTAGTCAGGAGTCAGGAGAATAAATAATAATCAATTAAATGGTCTATTTACAGATTTAAGGAAACGTTAAAAAATTAAGCTAAGGCGCATTTTAACCGCCTATCCTGAGATTAGCTGAATCTCCCCCAATCCCTTTACTAATGCGCGGGCAGCTTAGACACTTCTGAGGGCGACAATCGGTTCTAATTTAGAGGCACGATAGGCGGGAAAAACGCCAAAAAAGAGACCAATACCCGTGGAAACGCTCAAAGACAGGGCGACGGCGGTGGCGGAAACAGTGGCAGCCAGGGGAGAGAAACTGGAGACGAGAACGATCGCTCCTGCACCGACGAGAATACCAAGGGCACCACCAGCGATGGAAACAAGAGTTGATTCAATCAGGAATTGTAAGAGAATATCCTGTTCTCTGGCTCCGATCGCTTTTCTTAGTCCGATTTCCCCGGTTCTTTCCGAAACCGAAACGAGCATAATATTCATCACCCCGATACCACCGACAATTAGGGAAATACCGGCGATTAGAGCCAAAAGTAGGGTTAGTCCCTGGGTAATCGTGCCGAAGATTTCGATCATCTGTTTAGCAGTTTCGACGCGAAAATCATCCTCAGCGACGATTTTATGGCGTAAACGCAGGAGATTCTGGATTTGGAACTTAGCAGCACGGATTTCCTCCCCCGATCGCGCGGTGAGACTAATCCAACTCAACTCGACACCGTAGGGAGAGGTTTTGCCCACCAGTTGCGAGTTCATGGTGCTAAGGGGAATAATCAGCATTTCATCCTGATTATTGCCAAAAAAGGAGCCTTTCGCCTCTAAAATCCCGATCACCTCAAAACTAAGATTTTTGATCCGCAGCTGTTGACCGAGGGGATTTTGGGTGGGGAAAAGTTGCGATGCCACTTCACGGCCGATCACCGTTACCCGTTTGTTACGGGCTAGATCGATATTATTGATAAAACGACCTTTTTCTAGGGTAAAATTGCGGACAGAAGCGTATTCTGGGGTGCTTCCCGTGACTAGAGCCGTCATATTGCGATTACGATAGGAAATCAGGAAACGAGCGTTTATTTCCGGGGCGACTTCGGCGACGGTGGGAACCTGTTCGGCGATCGCTTGAGCATCGGCTAAAACTAAGGTTTTCGGTAAATTAACGGTGGTATTGCGTGCTTGTCGCGACCCTGGCACCACAAAAATGGTATTCGGTCCCAAGTTAGCAAACTGGTCATTGGCTAAGGTTTGCGCCCCTTGGCCAATACCGATCATGGCCACCACCGAAGCGTTACCGATGATAATTCCTAACATGGTCAGGCCGCTACGCACTTTATTGGCCCCTAGGGTGGAGACGGCCATTTTTAAACTTTCGATGATAAACATATCAGTTATCAGTTATCAGTTATCAGTTATCAGTTATCAGTTATCGGTTATCGGTTAGATAGTTGTAGGGTTTTGGGGTATTAGTTGAATTCCCCCATTCCCCCATTTATCGAATCCTGACCTAGCATAAAAAAGACAATTTAGGAATACTTGTTAAAGAAAATTATCGAGATTTTTGATTAGTTTTCGAGGTATCTTCGGCCCCTTCGGGGAGATCGATAAAGACCTTTTCTCCAGCTTCCAAACCTGATAAAATTTGAGTTTTATCGTCTAAGACCAAACCGATCGAAACGGGTTTAAAACTGGGTTTATTTGCGCCATCGGGAACTAAAACCCCTGACTTGCCTTCCCGGGTGACAATGGCGACAGTCGGCACGACCAGGGCATTATCTAACTGCTGGCCGACAAAAGTTACATCCACATTCATTTTCGATTTGAGTTTGTCGCGTCCCGTCACCAAACCGATTCTCACTTCAAAAGAAGTAACATTATCCTCGATAATTGCTTCAGGAGCCACGAGAATAACTCGACCTTCAAAGACTTCTTCAGGGAAAGCATCGGCGACAATTCGCACGGGTTGGCCGCGCTGCAATAAACCCACATCTACTTCTGGCACTTTAGCAATCACTTCCAATCCCGATGCTAGGGCGATAATCGAGGTGGAAGTAGCGGAAGCGGTACTAGAGGCCGAAGTGGTGGGAGTGACAAAAGAACCCTCGGTGGCGTATTTTTGGGTGACGATGCCATCAAAGGGAGCAGTAATGACCGTATCGCGGTATTGAATCTTAACTTGCTCTAAATCGGCCCTAGCGGCCGCTACAGATGATTCTAGTCGAGCCAGCTCGGTTTCTTGGGTTTTTTGGCGTTGTTCGAGGGCAAATTTCGCTTCTGCGATCGCTGCTGCCGCTCCTATCATTTCCTGCTCAATTCCGGCCACTTCTGGGGAAGCGGTTTTATCCGCTTGTTCCAAACGGCGGATCGATTCGTCTAAATTGGCTTTAGCGTTGAGATATTCATTGAGGACGGCATCAAATTGGTCTTGAGCGATCGCCCCTTCCCGGACTAAATTTTCATTGCGTTTAACCCGATTTTCTGCTAGTCGAAAACGGGATTGGGCTGCTTGTACCTGAGCTTGCAGCTGGTCTAAATCTTTGGGAATTCTTTCTTTGGCCTGAGCTAAACGGGCTTCTAATTGCTTATAACTGGCCTGGGCCTGATAAAATCGGGCTTGTAATTGCCGGATATCTTCGGGAATACTGCGTTTAGCCTGTTCCAGACTGGCTAGAGCTTCCCGCAGATGCGCTTCTGACTGCATCCCCTGGGCATACACCTCTAAATTATCCATGACGGCGAGGGTTTGTCCCTTTTTAACGATCATGCCCTGATCCACCAATAATCGCACTAATCGGCCGGGGTTTTTCGGGCTAATGTTGACACTTTGGATTGGTTCCACCCTACCACTAGCTTTAATTTCCACAGCGAGGGTTTCCCGTTGAGCAGGAACGGTCATTTTCGCCAATTCTAGGGCAGGAGGAGGAGTTTGCAGCAAGCGATAAGAAACCACTCCCACCGCCAGAAAACCACTAGCCATGAGTCCGAATATCCAAAATAGGGGGCGATTTGATTTTCCCAACACGGTTATTGCCATCGATGAGCCGAAAGTTAATTGGTTATATACTAACGTCTCTAGAGTTGCCTTTGTTGTTTCTTTAGCCAACAACTCCCAAGCGAGATAGACTGATTTAAAAAGGCCTATCGCGGGGGTAAACTGTGCCAAAACTTCAATTAATCATTTCTTTGCTCATTTTTTTCGTCGCTGGCAGCCCGCCGGCTTTTTCCCAAGCACTACTCCCCTACGCCATCGAACCGGAGTTAGAACAGATGGAACAAGCGGGAATTGAAATGGCTGAGGATGCCATCCAATTAGCTCGTTTCCGCCGTACCGATGCGGCCCTCGGACGGGCTAAGTTAGCGGTGCAGTTAGCCCCCCATCTCTATCAAACTTGGTTTATTCTCGGTAGTTTATATCTGCAAGACGATCAGGTGCAACTCGGTATCGAGGCATTAAATCAATCTTTGTCCCTTGCTCCCGCCGATGCCCACGCTAATATTAAATTTTCCCTCGGTAGTGCTTATTTTCAGAATCAAGATTACCAGTCTGCTATTGCCCAGATTGAAGCGGGTTTGCAAATGAAACCCGATATCTCCCCCGCTCTTTTTGATCTCGGTAATTCCTATCTCAAGTTAGCACAATATCCCCAAGCGATTGCAGCTTACGAAAAAGCTGTTAGTCAAGATAAAAATTTTTGGCCCGCTATTAATAATATTGGTTTAGTTAAATACGAACAGGGTGATAAGGAAGCAGCTCTTCAAGATTGGCGGGCCGCTTTGAAAATCGATCCTAAACAGGCGGAACCTCAGTTAGCTATTGCGGTGGCTGTTTATAGTCAAGGGAAAACCGAGGAGGGCATCAAATTAGCTCAGGCCGCTCTCACTAGCGATAGTCGTTATGTCAGTCTGGAATTTTTGGGGGAAAATCTTTGGGGTAAACGTCTTCTGCAAGATACGGAGAAAATGTTTAATCATCCTAAAATGAAAGATTTTATCGCTCGTTTACCACAACCAACGCCAGAAGTTGAGGAAGAAAATTAAGCTTATAGCAGCAAGCATTAAGATAACTACTTAGTTAATTTGTTAGGAATTCTTGAGGCTTGCTCTAGCTAATTAGGATAAACTCGCCCTTTCCAACCTCCTCCTTGACCGCGCCAATAACGCAGGGCAGAATCGACGGTCATTAAACTATAAAAGAGGGCAATTAGGGGTAAAGTTAAAGCCCGCAGGGGGTATAATTTATATAGTCTTAAAGTCGGGCTATAGGAAAGGGATATTATTAATAAGGTTATGGTGCTAATTATAATCATTGATGTTTCTTTTAAGACCAATCCCCAGATTAAACCCAAGGGGGCGGCTAGATAGGTTAAAAACATCCCGAAAATTGTCCCTATTAACCAAAGTATTGAGTAATTTAGTTGTGTAAAGGCGGTGCGGGCTACCATATTCCAAATGCTGGCTAAATCGGGATAGGGACGAAGACTATAGGTGGTTTCTGTTAATCCTAACCAGATGGATTTCTCAGTATTTTCAGGGTGATTTTGCAGATATTTTTTAACCGCAATCGCCAAGGAACAATCATCAATCAAAGCTTGTTTAAGAATCTCAATACCGCCAATTTTTTCTAGGATATCTCGGCGAATTAAAATGCAGCCCCCAGCGGCGGCAGCTATCGGGGAATTAGGATTATTAACTAGGGGAAAAGGATAGAGTTTCTCGAAGAAAAAAACAAAGGCAGGAATAAGAAATTTTTCCCAAAAACTGTCACAATTTAGCAACACCATCAGGGAAACTAAAGCTTGTTTTTCTTGTACTGCCTTAGTGACTAATTGGGTTAAATTATCCGGTGCGTGGGCAATATCGGCATCGGTGAACAGAAAATAATCGGGGGCGAATTTCTCGGTAGCCTCTGTTATTCCCTGTTTCATTGCCCATAATTTACCCGTCCATCCTATCTCTAAAGGTTGTCCAGAAATAATAGTTATTTGTCCAGATTTATGATATTTATCGGCAATTTCTTGGGCAACTTTCCCCGTGTAATCACTGCTTTGATCGTCAATTAAAATAATCGAAAATTCTCCTTGATAATCTTGGTTAAAGAGTGAGGTTAAACTGATAGGTAAAACGTCGGCTTCGTTTCTTGCGGGGATAATTGCCGAGACTTTTGGATAATTTGTTAAAGTAGAAGTGACAGGATTAATTTTTTGGTTAGATAGCCAAAATTGTCCCCTAGCTAAAATTAAATATAACCAAATTATCAGCGATAGGGAAGTAACTAATAATAGTAAGAATGTCATAAGCCAGTTTGCATTTAAAGTTATAATTTCGATGATGGGATAGAAAACAAGGCAAAAAGAGAATCAAATTTAGATGGACAACAGCTTAACCATTTGGGGTTTAACAAAGGGCAATTTAGGGTAAAATAGAAGCAAATTGGCAAGGCGAGGGAGTGACCATGGATTATGATGTCGTAATTATTGGGGGGGGACCGGCGGGAGGTCACTGTGGTAGATTATTAAGTGAAAAAGGTTATCGTGTTCTTTTAGTGGAACAACATTCTAGTTGGCAAGATAATAACTTTTCTAGTGCCGCTTCTCCCCTAGAAATTTTAGAACAATTCAATCTCCCCGAAACCGTAGTGGCTAGGTTTTGGAAAAATATTGAAATTATCTCCACTAGCATACATCGTTCTTGGTCATCACCGCAACCTTTAGGGGTAGTTTTTGATTTTGCCAAGTTGCGAGAGTTTTTAGCCGCAGAAGTGCTGCGTTGGGGGGGAGAAGTTCGTTTAGGTTGTCGTTATCTGAAATATGAACAGATGGAGGATCAGCTAACTGTTTTCTTGAAATCAAAAGGCGAGGAAATCGAGACAGTTACTACTCGTTTATTGGTTGATGCTACGGGATACGCTAGAGGGGTTATGTATAAACATAAACGAGAAAAACCTAATTTTTTAAAAGCAGTTGGTATTGAATATTTAATTGCTGTGCCAGAACTAGATTATCAAAAATATCAAGATAATTTAGTATTTTTTCTCGGTCATAAATGGAGTCCTAAGGGTTATGGCTGGATTTTTCCTATGGATAATCAGCAATTAAAAATAGGAGCTGCTTGGTTAGAGGGAGAACATCCTTATATTCCTGAAGTTAAGCCTTTAAAAAGTTATATTACACAAATTATTCAAACCTACATGAATCTCTCTAAATATGATATAATCGACATTCATGGCTCTATTTTAGAATATTCGCTCAATCTGCAAGATATTTATTATCAAGAACCGAATATTATAGCGATTGGTGATGCGGTTTCTACGGTTAACTTTTTAGGAGGGGAAGGTATTCGCCATGCTATGAAAGGAGCCGAAATTGCTTGTGAATACATAGAAGAATATTTACAGGGAAAATCGAGCAGTTTTGCCCCTTATCAACAGCGGATGCAAGAATATTTTCAACCAAAATGGAATTTATCCGATCGCCTCAGTCGCAAAGTTTATTTAGAATATAGTGATGCGCGTATAGATCAAGGAGTATCCTATCTCAAGTATCTTGCCACCCAGGATATAATCGACATTTTATTTTACTACAAATTTGAAAAATACACAAAAGGATTAGGAAGATTTCTGCTGGGGAAATTACGTCAATGGTGGCGCAAAATTTTTCCTAGTCAAAACCCTGGGTAAATAAGCTAGGATAAAGCTAAGGAAACAATATTGGTAAAGACCGTGAGTAAGTTTATTCGCTACAGTACAATGATCACCCTGCTGGGCATTTTAGCAGCCTGTAGTGGCAATCCTGCCCTAGAAAATCGTCTGGCTGCCGATCCTAATCTACAAACAAATCCCATACCAGAAAACTCTCCTAATAACAGGCAATTACCCGCAAATTTTCCCGCAGAAATTCCTCGATATAGTCAATCAGAATTATTATCGGTGCAGACAAATCCTGATAATACTGCTGGGCAAACCCGTTGGCAATCCAACGATCCTAGCAATGCGATCGAGGCTTTTTATCAACAGGAATTAGTTAATAATAATTGGGAAATTATCACTCCCTTTTCTGGGGAAGGAGTCAATAGTACCCTAACGGCCCGTCGAGATAATTTAGAATTAACTATCACCATAACTGCCACTTCTCCCAATACCGAATATAGCCTCGATTATCGTCCAATAGGAACCCCAATTGCGTCCCCTATTCCCTCCCCTAGTCCCTCCCCTAGTCCCTCCCCGTTACCCAATCTCAATCCCACCAGTTTTAACGATCTCGAATCCTTACATAATCCATTAAAAAGCTACATTCAAGACTTAGCTAGATTAGGAGTATTAACAGGTAATAACAGTCAGTTTAACCCTAATAATACAATAACGCGCCGAGAATTTGCTCGCTGGTTGTTACAGGCTAATAATGCCATTTATGCTAATGTAGCGGGTAAACAAATACGTTTAGCTACTGCCAATAGTTCCCCAGCTTTTAGTGATGTTAAAAATAACGATCCCGATTATATTTATATTCAAGGATTAGCGGAAGCGGGGTTAATTTCCTCTCCTTTAACGGGAGATAGTAGTGCGATTTTATTCCGTCCCAATTCCCCTTTAACCCGGGAAGATTTAATCGCTTGGAAAGTGCCATTAGATATCAGAAAAGCTTTACCGAGCGCCAATCTTGATACAATTAAAAATACTTGGGGTTTTCAGGATACTAATAAAATTAACCCGCAGCTGGTGCGCGCTCTTTATGCCGATTTTCAAAATGCCGAACAAGCCAATATTCGGCGAGTTTTTGGTTTTACTACCCTATTTCAGCCAAAAAGACCAGTAACTCGCGCTGAAGCTGCCGCTACTTTATGGTATTTTGGTTTTCAGGGTGATGGTGTTTCCGCTGCCGACGCTGTGCAAGGTCAAGATACACAACAGAGTGGGATTAATTAATAGGTAAATGTTGTTTTTTTCTAACAATTTAGGATGGGAGAGTAGTAAAAATTGTCCTTAAAAGGTGTCCATCTATCATTATTTGATGAAGCACAACCAGCTTTAGGTAAGCATGGTACTTTCAATCCTAATCATAAAATAATCAGTACATCGATGGCAGAAGTGTTAAACGTTGAGAAAAGTGAGACAAAAAATGCTATTACAGACAGAATCCAGACAAATTGTTACCTTCACAATAGGGAGTTTGCCGTGGCGGCTTTCTGTGATCTAGAAAGTCTGACTAAATTTCGGATAGCAACGGATTTACCTTGAGAAGGGGAAGGGGCGGTCAGCAATGAAGAAATCGGGGAAATATACCGACAAAGATGGCAGATAGAACTTCTGTGGAAGTTCTTGAAAATGCACATTAAACTCGACAACCTCATTACCAAAAATGAAAAGGGAATTCGGATACAAATCTATAGCTGTATGATCGCCTACCTAATTTTACAATAGTGTTGATGAGTTACCTGCAGCTTATGAAATGCAAGATCTAGCCCAGACTGTAGCAGAACTCAGAGTATATGATGGACTACTTTGAAATTCTCAAAACTTTGTCCGTCCAACGGTTGGCTTCGGTGCGGTAGCACTCCAGAACCAGCCACCACAAGCAAAGACTTTAAGCGAGTGAAGCAAAAGATGACTACTACCCTTGAAAGCTTACAGGAATTTATTGATTTTTGTCAACAGCATATTACTGGCAAAGAAAGGAAAGAAGCTCAGATTTTCCTAGACCGTTTCTTTCGAGCTTTTGGTCATAAAGG
>NZ_BJKP01000005.1 GCF_008974145.1 Microcystis aeruginosa NIES-4325 | reverse complement strand
CCTGTTTCTTTATGTTGCTTCAATAACTTCTGAATAAAGCTTTTAGCCACGTCAAATCTCTGGGCTAGTCCTCGAATGGAAATTTTTTCTTTCTTCCAGACATCGATAATTTTTTGGCGAAAATCTAGGGAATAGGGTCTCATAGGAAGCTGGTAAGTTCTATTATTTGTCTATTTGCTTTTCATTGTACCTCATAGCTCCAAGAATTGCTATATTTACCTCCTTATTCTCCCGAATTCTCTCCTATTGAAAACTTTTGGTCAAAAGTGAAAGCGATGTTAAGAAAACTGAAGGCGAGAACTTACAAAGACTTAATAGAAGGGATTGAATTGGCTATGTTACAAGTTACTCAAAAAGATATTCGCAATTGGTTTACTCACTGTTGCTATTGTACCTCATAAGTCAGAGAATTGCTATAAATTCCCGTATTCATAGCTATTATGACACTGAAAACGGTCAAAGAATCGAGAAAAAAAAAGAATTACCCAGTTTTAAGGCACTGGGTAAAGATGGTCTCTGTCGCTTGCTTTTTTACGAGACTAGACTTTTGTATCAACTTTTGACGGACAATTTAGTAAAGTGATGATGTTAAATGAGCCGATGAGTGATAGCAAATCGATCCCCTTGACCGAGAAAAAGCCAGATAATCCACCTTCTTGGAGTTTTTGGACGGTGTTTAGTTCCACCTTCCTAACCATATTTTTGGCTGAAATCGGCGATAAAACCCAATTAGCCACCCTTCTGATCAGTGCCGAATCCCGATCCCCCTGGGTGGTTTTTGCCGGGGCAGCCACCGCTTTAATCGCTACCAGTCTCCTCGGTGTCCTGATCGGTTATTGGATTGCCCGTCGTCTTTCCCCCAAAACTTTAGATATCGCTGTCGCTATCCTTCTTCTTTTGATCACCGGGTTACTGATCGGCGATATTCTCTAGGTCATCATTAATCAGTATTCGGGAGTCAAGAGCCAGGAGACAGGGTGATAGGGTTTTGGGCTTCGGCCGTGAGCTTTTGCCGAACGGGTGATAGGGTGATGAGACAGCTTCCCCACTTCCAATCACCCCAATCTCTAAAATAAATGTCTTGCATAATCAAGTTTTGGTAGTCCAAAAACGTCAAAAATAAGGATTAAGTGGCACAAAATCTCTAAATAGAGCATTTAATTGATTATTTTTCCTTCCTAATTCTCCTGACTACTGACTACTGGCGACTGACTCCTAACCAACCACGAAAATTTTTGATTTTTACAAGAGGTCTAATTTATGAATTGGCAATTATTCGGACTGACATTTATCACGGTTTTTTTGGCAGAAATCGGCGATAAAAGTCAGTTAGTAGCGATCGCTCTCGGTGGCAGTTCCAAATCCCCCAAAGCTGTCTTTTTTGGCTCAATTACCGCCTTAATCCTGACCAGTTTCTTAGGAGTCCTTGCGGGCGGCAGTATGGCGCAGTTATTCCCCGCTAAGATATTAAAAGCGATAGCGGGCATTGGTTTTGCTCTGCTTGCTGTCCGGCTGCTTTGGCCAGATTCGGATTGATAATTGGGTTTGGCTGAATATTACTGGAAGCCTTACTAGAAAACGGTTTTGGCACTTTTTCTAGGCAGGCGAGGCCATTGTGTTATTATAGCGTTTCCTGTTCGCAAGAGGTACATCATCAATGTTGAAAAGCTTAATTATCAAAGGTTTAATTGTGCCACACAGGTATGAGAAATGCTATATAAACCTCTTGCATAATTAATTTTTGAGTGTTCAAAAACGTCAAAAATAAGGATTAAATCGCATAAAATCTGTAAATAATAGACCATTTAATTGATGATTTTTCATTCTTAATTCTCCTGACTCCTGGCTACTGACTCCTGATAGCTAAATAACTGAGGCAAACTCCCTAAAAATAATTAATTTTTCCTAAAAAAGTAGCGAAAATTACAAAAAACATCTAAAAAGTAGCGAAAATTACAAAAAATCTGCTAACCTAGCCTTAATATCACACAGATATTCGTAGAAAAATTGCCGAAAATCTCCTCAGCAAAAACATCCGTGTGAAGTAGCTAATATTGTCAGCGAGGTTAGTTCAAGATCATCATGTCAAATTTAGGACGACGTAAATTTCTCCTGTACGGTTCTGCCGCTTTGGGAACCAGTATTCTGTTAAAAGCTTGCGGTGGCAATCAAAGCCAAACTCCGACGGCTAGTCCTAGCCCAGCTGCTAGTCCTGCTCCAGCTTCTGGAGAGACAATTAAGGTGGGTATTCTGCACTCCCTCAGTGGCACCATGGCCATCAGTGAAACCAGCGTAGTTGATGCGGAAAAACTGGCGATCGAGGAAATCAATGCCGCCGGTGGTGTTCTTGGTAAACAGATCGAGGCAGTGGTGGAGGATGGCGCTTCCGATTGGCCAACTTTTGCCGAAAAAGCCACCAAACTGATCGATCAGGACAAAGTTGCGACTGTCTTCGGTTGTTGGACTTCCGCCAGTCGTAAGGCGGTTTTACCCGTGTTTGAAGCCAAAAACCATATGCTCTGGTATCCCGTCCAGTACGAGGGTCAAGAGTGTTCTAGAAATATCTTCTACACCGGTGCCGCACCTAACCAGCAGATCGAGCCGGCAGTGACTTGGTTGCTGGAAAATAAAGGGAAAAAATTCTTCCTCGTCGGTTCCGATTACGTTTTTCCCCGCACCGCCAACACGATTATTAAAGAGCAGCTAAAAGCGAAAGGCGGCGAAACCGTGGGCGAAGACTATCTACCCCTAGGTAACACGGAAGTTACCCCGATTATCACCAAAATTAAGCAAGCTTTACCCGATGGCGGCGTTATTTTCAACACCCTCAACGGTGATAGTAACGTGGCTTTCTTTAAACAACTGCAAGCGGCTGGTTTAACTCCCGATAAATATCCAGTCATGTCGGTGAGTGTTGCTGAGGAAGAAGTTAAACAGATTGGTAAGGAATATCTCCTCGGTCAATACGCTTGTTGGAACTATTTCCAAACCGTAGATACCCCCGCTAACAAGAAATTTGTTGCGGCTTTTCGAGCTAAATATGGTGAGGATCGCGTCACTAACGACCCCATGGAAGCGGCCTACATCATGGTCTATCTCTGGAAGCAAGCGGTGGAAAAAGCGGCAACCGCCGATGATCTGGACAAAGTTCGCGCCGCAGCCGTAGGACAGAAATTCGATGCTCCCGAAGGACCGGTGGAAATGTTCCCCAATCATCATATCTCCAAAACCGTCCGCATTGGTCAGGTGAGAGATGATGGTCTATTTGACATCGTTTGGTCAACTCCGGGGGTAGTGGATCCGCAACCCTGGAACCAATTTGTCCCCGAAACTAAGGGCTTTGCCTGTGACTGGACGGATCCGGCTAAGGGCGGTAAGTTCAAAATGGAAAAATCCTAGTTTTAAGAATTTTTCCAGATAATAACGAGGGTGAGGTGGACATTAATGTTCACCCCCCTCTTTAAAACTTAAAAATGCACGGGAATAAGGAAAAGTGTCAGCATTATTAGAAGGATTGTTTAATGGTATTAGCATCGGTTCTGTGCTATTGCTGGCCGCTTTAGGACTGGCGATTGTCTTTGGACTGATGGGGGTGATTAATCTCGCTCACGGTGAGTTGATGATGTTAGGGGCCTACAGTACTTTTGTGGTGCAGAATGTCTTTAAAGGTTTCGGTTCTCCCTTCTTTGATACCTATGTTTTATTCGCCCTACCGATAGCTTTTTTAGTGTCGGGATTGGCTGGATTATTATTAGAAAGAGGGGTGATTAGGTTCCTCTACGGCAGACCCCTAGAAACGCTGCTGGCTACTTGGGGAGTCAGCTTAATTCTGCAGCAATTTGTCAGAAGTGTCAACGGATTATTAGTAATTAGTTTAATAGTTTTCTGTCTCTTATTTTTTGGGGCAATGACCCTGTTAACTCGTCGCTTAGATTGGGAGAGAATTCGCAATTTAGCTATCGGTGTCACCCTGCCTTTATCCCTAGCTATCGCTGGATTATTAGGCTATCTTTTATCTTTTAATCCCGTTCTCGCTCGACCCTGGTTTAGTGCCAGAAACGTCGATGTCACCGCTCCTGTTTGGTTACGAGGAGGTTTACCTTTACTGGGTTTTCAAATGCCCTATACCCGTATATTTATTATCATTTTAACTGCTATTTGTTTGTTAGGGACTTATTGGTTTTTAAATAAATCTTCTTGGGGTTTACGCATTCGTGCCGTCACCCAAAATCGCCAGATGAGTGCCTGTTTAGGCATTCCCACCAATCAAGTGGATGCTTTGACTTTTGCCCTCGGTTCGGGATTAGCTGGAGTTGCCGGTTGTGCGATTAGTTTCTTGGGTTCCGTCGGTCCAAATGTGGGACAAAATTATATTGTTGATACCTTCATGGTAGTGGTGGTGGGAGGAGTGGGTAATCTACTGGGAACTATTATCGCAGCCATGGCCATTGGTGTGGCTAATTATTTAATTGGTTCGGGAACTTTTGCCCTGATGTCCGGTTCCGTGGCAGCACTAAAACCCCTAACGGATTTCTTCGTCTTTTTCTCCACCACTAGCATGGCCAAAGTGATGATTTTTGCTTTAATTATTGCTTTCTTGCAATTCAAACCTGCGGGAATTTTTCCTCCTAAAGGACGTACTGCCGAGTTATAGATTATGATTACCGAAACCATCACTAGAAACGAATCCCGACAACGGGAGAAGAAAAAGTTAATCACGGAAATCGCTGTTATTGTTGGTTTAGTGGTCATCTTTGCGGTGTTGCTGCCCTTAGCTTTGTCGGCTTTCCGTTTGCGTTTATTGGGGCGATTTCTTTCCCTGGCTATTGTCGCTTTGGGGATAGATTTAATCTGGGGTTATACGGGTTTATTAAGTCTTGGTCATGGCATCTTTTTTGCCCTCGGTGGTTACTCTTTAGCCATGTACCTAAATCTTCAGTTACCACCCGGACAAATGCCCGAATTTTTTACTCTCTACGGGGTGACAGAATTACCTTTTATTTGGCAACCTTTTTATTCACTACCTTTGACAATTCTAGCCCTAATTATCGTACCAGCGATCGTGGCGGGATTGTTAGGTTATTTAATCTTCCGCAATCGCATTAAAGGGGTTTATTTCTCGATTTTGACCCAAGCGGCTTTACTGGTATTTTTTAACTTTTTTAACGGTCAACAAAAGTTAATTAACGGCACTAATGGCTTAAAAACCGATACCCAAACAATTTTCGGGTTGCTGGTGGGTTCTGATGCCGTTCAAGTGGCCTTTTATTTACTCACAATTGTCTGTTTACTGGCCATTTATCTCCTCTGTCGTTGGTTAACTACGGGCAGATTTGGGCGCTTATTAGTCGCCGTTCGCGATGATGAGGTGCGTGTCCGTTTTTCCGGTTATGATCCTACTTGGTTTAAGGTGTTAGTTTTTGCCATTTCTGGGGCAATTGCTGGTGTTGCCGGCGCTCTTTATACCGTGCAAACGGGAATTATCACTCCTAACTCTATGGATGTCGCTTTTTCCATTGAAATGGTGATTTGGGTGGCTGTGGGGGGACGTGCTACCCTTGTAGGGGCAGTTGTCGGTACTTTATTGGTACGCCTGGCCCAAACTTTTTTAAGCGAACAATTTCCAGAAGTCTGGGTATTTTTCCAAGGGGCCTTATTCCTAATTGTGGTGACAGTGCTTCCCGATGGTATTCTCGGTGGGATTAAACGTTTGCTGACTCATTTTGGTTTCCGCAAAACTTTAATTACCTATCCTAGTATTGAGGAAGATCCAGAAGTGCAACTGGAAAAAGAAGAATTAGAGCATAAGTGATCTTAGCTATCAGGAGTCAGGAGTCAGGAGACAGCTTTTTTCTCCCCTCTCCCTAATCCCCATCACACCATCACCCTATCACCCCTATTCCCTACATCCTCTTAGAAATTATGACTGGAAAAATCTTAGAAATCGAGAATCTCACCGTTAGTTTTGGGGGTTTTAAAGCTCTCAATAATCTTAATTTCAGTATGGATACGGGAGAATTGCGGGTGATTATCGGTCCTAATGGTGCGGGAAAAACCACGTTTTTAGATGTGATTACGGGGAAAGTGCAACCCACCATCGGACGGGTATTATTTAAAGGTCGAGATCTCCGCAAAATTCCCGAATATGCGATCGCTCGTTTAGGTATTGGTCGCAAATTCCAAACTCCCAGGGTATATTTAAATCTAACTGTCCGAGAAAATCTCGATTTAGTTAGTAATCGCAATAAAAATGTTTTCTCAACTCTTTTCGGTCGTCCTCCCCTAGAAGATAGCAGAAAAGTTATTGGTTTATTGGAAACTATCGGGTTAACTGCTAAAGCTGATTTATCCGCTTCTTTACTGTCCCACGGCGAAAAACAACGCTTAGAAATTGGCCAATTAGTGGCCCAGTCACCAGATTTACTGCTAGTAGATGAACCCGTAGCAGGATTAACCGATGAGGAAACGGAAAACGTGGGTAATTTGTTATTAAATCTAGCGGAAAGTCATTCAATTATTGTCATTGAACATGATATGGAATTCGTCCGTCAAATTGCCCGCAAAGTCACGGTTTTACATCAAGGAACTGTTCTCTGTGAGGGGAATATGGAGCAAATCCAAAATGATCCGAAAGTTATTGAAGTTTATCTAGGTTCCTCGGAAGAATAAGAAAGTAAAATGATTAAAATTAGTTAAAAAGGGTTGACAATGTTACACATATCTGATCTCAATGTTTACTACGGAGAAAGTCATATTTTAAGAAATGTTGATCTCAACATTAATGCGGGAGAAATGGTCTGTTTAATTGGACGTAATGGCGTGGGTAAAACTACCCTATTAAAAACCTTGATGGGTATCTTAAAACCGCGAGCGGGAGCAATTAGTTATGAGCAAGAAAACCTGATTAATAAAACCTCAGATCAAAGAGCCAGATTAGGACTGGGTTATGTGCCGCAGGGTAGGGATATTATTCCCCGTTTAACGGTAAAAGAAAATTTAATTCTCGGTTTAGAAGCTTTACCCACAAGGAGAAAAAATGCCACAATTCCCGAAGAAATCTTTGATTTATTTCCCGTTTTAAAAACCATGTTATCGCGGATGGGAGGAGATTTAAGCGGGGGACAACAACAGCAATTAGCCATCGCTCGCGCCTTAGTCGGAGAACCGAAATTATTAATTTTAGATGAACCCACGGAAGGAATTCAACCGTCAATTATTCTCGAAATTGAAGCGGCGGTGCGGCGTATTGTGGCCAGCAAAGGAATCGCCGTTTTATTAGTAGAACAACACCTGCATTTTGTCCGCCAAGCTGATCGATATTACGCCATGCAGAAAGGGGGAATTGTTGCTTCTGGTTTCACGAGCGAATTAAGTCAAGAAGTCATTCAGCGATTTTTGGCGGTTTAAACTTAACTTTTTCCTTGACATATGACTCAAATAGTCGTAATTGGTGGCGGGGCAGCGGGATTTTTTGGGGCAATTAAAGCGGCAGAATCTAACCCAAAAGCTGGCGTTACTATCCTAGAAGCGGCAAAAGAACCTCTGGCGAAAGTGCGGATTTCGGGAGGGGGACGCTGTAATGTAACCCATCATTGTTTTGATGTTTCCCAATTGGTTAATTATTATCCTCGCGGTGGCAAAGCACTACGGGGAGCTTTTAGTCGGTTTCAACCTCAAGATACTATTAAATGGTTTGAATTGCGGGGGGTAAAACTCAAAACAGAAGCGGATGGGCGAATGTTTCCCAGTACCGATAATTCTGAAACTATTGTTAATTGTCTGCGGGAAAGTGCGACTTTTGCTGGGGTTGATTTAAGGCTAAATTCCCCAGTTAAATCGGTAAAAAAACAGGAAGAAAGTTTTTTGATTGAATTAAAAAAAGATGAGCAAATTAGGGCAGACAAGCTGTTAATTGCTACGGGAAGTAGTCCTTTTGGTTATCGCACCGCTCAAGATTTAGGTCATTCTCTAGTCTCTCCCGTCCCCTCTTTATTTACCTTTCAAATTGCCGATCCTCGTCTGCAAGATTTGTTAGGGGTTACTGTGGATAAAGTGCGAGTTCGTCTTGGGGGGAGTAAATTAGAACAAATCGGATCTTTATTAATTACCCATTGGGGAGTCAGTGGACCGGCTATTTTAAAACTCTCTGCTTGGGGAGCGCGGGTACTTCACGAGCATCATTACCGAATGCCTTTAATAATTAATTGGTTAGGGGATTATCATCCTGAAAAATTGCGAGAAATTATCTTACAAACTAAAAGTGAATATCCCAAAAGAAAACTTTTTAATTATTGTCCTTTTGAACAGTTACCTAAGCGTCTTTGGCAGAGTTTATTAAGTTACTTGACTGTTAACTCGGAAACTCCCTGGACAGAATTATCTAAAAATACTCTCAATCGATTAATGATTGAATTACAGCAAGGGGAATATCAAATCAAAGGCAAAGGGGTGTTTAAGGAGGAATTTGTCACCTCTGGGGGAGTGAATCTTCAGGAAGTGGATTTTAAAACTATGGAAAGTAAAATCTGTGCGGGGTTATATTTTGCCGGGGAGGTACTAGATATCGATGCAGTCACGGGGGGATTTAATTTTCAAAGCGCTTGGACTACCGGTTATCTCGCCGGACAAGCTATGGGCAATAGATAGGGCTGGCTGAATAAATCTAAAAACCTTGTTATCTTTCGGCTTTTTTGAGATCAAAAAGTGCCAGCCCCCTGAAAATGGTTAAAACCCCACACCCTGCCCCCATGAGAAACTTTTTCAACCAACCCTAGGTAATAACCGTGGGTTGTTCCCGTCCGGTGGATTGACGAATTTGACCGATTTCTTCGGCTAAATCAATTAACGGCTGTAGGGCCTTTTGGGTGTCGATATCGTGTTTACTTGCGTCCGGTTCATAACTTTCTAGATAAACCCGGAGAGTTGCCCCTTTAGTTCCCGTACCCGAGAGACGGTAAATAATCCGAGAACCATCGGTAAAACCAATGCGAATCCCTTGATTTTTACTCACACTACCATCCACGGGATCGGTATAGCTAAAATCATCGGCATATTCCACTTCATAGTTACCAAATTGTTGACCCTTAAGGTCTAAAACCAGCTTCTGGAGACGTGCCATCATCTCTTTAGCCGGTTCTAAGGCGACTTCTTCATAATCATGGCGAGAATAGAAATTGCGGCCAAATTCTTGCCAATGACTGCGGACAATTGCCTCTACAGATTCCCCTTTAACTGCCAAAATATTTAACCAGAAAAGAACCGCCCATAAACCATCTTTTTCGCGAATATGATTGGAACCCGTGCCGAAACTTTCCTCCCCGCAAAGGGTTGCTTTCCCCGCATCCAACAAATTACCGAAGAATTTCCAACCGGTGGGAGTTTCATAACAGTCAATTCCCAGTTTAGCCGCTACGCGATCGGCCGCCGCACTGGTGGGCATCGATCGCGCCACTCCCGTGATACCATTTTGATAGCCTGGTACTAGATGAGCGTTGGCAGTTAGTACAGCTAAACTATCACTGGGGGTAACAAAAAAATTCTGACCGAGGATCATATTGCGATCGCCATCTCCATCGGAAGCAGCCCCAAAATCCGGGGCTTCTTGACCGAAGAGAATTTCTACCAGATCATGGGCATAGACTAGATTAGGATCGGGATGACCACCACCAAAGTCCTCTAGGGGAACACCATTTAATACTGTACCCTTGGGCGCGCCTAAACGCTGTTCAAATAGGGCATAAGCGTAGGGACCCGTCACCGCATGGAGAGAATCCATGCACATTTTAAACTTACCAGAAGTGAGTAGGGCCTGAATGCGATCGAAATCAAAAATCTTTTCCATCATTTTGACGTAGGGAGTAACCGCATCAATCACTTCCACATCCATAGTTCCCAGTTTAAAGGAACCGGGGCGATCGAGGTTAATATCGGCCCCTAAGAGGATTTTATAACTGCTAATCACCTTCGTCTCAGCATAAATTGCATCGGTGATATTTTCCGGGGCCGGTCCGCCGTTAGTAATATTGTACTTAATGCCAAAATCCCCCTCTGGACCGCCGGGGTTATGACTAGCGGAGAGAACAATACCGCCAAAAGCGTTATTTTCCCGAATTAACCCAGAAATAGCGGGAGTGGAGACAATACCATCGGTTCCCACGAGGATTCTACCGATACCGTTAGCGGCGGCGATTTTCAGGATAGTTTGAATAGCTTGACGGTTATAATAACGACCATCTCCACCGACAACTAGGGTTTGACCCTCGATACCGTCTAAAGTATTGAAGATAGCTTGAATAAAATTTTCCAGATAATGGGGTTGTTGAAAAACGGGAACGGATTTTCGCAGTCCGGAAGTCCCCGGTTTCTGGTCACTAAAGGGTTTTGTGGCAACGGTTTCAATCGTCATAGTCTTTTCTTGATGGGCTGACGCAATTGTAAACTTAAGTATATAGCAGTAGGTTGACAGCCAAGAAATCGGGTAATACTAAATCCGTTGAGTATAGGCTACATATTAGGATAGGCAATAGGCAAAAAGGCAATAGGCAAAAGGAGGAATAAATAATCAGTCTTTAATAACCGGATTTAGTATTAGCCGATAAATGAACTAGATTTGGGGGGTATAAACCCCCAATAATAGCCAATTTTAGCTATATCGCCTAATCAGCCCCTTCAATCGGTGCAAATCCCTGACGTTGAATATTCTCGCTGATGTGACGAGGTTCGAGGAATTGCAGCAGATAATCGGGACCCCCTGCTTTGGAACCTACCCCCGACATCTTGAAACCCCCGAAGGGTTGACGGGAGACAATCGCGCCGGTGATTCCCCGGTTAATATAGAGGTTTCCCACTTCAAATTCCTCCATAGCTCGGTTAATATGGGCAGGAGTGCGAGAATATAAGCCACCGGTTAAAGCATAGTCGGTTCCGTTAGCTACAGCTAAAGCTTCCTCGAAATTGCTCACTTTGATAATCGCCACCACTGGACCAAAAATCTCCTCCCTGGCAATCACCGCATCGGGGGGAACATTCTTAAAGACGGTGGGACTGACGAAGTAACCCACTTCTGGAATTGGCATCTCTAGGGCTAATTCTGCCTCTTTTTTGCCAGTTTCGATGTATTCCCGAATTCTTGCCTGAGCTTTCTCGTCGATAACCGGTCCTACTTCCGTACTCGGTAAATCCGTCGGCCCGATATTGAGGGACTTGGTAGCCTCAACAAAGCGATCCACAAAGCTATCATAGACGCTTTCCAGAACGATTATCCGCGAACAGGCCGAACATTTCTGGCCGGTGTAGCCAAAAGCCGACTTAACCGCACCGACAACGGCCTGATCTAAATCGGCACTCTCATCGACAATTAGGGCATTTTTGCCGCCCATTTCGGCGATAACTCGTTTTAGGTGTTTTTGACCCTTTTGCACGATAGAGGCATCTGTATAGATGCGACAGCCCACTTCTCGTGAACCGGTGAAGGCGATTAGGTGAACATCGGGATGGCTAACTAAATGCGCCCCCACCTGGGAACCTTTACCCGGGATATATTGGAAGACTCCGGCAGGAATACCAGCTTCTAGGAGAATCTCGGCAAATTTCGCCGTAATTACCGAAGAAGTCTCAGCCGGTTTCAATAGCGTGCAGTTACCTGCTACTAAAGCTGCTACTGTCATCCCAACTGCGATCGCTAGAGGGAAATTCCAGGGAGAAATCACTAAAGCAATACCCCGGGGTTGGTAGGAATAACGATTATTTTCGCCTGCTACGTCGAAATTATGCCCTAAATCCAGTCTTTCCATCTCGGAGGCGTAATAACGGCAAAAATCGATCGCTTCTGACACTTCTGGATCCGCCTGTTGGATAACTTTGCCCACTTCCAAACAAATCCAGGCCGATAACTCGTGTCGTCGCGCTTCCATCAAATCTGCCGCTTTTCGTAGTATTTCGGCTCTTTTAGCCACTGGGGTGCGTTTCCAAGCGGGAAAAGCCTGTTTAGCCGCTATGATCGCTTTTTCTGCCTGTTCCACCTCAATTAAGCCTACTTTTCCCACTATTTCCTGCGGGTTACAGGGATTAACGGAATTAATTTGAACATTGGTGGTGACGTATTCGCCATTAATTAGGGGTAAATAGGTCTTACCGAGGGAATTTTTGACAAAATTAAGGGCTTGATTGGCTTTATTTCTTAATTGCTCGTTGGCATAATCTGTATCGGGGGCATTGGGAAAACCGGGGATAATCGGGTTATCCTTGCCTAAAACCCGGGGGGCTGCGATTAAATCTTCCACGGGACGATCCTCCAAATTTTGCCGTAGGAAGGAACTATTAGCGGTATTTTCTAATAAACGGCGGATTAGGTAGGCCATACCGGGTAAAAGTTGTCCGTAGGGGGAATACACCCGCACCCGATGACCCCGCTTCACTAAGGCTTTGGCTAATTGGTCGCCCATGCCGTACAATACCTGCATTTCAAAGCGACGACGGGGAATTTGTAAACTTTCTGCGATCGCACAAGCCAGAGCTTGCGATCGCACGTTATGACTACCGATAGCAGCGTATAAATATTGATGATTTTCCAATAATAACCGTGTCATACGCTCATAATTGGCATCTGTGGCGGATTTTTCGTTATATACTGGCTGTGGCCAGTGATTTTGCCTAGATTTAATCGTTTCCTGATCCCAGTAAGCACCTTTGACTAGCCGGACAGTCAGGGGATAACCGCGCTTTTTAGCCCAATTAATTAAATCTTGTAAATCTTGGGCAGAATCTCTTAAATATGCCTGTAGGGTGATGCCAATATCGGTACGACTGCGAAATTCTTCTTCTAGGAGTAATTCTTTTAGGATAGCCAGGGTGAGGTTTTTATAAACGTACTGTTCCATATCAAAATGGACTGCTACCCCTAACTCCTGAGCGCGTCGCAACAGTAGGCGAATGCGATCGCAGACTTTCTCCTTACTGCCAATGGGATCTATGGGATCAAACTGAGAATAAAAGGCAGTTAGCTTGACAGAAACCTGCACTTGTGGTAGTAAGTCGCCGTCCGCTTCATCAATTTGGCTAACTTTATTCCATTTAGTCGCTTCTTGAGCCAAATGGGTCATTAAATCGAGATAACTTTCTAGATAAACTTGGGTTTCTGCTTCAGTAATTACCGCTTCACCGAGGAGATCTATAGTAAAAGCCATTTTTTCCTTGCGCAGACGGGTGACAGTGCGAGTAATTTGTCCTAGGTCTTCCCCGGCGATATACTTACGAGCTAAGGTTTCTACGGATTTACTGATCACACTGGCGGCCGTTTGAGCCGGCAGGGAGTTAGGATCACTAAAGTTGAGGATACTTTTCAGCGCACTGGGCAGTTCTACGGAGGCATCACCGAGGTATTGTTGGAGATGATTAGCGATCTCGGCATTACTGCGTAAAGCGGGTAAACAATCAATAAAACGGAATAATTGTACTCGTAAATTGGGGTTAGACATGGCCCAATCGAGTAATTTATCATCCCAACGCATTTGATCCTGTAAAGCAGACCAAAGACCTTTTTTTTCGCGAGTTTCGGCTAAAAGTTGTCTAGCGATCTCTTGGGTTTTGGTTTCGTAGTTTTGAGTTGAGTCGATTTGGATAACCACGGCGATTCAAATAAAAAAATTATCAATGGATTCAGCTTTCAGCAAGCTACCGTCAGCCTTCAGCCTAAAATTCAGTTTTTGAGCTTTTTCAGCTGATTGCCGCTCTTAATGGCTCTTTTCTCTGGTTTATATTCTTACCGAAGGACTAATCAAAGCTAATAGCCGATCACTTTTGCTGAACACTCTATTGTACTCGATCGAGTGGGGAAGTGGCACGGTTGGGGAATTGATCACTGATATAGCGTTTTTCAGTCTGCTGAGGTACAAAAGTTATGGGTTTTAGACAAAAGGCAACCGCCACCAGTGCCTTATCGCAACTCACTCCGGGTTGATGGCATCGCAACTTTTAGGCAAAAATGGGGCTTTTGCAGCCCAAAAAGCCTATATTTTGGCTATTTACCCCCAGTTGACCCCTGATTTTTGCAGCCGGTTGACTCTCATGGAGAACTGGTCACGGTTTCCTGATAGGATAAGGTGACTTGGGATTAACTTATGGTGTTGAAAATATGTCTCTAAAACCTTACATTTCTCGCTTATTAGCTTTGGTTCTCGTCCTTGTCATCGGATTGATGGGTTGTTCTAGTAGTTCGGGGTTAACGGGCAATTATGGAAAGGATACCCTGACGGTGATTGAAACTTTAACCACAGCCCTTGATTTAGTCAAAGATGACCCGAATAAAGCGGCAGTTGAGTCGCAGGCAAAGGAACAAATCAACGATTACATCTCCCTCTACCGACGAGATAAAAAATCCGGGGGTTTGCGTTCTTTCACTACTATGCAAACAGCTTTAAACTCTGTAGCAGGTTATTATACCGCCTACGGTTCCCGTCCCATCCCCGACAAACTCAAACAACGTTTAAAACAAGAATTTAAACAGGTGCAATTCTCTCTCCAGAAAGGAATTTAGATACAGTGATCAGTTATCAGTTATCAGATGTGGGTTTACTATCTACTGCCGACCGCCGACCGCCCCCTGCCTCCTGCAAAAATCAGACCAAATCCGGTTAGACTAGAAATACAAAGCGTATTATAAAAAACTACAAAATTGATTCAAGACGAAACCCTAGAATTATTGGAATGGCCGCGGCTATGTCAACACCTAGCTACTTTTGCAGCGACTAAACTAGGTGCGATCGCAATTCGTCAATTGCCGTTACCGGAAAGCAAAGAGGAAAGTTTAAACCTACTCTCCCAAACCAAAGAAGTTTATAGCTTAGAACAAAAATTAGATAGTCGTCTTTCCTTTGATGGGATTAGCGACATCGGCGATGCCCTAGAAAGGGCGCATCTGGGGGGTTTATTATCGGGACAGGAACTTTTAAATATTGCCACGACTTTAGCGGGAGTGCGACGTTTACGCCGTTTAATTGACGAACAGGAAGATATACCAGTTTTAAAAGAGTTAGTAGCGGAAATTCGCACCTATCCAGAGATAGAACAGGAAATACACCGTTGTATCGATGAAGATGGCCGGATATCTGATCGCGCTAGTCCCCAATTACGGGAAATTCGGGGACAAATGAAGGTGATTAGAGAGCGAATTTACCGAAAATTACAGGATATCATGCAAAAACAGGGGGGGGCTATCCAAGAAGCGGTGATTACCCAAAGAAGCGACCGCTGGGTGATTCCCGTCAAAGCAGCGCAAAAAGAGCAAATACCGGGGATAATTCACGATACTTCCAGCACAGGGGCTACTTTTTACATTGAACCTCACTCTATCGTTGACCAAGGCAATCAACTACGGCAATATCGTCGTCAGGAACAAATCGAAGAAGAAAAAATCCTGCGGCAGTTAAGTAATCTGATCGCCGAAGCCTTTGAGGACTTAGAATATTTACTAGCGATCGCTACTAGGCTCGATCTGGCCACCGCTAGAGCCCGTTACAGTTTATGGTTAGAGGGTAATCCCCCCCGCTTTATCGATGGTTCGGAAACGATTACTTTACGGAATTTGCGTCACCCTTTGCTCTGGTGGCAAAAACACCACGAACAGGGGGGGGAGGTCGTACCAATAAATGTGCAGATTAGCCCAGAAATTCGGGTTGTTGCCATCACCGGACCAAATACTGGCGGAAAAACCGTTACTTTAAAAACCCTCGGATTAGCGGCTTTAATGGCGAAAGCGGGCTTGTTTATTCCGGCGCGGGAACCAGTGGAGATACCCTGGTTCGATCAGGTTTTGGCCGATATCGGGGATGAACAGTCTTTACAACAGAGTTTATCGACTTTTTCGGGTCACATTCGCCGGATTGTCCGCATTTTAGCGGCTTTAAATTCTCGTTCCTTGGTTTTACTCGATGAGGTGGGAGCAGGTACGGATCCAGCCGAGGGAAGTCCTTTAGCGATCGCTATTTTACAATACCTCGCCGATCATAGTTTACTGACGGTGGCTACCACTCACTACGGGGAATTAAAAGCGTTGAAGTATCGAGATTCTCGCTTTGAAAATGCCTCGGTAGAGTTTGATGATCGCACTCTTTCCCCCACTTATCGACTATTATGGGGCATTCCGGGGCGTTCTAATGCTTTAACTATTGCCCAGCGTTTGGGATTGAATCCCGAAATTGTGGCCGAAGCGAGAAATCATCTGGGTGGGTTATCGGAGGAGATAAATCAAGTAATTGCCGGTTTGGAAGCGCAAAGACGGGAACAGGAGTCAAAAGCTAAGGAAGCTAGTCAATTACTGCAACAAACGGAGAAATTTTATACAGAGGTGTCCACGCGGGCTAATTCTCTACAGGAGAGAGAGCGAGAATTAAAGCGTTATCAAGACCAGGAGATACAAAAAGCTTTATTATCTGCAAAAGCAGAGATTAATGAGGTTATTCGCCGGTTGCAAGCGGGAACAAAAACCGGTAAAGATGCCCAAAAAGCCACAGAGGAGTTAACTGCGATCGCAGAAAGGTTATTACCAAAAACGGAAAAAACTAAGGTTAATTATCGTCCGCAAGTGGGGGAAAGGGTACGCTTGCCCAATTTGGGACAAACTGCCGAAGTTTTAGCAATTTCATCAGAATCAGAGGAGATTTCCCTGCGTTTCGGTATGATGAAGATGACCCTACCCTTAGATCAGATTGAGTCTTTGGATGGTCAAAAAGTGGAAACTGTGCCAAAACCTGCCAAAAATTTGCCACAAACTCCCGCAAAACCCCAGGAGACTCCTTTAATTCGTACTTCTAATAATACCGTCGATATTCGCGGTTCCAGGGTGGCAGAGTCAGAAACGGATATCGAACAGGCGATCGTCAGGGCTACCCCATCGGGTATATTATGGATTATTCACGGTAAAGGTACGGGGAAATTGCGTCAAGGTGTTCACGATTTCCTATCCCGTCATCCCCAGGTAAAACGCTTTCAATTAGCACCCCAAAATGAGGGCGGTTCGGGAGTAACTATCGCTTATTTAACTTAGGGTTTGCTGAATAGGTTTTTTGTCGGGTTAGAAGTCAGTTATCAGTTATCAGTTATCAGTTATCAGATGCGAGTTTTCAGTTCATTGTTTACTGATCACTGAAAATACTCCCCAACTCCCACTCTACAATAACTACTGGCAGCCAGAAATACATTGGGTTACTATCATACTTTGTGCTTTTTGTCAAAAAAACTTTTTTTTTGCAATAAAACTACACAAAAAAAAGATCATCGTTGTGGGTGAAATTGACTAATTTACCCGTCTTAATTAGGATCACCTTCTAGGTGTGGTAAGGGTTTCAACCGTTGCCGCCCAAAAAATTACAAGATAAACCATTATGAAATTCTATCAAATCGCTGTAACCATTGGAACATCGTTGTTAAATAAAAATCTTTCTCAATTAATTCTTAAGAATTTGTAAATATTGCGTAATGTTAATTTAAATATTCTCAAGTTTTGGGAGTTAATCAATAATTTTTGCTTATATTTAGCCAAGATTCGGTTAGGAGACAGTATTCTCCGAGTCAGAATTCAGGAGTCGGGAGTCGGGAGACTGTTTTTATTTATTCTCCCTTCTCCCTTCTCCCCTCTCCCCACTTCCCACTGTGCAAGGGGATTATTTTGTGGAGAATAAAACGTAAAAACAGGGAATAATAAAGAGAGTTAACAGAGTTGCTAAAGACAAGCCCGAAAAAACGACAATTCCTAAAGGCTGCAGGAATTCTCCCCCCTCTCCCAATCCTAAAGCGAGGGGAAATAAACCTAAAACCGTGGTCACGGTAGTCATTAAAATCGGTCGTAAACGTTGGGGAGCGGCCTTTAAAATAGCTTGTAGTCGAGTAAAACCGAATTCTTGCCGCAATTGATTGGCTAATTCCACCATAATAATCCCGTTATTAACCACAATGCCCACCAATAAAACCACCCCGACGATGACAATGGCATTGATCGGGGTTTTGGTCAAATATAGTCCAAAAATTCCCCCCGCTAGGGCCAAAGGAACGGTTAACATAATCACCAAAGGGTCTATGAGCGAGTTATACTGCACGGCCATGACCACAAAGACTAAAAATACCGATAAACCCGCTAATAAACCCAAAGAACCCTGAATTTCTTGATTAGACGTGGCAGCAGCACTGGGTAAAATGCTGATACCATCAGGTAAGGGAGTGGAATTTAAAACCGATTTTACCCCTGCGAGTGCGTCACTTAATTTCGCTCCCTCGACCAAACTGCCGATAATAATAAAAACTTGACGCTGATTGATTCTCTGGATGACCCCTGGGGTTTTTCCCGCTTCAATCTGGGCGATATCTGCTAATTTTAAGTCTTCTTGCCTATTGACAAAAATCGGTATTTGTGATAGGTCACTAATGGTTTGCTGCGAGTTGGGGTCCAATTGCACCCGGATATCGATTAATCTTTCTCCCCGTTGCAGTTGGGTGGGGATAAATCCTTGAATAGCGGTCTGTACCGTTTGTCCCACTTCTGGGGTACTCAATCCCAAACTATTTAAGCGCGTCCAATCGGGTTTAATCTGGATTTCTGGTTGTCTGGGGTCAGCATCGGCACGAAAACGCACACTAGGGACTTTTTCATCGAGAATACTGAGGATTTCTTCACCAGCTTGCTCTAAAGTTTTGCCATCGCGTCCCTGTAACATCACATCCACATCGGCACCAACGGAGGGAGAGTTATTAAGAATAATACCGCGCACTTGACCGGGGGTGAGACGCAAACGCACGTTAACGAGGTTTAATTGCTCTAATGCTTTGCTCATGCGTTCGATATATGCTTCTGTATTAGTGCCTTTTTTGAGATTAATCGTACTAGAAGCGCGCAAAATATTTTCATTGGTAGTTGTACCAAAAAGAGAACCGCCACTGGTAGTAAAAACATACTGAGTTTCCGGTTGTGATAATAAAATCTTTTCTACTTCCCGCATCACCTGACGGTTAGTATTTAAATTGGTACCGGGGGGAAATTGGGCAAAAACGTTCACCTGTCCGGTTTGAATACGACTAAAGACTTCTTGGGGGATATATTGCCAGAGATAAAAACTACTTCCCCCTAAAATTAAAAAGGCCAGTAGGATAACAAGTATTCTGTAGCGGATGATTTTAGCTAAAAAACGACCGTAGAGAATAGTTAAACCTTCTAGACGTTGACTAAAGACTCTTAAGAGCCAAAATCGCTGAATACCACTAGAAACCCGCATATTTAACAAACGACTGGCTAACATGGGAACAACGGTTAACGCACACAGCAGAGAAGCAGCCACAGCAAAACTGATAGTGAGGATAATCTCGTTAAACAGTAGGGAAATAAAACCACCCAGTAATAAAAATGGCAGGATAGAGACGAGATTAGTCGCAGTGGAGGCCACTAAAGCAGATTCTACCTCTTGGCTGCTATTCCGGGCAATTTCTAAAAAATCTCGCTTATTTTGGTTTTGATTAACTTTGAGGGCAATATTTTCCAGCATGACAATGGAATTATCTACCACGATACCCACTCCTAGGGCCAATCCTCCCAAACTAAACACATTTATCGATAACCCGAATAACTTCATACAGATAATTGCGACGAGGGTAGAAAGAGGAATCGCTAGGATAATGATAAAAGTCTGTCGCAGGGAACCCAGAAAGACGAATACAGTCAATCCTGCTAAAATTGTCCCCGCTAATCCCGAAGAAACCACGTTATTAACCGCGTTTTGGATAAATACAGACTCATCGGTAGTGGGGACAACTTGTATCCCCTCTGGAATTAACCCGGATTTTTTTAATTCGGCAATGCGTTTTTTGACCCCTTCTACCACAGCAATCGTGTTCGCATTCGGTTGTTTTTGGACGCTAACCCTGACGGCATTTTTTCCATTTAGGGTGACAAAAATTCTTTGTTCTTCTGTCCCATCGATAACTCTGGCCACATCCCGCAGATAGATTTTTTCTTCGGGATTATTACTATCGGTCAGTGCTAAATCTTGAATGTCCGCTACGTTTTTAAATTTCCCCACCGAGCGGGTTAAAGGTTCCCCTGTTTCTCCCTCTAGTCGGCCACCAGAGATGTCCTGATTACGTCTTTCTAGGGTGTCTAAAACCTGATTTAATCCCACTCCTAAAGATTGTAATCGCTGCAGGTCAATATTAACTTGAATTTCTTCTCTAACTCCCCCAATCACGTCCACTACTGCCACTCCTTCCACAAATCCTAATTCTCTCCCTAATTCTTCATCAGCAAATAATCTTAAATCTTTTAGGGGTAGGGTATCAGAAACGAGAGCAAATTCATAGACGGGTAAACGAGATGGTTCAAATTTATTTAAGCGCGGTTCTTCAATAATATTGGGTAAATTTTGTCGGACACGATTAAAACTTTCGGTAGCTTCATTTAAAGCAACATTTAAATCTCCCCCTGGTTGAAAAAATAAATCTACTCGCATCCTTCCCTCGCGAGTTTCTGAATAAACTTGCACTACTCCCTCGGTGGCACTCATTCCTTCTTCTAGGGGTTTAGTTACTTCTTCGAGAATAACTTCCGGGGAAACTCCAGGGACATTCATCCTTAAACTAATGCGAGGATAAGTGATAGAAGGAAGCAAATCTACTTGTAACCGATTTAGAAAAAAAAGACCGATGATGATAACTGCTATAGTTAACATCAATACGCCTATATGACGACGAATTGATAGACCGCTTAGGGAGATGTTTTCTAACATGATTACACTAAATAAGTTGAGTATAGGCTACTTATAGAGGAGATGCAAAAGGCAAAAAGCAAAAGGCAAAATGGGAGATAAATAATCAGTTTTTAATAACTAAATTTATTATTACCTATGGGGAATAGTAACCTGATAACTGATAACTAATTAATTGTACATAACTCGACCGAAACCCCATAATTTTTGATAATAATGACGACTGACGCTATCCCTATCATCGGTGAGTAGATTGATAGCTATACCATTATTACCTGTTTCTTTTCCTGAACTGTGGATATATTGATTATTACCTAAATATAAAGCCACATGATTAACTCTTTTATCACCAAAGAAAATTAAATCTCCTGGTAGTAATTCCTCTCGGTTTATTTTTTGACAAAAAGCCTCCTGTTGATAGGAATCTCTCGGCAACCAAATGCCAAAAGTGGCAAAAGCAGCTTGGATTAATCCTGAACAATCGTAATTAGGTGCAAGGGTTCCACCCCAGAGATAATGATTGGTACGATTCATTGCTTCCTGAGTAAAAGTTATAATCTCAAGAATATGTTTTTCTATATCGGAACGAGTTAGAGGAATTTTTTGATAAGCTGTGGCGGCTGCCGCAATCGCATCTAAATCTTCTAGGGATAACCAAGCTAAATAATTATCTTCCCTTAGCTGAATTTGTAGCCCTTTTTCGGTAATTTCTAGGGAAAGAAATTTTAATTTTCTTCCCTGTTGTGCTTGGGTAGCTAACTCTTGACAACTGGGAGAATTGTAGAGATTTAAGTCTCGCACACAGAGATATTCTTGGGTAGATGATGGGGGAAGGGAGATGATTCTCATAAAAAATATATCAGAATTATATTGACAGAAAAAACTGCCCAACTAGCCAAAAGCAAAGGGATAAAAACGAGTAGAATAACCTTAGTTCTGTCATCTTCAAGTTTCCACCTCTCTTAATTCTTGGCTACAGAGATAATCTATAACTGAACTGAATCCCTGAAAAATTATTAAACCTCTTGCCTAATTAACTTTTCACGGTTCAAAAACGGCGAAAATAAGGATTAAATCGCCTAAAATATCTAAATAGAGCATTCAATCGCTTATTATTCATTCTCAATTCTCCTGACTACTGACTACTGGCTACTGACTCCTAACCCTAACAACAATTTTTGATTTTTACCACAGGTGGATGATAGCCAGTTCCTTAACAATATGTTACAATAACCAGCGGGAGGGGGGAGTGATCAATATCTGGAACTTTTGGGCTAGAGATAGATTCTATGGATCAGCAGTCACCTCCTAAAGTAAGCTTTTAATCAGATGTTGAGGTTAGTCCATGGCCAATGTTTCGGGGCGGTTTGAAAAGCAAGAATACAGCCAAAACTCAGAAAATACCGTCGCAGTGGTCAGTTCAGTCATGTCCGGTTTTAAAAAAGCATCTCCCCTGCAAAAGGGCTTATTTTGGGGAATAACCCTTAGTTTTACCGCCCTAGTTTCCGCCACTGTTGGGGCTGCTGTCGCTTTAATTAGCCCCTTACCCGCGCCAATTGGGGCCATCTTCCAAAAAACATCTTTTCCCACCCAAACAGACATCCTTGAGGATCAAGCTTGGAATAGCTTAATCAATCAGCAGCTTTCTCGTCCTGTTAATATTTTAGTTATGGGCATCGATCGAGTTTTAGATGCCAAAAACGGCGACGATGTATTTAAAGGTCGCAGCGACACCATGCTCCTAGTGCGCTTCGATCCTAGCGATAAAACCGTGAGAATGCTGTCTATCCCTCGCGATAGCCGCGTCAGAATACCCGGCCACGGTTTCACCAAAATTAACGATGCCAACGTTCACGGTGGACCCACTCTAGCGGCAGAAGTGGTCAGTAATACTTTAGGGGATGTCACCGTTGATCGCTATGTCCGGGTAACTACCGATGCCTTTAAGGAATTAGTCGATTTAGTCGGGGGTGTAGAGGTTTATGTACCCGAACGAATGTATCATAAAGATGTCACCCAAAAATTAGAAATTGATTTACAAGAGGGTTGGCAAAATCTCAACGGCGACCAAGCCGAACAATTTGCCCGTTTCCGTAACCCGCAATACGGCGATATCGGTCGCGTACAAAGACAACAAATTTTATTAAAAGCACTCCAACAAAAGATTTTTAGTCCGACAATTCTCCCCAGTCTCCCGAAAGCAGTACAGGTTTTACAACAATATATCGATACAAATTTAACCGTCGAGGAAATGCTGGCTATCGCTAATTTTGGCCGGGAAATTAAACAGGATGACTTAAGAATGATCCTACTACCCGGCCGGTTTAATAGCCTCGAGGAATACGATGGTCGCAGTTATTGGATTTTGAACCGTCGCGAAATTAGAACCATTGTGGCTAATAATTTTACCGATAACTACGCGGGGGGAGAAACCTCCGTTTATAGTCTGCGGATTGCCATTCAAAATGCCACCCATACCAAAGGTTTAGCCCGTCGTACCCGCAATTATCTGGCCAAACGGGGCTATACAAATGTTTATATTAGCGATGACTCCTCCCAAAAGCTAGAAACCACCGCAATTATTGCCCAAAAAGGTGATGTTCAGTCCGCTAACCTCTTGAAAAATCAATTGGGAATCGGTAAAGTAGAATCATCCTCCACTGGTGCTTTAGACTCAGACCTAACTATTCGGGTGGGTGATGATGTGGCCCAGTTTCTCGACGCTCAACAGTAACAATGTTGAAAAATTTTTTCAGTCTGGTTTTAATTATTTTGCTGGCGATTCTTTGGCTACTTTTCGCCGCCCGTCCGGTGGCTTTAGCCCAAGATAAAACGATTAACTATAGTTTTGCCCAGCTGCAAGATCGGGATTTTTCCCATCAGGATTTGCGCGGAGGAGTTTTCGCAGCTGCCGCGATGCGGGGAGTTAACCTAGAATGGGCCGATTTATCCTATAGCATTCTCACCGAGGCTGTCCTCTTAAAAGCTAACTTAAAAGGGGCCGATTTAACCGCCTCTCTAGTGGATAGAGTTACTCTCGATTTTGCCGATTTAACTAATACTATTTTTACCGATGCGATCGCTACTCGCAGCCGTTTTTATGACACAATTATTACCGGGGCCGATTTCACTAACGCGGTAATTGATCACTATCAGGTCAAGTTAATGTGTGAACGGGCCGATGGCATTAATCCGGTCACGGGAGTGGCCACCAGAGATAGTTTAGGCTGTAATTAGCAATTCTGGGCAGATTCTAGCTGAAGGCACAAAAATAGCTTACCTCCTAGGGCCAGGCTATCTCGATCGAGACAGCCTAGATGTAGAATGAAAATACTGAGCGAGGCTAGAGAAAGGAGAGGGACTCTTGATAATCGTCATCGATAACTATGATAGTTTTACCTACAATTTAGTCCAGTATTTGGGAGAATTAGCCTCCGATTTCCCGATCGCTGTGCCGATCGAGGTCTATCGTAATGATAAAATCGACCTGGCCACAATCGAACAAATGCGGCCGGATGGAATTGTCATTTCCCCCGGTCCCGGTCGTCCAGTCGATGCGGGCATATCTCTGGAATTAATCGCCAAATTTAGCCCCCATTTGCCGATTTTGGGGGTCTGTCTGGGTCATCAAAGTATCGGTCAGGTATTCGGAGGGGATGTCGTCCGGGCCCCGGTCTTGATGCACGGCAAAACTTCCCCAATCTATCACAACAGTGAAGGGGTATTTCAAGGCTTAGAAAATCCTTTTACTGCCACCCGTTACCATAGTTTAGTGATCGAGCGCTCCACCATGCCGGATAATTTAGAGATCACGGCCTGGGTCGAAGATGGTACGGTCATGGGAGTCCGTCATCGGGATTACCCCCACATTCAAGGAGTACAATTCCATCCCGAAAGTATTTTAACCACTGCTGGCAAGGAACTTTTAAGAAACTTTCTCCGATCCCTCTAGTGTTCACTAATCCCCAACCCCTGAAATTAACCTTAACTTGATTAATTCTGTATCTACATTTATGAAAAGGCGAGATTTTATCTTATCGGCGGGGACAAGTTTCTTAACCGTGGCAGTAAGCTCAGTTTTAGCGGAAACTAAACCGAAACCCACTAACCCCACTTCCCCCCAAAAACCCGATAATTCCCTCCTAGTTCAATGGTTGGGTCATAGTTGCTTTTTATTCACCGGAGGAGGGCAAAGAGTCCTAGTTAATCCCTTCCGGGCAATCGGTTGTACGGCGGGTTTTCCTTTGCCAAAAGTAGAAGCAGATATCGTTTTAATTAGTAGTCAACTCTGGGATGAAGGGGCCGCCGAGAATTTACCCGGTAATCCGAAAATTTTGTTTGAGCCGGGGGCCTATGATCTGGGTAAATTAAAATTCCAGGGCATTAGTATCGCCCACGATCGCATGGGGGGGCAACGTTTCGGCATGAATGTGGCTTGGCGTTGGACCCAGGCGGGGATTAGTATTGTCCATTTAGGGGGGGCTGCTGCCCCAATTGAATTAGAACAAAGAATTCTCCTAGGTTCGCCGGATTTAGCTTTTATTCCCGTGGGAGGTGGTCCAAAAAATTATAATCCCCAAGAAGCAAAACAGGCGATCGAAGTTTTACAGCCGCGAATTGCTGTCCCGACGCAATACTTCACCAGTGCCGCCGATAAAAATGCCTGTGAATTGGTGTCTGTAGATGAGTTTCTCAAGTTAGTCAAGGATAAAAATATCCGTTTAATCGAGGACAATAAATTACGGATTCGTGCCGCCGATTTACCCAAAAAAGGGACTCTCATTCGCGTGTTTGACTACCGCAATCTGTTACAGAAATCCTAATTTTTAGGAGCCAATGACCTAGGACTGCTGTAGATCATCTCCTAGTTCTCTAAAAATTGCTTTAACAATCTTATTTAAAATGTTTTTGCCCAAAGAATCTCGCTCTTTTTTTAGACAGGGATGGACAATTGCAGTTTTACTAATTGCCCTGCTTGTTTCCCTGCCAATTTTATCGGTGGCCAGTAGTTTATTAACTAATTCCAGTCAAGTCTGGCAACATCTGATCGAAACTGTTCTCTGGGATTATCTAGTTAATTCTTTTTGGTTAATGGGCGGGGTGGGTAGCGGCGTTTTAATCATCGGTGTTGGCACCGCTTGGTTAATAACGATGTGTCAATTTCCCGGTCGTCAACAATTTCAATGGTTATTATTACTACCCCTTGCCGCTCCCGCCTATCTCTTGGCCTATACTTATACCAATATGATGGACTATTTTGGTCCGGTGCAGACCTTCTTAAGAAGCGTTTTCGCTTGGGATAGTGTCGAGGATTATTGGTTTCCTAATATCCGTTCTCTTTGGGGGGGGATTCTGATGTTAATACTGGTGCTTTATCCCTACGTTTATCTGTTAGCAAGGGTCGGTTTTTTAGAACAATCTGTCTGCACGGTGGAGGCAAGTCGCTCCTTGGGATGTAATCCTTGGCGCGGTTTTTTTACCGTTGCTTTACCCCTAGCAAGACCAGCAATTATGGCGGGATTGGCCCTAGCTTTAATGGAAACTCTGAACGATTTTGGTACGGTGCAGTATTTCGGCATTAATGCTTTTACCACGGGGATTTATAATACTTGGTTCGGCATGGGCGATCGCATAGCGGCGGGGCAGTTATCAACAGTTTTAATGGTATTTATCCTCGTTTTAGTTTTCCTTGAACAATCCTCCCGTCGTCAAGCTCGTTACTATGAAATGACCAATCGTTTCCAGTCACCGACTAAGTACGAACTAGGATTTGTTCGCAGTTTTTTGGCAATTATCTCCTGTTTTGTGCCGGTATTTCTTGGGTTTATTGCCCCTGCTTTTTATCTAGCTTATCTAGCCTTTAATCATGCCCAAGAAACTTTTAATAATGACTTTTTTAGTCTATCGGGAAACAGTTTTTTTCTGGCTACTTTAAGCGCAATTATTGCGGTAGTTTTAGCTTTAATTCTCGCCTACGGGGAAAGACTTAATCCGAATAAAACTCTTAAGGGATCTGTGCGGATTGCGGCCGCTGGTTATGCTATACCCGGCATTGTTATCGCGGTGGGGGTTTTAATTCCTATCGGCAAATTAGATAACTTTTTCAATCAAGGATTAAATACAAATTTAATTCTGAGCGGCACGATTTTCTGTCTGATTTTTGCCTATATTGTCCGGTTTTTAGCCGTAGCTTTCTCCACACTAGAATCGAGTTTAAGTAAAATTAAACCTAGTTTAGATGATGCTTCTCGCAGCCTTGGTTATGGCACTGGTGCCACTTTAATGAAAGTGCATATTCCTCTTTTGTCGGGGGGATTATTGACGGCAGCTATGTTAGTTTTTGTCGATGTGATGAAGGAATTACCGGCTACTTTGGTCCTAAGACCTTTTAATTTTGATACCCTAGCGGTGCGCGTTTATCAATACGCCAGTGATGAACGTTTGGTGGAAGCGGCAGCCCCAGCCTTGGCCATTGTCTTAGTGGGATTAATTCCGGTAATTTTTTTAAGTTGGCAAATTTCCCGACGGGCGATCGATTAAAGTGGTGGCCGATTCCTAGACCAGTTGGCGATCGGCTGGCAGCTTAGTTCCATAGTCTAGTACAAAATAATGTTACAGTTCTTGACAAGACTACTAGAGAGAGGGGCTGTCAGTGATAGGATTCCCTAAAACCCCTTTTCTTTATTTTTGTAGAGAGAACAAAATCCTATGACAGAACTTTCTGGAAAAGCTCCTAAGTTCGGTGGCAGCACGGGCGGTTTACTCACCAAAGCCGATCTGGAAGAAAAATACGCCATCACCTGGACAAGCAGCAAAGAACAAGTCTTTGAAATGCCCACCGGTGGCGCCGCTATCATGAACGAAGGCGAAAATCTCCTCTATTTAGCCCGCAAAGAACACGCGCTCGCTCTTGGTACCCAATTCCGGACGAAATTCAAACCCAAAATCGAAGATTACAAAATCTATCGGATTTACCCCAGTGGTGAAGTGCAGTATCTCCACCCTGCTGATGGTGTCTTCCCCGAAAAAGTTAACGCCGGTCGTGAATTTTTCGGCAAAAAAGACCGCAGTATCGGCAAAAACCCCGAACCGGCGACAATTAAGTTCTCTGGTGTCACTCCCTACGAAGCATAAATAATCCCTAAAATCGAGAGTGGGGAGTTAGATTTAGAAGCTATTTGGCCCTAGTATTTAACTTCCGACTCTCGATTTCTCTGATCGCAATCGGCTGCAAGTGTTGTGCTATCCGTTTCCTAAACCATCAAAATATGATCTTCCCCGACTTCGATCGCTTTCGTCAACTCGCCGGCCAAGGTAACTTTATTCCTGTCTATCAAGAATGGATCGCTGACCTAGAAACGCCGGTTTCCGCCTGGTATAAAGTTTGTGGCGATCAAGCCTACAATTTTTTATTAGAGTCGGTGGAAGGGGGCGAAACCTTGGGACGCTACAGCTTTTTAGGTGGCGATCCCGTCTGGGTATTGGAAGCGCGGGGAAACACCACCACCCAAACTTTTCGCGATGGTTCTCAAGAGATTTTTTCGGGGGATCCTTTCGAGATTTTAGGCCAATGTTTAGCCCCGATCGTACCAGTTAAATTGCCGCAATTACCCGCAGGAATAGGGGGTTTATTTGGTTTTTGGGGTTATGAATTAATTAATTGGATCGAACCGCGAGTGCCTATTTATCCCGCTACGGATGCCGATCTACCGGATGGTATTTGGATGCAGGTGGATAATCTGATTATTTTTGATCAAGTTAAACGGAAAATTTGGGCGATCGCTTATGCCGATATCCGGGGTAAAAATCCCGATTTAGCAGCCGCTTATCAAGCGGCCTGCGATCGAGTGACCCAGTTAGTTCTGAAGTTACAATTACCCCTACCAACTAATGCCAAAACTCTGGAATTATTACCGGTTGGTCAGGGAAAAGAATTAGTCTATGAAAGCAATACAACTCAGGAAAAATTCTGTCAAAATGTCTTGAAAGCCAAGGATTATATCAAAGCGGGGGATATTTTTCAGGTGGTTATTTCCCAGCGCTTAAATGCTAATTATCAGGGTCATCCCTTCGATTTATATCGTTCCCTGCGTCTGATTAATCCTTCTCCCTACATGGCTTTTTATAACTTTAAGGATTGGCAAATTATTGGCTCTAGTCCTGAAGTGATGGTTAAGGCAGAACGGGACGAATTAGGTAAAATAAGGGCTACGGTCAGACCAATTGCTGGCACCCGTCGCCGGGGACAAAGCTTCAGTGAAGACCAAGCTTTAGCAACGGATTTATTGCAAGATCCCAAAGAAATTGCCGAGCATATTATGTTAGTGGATTTGGGTAGAAATGATCTAGGTCGAGTATGCGATCGAGGTACGGTCAAAGTGGATGAATTAATGATAATTGAACGTTATTCCCACGTTATGCACATTGTTAGTAATGTGGTGGGGGATTTAGCCACCAATAAAAGTGCTTGGGATTTATTAAAAGCCTGTTTTCCGGCGGGAACTGTCAGTGGGGCCCCGAAAATTCGCGCTATGGAAATTATCCATGAATTAGAACCCTGTCGTCGTGGTCCCTATTCAGGGGTTTATGGTTACTACGATTTTGAGGGACAGTTAAATAGTGCGATCACGATTCGCACTATGATTGTTCGTCCCCAAGGTAATCAAAATTATCTGGTTTCCGTGCAAGCGGGAGCAGGGTTAGTAGCCGATTCTGAGCCGGAGAAAGAGTACGAAGAAACCCTCAACAAAGCTAGGGGTTTATTGGAGGCAATTCGCTGTTTAAGTTAGATTTTAAGGTTCCAGCTTATTGCCATAAGTTTAGCGAGGGGTAATAGTTAATAAAACCTGATAGGAGGCTGACGGCGTCGTAAACACCAATAAAACCTGATTATTCTCAAGACTTCTGGGTGAACTGCGACTAGTAGAAGTATATGCCCGTACTGTGTCCGTCCGAGAGTTCCAACTGCGATTAGTCAGTGTCGAATTGATAGTGAGTACAACAGCGTCTCCAGAATTTCCCCTAATACTTGTACCCGCAACAGTTGAAGGTATAGCTACTCCTGGCGGAATATTATTCAGGGGACCTGTAGCAACAGTACAGGATGCACAAAAATCTCCCCCAATAACTTGAGCTTTAACATTTGCTGCTGCGGTAAGGACGGGTACAGTTAATGCTAGACCAGTACCAAAAAGACGATCTGTGGAAGGGGGGATGAGGTTAAATATTCCATTGGCGGCTCTGGTGGCAACTCTGGTGCTGGCAGCGTAGTCAACTCTATCCCTATTTCCAGCAGTCACAGTAGTCATCTCCACCTGAGCGTTGGCATTCAAAATCACTTGACCACCACCATCGCGAACACAGGCAAAAAAACCATCCACAGGAGGGGCATCAGGATTGTCGATTAGGTTAAAATCCGCAGGACAATTGGGGTTATTAGCAGCCGTTGCTAACATATCAGTGACAGGGGAACGAATCCAAGTATCAATATCTGCGGGGGTGATGTAGTTGCCATTAGGGTCCAAATTAGGACCAAAGCGCCACAAGACTCGCGGACCGGTCAAAGAATTTTCAGGGCCTGTGGTATAGTAAACGATCTGATCGGGGAGCGCCTGACCTGGATTGTTGGGATTAGAAATTTGGAAAGCAAGAACTACTCGTGATCCGGCGGCACGCGCTTCGGCTACTTGATCCGTCACGATCGCAGCGTCAGCATCAGCGATAATTCTTGCCCGTCTCAGGTCATCTGAAACAAACTCTAGAGTACGATTAAGATTATTTCGGATTTCACTATCAGCACTAGCTCGATAATTGCTTCTGAGCAGGTTAATCACGCCAATTCCCGATACCAAGACGGCAATCAGCATCATTACACCCGCCAGTAAAACTTCTGTAATCGTGAAACCGGCGTGTCGAACTGGTTGGTGAGCTTGTCGAACCAACCCGGCGGATTTTTTCTGTAAACGACCTAAGTGATTGATATACTCTAAATAAAAACGCATAGTTTTAACCCGTGCCAATTCCTATTTTCTATACTTCCCTAGATATTTAACATTATATTCCAGTCCCAGAGATTTGATTAAACTGGGTGATTCTGTTCACAGCTATTAACCGCTTGGGGGAGTAGCTGATTTTACAGGTGAGGTTTTCGTACACTTGTATTAGTATAATTGTTGAGCCTCAAGGAGATAAGAAGTCCCAAGCACTGGTTACAATCAAGGATAAGTAATTTTTCGATCGATGTCATCTAAAAATAATCATGCGTCTTTTACACACCATGCTCCGGGTCAATAATTTGCAGGAATCTCTACAATTTTACTGCGATGTGCTGGGAATGAAGTTACTGCGCCAGAAAGACTATCCCAATGGTCAATTTACTCTCGCTTTCGTCGGTTATGGCGATGAGGCTAATCATGCTGTCATCGAACTGACCTATAATTGGGGAGTCGATCGCTATGAAGTCGGTAATGCTTACGGTCATATCGCCCTAGGTGTGGATGATATCTATAGCACCTGTGAGAAAATTAAAGTTCTTGGTGGTAATGTCACCCGGGAACCGGGCCCGATGAAACATGGTTCTACGGTGATTGCTTTTGTGGAAGATCCTAATGGCTACAAGATCGAGTTAATTCAACTAGGAACCCAAGCTGCTGCCGTGGCTACGGCTTAAATTTATTGTCGTCAAAAACTTATGTCTGTTGAAATTGAACGGAAGTTTCTGGTTAAAGGGGATTCTTGGCGATCGCTGGCTGCTGGCAAGTTGTATCGTCAGGGATATATTCCTACCCAAGAGGGATTGACAACTGTGCGAGTTCGTGTAGTTGGAGATCGGGGTTATTTAACCATTAAAGGCAAGACTGAGGGTATTAGTCGCCTGGAATTCGAGTATGCAATTCCCCTAGAAGAGGCGGCAATCATGTTAGAAAACCTCTGTAAAAAACCTTTAATTGAAAAGATTCGTCATCGTATTTCTCTGGAGAATTTAACTTGGGAAGTTGATGAATTTTTAGGGGATAATCAAGGTTTAATTATGGCTGAAATTGAGTTAGAACAAGAGGATCAAGTCATTAGTATTCCTGATTGGATCGGCGAAGAAGTCACGGGAGATGAGCGATACTACAATAGCAATTTACAGAAATTTCCCTATAAAATGTGGTCATTGTAGTATTGATTTCTTTCGGGGTTAACTCTGGGTAGATACGGCTTTTTCTGCTTCGTTTAGCTTATTTGTTACCCGTCGGAGAACGCCATTAATAAAGCGATAACCTTCATCATCAGAATAACGTTTGGCTAATTCGATCGCCTCATTGATTGCTACTTTTTGAGGTATATCGAGATAGAGCATTTCTGCCACGGCAATTTGCAGGATATCTCGATCGATTCTCGGTAAACGATGCAGTTGCCAATCCACTAAAGCACCGGTTAATTCCTGTTCGATTTCCGCACGACGACGATAGACTGTACCGATTAATTCTAGGGCATATTCCCGCACTTCGTACTGACTAGATAACTGGACAATTTCGGGAAAATCTATCACAGTTCCTAAGCGATTAATGGCATTGTGGGTAAGAGAAATTGCTTCTTGTACCATAGTTTGGGCGCTTTTTAGATTTGTCGCCTTAGTATCACTAGCGAGAATCCGTTCATTACCACGACTAATTTCGGCAGCTGCGGTTTCTAAGGTTTCTTGAATTTCTAGGGTTAAGGTTCTAACTGCGACTAAAATTAAATCGTTTAAAGTTTGCTGTTCCAGGTTTTCAGGATTGCCTTTAATCTGACTTAAACTCAAAAGGGCAAGTTCTCGAGCAATGCGGCGGGGTTGTTGACGGGGATGCATAGAAGTTTAGAAGTAGAGGAAAGAAAATTATACAACTTTATCGATCGCTATTCGCTTGGCTTAACTTTTCTCGGCGATCAATTCTTAACTAACCTCTATTCTAGCATAAAAGCTGCAAAAATATGAATCTTTAGCTTTTAATTAGACAAAAGACAATATCTATCTTGAATCTCCCCTAATTTAGTCTCAGCTTCTTGAGCATTAATAGCTAATTGGGCAAACTCTAGAAAGCGTTTTAATTCCTTGCGTAACAAATTCCTTTCTACTTCCCAGGTTTCTCGATCTAAGGTGGGCGGCATAACAATCATATCAAATAAAGTCGCCTGTTTTTTATCGGGATGGGGGCGCAATATTCGCCCGCGACGCTGAATAAATTGTCGAGGATTACCACTACTAGCCAGAATGACTGCGTTTTGAATTGATGGCAGATCTACTCCTTCATCTAAACATCTAATTGCCACTAATCCTTGTAGATAACCCTCCTCAAATTGTTGGCGAATTTTTTCTCGTTCTTCCAGGGAAGTTTCGGCGGTGTAGGTAGCAACTCGATAACCTAATTGATTGCCCAATAAATGAGTAACTGCCTCTACTTGACGACGATAATTAGCAGTATAATTTTCTACATAACCATCCCCACAATAAAATAAAGTATGATCCGTATCTAAACGCTCTTGCATCAGTTGTTGTAAAGCCTGTAATTTGTTACTTGCCGAACCAACTAATCGTGACCTTTGCATTAATAATGTAGTCAGGTTTTCATTGCTATTAAAATTACTATTTTTCTGTAAAATCCAGCCGATTCTTTGGGTTAATTTTGCGTATAATAAAGCCTCATTATCGGTTAATTCAACCAAGACTGGATAATAAAAATAATTGACTAAAGCACCTTTACTAATAGCATCAGCTAGGGTAAATTCTGGTTGTAAAATTTGTCCAAAATATTCAAGAATAGCGTCAGTTCCTTCCTCATCAAAATATCTTTCAGGAGTAGCGGATAAAGCCAATCTTAGCCCTAAAGAACGGGGTAATAATTCTTCTAATCGGGGGGAACCTAAATTATGAGCTTCATCACCAACGATTAAAGTTTTATCGGGAAAAAATTTTATTTGTGATTGAAAACCCTCGCTAATAAAAGTTGAGTTAGTAGTTAAAATAGTGACAAATTTTTGATTACCCGCTTGCACATTATATAATTCTGTGGCTAGTTGACTTTGCCATGTGTGGACACTTTCGTAGGCTAAAATCGGTTTAAGATTAAATTTTTCCGCTTCTCGTTGCCATTGATTGACTAGGTGACGATAGGGACAAATTACTAATAATACTTGCAGTTCTATCGCTTGGTAAAGTTCCATGGCAATAGCTAAAGCAGTAATAGTTTTACCGCTGCCAGTGGCCATTTTTAAAGTTCCTCTTCCCCGATTACGAAACCAACTGATAATCGCTGTATTTTGGTAGTCTCTCAATTCTAAATCGGGGGGAATTCTAGGAATACCGGAGGGATTAACTCGATAGAATCCTCGCAATTCAGCAACTTGCTTGATTTTGCGGGAATTAAGAAAATCCCTAGTTATTTTCTCCCAATCTATCCAGCAATTATTCATAAGACCTATTGTAAAAATCAAAAATTGTTGTTAGGGTTAGGCTTCGGCCGTGAGATCAGCGTTCGACCGAGCGTTCGACAAAAGCTCACGCCGAGGTCCGAACGGAGTCGGTCGTCAGGAGATTGTTTTTATTTATAGCGTTTCCTATTCGCAAAAGGTTTATAATACTAAATCCTGTTTAAAAGGTATAGTGGATCAGCGGAGTGCTAGACCAGCGAGAAACAATCGATAGCTTGGGAGTTAATCACACTATTACAAATAGTTTTGGTATAAGTTTAAAAATAGCAAAAAGCCAAAAACTTAAAAGCTAAAGGTTAATCCCTAGACAATTGGGATGGAAAGACCATCCCACAGCTATCAAAGCACTCTTAACTGTTATCCTAGAAACCTAGGCAAGGATTGGTATAATTTACCTGGTTGCTACTTCCTCTTTTTGGGGAGTATTTTGTAGAAGTTTTTCCTGATCTTTGCGCCGTTTTTTAGCATAGAGTTGGATTGTCACCGCCATTAATACCACTAAAGCTACAATTAACCAAGTGGTCAAATCGAGGGGTAATTGATTCTTAAATACTGCCAAAAGGACAATAACTACCAATAACAGGGTTGGTGCTTCATTTAACGCCCGAAATTGCTGTCCCGTCCAATTACATTCCCCATTTTCTAGCTTTTTCATGATGCGACCACAGTAGAAATGATAGAGCAGTAAAAGAGCCACAAAGGATAATTTAATATGTAACCATCCCGATTTTAAAATTTCCGGTTCTGTGGAGATTAAACCGATCGCCATGGCCACGGTGACAATCATCCCCGGTGTGGTAATGATATTGTAGAGTCGCTTCTCCATGATCTCGTATTGCGCTTTCAGAATAGCTTGTGCCGGTTCCGTTTCTGTTGCTGCCTCCGCATGATAGACAAACAAACGTACTAAATAAAATAATCCCGCAAACCAAACAACTACCCCAATCAGGTGAAATGCTTTAAACCAATAGTAAGCCATAGTCTATATTGTGATTTGAGTCCCGAATTACTTAGTTTAAGAGTTGTCCATACTTTCCCAGACTACCCCTATACAAAAGTTTAGACGGAAAATAGGGGTTGGGGGTTGGGGAGAGACTAGAGTTACAGGCATTTTACAACTAAGAGGAAGGTGAATCGACAAACCCTTCGGTAAATCAGCAACTAGAGTCAGACAAACCAGAAGAAAACAAGAAATCCGACGGAAGGGGTTTGAGCTTGAGAGTTAGGCTATCGACTCAGCGATGGGAACCCGATCCGATCAGTTAGAATAAAAACATGGGAAAAAAATTATTTATTTTCGGGAACCTTTCCTGACTTCTCCCGTCCTCAAGCTCTGAGTGAGGAGCTTATACCCTTGAGGAAATCCCATGAGTCAATCGATTCCAGCATCTTGGTCACTTGAGGCCAAAAAGTCTCAAAATCCCTTGTCCCCTGACAAACTCTCCAACTACGATCTGATTGTACGCTGTCAGGAAGGGTGCCAGCCTGATCGAGCAGCTTTTGCGGAACTGCTGCGGCGCTATCAGGCTCATATTGATAAATTACTCTATCATTTGGCTCCCGATTGGCAAGATCGCGCTGATTTGGCTCAAGAGGTCTGGATTCGCGTCTATCGCAATATTAACCGTCTCCATGAACCCCTCAAGTTCCGCGGTTGGTTAAGTCGCATTGCTACTAATCTTTTTTACGACGAATTGCGGAAACGCAAGCGGGTTAGTCACCCCATTTCCCTCGATGCCCCCCGGCGCGTGGAAGATGGCGAAATCGATTGGGATATCGAGTCCGATTACCCCAGTCCCGATGAACATCTCACCACCCACGAATTCTACGATCAATTACAGGCGGCGATCGCTGATTTACCAGAAGCTTTTCGGACAACTATTATTCTCCGGGAAATTGAAGGCATGGCCTACGAAGAAATTGCCGAGATGACGGGAGTTTCTTTAGGAACCGTTAAATCCCGCATTGCCCGTGCTCGCGCTAAATTACAATCTGTTTTACAGCCCTATTTTACCGAAGGCTAAAGAAAATTGTGGTGATTCGGCACTAACGGCCGAAGTGAGGAGTCGTTAAATTTAACTAGCTCCGTGCTGGTGAAAAGTGATTGCATACCGATCGCTTCTGGTCGAGGTCAACCATGAATAATTATCAACCCGAAGACGTTCAATGGATCAAGTCTTTGTTAAGTCACGATGAAGGGGATTCCAACTCCGCAGCCGAGGATATTTTGTTCTTAGATGAGGATAACGAAGAAGCTGATCGTTTCGATTTAATTAGTGCCTATATTGACAACGAAGTAACGGTAGAGGAAAGGAAGCTAGTTCAGCATTGGTTAGACCATGATGCTGCCGCTAAAAAACTCTATCGGCAGCTCTTGGGATTACAAACTAATTTAAGGCAAATTCCTGCACCGGCTACTATTGCCAGCGACCAGTTAGCAGAACAGGTGTTCAGAAAAGTCGATGGTCAGCGTCGTCGGCAATACTATGTTTATGGTGGCGCAATTTTAACGGCTATTGCGATCGCTGTTAGCTCCTACCTCGTCTCGGGACGCAATGATCCCCTCTCCCAAATGGCGAGCAGTCCGAGCAGTATTAGCCAAGAGGGAGACCATTTGATGATTGCTCTTAACCATCCAATTATGGAGATTCCCGCGGCGGAACAGCCAAAAGAGAATGGCCAAAGGTAAGGTCTATGGAGATAAATGCCAGCATTCTCGTGCGATCGCCCAATCTTCGGCCGTAGCAATTACCATCACTCGCACTTTAGATGTGTCGGTGGCGATATCCTCATCCCGGGTACGAGCGGCATTTTTAGCCAAATCTAACTCTAAACCCAAAAAAGACCAGCCTTGACTGGCTTTTTCCCGTACTAAAGCTGAATTTTCGCCGATTCCTGCCGTAAATACTAACACATCTAACCCCTCTAGAGAAGCAATCATCGATCCGATTAAACTTTTCAGACGATGAATATACATCTCAAATGCTAATTTTGCCCTCTGGTTGCCTTCGGCCATCGCTGTGGTAATTGCTCGCATATCCCCAGAAATACCCGAAATTCCCTTTAAACCCGATTCTTTATTCAGTAAACTATTTAAACTATCGGGATTGTATTGATATTCTCGCTCTAGATAAATCAGAATCGCCGGATCGATCGAACCGCTGCGGGTTCCCATCATCAATCCCTCTAGGGGGGTAAATCCCATAGTAGTATCGATACTTTTACCCCCCTTGACTGCCGATAGGGAAGCACCATTACCCAGATGACAGATGACCATTTTCAAGGATTCTAGGGGTTTTCCCAACAAATCGGCAGCCCGTTGCGAGCAATACTGATGACTGGTGCCATGAAAACCATAGCGACGGATTCCCAGTTCACTCCATTGGTAGGGAATGGGATAAAGAGAAGACTCCGGAGGGATAGAACGATGAAAAGCGGTGTCAAACACTGCTACTTGAGGAACATCGCCCAAAACTTGCTCGATCGCTTCAATTCCTTCCAAATGAGCGGGATTATGGCTAGGAGCAAGGGGAATTAGCTTTTTAATCGTTTCTTTGACTTGGGGAGTGATCATGGTTGCCTGGGAATATTCCGTGCCACCATGGACAACTCGATGACCGACTATACTAATGTCGGAGAAGTGGGCCAGTACCTTAGTTTCTCCAGTTACTAAGGTATCTAACATCCGAGCAATTGCCGCCGGACGATCCCGACTAGAAAGATTAATTTCCTGTTTAATTCCCTGAGCTTTTACCGTTAAAACCCCGTAATCAGGGTTAACCGTCCAATCGATCCCCGCTGCCCAAATTGGTTGGGGAGGATGGGAGGGGAGAATATCTAAATCGTATAAACAACTTTTTTGACTGCTCGATCCCGCATTTAAGACCAGAATTTTCATAGAAAAGCTCAATTAGGAGGAGTCCTATACCGATCATAATCAAACTCAGGTTAAGCCCAGATAAAATCGCTGACTTTTCGGGTTTTTCTTCCAGAAAATTTTATCTGGCTGCCATCACCCATCCCTGACTCGGGCAATATTACAAAACTTTATCAAAAAAAAGTCAAAATAGAGCCTCTAGGGTTATAAAATACAAGAATGCCCCTTGTGAAATTGATCCAAGAAGCTACCTCTGATGCAAGTTAAGGCCTCTAAAGTGGATTTAGAGCTAGTTCTCGTCCTTTTCACCAGTGGAATGTCAACATCGCACCACGAATCTCTAGAATGGAATTTTTGCGTATTCTAGATAACCGTGATTACTAGAGGATTTCTTAAGTATGTCAGAGGTTCCTGCCGTTACAGATGCCACCTTTAAAGATGAAGTTTTAGATAGTGCCGACCCTGTCCTAGTGGATTTCTGGGCTCCCTGGTGCGGTCCTTGTCGAATGGTGGCTCCCGTTGTCGGAGAAATTGCCGAAATGTTCGAAGGGCAAGTCAAGGTGGTGAAACTCAACACCGACGAAAACCCCAATGTCGCTAGTCAGTACGGGATTCGCAGTATTCCCACTCTGATGATCTTCAAAGGAGGTCAAAAAGTTGATATGGTGGTCGGGGCTGTACCGAAAACCACTTTAGCTAATACCTTAAGTAAACACCTGTAGAGCAGTTGACTAGGTTTTCTGGTAACGCATACCGGGTAACTGAGTCACTAAACCCATTAATTCTAATTCCAATAATATCCCCGCCACTTCTGAGGTGGGGATTTGCATTTTTTGAACAATCAGATCAAACAACAGAGCATCTCTATCAAATAACTGATACACTTGTGCTAATCTAGGTTCTAGATTCGGTTGAGGAGTAAGATTAACTACTGGGGATTTCTCTGGAGGGAGTGGAGAGGAAACATTAACAGGTACAGATTTATCCAAGCTGGGAATTGCCCCCAACATTTCTAATAATTTCTCCTCAGAAACGATAATTTCTGCCCCCTGATGAATCAGTTGTAAACAACCCCTAGCGGCAGCAATATCGGGAGAATTGGGTAAAGCATAGATATCGCCGCCGAATTCGTTAGCATAATTAGCTGTGATTAGGGAGCCAGACCTTTCTGGGGCTTCGATAACAATCGTCGCACGACTTAAACCGGCGATAATGCGATTACGACTGGGAAAATGGGCTTTATTCGGTTGAGTTGCGGCAGGATGTTCACTAATGACTAAACCCTGCTTTTGGATGTCCCCCTGTAGCTGCCGATGACGACTAGGATAAACCACATCGACCCCCGTTCCCAAGACGGCAATCGTCCTTCCCCCCGCTTTTAAACAGCTTTGGTGTGCCTCTCCATCAATTCCTTCGGCCATCCCAGAAACAATAGTAAATCCCTGTTGGGCCAAAAGGGTACTTAAGCGCCGCGCCCAGCGCCGGCCATGATCCGTGGGGTTACGAGTACCCACAATAGCGACGGTGGGGATATTTCCCTGATTTTCCCCTAAATTGACCTTTCCTTGATAGTAAAGTAAGGGGGGCGGACTGGGAATTTCCCCGAGAAAGCGGGGATATTCTGGGTCGCTAGGAGTCCAAAAAAGGGGGTTTTTCTGGATATGTTCGGCGAAAAGAGCTTCTGGGTCAATTTGCGATCGCCCTTCCTGTACCGCCACCATTAACTTTTTGCCAAATCCCGCCACTTCTGCGATCGCAATATCGGACGCATTCCAAGCCACAGCGACACTGCCAAAATGCTGATAGAGTCGCTTCAGGGAAATTGGCCCCACTCCAGCAATACTTGACCATGCTAACCAATAAACGCGATCGTCTGTCAATTTGAAAAGCTCCTCAGACAAAGTAATATTTTAAGTCGATTAAAACTGACTGCGGCCAGATGACCTTATACCATTTTTCTAAAGTAATGGCAGAGATGGTTAATTACCCTCACCCTCAACCCCCCTGCTCCCTAGAAAGCAGGGTAGGGCTGATTCATTCTCCGAATCTAATTCTTTTTTTGGCGTTCTCAGATCAGAATGGGAAAGATGCAATGCAATCCTTGCCATCAAAGTAATTTCAGTTCCCAGGTGATTCGGAGCATCTTTCAATTTGACAACGCCAGAAAAATGGTCTTATGTCCCGTTTTGTATAGCTCTAACCTGTTTAACCTCTAATTCTAAGGCGGATGCGACTTGCTCAACACTTAACCCTAAGGCTAACAAACGAGGAACCGCCTCTAGTGCTTTGTTTAGTCTGCCTTGCTCAATGCCTTGCTCAATGCCTTGCTCAATGCCTTGCTCAATGCCTTGCTCAATGCCTTCCTGACGCGCTTCCTCGCGCACATCTTGAAAATACTGAGTTTGTTTTAATTCATCTAAACTAAACATAGTTTCTATCTCCCGACGATTGAGAAGCGGTAACTTATAAACGAGAATCGTCTCTATTAATTGTAAGAGTTCTTGCGGTTTTTGGTCGGGGGTTAATTCTTGCCTCACTCTTTGGATTAATTTTCGGGTACTATCAAGCGCTTTTGCTTGAGATAGGGTGATTAATTGCACTGTGGCTAAACCAATGGAAGTTTGAGGAATGTTTTCTAATTCATTCAGATAAATCCGTCTCACTCGCTCGCAGTTGAGGAGTTCCCGATAGCGTTGAACTTGATTGGTTTCTACTTGAGGGTTAGGATAGACAATCACACCCCGCCAATCATTGGTTAAGTTAGTTTTACTGAGATATAAGAATATTTCAGTGAAAAAGCGCTGATAAAAAGCCTCATCTTCTTGAAATTGTACCTCACAGAAGTAGATGGGAGTCTGGGGGTTATTATTTTGCGGCAGAAATACTCCATCAAGACGAAAGGAAAGTTGTTTGACTTCCACTGAGTCAAAGCGGTAGTTATTGGCTTCGGTGATAGGGAGTTGAATTAATTCAAAGAAGATAGAGGGGAATGATTGAAAGAGTTGATAAAAAATCGTGTCAGTTTTCATGCTTTTATTTTATAGCAGTACGCACTAAAATTAGGACGTTTTGCTCCCCCCTAACCCCTAAAATTTAGAAAATTGGCGTAAGGAAGGCTTTTAAACCTTCCTTTTTGGTTAGGGACAAAGGCGCTCTCGCTTATTGAATTTTGGAACATAATGGATAAGTAGCTAGACACAATTAATCACACATATCTAACCACCCCTTGCAAGAGCGCCTCATCTCAACTTAGTCAATAATTAGGGCAATTTTTCCCGTCACCGCACCAGTTTCTAGCAGTTGATGGGCGCGGATGGCTGCCTCTAAAGGGAAGGTTTGGGAGAGATGAATAGTTAACTTTTTCTCGTCAATTAAACGCGCCCCTTGCTTGAGAATTTCTGTTTGATATTTTTGCGCTTCTGGCAGTCCCATCAAAGCCGGGGTTAACATTAATTCTAAACTGATTCGCAAATTGCGATCGCGGGCTTCCTTCCAGCTGCCCGTAGGTTCCAAAATCGTCACCATATCGCCATAAACTCGCACCACTCGGCAAGTCTGCCCAAAAGTTGCCCCTCCCACCGTATCAAAAGCGATATCTACTCCTTTCCCTGCGGTTTCTTGAAGTATCGCCGCGACAAAATCGGTTTGTTTGTATAAAATCGGGTAATCTGCCCCTAATTGCCGCACTAAACGCTCTTTATCGCTATTTCCCACCGTTGTATAAACTTTAGCCCCCCTCAGTTTCGCCAATTGAATCGCAACGTGACCAACACCCCCGGCTCCGCCATGGATAAGGACGCTTTGTCCCGACTGGAGACGGGCGCGATCATAGAGTGCTTCCCAAGCGGTGATTAAAACCAAAGGTACAGCGGCCGCCTCGGCAAAAGAAAGAGATTTCGGCTTATGGGCTAGATAATCCGCCTCAATCAGGGCATATTCCGCATAATTTCCCGTGCCGGCCTTGCCCAGTCCGCCGCTACAAAAGTAAACTTCATCCCCAGGGCGAAAATCCTGCACCGCCGCCCCAACGGCCTCGACAATTCCCGCCCCGTCACAGCCCAAAATGGCTGGCATTTGCTCGGGGTAAAAAGTGCCGCGTTTACGAATTTTTGTATCAATAGGGTTGACACCAGCGGCTTTTAATGCTACCAAAACCTGATGCGGTTGACTAATTTTCGGGGTGGGGACTTGCTGAAGCTGCAGCACATCCACCGCAGTCATAAGGATAGCTTTCATTACTATTCGGGATTAACCCACATTAACGTCTGGCCAAATTCTACCGGTTCACCGTTAGCGACGGCGATTTCGACGATTTGCCCAGCCACTTCCGCTTCGATTTCGTTCATCAACTTCATCGCTTCGATGATACAGACCGTTTGTCCGACCCGGACTCGATCGTTTTTTTCCACGAAAGACGGTTCATCGGGAGCGGGAGCGCGATAAAAAGTGCCGACCATGGGGGAAGTAATCGCCAGCCATTTTTTATCAATAGCGGCGGCAACGGGTTCAGGACTGGGGGTTTCCTGGGCCAGGGTGGGACTTGCCGCTATCACTGGAGGGGCAACAGGGACCGTCACCACTGGCAAGGGAGCGGGCAGAGGACTAAGGGCAGTATTAACGCTTCCTTTGCGGATATTTAGCTCCAAATCTCCACTTTTTAGGCTAAATTCACTGATATCCGTGGCTGCCAATGTTTTGATCAGTTCTCGAATTTCGTTGTAATCAATAGTCACCGCTCTGAAATCCCCTCGCAAATAAAAAGCAACAAATCCCAATTCGCACCCACCAAACCGTCGATTTTTGGCATCTAGGGGCTAAGTTTTGGGGAACAGGCCCATAAAACTGATTTTAGTCCTAAACCCGTCCCTAAGCCCTTATTTCTGGGCTTCTGATCACAATTATTCCCGTCCCAGATAGGAACCATCCCTAGTGTCCACTTTAATCCTTTCACCGATGGAAATAAACAGGGGAACCATCACCTGCGCTCCCGTTTCTACGATCGCCGGTTTCGTGCCACCGGTGGCCGTATCTCCCTTGACTCCTGGATCCGTATCGGTGATTTCCAAGATTACCGAGGTGGGCAATTCCACCTCTAACACTTGCTCATTCCAAAAGAGAATATTGACTTCCATTCCTTCTTTCAGATACTTGGCTCGATCGCCCATTTGTGCTGGGGTGAGAGTTGCTTCCTCAAAACTCTCCATGTCCATGAAGACAAACTGATCGCCTTCTTTGTAGGTGTGCTGCATGGTACGCTTTTCGATCGTGGCTGAGGGCAAGGTTTCCCCCGCCCGGAACGTCCGTTCTACCACGTTGCCCGTCTGGACATTTTTTAACTTGGTTCGCACGAAGGCCGATCCCTTACCCGGTTTGACGTGCAGGAATTCTACCACCCGCCAGACAGAGCCATCTATCTCGATGGTTGTGCCGCTCCGAAAGTCGTTACTCGAAATCATGAAATGCTGTTTAGGCCAAGAAAGATCAACATTCCATTTTACATACTCGCCGTACCGGAAAAAACTTTTTTACAGGAATTTGTCTGAATCGAAGCGCAGTGGACTAACTTAGGGCCAGCAGCTAAAAGTAAGTTAGAATTAATTGACTGACTGACATCTGAGAAGCGATAAGCTAAGACGCATTGTAACCGCCTATCCTTAGATGGGCTGAATTTACCCCAATCTATTTACTGTTGCCTCTTGCCCCTTGCCTAATCTCAACAAGTAATTTTAATTATTAACAGCTTACCAACCATGACGGGTGTGGACTTACAGCAATTATTACTAGAAAAATGGGGTCGTTCCTACGATATCCAGCTACGACGCATCAAAGATAAGGTTCATGTCCAGGTAATGTGGAAATATCTCGAACAGGTTTCTTTTCCCCTCTCCGAGTCTGAATATCTGGAACATCTCAATGCGATCGCTAATTATCTCCACGAGTGGGGCGGTTTTAGTCAATTTCAAGCTTTTATCCGCGAAACCCGCGAGCGTCCCCGTCTCGGTAAAGCGGTTAGTCTGCCCCTAGATCTAGGTGAAAGGGCATCGGAATGGCTAATCAGCGATCAGTGATCAATTTGAGATCGGGCAGGGGGGAGATTCAGCTAATCTCTAGCCACAAAAAAAGGCGCTAAGTGGACCTTAACGCTTGCTTTTTCCATTGTTTTTGAATGGCAGCGACTAGCTCTTGCGACGAGCGAAAGCACCAACACCAGCAACGGCCAAGATACCGAGGATAGCAGAAGGTTCGGGAACGTTAGTTGGTACAGGTTCGTCGGTTTTTGTGAAAGTCAAAGTATAGGTTTGCGACCCCGCAGCTCTAACGAAGACTAGGGCGAAAGTTCCCGCAAGATCTGGACCAACAGGCTCATTAAAAATCACCGAACCGCTTATAACGTAAGTAGTAAGGGGAACGGGAGTAGTAACATTTGTACCCACAGCAACCAGAGGAGTAACATCAGCGATTACAGGACCTGCACCGGTCGTTATGGTAGTAAAACCAGCTATAGGGCCAGGAACACCAAAGTTGGTAGATGATCCAACACCAGTGCCGGTTAATGTAAAAGATCCGGGAAGGGTAACGTCAGCAGCTGTCACTCCCGTAAATTGACCGTCCCCGCCCACGAAGTTGATGTTTGTGGGAGTAAGGACTGGGTTAGCGGTTCCCCACGCACCGATGGTTGCATTCCCTCCGATGGTGAAAACACTTACAGCCTGGGCAGCACCAGCAAAGCTGAAAGCGGCAACACTGCCCGCAAGGGCAAGAGCGCCGGTGGTTAGTTGTCTAGAGATGTTTGGGATCATTTTGGGTTATGGTTTATTTTTGAGATTAAAGCACGGATGTTTTGGTACTTTTACATACTTATAACCTCAACTATAATTAAATGTCAAGTTAGTGAAGTGAAAGGTTGATGACAAACCTCTAACGGTTTCCTAAAAAGCGATGGATTCATCTTTTCCGACAAAAAGGCGGCTCTCTTATTCTTTGTGTGACAAGTTTAACTTATACAGTAGCGATTGATCTTTGTGTTCTTTGTGTCCCTGTGGTTCGTTCCACTCACTGCCCCAAGACTGTATCTTAGAAGACATTTTACCCACCAAATCTAAGAGGGCCAAAATGCTCAAGACTGTTCCCCATTTTCCCTTCTCTAGCCACAAAAAAAGCGCTAAGTTTTAGCCTAACGCTTTTTTTTTTCGATTATTTTTGATTTAATGGCAGTGACTAGCTCTTGCGACGAGCGAAAGCACCAGCACCAGCAACGGCTAAGATACCGAGAATAGCAGAAGGCTCGGGTACACTGGTGGGGGAGGGCTGAGAACCAAAGGTACTAGAGGCGTTAACTGCATTACCCGGACCGCCGACTTGGTTGAGGTTAACGAGAATTTCAGCGAGAGTGGTATCGAACCCAGTCCCAGTGATTGTACCTTCGATCATCAGATCAAGGGTATTTAAATTACCAGGAGAAGTATCGGTTGTGAAGGAGGTGGCGGTGAAAGTAGCCGGGCCAGAGGCGGTAGTAAAGGTTACGGTAAAAGCACCGGCACCGGGATCACCATCTGTTGCAGAGAAGTCGAAGGTCAGGGGGGCGAGAGTTACACTCGAAGCAACGGCAACCGCTAGAGGGCCAGAGAAAAAGTCGTTGGGGTTACCTAGATAAGTTGGTGGGTTGATATTGACAAGGTTTAGAGCAGGAAAGGTAACTGAGGTGGCACTGGATAGATCAGGGCCAGTGTAAGAAACTACACCCACTGGAACATAGCCAACGTTAGCATTTAATTGAGCAGCCTGAGCGGCACCGGCAAAGCCGAAAGCCGCAACACTGCCCGCAAGGGCCAAAGCACCAGTGGTTAGTTTTCTAGAGATGTTGGTGGTCATTTTGGATTGTTTGTTGTTTTTTATTAGAGCAAAACACAGACTCATCTGTGCCATACATATTTATAACCCCAGATCAGGCAAAACATTCTAAATATTTTATAAAGATTGATCAATATGGCTTGTCTGATAAAAATGCTCAGGACTGTTCCCCCTTCCTCTTTCTCCCTTCTCCTAGTTACCCATACCTTTGAAACAGGATTTAGTATTACTGGTGACAGCAGCTAAGCAATTTTTGTTGGTATTTGTTATGCTGACTGTTAACAATTTGTAATCTTTGGGAAAGTTCCTCAATACTGCATGGTCGTTTCTGCTACAATTCCCCCCCTAGCTCAAGATACCCTCGCCCTGAAAGCGGTGTGGGCGAATATTGGCTATGATAGTTGTCCCCACCATTACAATTTCCATCTTCATACCCATTGTTCCGATGGTCAAATGAGTCCCCAAGACTTAATGAGACAAGCGTTAGACATCGGACTAAAAGGATTAGCAATTACCGATCATCACTCGATCGAAGGTTATCGACAAGCCCAAATTTGGCTAGAAAATCAGCATTTAAAGGTTTCTCTACCCTATCTCTGGACAGGGGTAGAAATTACGGCCAATCTGTTAGACACAGAAGTGCATATTCTTGGTTATGGTTTCGATCCTACTCATACCGTCTTGACTCCCTATCTGCAAAGAGTCAAACCAGAAGGAAATCTGGCTTTAGCCTCTAGAGTCATTAACAGTTTACAGCAAGCGGGGGCTTTAGTGGTTCTTGCCCATCCCTTTCGTTATCATCGTCCCGCAGCTGATTTAGTGGCGGCGGCGGTAGAATTGGGTATTGATGGTATTGAGGCTTTTTATGCCTACGGCAATCCCAAACCCTGGCTACCGAGTCAACCGGAAACCGAACAAGCTCTCGCTCTGAGTCGTCAATATCAATTATTCGCCACCTGTAGCACCGATTCCCACGGTAAATCTTTATTGCAGCGCATTTAGCCTGATCGCAGGATTAACTGTAAAATACCTAAATTGACTAAACTCGATCCCTGTTCGATCGAGTCTTGGTTTTTTATGCCCGTTGATCAGTGATCAGTAACCAGTGAAAGAGCCTAAATTTGTTGAAAATTGAAAACCTAAACCTGATAACTTAAAACTTAAACCTGATCACTGATAACTGATAACTGATAACTGATAACTGATAACTGAATAACCCCCTGAATGAAAGATTTATTCCTTTACACTTGCTGGTTAATTCCCATTTATGGCTTAATTGGTTCGATTTTAACCCTACCTTGGTCTTTAGGAATTATTAGTCGCACCGGTCCGCGGCCGGCGGCTTATATTAACCTATTGATGACCGTCTTAGGGTTAATACACGGATCGATCGCTTTTAATCAAATTTGGCATCGAGAGACGATTAAACTGGCTTTTGAATGGGTAAAAGTGGCCGATCTTAGTTTATCCCTTTCGATCGAACTTTCTCCCGTCAGTTTAGGGACGCTGGAACTGATTACCCTCATCAGTCTCTTGGCCCAAATCTATGCCCTTGGCTACATGGAAAAGGATTGGTCTTTGGCGAGATTTTATGGCTTAATGGGCTTTTTTGAAGCAGCTTTGGGGGGAATTGCCCTCAGTGACTCCCTACTATTCAGTTACGCTTTCCTAGAGATGTTAACGGTCTCTACCTATCTCCTCGTCGGTTTTTGGTATGCCCAACCTTTGGTCGTAACCGCGGCCCGAGATGCCTTTTTAACCAAACGCGTCGGCGATATTATTTTATTGATGGGTTTGGTGGCTCTGTCCAGTTACGGAGAGGGATTGAGTTTTTCTCAGTTAGAAAATTGGGCAGTAAATAACCCTGTACCGCCTCTGACGGCGACTTTGTTGGGATTAGCCCTTATTGCCGGTCCAACGGGTAAATGCGCCCAATTTCCCCTGAATTTATGGCTAGATGAGGCGATGGAGGGACCCAATCCAGCCGGAATCATGCGGAATTCGATCGTGGTTTCAGCCGGGGCCTATGTTTTAATTAAGCTGCAGCCAGTTTTTACCCTATCTCCGATCGCTGCCAATGTTTTAATAGTTTTGGGGACAATGACGGCAATCGGGACTTCTCTGATGGCCTTGTCCCAAATTGATATTAAACGGGTTTTGTGCCACTCCACCAGTGCCTATCTCGGTTTGGTCTTTATTGCGGTGGGATTAGGTCATGTGGATATCGCCTTACTAATTTTATTTTCCCATGCGATCGCAAAAGCCCTATTGTTTATGAGCGCAGGAGCATTAATTCTCACCACCAGTAACCAAAATATCACGGAAATGGGGGGAATTTGGGCAAGAATGCCGGCTACAACCCTGGCTTTTTTGGGAGGTTCCGCGGGGATGACGGTTTTAATGCCCCTAGGGATGTTTTGGACGTTAAAAAAGTGGTTAGGTGGCGAATGGGCGATTCCTTGGTGGTTATTAGCGGTTTTAATCTTTGTTAATTGTCTTAGCATCGTCAATCTCACCAGGGTATTTCGTTTAGTCTTTTTGGGACAAACCCAAAGTAAAACCCATCGCACCCCGGAAGTGGCTTGGCCGATGGCTTTGCCCATGGTAGCATTGATTTTAATCGCTTTATTGGCCCCGATTATTCCCCTACGTTGGGATTTTTGGCTATCTTTCACCAATCCCCTTCTTAATAACCAGAGTTTTACTATTGTCTGGGGTTTTCCCTTACTGATAGCCTCTGGAGTAATTGGCCTAGTTATCGGGTTAATGGTAGAGTTAAGACGAGCTTGGGCCAGACCAACCGGGTTAATCCTGCGATTCCTGCAAGATTTGTTCGCTTATGACTTCTATCTCGATCGCATCTATCAGTTTACCGTGGTTTTAGCGGTGGGCAGCTTGTCCAAAATTACCGCTTGGATCGATCGTTATATTATTGATGGTCTGGTTAATTTGGTCAGTTTAGCGACGATTTTTAGCGGCAGTGCCTTAAAGTATAATGTTTCCGGTCAATCACAGTTTTATGTCTTGACTATTCTCTTCGGAATAGGGGGATTAATCTGGTTCTTATTAAACGGTCAATGGTCACTGATAACTGATTATTGGTCATCCCTGTTGACTCATTGAACCTCTGTGTATCGGTCCCTAGTCTCCCGGTTGCGGACTAGGGAAGGCAAAAATCTCCACACTTCGACAGGGATCAGTGACCTATCGGTCTATTTGTGTTATAATGGGTTGACGGAAAATGCTGGTGTAGCTCAGTGGTAGAGCAGCTGATTTGTAATCAGCCGGTCGCGGGTTCAAATCCCATCACCAGCTTCTGGGAAAACTAACTGTTTTCATTCCCTACAAGGCTTTATAGCTACCTATCAGGATAGGCGCTCATGCAAAAGGGAGAATAAATAAGCTATTAAGCATTGAAATTGCTTATTGAGATGAGGCAAGAGGCAAAAGTAAAGGGATTAGGGGAGATTCAGCTAATCTAAGGATAGGCGGTTAAGATGCGTCTTAGCTTAATCGGTTTTTAATAACTGGATTTAGTGTAAAATTCCGATCAACGGACTCATTAAACGATCGCAAAATCGAGACGATCCGATCGGCTTCCTGATCATTAAACATCCCATCTAGACCTTCGGGATGGTTATCGGTAAAAGGAGGCTCGTAGAGCGCCCCCGGATTGATAACTCCGTTTTTAGCGAGCATATCGATGATATTTTCGATAAAACGGATTTGATTGGCCGAGAAGTTTGTCCCCTGCAAATAACGGGCAAAAGCTTGTTTAGCCGCTTGGCGTGCCGCTACGCGGATCCCTGCGGGATCGAGTCCGACGATTTCCAGGATCAGAAGCTTGAGGCTTTTTGTCCGGCCAAAGACCTCCTCAAAACGCTGACGGCTCTCAATTTCTGCGGCCGAAAATAGCATCTCCTCTAGGGCAGATAAATCCGTCTCCGTTAGGGGGATATTGCGCCGCAACTTAGCGATCGCAAGGTGATCCTGATGCTGACGGATATAGGCCTCGACTTTCCGGCGATACTGTTCGCGACTAAAACCGGTCTGATGGAGGTCACTGAGCGGCGTCGAAGTGGTGGGAATATCGACAATCTGCACCTCCCCCATCTCATCGACAAAATCGGTGATCACGATCTGCTGCTTTTGGCGATCGATAAACTTGACCAGATCCCGGACACGCACCCGAATCCCCTCCACCATTGACGGCGTTGCGCCGGTCCACCAGCTTTCGTCCTGCACCTCGCGAATAAAGGCCAATTGTCCCTTAATCATCGGGATATCGGGCTTAGTCTCCAGTTGACCGAGAATATCCCGCACTTTGTCCCGCAATCGCTCATAACTACGGTCGGCCTTGAGAATGGCTAATTGCAGTTTCACACAGAGAAGGTCGAATTCCTTGGCCAGGGGATCCTCATTGGGCAAACCATTGGGTAAACCGGCCAAGGAGTCGGCAATGGTGGCCGCGTCCTCCTGACTCAGGTTGTTCCAACGCTGACGCTGACTAAAGGTCTCCACCTGCGGCAAGCGACGACGCACGAGGAAATTATCCCGGGGCATGGTGGCGATGTGTTGATGGAGTGCATCGAGCAAACTCGTGTATAGGTCGTCGGCCCGATCGACTTTGTAAGTAGAGGACTGCTCTCTTGCCCTAGGTGTCGCGCTTGGCTGGGCGGGAGCGAGACGGGTTGCCAACTCGAGGCGATGTTTAACTAGGCGACTGGTGAGGCTTTCGGGTATTTTCTCGCTTGTTTCATCGATATCCTGCTCGAAATACTCGAAATTCCCGCAGAGGTCGAAGACCAGAAACTCGGTTTTATGGTTGCCAGGCCCAAACAAATCCTGACAGAGACGGGTCCCGCGCCCGATCATCTGATTGAACTTCACCCGGGAGAATACGGGCTTAAAAAAGACCAAATTGACCACTTCCGGCACATCTACGCCGGTATCGAGCATATCCACCGAGACGGCCAAAATCGGTTCTTTGTTGGCTTCGCTGAAGTCATCGAGCAGACTCTGGGCGTAATTGTCGTGACTGTCAATAATTTTGGCGAAATGGCCTTTGTAGTGAGGATAGTTACTGTTAAAGCGATCGCAGATACATTGGGCGTGTCGGTGATTACGGGCAAAAATAATCGTTTTACCCAATCGATCGCCACTGTTGACCTTTAGCCCCCGTTGCATCAATAATTCTAATGCTTGATCCACGGTGTCGATATTGAACAACCAGTGATTAAAGGCAGCTGCGTTAATTGCCTGCGGTAGTTCGCCGCTTTCCTCGTCCCGGAACTTCTCCTCGTAGTCTAGCTGCTCCTGTGGGGTTAAATCACTGTATTTAACCCCAGTACGCAGAAACTTAAACGGTACAGTAACGCCCTTGGGGGGGACAAGGTAGCCATCCCTAACGGCATCATTTAACTCGTAGGCGAAGGTAGGCAAGCCCTGGGGTAGCTGGAAAATGCGGTAGGTGTCCCGGTCTATTTCCGAGCGCGGCGTGGCAGTTAGCCCCACCAGCAGGGCATCGAAATAATCGAATATTTCGCCGTATTTCCGATAAATGGAGCGATGGGCCTCATCGACGATCACTAGGTCAAAATAACCCACTCCAAAGATTCGCCCCTCTGCATCCATGCGATCGATGGCGTTGAGCATGGTTTGATAGGTGGAGAAGAGGACGTTAGCCCCCGTCACGTCCTTGCTGCGGGTCAGATATAGGACGGTAACGCTGGGTAGATGCCTCTGAAAGGCTCGATAGGCTTGCTTTAATAGGGCATTGCGATCGGCCAGAAACAGGACTCGGTTTACCCAATTGGCGCTCTTGAGCAGTTCCACCAATGCGATCGCGGTTCGGGTTTTGCCGGTTCCGGTGGCCATTACCAATAGGGACTTACGGGCGCACTTTTCTTCAAAGGTTTCGGTAATACGGCGGATGGCCTCTTTCTGGTAGGGGCGGCCGACAATATCCTCGTTAATGGCGGTGTCCCTGAGGCGTTTACGGTGGGAACGGCGGAAAATTAGCCGTTCTAGCTCGGTTTTTCGCAGGAAACCGAGGACGGGACGGGGGGGATAGGCGAGATCATCCCAGAGATAGGTTTCATAGCCGTTACTGTAGAAAATAACGGGGCGTTGGTTGTAGTTTTTTTCTAAGCAGTCGGCGTAGAGTTTGGCCTGATTTTGGCCGCTGTCGGGGCTTTTGCTGCTGCGTTTTGCCTCCACGACGGCGAGGGGTTTGCCGTCATCACCCCATAGTACATAATCGGCGAAACCGCGTCCGGTATCTCCGGGCTTTTGGATGGGCATCCCCTGCAGCTCGAACTCGGTGACGTTGGCTGCTTTGGTATCCCAGCCAGCCTCTTGGAGTAGTACATCGATCAGGTAGCGGCGGGGGTCGGCTTCGTTGTAGTCGTGCTGGTCAGCGATCGCTCGATTTTGGGCGAGGAGGGCATCCCGTTCGGCCCTAGCGGCTGCCAGTTCGGCCTCGGTTTGGCGCTGTTTTGCTTCGGCCAATTGGCGCAGGGCATCGCTTTGGGACAGGCGTTTTTCCAGGTCTTGCAGTTGTTTGGGAGCGGGGGGTGCGGCCGGGGGTATCTTCTGGCGATCGAAGCTAATATCGCCCAATTTTCGCCCATTCTGCCCATAGTAGCGCACCAGCCAGTAGGTGAGATGAAATAGTTCCTCGATCAGGTGCAGGGAGTCCCGTTCACTGATGAGGCTGGTATCGTGGGCGGCGTTGTTGCCGACTTTGTGGATGGTGCGAATTTTGCCGAAAAGTCCAGGTTTAAGGTTATCTTTAAAGGTTTGCTCGTGGATGAGAGCGCCTAGGCTATTGTCCCGGGGCGGTTGCAGGTAGGGGTCGTTTTCATAGAGCCAGCAGACCATTTGTTCTAGGACAAAACGGGTATAGAAGCAACTGGCCCGGGGGTTGCTGAAGACTAATCCCTCCGCTTGGCTGGCATGATCGTAGATTGTCGGGAATTGATCTCGCAGGAAGGAGAAGTTTGAGTCCATATTGCGCTCCCCAGTCTATAACTCTATTATTCCCAAAGTTTTGGCTATCTCTATATTTTACCTGATTATTGTTTAACAGTTATATAAAAAAACAGCAAGTTCGGTTATTTTATCTAGGTTTTTCCCTCGTGACAGTGTGAGATGATAGGAATCCTATACCGCACAGAAAACGGGTTTCTCCGAGAAACCCGTTTTCTTCTCATGCAAAAGGCAAAAAGGGGAATAAATAATCAGTTTTTAATAACCAGCTTTAGTATTAGTTAATTGTCCAACGGTCTTTTTTAATGGTATTTCCCACAAGATTATGGCAGTAATCCGCCGGCTGCCATGGCTACAGTTCCCCCCTAAATGCCCTTTGTAAAAGGGAATTAAAGAGATTTTCGGATTCTTTAAACATTTCAGAATTTTTCTGAATGCTATCTGTCAAGTAATGGCTAACTACGGCGAACTTCTCCTGTAAATCAATTGGCGGAACGGGGATCTCAAAATTCTTCATAATTGTAGTATTGAGATTAGGTTGAGTTCCAGCAGGTGCGATCGCTCGAAAATGTTCGGTAATAGAATTCAGTAATTTCAGCAAAAATATTTGATTTATAGATTTATCTAAATCAGAAAAAGCTAACCAACCATCATGAATACACCCCGCAATTTTTAGAATTCTTGCAAATCCTAGACTCACACCGCAATTTGCAAAAATCAGAGATCCTGGTTCTAAATAGCGACTTTTCTTGACTCCATCAGGCTTAATAGCTTCAGCAGTTTTGTGAATATATATATCATCTCCCTCTGTAGCATCGCCTATCTTAATCCAAGGGATAGAACCACCTAGATAATCGTTAATTGGTCTTGGAGAACCGCCACGAACAATTGTACATAGGTTTCCTAGTTTTATCTTCTCCCACCCTTTCGGATTAGTAACAGGATCACCGAACATCTCTAGGAAAGTTGATCGCAATAACTCCTCAGTCAACCGAATCGCCTCTTTGCGCTTACGTCGCACCCCATCCGCTTTATCTAAAATTGCCGCAATTCTTCGCTGTTCTTCGAGGGGTGGGAGGGCAATAGGAATATTATTAGCCGCAGTCTTAGTTAGCTTCCCTCGTGTACTTCCAGTAATAAACGGGGTAACGTCATATCTTTCTAAATGACGGCAGATGTATCTAATATCGACATCTTTTTTGGGTCGCAAAACATGAGCGTGATTGTTAACCCAACATTTTCCCTCCACTTGATAAGCAATAGTCTTATCAGCATCCCCAAAATGCCCTCCGTCTTCCGCTAAAAGTACAAGAGGCTCATCAAAGATATAATCGGCGACGGAGTCCTGCTGACCATTAGCTCCATAATATGGATATGGTCCAGGCACTCGATCTTTTTGAGTAATTGGTTTTCTCTTACTATCGAGGAAATCAACGACTTCTGACAAAGGGCGGTGAGGCCACTTCTTTGTGATTTCTGATGGATAGATCATGATCATCCCAACATCTCCTTATAACGCGCGTAAAACCTGATCAATCTTATTTTCAAACATAAATCAAATATCCTTTCTGTTGACTAAAGCGGTGGGTTACGACGGATTGTTAGATTGACTTTAACGCCTAGATTGTTGCCGTCTAACCCACCCTACTATAAACTCTTCTCCCCCCTTTTTAAGGGGGGTTGGGGGGGATCGGATGGCAGTGTGGCAAGCAAATCTAAGCACGCTGCTTCTGGTGTCCCCGGAGGTACTTCCAGAAGCGACTCAATCTCCAGTAAAGCGGCCTCATACTCGGATTCGGTTTTGAGAGGATGTAGGTCTAATGGCTGTAGATTTTTCATCTCCTAATCTCCTAACATCTCCTCTAATGCGTCCAAATCCTGACGAATATCAGCCTCTAAATCTCTTAACTTCTGTAAAATCACCTTCGGCGGCTCATAGCTCACTTCCTCGTACTCTATCTCTTTATAGCGGTTAATTGATAGATCATAAGCATTGGCCTGAATCTCCTCGCGAGGCACAAAAAACGCCTTCCCTGTGCGGTCACTGAGCTTTGTCGAAGTGCGGTTGGTATCCTTAGCGGAGTCGCGTTGCTGCCAACAGCGCAGCAAGTCTGGGATATCATTATCGGCAATCGGTTGGCGCTTATCATCGAGAGAGAAACCATCCGCCACCATGTCATAAAACCAAACGAAGTCAGTCCCCTTTTCCCTTACCCCCAGCTTCGTAAAAATCAGGATCGCGGTAGATACCCCCGCATAAGGTTTAAACACCCCCGACGGCATCGATATCACCCCCTCTAGCTTATGTTCTTCTACCAAGATGGTGCGGATGTCCTTATGGGCCTTGGACGAGCCAAATAGCACCCCATCCGGCACAATTACCGCACCTTTTCCCCCCGTCTTCAGCAAGCGCAAAAACAGGGCCATGAATAATAACTCGGTTTTAGTGGTGTCGATGATTTTCGATAAATCCTTGGCAATAGTGGACTTCTCCACCGAACCCTTAAACGGTGGATTAGCCAGAATCATGGTAAAACTATCCTCTACCCCGGCGTGATCCTCCGATAGGGAATCCCGGGCCTCGATAATCGGCTGCTCGATACCGTGTAACATCAGGTTCATGCTGCCAATGCGTAACATCGTGGCATCGAAATCAAAACCGTGGAACATTTGGTTATTGAAATGCTCTAGGTTGCGGCGTTCATGGAGCAAACGTCCCCCCTCGCTGTCCTTTAACTCCCGCACATACTCGGCAGCCGCCACTAAAAAGCCTCCTGTGCCACAGGCCGGATCACAGATAACCTCCCGGGGTCCCGGCGCTAATAACTCCACCATCATTTTGATAATATGGCGCGGTGTGCGAAACTGTCCGTTAGTCCCGGCTGTACTCAGTTTCGAGAGCATATATTCGTAAAGGTCGCCTTTGGTGTCCCGATCCTCCATGGGGATTTTTTCAATTTGCTCGATTACCGTCGCCAGCAGTGCTGGAGATGCGATGAGAAACACTGCGTCCTTCATGTGTTTAGCGTAGGTGCTACCCTTAGAAAACTGTCCCAGATCTTTGATAAAGGGAAACGCTTCATCCCGGACAATCCGCAGCATTGTCTCGGCATCATCGATATTTTTGAAGTGGGACCAACGGATATGCTGTTGGCTGGGGGAAAAGGTGGGATTTTCGAGGTTTTCGCCTAATCTTTGGGACCTACGCTCCTTAGCTAGTTCTAGGTCATCTAGGCGCTTGATGAAGAGTAAATAGGAAATCTGCTCGATTACCGAAAGCGGGTTACTAATGCCGTTATTCCAGAAGGTTGTCCAAAGTTTATCTATTTTGGATTTTAATTCGCCGGTGATCATCGCTGTTTATTTGTTCACTGCTTTTAATATTGCAGTAATATTGTACTGAAAATCGGGGTGTCTCTTAGGTTTTCTGGGTAAAATATATTCTAAAACTGGCTAGGGGGTGGAATGAACCACAAAGACACAAAGGACACAAAGATCGATCGCTTCTATATAAGTTAAAATTATCGAACAATTATGAAAGGAATTAACTTTGTGATTAATGAAAAAGGGGAAAAGAAAGCTGTTCTCATTGACTTAGAAGAATGGGGAGAGCTTTGGGAAGACTTTTCTGATATTTTAATCTCTCGTAGTCGAGAAAATGAATCAGAAATTTCTTGGGATGAATTAAAACAAGAATTAGAAACAGAAAATACATTCGATGAGTAATTATCAAATTCGATTGAAAACCTCTGCGGCTAAAGAATTTTAAAAATTACCTTCTTCGATTAGGCAAAGGGTGAGTGACAGTCTTGAGAAATTACAGCAATATCCCCGTCCCTCTGGTGTTGTAAAACTAAAAGGAGAAGATAAAATGTATCGGCTTCGTGTTGGTGATTACCGCATTGTTTACACAATAGAGGATAATGATAAAATCATAAAGGTTACTAGAATCGGACACCGACAAGATGTTTATCAAGAATAAAAAATTAAAATGTCCATGTAAGCTAGGACGCATTTTAACCGCCTATCCTTAGATTAGCTGAATCTCACCCAACCGAACCTTATTCTACCGTGACACTTTTGGCTAAATTGCGCGGCTGATCCACGTCTAAACCGCGACGGTAGGCGATATGATAGGAGAGCAATTGTAGGGGAATTACCGTTAAAATTGGCGATAATAATTCCTCAACTTCCGGCACATACAACAAATCATTAAAGACTTTTGGTGCTTCCGTATCGTTGTCAGCAACTACTCCCAATAACCGCGCATCCCTGGCTTTTGCTTCCTGTGCATTGGAGAGAACCTTATCATAAACTATCCCCGGCATCGCAATCGCCACTACGGGAACTTTTGCATCTAAAAGCGCAATCGGTCCGTGTTTCATTTCTCCGGCTGGATAGCCTTCCGCATGAATATAACTGATTTCTTTGAGTTTTAAGGCCCCTTCCAAGGCAATGGGGAAATTAATCCCCCGTCCCAAGAAAATAAAGTCCTGGGTGTCGTTAAATTCATGGGCCAATTCTTCGATCGCTTTTTCCTGTTTTTCTAGGACAGTTTCGATCAACCTTGGCAGCGATCGCATTTGATTAATAATTTCCTCGATTCTCTCTAAGGACAGAGTTTGACGACGATAGGACAAATCCAAAGCTAAGAGATAAAAACCCAATAACTGGGCGGTAAAACTCTTAGTTGCCGCCACTCCGATCTCGATCCCCGCTTGGGTATTAATAATCTGATCGACCATTTGTGCTAGGGTACTTTCGGGGCGATTGGTAATACCGATAATCCGGGCCTGATATTTTTTTCCTAATCCTAAACGACGCTGTTTTTCCGTTTCCAACGCCGCTAAAGTGTCGGCTGTTTCCCCCGATTGCGTCACCCCGATAGTTAAAGTATTGGGCATCAGGGGGGTGGGTGCATAGCGAAATTCCGAGGCGTACTGTACCCTTGTGGGAATACCTGCCAACTGTTCGATCAAGTATTTACCGACTAAACTAGCGTGCCAACTGGTTCCACAGGCTAAAATCTGAATATGTTCTAAATTATCGTAAATTTCTTCAGAAAAATTAATATTTATCGGGTTGACATTACCTTCGTTTTGTGCTGTCCAATGGGGATGCAGATAGGTCCCTAAACAGTCGCGCACCACTCCTGGTTGTTCGTGGATTTCCTTGAGCATGAAGTGACGATAACCCTGTTTTTCTACGTTGGTCGGACTCCAATCGAGGACTCTGGGGCTTTTACGGACTCTTTTCCCTTCAAAATTATAGATTTCTACTCCCAAGGGTGTTAACCGAGCGATTTCGCCATTATCAAGGGACAGCACCGCCCGGGTATGGGGAACTAAAGCACTCACATCGGAGGCACAGAAAAACTCCCCTTGACCAAAACCGATGATTAAAGGAGCGTGTTGCCGCACGACAATCAATTCATCGGGATAATCGGGACTAATCACCCCCAGGGCAAAAGCACCCTCTAAACGTTCAATTGCCCTTAAAACTGCCTTGAGGAAAGGACTCACCCCCAAGTCTTCTTCATCGCTAGGTTTGGGTAGATAACTGGCAATTAGATGGGGAATAACTTCTGTGTCGGTTTCCGAGTCAAATATACAGCCTTTTTCCTTTAATTCTGTTCTTAATGCCTGAAAATTTTCGACAATGCCATTCTGTACCACTGCCACCCGTTGACTGTTATCGGTGTGGGGATGGGCATTACTTTCTACGGGTTTGCCGTGGGTTGCCCAACGGGTGTGACCGATGCCAATTTGGGAGGGATTAACTTCCTGTTCTAATTTTTCCCGCAGATTGTAGAGTTTTCCCTGGGCGCGGACTCGATGTAATTCACCTTCAAGAATTGTGGCAATCCCTGCCGAATCATAACCCCGATATTCTAAACGTTCCAATCCAGCTAGGAGAATATCGATCGCTGTTTGGGTTCCGATATAGCCAACAATTCCGCACATTCTTTCGCTCACCCCATTTAGGCTAAGTCCGATCTATTCTATCGCAAGCGTGGCGCTTGTTTGCTTAGAGCCTCAAGACGCAGGGGTAAGGGTAAAGTTTCCCTTCTAGGAGATTGGGATGTGGGGTGTGGGGAGAATAAATACAAGCAATATAGATCACTCAGCAGCACACTTTGTTCTTTTTGTCAAAAAAACTTTCTCTTTGCAACAAAACTACACAATTAATTGATCAACCGGTTTGGTTTTAAAAGGCTCTTTAACCGCCATTTATTGCTGTTGCTGAATAGGTGAGTGTAGATTTAGCAAGGGTTTTCAGGATCAACAGACGGCTAAAAACCCTAAAAAGCACAGAATATCCCATCACTTCATACTGCGAAATTATACCATAATCGCTGGAACTATTGCAACCTCGTAAACAAATGAGAATTATTTTCAATAAATTCTTAAGAAAAGATAAATATTGCGAAGTGTAAATTTAAATATTCTCAACTATTAACGCTTGTTTGATATAAAAAACTTATGAAAAGTTGTAATTTTTACTGACTGATGACTGATTACTGAATTGATTCGGAGGTAAATTGGCTCTCTTATTCTTTGTGTGATCAGTTTAACTTATATAGGAGCGATCGATCTTGGGGTCCTTTGTGTCTTTGTGGTTTGTTCAAGAGAGCCAGTAAACTTTACCCAGGAATGACAACTGCTGTTAAAGCCGCCGTAACCGCGTCCATAGGTTGATTACCGTCGATATGGTTAAGAGTCCCTTTTTGACCGTAATAATCTAAAACGGGGGCAGTTTGGTCGATATAAACCTGTAGGCGACGGGAGATCGTTTCTTGAGTATCATCTTGACGACCGCGTTGCATAAGACGCTCAATTAAGACCGTATCTGGTACAGCCAAATTAAGCACAAATGTGTAACTATCGGCCAATTCCTCCAGTAATGCGTCTAAAAAGCTCGCCTGTGCCACCGTGCGGGGAAAACCATCAAGAATCCAACCCTTAGAACTGTCAGGCTGTTTTAAACGTTCCTGAATTAAACCCAATAACAACTCATCCGGGACTAATTCGCCCTTTTCCACATAAGCTTGTGCCTGCTGACCAAGTTCTGTCTTCTCTGTAATTGCTTGACGTAAAATTTCACCGGTAGAAATATGGGGAATCGTCAGAGATTCCGCTAATTTTGCCGCTTGGGTTCCTTTTCCCGATCCGGGCGGTCCCAAAAATATCACACCGATCCGTTTGCTCATGGGATTAAATATAGGGTTTTAAGGGAAAAAATAACCAGCAACCGCTAAAAGGTCACTGGCTGACTATCTAACTACTGTTTAATCATGCCCTCATAGCGTTGAGAGATGACATAGGTTTGAATTTGTTTCGCCGTATCGATCGCCACCCCCACCAGAATTAACAGGGAAGTTGCCCCCAAACCGCGAAAAGTGGTGACACCGGTGGCGCTTTCTACTACAGTCGGCACGGTAGCCACCAAACTTAAAAAGAGAGCGCCCAAAAGGGTGAGACGATTCAGCACCCCTTCCAGATAATTAGTAGTAGCGGTCCCCGGACGAATCCCCGGAATACTGGTTCCCATTTTTTTCAGGTTTTGGGACATATCCTTGGGGTTAACGATCAGGGAAGCGTAGAAGAAACTAAAACCGAGAATCAGTAAGCTATAAAAAGCCACATAACCCCAACTATCGGGACGCAGGGCATTAACCAACTGGACTAAAACCTGGCCGACCGGGTTATCCGTGGGTAAAGCTTGCACCAATTGGAAAGGTAAGACCAACACTGCCGAGGCGAAAATAATCGGCATCACGCCCCCTTGATTGAGTCGTAGGGGTAGATAACTGGTTCTTTCCCGATAGAGACGACGACCCACCTGACGACGGGCAGAAACAATCGGAATCCGACGGGTTCCCTCCTGAACAAAAACAATGCCGATAATCATCACCAAGAAAACCAGCAAGAGAATCACCACTTGAGCGATCGCTTGTCGGCCACCCTGTTGGGCAAAAGTAATCGTATCACCGAGGGTTTTTGGTAAAACAGCGACAATGTTGACAAAAATCAGCAAAGATGCTCCATTTCCCAGACCGCGTTCTGTGATCAGTTCCGAAATCCACATCACGAACATAGAACCAGCCACTAAAGCGAGAACCGTAGCGGCGATCGAGGGTAAAGTTCCAGCCACAACACCGTTAGCCACCAATAAACCGAGAGTAATACCGATACTTTGAATAATTGCCCAACCAAAGGCAACATAACGGGTAATTTGGGCAATTTTTCGCCGTCCTGCTTCTCCTTCATTTTTCTGTAAATCTTCCAAAGAAGGAAGGGCAGCGGTGAGCAGTTGCACGATAATTGAGGCGTTGATATAGGGAAGAATGCCGAGGGCAAAAATCCCTAACGTCGATAATCCTCCCCCAGTAAACAGGTCAAGGATTCCCAAAGCGGCGTTACTTTGAATAATTTCTGCTAATCTTGCCCGATCCAAACCGGGGATCGGTACAAACATCCCAAAACGGAGCAGAATCAGTAAACCCAATGTAATCAACAAGCGACCGCGTAAACCGGCCGCCTGTGCCATTTGCATAAACGTTTCCTGTGCCGTGGGAGCCTTATCACGACTAACGACCATTAACAGTTACCTCTAGTGCAGTTTTTTTTATGGGAAAAAGTAATCGAGGGGAAAACTTTCTCGATTTTTTTAAGATTTCCCCTGTCTTTCTTATGATATAGCAATCCAGTCTTCAGTTATCAGTGATCAGTTATCAGTTATCAGTCATCAGATGTGAGTTTTCAGTTCACTGATTACTGTTTACTGCACACAGCAAAAAACTCGCTGCTGCCCGTTCCCCGCCTGCTTCTTGTAATCTCCTGGGGAAATTTATATCTCTTCCCAAGTCCCTTGAGCGGCGGTAATTTTCTCTTTAGCACTATTGCTAAAAGCGGCGGCCTTCACCTTGAGGGGAACGGTAATTTCACCATCACCCAAAACTTTTAAAGGGCCGTCGTTGCTGGTGAGAATTTTAGCTTCGAGGAGACTTTCCAAGGTAACTTCCGTATTAGCGGGTAAAGAAGCTAATTTTTTCAGATTAACGATCGTGTATTGACGGGGGTTAACCAAAGGAAAATGCTTTAATTTCGGCACCCGACGATAGAGGGGCATTTGTCCCCCCTCAAAACCGGGACGAGTCCCTGTCCCAGAGCGAGATTTTTGTCCGCGCATTCCCAGACCGCAACTAGCGCCCTGGCCGGCCGAGACACCCCGGCCCACACGACGACGGCGTTTAGTTGACCCCGGTTGGGGGGCGATTTCGTGGAGTTTCATGGTGATTTCTCTAGGTGTACAAATGTTCTACAGATACGCCTCGCTCCTTGGCCACTTCCGAGAAAGTGCGGAGAGTTTCCAGGGCGTTAACGGCGGCTCTAGCGTTATTGAGGGGGTTATCGCTACCGAGTTGTTTAGCGAGGATATTTTTCACCCCGGCTAGTTCTAAAACGGTACGGACAGCACCTCCGGCAATAACCCCAGTTCCTGGGGCAGCCGGACGCATAAGCACCTGAGCCCCCCCGGAAGCGCCCCGGGTGAGGTGAGTGATAGAACTGGCCTTAGTTAAGGAGACTTCAATTAGTTGTTTTTTACCATCGGCCACACCTTTACGGACGGCCCCGATCACATCCCCTGCTTTGCCGACTCCCACTCCCACCTGGCCGTTTTCATTACCGACCACGACGATAGCCCGGAAGCTGAGTTTTTTACCACCCTTAACCACTTTACTAACCCGGCGGATCTGGATGACCCGCTCTTGCCAAGTGGTTTCTTTTTCTTTTTCGCGGTTGCCTTTGCGACGTTTTGCCATAGTTTTATCAGTGTTGAAAGGATATTTTAGAAGTTTAAGCCGGCTGACCGAGCCGCTTCTGCTAAGGCTTTGACGCGACCGTGATAGAGATTGCCACCGCGATCAAAAACCACTTGTTCAATGCCTCTTTCTAGGGCCCGTTGGGCCACCAGTTTACCCACGGCAGCCGATGCTTCTTGGGTAGCGGTGGACTCTAATTCCCCGCGCAAGGTGGCCTCTAGGGTAGAAGCGGCCGCAAGGGTGTGTTGGGCTACGTCGTCGATAATTTGGGCGTAGATGTGGTTATTAGAACGAAATACGGATAAACGGGGCCGTTCAGCAGTGCCATTAATTTTGCGACGCACACGCTGGTGACGACGACGGACTGATTCTTTGCGACTAAGTTTCATGGTTTATTTTTTACCTCCTTTACCGCCTTTACCGCCAGCTTTACCCACTTTGCGACGGACGACTTCACCAAGATAGCGAATCCCTTTTCCTTTATAAGGTTCGGGGGGACGAACTTCGCGGATTTTAGCGGCAATGTTACCGACCGCTTCTTTGTCGATGCCACTGACGATAACTTGGGTATTATTTTCTACGGCGACGGAAACACCATCGGGCATCTCCATTTCCACGGGTTTACTGTAACCAACATTAAGAACTAATTTACTACCCTGGGACTGGGCGCGGTAGCCCACCCCTTGGATATCGAGGCGTTTTTGAAAGCCAGTCGCGACTCCTTCTACCATGTTGGCTACTAGAGTTCTACAGAGTCCGTGGCGTTCTCTGGCGGTACGGGAATCGTCTTGACGGGTAACGAGGATGGTTTCGCCATCTTTATTGATGGTGACGGCGGTGGGTAGGGTTCTTTGGAGAGTTCCTTTTGGCCCTTTCACCGTCACGGTAGCACCATCGATATCGACGGTGACTTTATTGGGAATAGGAATCGGGCGTTTGCCAATACGAGACATAACAGTTATCAGTTATCAGTGAGTCAGATATCCCGGAAGAGTTATCAGTGGGTCAGCTATCAGGTTTAAACTGGGAAAGGCTGACGGCTGATAGCTTATCCTTGTTTACCAGATGTAGCAAAGGACTTCGCCGCCAACGTTTTGTTTACGGGCTTCGCGATCGGTCATAATGCCTTTAGAGGTGGAAACAATGGCGATGCCAATGCCACCGAGGACGCGCGGTAAGTCTTTACTGTTGGAATAAACTCGCAGGCCCGGTTTACTGACTCTGGTGAGGGTAGTAATGATCGGTTGACGGTTTTTGCCTTTATATTTGAGGGAAAGAACTAATTGAGATTTAATCCCCTCACCCACTTCCTCAAAGTCAGCAATAAAGCCTTCGTCCTTGAGAACTTGAGCAATATTGCGGGTCATCCGCGTGGTGGGAATTTGAGTAGTGGTCTGCCGAACCGCGCAAGCGTTACGGATGCGGGTCAGCATATCCGAGATGGTATCGTTAGCAGACATGAATTACCTGTTTTTCTCCTAAATTGGGATCAACATCAGTTATCAGTTATCAGTTATCAGTTATCAGTTATCAGTTATCAGATTTGAGTATTAAGTGAGTAGTATTAAATAGCAGTTTCCTGCTGTCTTTTCACTGAATCACTGTTTACTGTTTGCTATTCACTGTTTACTGTTTGCTGTTCACTGTTCACTTATTTACCGGTCACTGTTTACTTTTCTCTTGATTGATTTATCTAAAGGGCATTCCCATCTCTTTGAGGAGGGCGCGTCCTTCTTCGTCGTTTTTAGCGGTGGTGATGATTGAGATGTCCATCCCGCGAATTTGATCGATTTTGTCGTATTCAATTTCGGGGAAGATCAACTGTTCACGAATGCCTAAACTGTAGTTACCACGACCATCAAAACTGTTACCACTGATACCGCGAAAGTCGCGAATGCGTGGTAAGGCCAGATTAATGAGACGGTCTAAAAAAGCGTACATTCGATCGCCGCGCAATGTCACCATCACACCCACGGGCATTCCTTCGCGAATTTTGAAGCCAGCGATCGCTTTTTTAGCTCTAGTCACTACCGGTTGTTGTCCGGTGATGGTGGACAGTTCCGCCTTGGAAGACTCCAAAGCTTTGGCATTTTGTGAAGCTTCCCCAAGACCACGGTTAACAGTAATTTTGATAACTTTAGGTACTTGGTGGATATTGGTATAACCAAATTGTTCTTTCAGTTTAGGAACAATGGTTTCTTGATAGGTGGTTTTTAGTTTTTGGCTCATAGTTTTGCTGCTTGCTTTTCCTGGGCTTGGTCAGGAACTAGAATTGATGGGACACTAATCAATAATTTCGCCAGTTTTCTTCAGTATCCGCACTTTCCGACCGTCTTCGGTAAAGGTATAACCCACCCGACTGGCGATTTTTTTCTTCTCGGAATAGAGCATCACTTTGGAACTGTGAATCGGTGCTTCGTAGGTAACGATTTGACCCGATTCCCCTTCCTGTTGGGGTTTAGTATGTTTGGTGCGGATATTAACTCCCTTGACCACCACGGTACTTTCTTGGGGTAGGGCGCGTAAAATTTCGCCCACTTTGCCCTTATCGGAACCGGCGATTACTTGAACGACATCCCCTTTTTTAACGTGCATTTTTTGCCTTTGGGGTGAGGTTTGACTGTTTTTCTTACTCATTTTTTTTGACCTCCGATTGCCTTTATACTTTTGACTTTGATCAGAGAACTTCTGGGGCCAAGGAAACAATTTTGGTGTAGTTTTTATCGCGCAATTCCCGAGCGACCGGACCAAAAACCCTAGTACCTTTGGGATTACCGTCATTATTAATAATTACGGCGGCGTTATCATCAAAACGGATGCTCATGCCACTATCGCGACGGACGGTTTGACGGGTTCGCACAATCACCGCAGTGACCACATCGGATTTTTTCACGGGCATATTGGGGATAGCGTCCTTAACCACGGCGATAATTTTGTCACCGATGCCACCGTAGGTACAGTTACCTGTTCCCAGCACCCGCAGACACATTAGTTTCCGCGCCCCGCTATTGTCAGCGACATTTAAGTAGGTTTGTTGTTGAATCACGGTTTTTACCTAGGTGAAATTTAACTATCGGTTAATATTTCCGCCACTTCCCAACGTTTGGTTTTACTGAGGGGGCGGGTTTCACGAATGCGAACTCGATCGCCTTGTTTGGCTTGATTTTCTGCGTCGTGAGCCTTAAATTTCTGGGTTTTCACGACGATTTTGCCGTATTTAGGGTGAGGAGAGCGGTTTTCAATGGCTACCACTACGGTTTTATCCATTTTGTCGCTGACTACTACCCCAACTCTTTCTTTAACTGCCATAGCGGGTTATGCCTCCGGGGTGGACTGGGCTAGTTGGCGCTCCCGTTCTACGGTCAACAATTGGCCGAGACGGTGGCGGGTGTGTTTGAATTCGTGGGTTTTTTCCAAGCGACGGGTGGCCTGCTGCAAACGCAATTCAAACAGTTTCTTTTTGGCAGCGAGGATAGCATCAGCGATGTCCTCATCGCTCATCTTCCTCACTTCGGCGATTTTCGGTAGAGCCATTAGACAAAATCCTCCTCGCGAGTGATAAATTTGGTCTTAATCGGTAATTTTTGAGCCGCTAGGCGCATGGCTTCCCGGGCTACCGGTTCAGCTACCCCGGCAATTTCAAACATAATGAACCCCGGTTTAACCACAGCCACCCAGAATTCGGGCGAACCTTTCCCGGAACCCATCCGAGTTTCTGCGGCTCGTTGGGTGACGGGTTTATCGGGAAAAACGCGGATCCAGATTTTGCCACCCCGACGAATATAACGAGTCATTGCCCGTCTGGCGGCTTCGATTTGACGGGAAGTAATCCAACAGGGTTCGGTGGCTTGCAGGGCGAAATCGCCGAAATTAATCGTATTTCCGCCGGTTGCCAGCCCGCGCATCCGTCCGCGCTGTTGTTTGCGGAATTTTGTTCTTTTGGGACTTAACATGAGCTATTTACCACTGATAAATGTTAGGGATCAGCCCTCACTAGAGCGATCTTCAAACTGTTGACGGCGGCGCTGTTGACGGCGCGGTGCTTGAGCGGGAACGGCGGCGGCAATTTCTTCTTGACCGGGGATAATTTCGCCCTTAAAGATCCAAACTTTCACGCCTAGAATCCCGTAGATGGTGCTGGCGGTTTTATAGGAGTAATCAATATCGGCCCGCAGGGTATGCAGGGGAACTCGTCCTTCCCGCACCCATTCAGTCCGAGCGATTTCTGCCCCGTTGAGACGACCGCTAACTTGAATTTTGATCCCTTTGACTTCGGCCCTTTGCGCCCGTTGGATGGCCTGGCGAACCACACGACGGAAGGAAACCCGTCTTTCTAGTTGTTGGGCGATGTATTCGGCGATCAGGTTGGCATCGGCGTCAACGCGAGCCACTTCGATGACGTTAATGCGAATTTGACGCTGGCCACCGAGGGCTTTTTGCAAACCTAGGCGCAGCTGTTCGATTCCCGTGCCACCACGACCGACGACGACTCCAGGGCGAGCGGTATGGATGGAGATATCTACTTGATCGGCCTTGCGTTCGATGCGAATATCGGCGATACCGGCATTAGCGAGGTTTTTTTCGACGTATTCACGAATGCGGCGATCTTCTTGCAGTAGTTCGGGGTAACGTTTCGCGTCGGCATACCAGCAGGATTTGTGATCTTTGATAACGCCGAGACGAAAACCGAGGGGATGGATTTTTTGTCCCATTGTGGTTTTTTTAGTTAAGGTGATTAGTCTTCGAGGCTAGGAGCGACGGCGACGGTGATATGACAGGTGGGTTTGCGAATTTGGTAGGCGCGCCCTTGGGCCCGGGGTCGAAAACGTTTTAGGGTCGGTCCGCCATCGGCAAAGGCTTGGCTAACTACCAAAGTGGCGGGATCGAGTCCTTCGTTATTTTCGGCGTTGGCAACGGCGGAACGCAGGACTTTGAGAATCGGATCACAGGCCCGGTAGGGCATAAATTCGAGAATAATTAGGGCTTCCCGATAGGAGCGACCGCGGATCTGATCGAGTACCCGTCTGACTTTCAGGGGTGACATCCGAATATAGCGGGCGATCGCTTTGACTTCGTTAGAGGTATCGATGGTCATTTCAGTTATCAGTTATCAGTTATCAGTTATCAGTCATCAGTCTTGGTGATTTATGGTCACGACTCTTCGGCCTTGCTCAGAGGCCACTATCTAGCTGACGACTGAGGGAGTATCGGCTGATCTATTTCCGTCCTGCTTTTTTGTCGCTCTTGGCGTGGCCGCGGAAGGTGCGGGTGGGAGCGAATTCACCGAGTTTATGACCGACCATCTGCTCGGAAACATAGACGGGAACGTGCTGTTTGCCGTTGTGAACGGCGATCGTGTGACCGACCATATCGGGAATGATGGTCGAGGCCCGGGACCAAGTTTTAATCACTTGTTTACTGCCCTGGGCGTTGAGTTTTTCGATTTTTTCCATCAGGTGGCCGGCGACAAATGGCCCCTTTTTCAGTGAACGACCCATAATTTTCAGTCAAAAGTAAAGTAATAATTTCTAACCCTGGTTACGACGGCGCACGATCAGATCGCTGCTGCGTTTTTTCTTGTTGCGAGTTTTGCGACCGAGGGCGGGTTTACCCCAAGGAGTCATCGGTCCAGAACGTCCGATCGGAGCGCGACCCTCTCCACCTCCATGCGGGTGATCCACTGGGTTCATGACGCTACCCCGAACATGAGGTCGTTGACCGCGGTGACGGGTACGACCGGCTTTACCGAGACTGATATTTCTCGCTTCGGCGTTACCGACTTTTCCGATGGTGGCGTAGCATTCACGCCGGATCATGCGTACTTCTTTGGAGGGTAGGCGAATGGTAACGTAATCGCCTTCTTTGGCTACCACTTGGGCGAAACCACCGGCGGCGCGCACCATTTGACCACCGCGACCGGGTACGAGTTCGATGTTATGAACTTCTGTCCCTAGGGGGATACGACTTAAGGGTAGGGCATTACCGACCTCGAAGGGAGCGTTTTCTCCGGCGATGACGGTATCACCAACGCCTAAACCGGCGGGGGCGATGATGTAGCGTTTTTCCCCGTCTTTGTAGAAAAGCAGGGCAATGCGGGCGTTACGGTTAGGATCGTACTCGATCGCCGCTACTCTGGCTGGAATATCCCGTTTATCGCGACGAAAATCGATAATCCGGTAGAGGCGCTTATGGCCGCCGCCCCGGTGACGACTGGTAACGACACCGCGATTATTACGCCCCTGTTTGCTGTGTTTGTGATGAGTTAGGGACTTTTCTGGTTCGGTTTTGGTGATCTCTTTAAAGTCGGAGATGGCCGCCTGCCTTGTCCCGGGGGTTAAAGGTCTAAAAGAACGAATACCCATAGTTTAGTTTTCCGTTATCGGGTTTCTTGGTGGTTATACGTCGGGATAGAGGGCGATCGAGTCGCCTTCCGCTAGGGTCACGATCGCGCGTTTGTATTGGGGTTTGTAACCGAGGAAACGGCCGACGCGTTTTTTCTGACGAGAGGGGCGACTGGTGTTCACTTTCGTTACTTTCACGTCAAACAACAATTCGATCGCCGCTTGAATTTCCGGCTTGGTCGCTTTCAAGGCGACATCGAAGACGTATTTATTTTGTTCTAGGAGTAGGGTGGCTTTCTCGGTGACGATCGGCTTTAGGATCAGATCGGCGAGTTGTCTGGCTTCAGTTTTAAGCACCATAGACCTCCTCAATTTTAGCTAGGGCTGCGGCGGTGGCGATAACTCGATCGGCTAGGAGGACATCATAGACGTTGAGACTATCGGCGCGAATAATTTTGAGATTGCAGATATTACGTCCCGATAAATAGACATTTTCGGGAATTTCCGTCAAAATCAGCAGAATTTTTTCCTCTGGACTGGCTCCCCAGCGACTTAAGGCGGCGGTGAGTTCTTTGGTTTTGGGTTGGGAGAATTGTTCAGCGAAGCTTTCCACCACGATAAAGTTATCGGCTTGGCTGATCAAAGCGGTTCTCAGGGCTAATCTTTTCTCTTTGCGATTGACCTTAACCTCAAAATCTCTCGGTTTTGGTCCGAAGATGACGCCGCCACCACGCCAGAGGGGAGAACGGATCGAACCAGCCCTGGCGCGACCGGTGCCTTTTTGCCGCCAAGGTTTGCGACCACCGCCGCGCACTTCCGAGCGGGTTTTGGTGGAGGCGTTACCTTGACGGGCCGCCGCTAGATGGCTGATGACGACGCGGTGAATTAGGTGTTTGGCGGTTTCGGGTTTAGCGGTTTTCAGTTCCAGGGTGCCTGTTCCCGCTTCTTCCCCTTGCCAATTTTTGACTGTGTAGTTAACCATGGCTTTAATCTTTCCTTGCCCTATTTACCAAATTTCTTGGCGGGGGTGATGTTTAACAGGGTTCCTGGTTTACCCGGGACGGCTCCTTTGATCAGGATCAGGTTGCGTTCGCTATCGATTTTGACCACGGACAGTTTGCGGATGGTCACTTGGGTGGCTCCGTATTGTCCGGCCATTCTCTTACCTGGGAAAACCCGGCCGGGGGTAGTACCGGCGCCGGTGGAACCGGGGAGACGGTGGTTTTTGGAACCGTGGGTCATGTTACCGCGTTTGAAGTTATGGCGTTTTTGATAGCCGGAGAAACCCCGTCCGATGGTGGTTCCAGCCACATCGACTAAATCCCCTTCTTGGAAGATAGCGGCGGTAATTTCTTGGCCTAAAGTGTAGGCGGATGCGTCCTCGATGCGGTATTCGATTAAATGCCGCAGGGGGGAGACGCCGGCTTTGGCTAAATGACCGAGTAGCGGTTTGTTGAGGGCTTTTTCTTTGACGGTTTTGTATCCCACTTGGATGGATTCATAACCGTCGGTTTTTTTCGTTTTGACTTGGGTGACGGGACAGGGACCGGCCTGAACGACGGTGACGGGAATGGCGACTCCCGTTTTGTTGTCGAAGATTTGGGTCATGCCCAGTTTTGTACCGAGGATACCGATAGACACGGATTGTTCTCTTTATCTTTACTAGACGACAATCAAAAATAACGTGGCCGTGGCTATAGGAGCGGGAGAAATCTTTCCCGCTTTATCAGCCTGCCCAACTTGAATGACTTTTTTGGAGTTATTTAAGCTGGCATCCCGTTAAATTCGTAAGTAGGACTAGACAGGGTTGCTGGTTCTGCCTAGATTGTTGCTGGTCTTTGTTTCTTCAGGACTTAAAGCGTTGATCTTCAGTATCCCGGCGAAGACCGAGCGACCAAGGCGGTTCTGCTGGGCAGTGCCTTCGGCACCACCTAAGACCGGTTTTGGCCACAATCAAACATTATATAATATTTGTGACTTTTTAGGCAAGAGGTTTTTTTTAGTCACTGGAAATGATAATATCTAATTCTGCAGTGAGGGGGCGGACTGAGCTAATAGATTTAATTATAGTAGTTATCTTAATGGTGAGGTACAAAGTTTTCCTTTGGGGGAATCGGTCGTCGATACCAAATTAGGTTGGACTGCTTGATGGGAATCACTGTCAATGGGGGGATGACAGCATTGTACTATCATCCCTTGTCTAGAGGTTAAATCGCTTCGAGATCCTTTTCTCCAGTACGGATGCGGACGATTTGTCCCACGGGGGAGATGAAGATTTTACCGTCTCCAATTTCACCAGTACGCGCCGCAGAAATCAGCTTATCGACGACCATATCGACTTGATTATCTTCGACAACTATCTCGATCTTGAGTTTTTGGAGAAATTCGACGGTGTACTCGGAACCGCGATAACGTTCCGTTTGACCTTTCTGACGACCGAAACCTCTAACTTCGGAGACGGTCATGCCGACAATGCCCGCGTTAACCAGGGCGATTTTCACTTCTTCCAGTTTAAAGGGTCGGATAATCGCTTCTACTTTCTTCAAAATATCTATCTCCTCGTTGCGTGACGATACCTTCTTGGCGAATTAACTGTTAATTCTAAACGCAGAATCCCGACAATAGCACTTAAAGTCATGATTTCTTCAATTATTGGCCTTGGCCAGAGTCTGCCACCGTGAAAAATTTCTGGGTGGGCCAATTCCCACCCGAAGCCATAAATAAACCAACTAGAGAGATAATCCTAACTGAAGACCAAAAACACCGTGAACTAGCAGTAAAATCAGGGCAATACTGCCGATATAGGCGTGAATAGTCCGGAAAAGTTCTTTTTTACCGCCAGCGAAGCCTGTGAGGGACAATAATCCATTGAAAGCTAATAAACCGATCGCGATCGATCCTGTCCAGAAATGGCTGCTTTCGAGGATGGGATGTTTCTGCATGACTAGGGATAAAATACCGCCAGTGTAACCGAGAGCGATAAATAAAAACAGCCAAGGGGCGAGTTTGCGGTGATCGGTCCGATTTTTGGCCACTACTTCCCCATCTTTGCTTAAACGGCTTTGCCAGCCGGCATAGGCAGTATAACTACCCATAATTAAAACCACAATCCCCATCATGACTGGATGTCCCCAATGAACGATCGGTTCAGGAGTTCCGAGACTGCGAAAAGCAGCGGCGATCGGCTCTAGCGCATCACTTAAACTTTGATTCATGTTTGTTACCTAACTTTACAAAACCCTTTTGCCTAAGATTTTAGCCGATCTCTGGTCTGGAAAAACTGCGGTTAGCCGAAAAAATGTCAAGCCTTCGCTAAATTTCTTAACATTTCCGCTAGAGATGAGCGGAGAAATATAGAATAAAGGCAGGGGAGACTAGGTATCCTCACGGGGATTAGCCCCTAGGAGGGCATTATGAATTATCTGCTCAAAGATCGGCGATCAGCAGGGAGACTATTAGCTAGTTACTTGACAGAATATACCAATAGTGCTAGGGTGCTGGTTTTGGCTTTGCCCCGGGGTGGGGTTCCGATCGCCTTTGAAATTGCCCAAAGGTTACATTTACCTCTGGATCTGTGTTTAGTGCGGAAATTAGGTGTACCGGAGCGAAAAGAGTTAGCTTTTGGGGCGATCGGTCAGAATGGTGTGCGGGTGATCAATGAAAGTATCGTTGAAGACTTGCACCTATCGGAGACGATGATGGAACGGGTAGCAAAGGAAGAAATGATCGAATTAGAGCGACGCGATCGCTTGTATCGAGGTGAGCGACCCTTTCCTGTCCTAACGGGAAAAACGATTATTCTAGTAGATGATGGTATCGCCACGGGAGCAACGATTAAAGCGGCGATTCAGACCCTTAAAGCTGGGGATCCCGCTGCTATTATTATTGCTGTTCCTATTGCCCCAGTGGAAGTCTGTGAGCAATTAGAAAAATTAGTCGATCGAGTAATTTGCCTACATAAACCCTACGAATTGAGATCAATTTCCCTTTGGTACGAAGATTTTTCCCAAACCAGCGATGAGGAGGTGCAAACACTTTTGTCCACCGTCGATAGTTCTTTGATTCCAGTTTGTGGACATGATTGAAAATCAGTAATCAGCAGATATACATTTTATTAGTACACAAGACAAAAGCAAGCTGTGATTGGGTTATAAATTTTGGGGATGTCTCTGTTTGCTGATCAAAGCAAAAAGCTGACGGCTTAGATGTGTAATTAATTTTGCTTAGGTAATTAACTGATCACTAAACGAGTACGGAGGGAGTCGAACCCCCGACACCCAGGACCGGAACCTGGTGCTCTATCCTCTGAGCTACGTACCCACGATAAAATACTATTATATTATACCACTAGCCGACGCAGTAGATCAGAAATTCTTATGACTAGCGATCGATCTTTAAAATTACTGATCAGTAACGATGACGGCATTTCCGCCCTAGGAGTCCGCACCCTCGCTAACACCCTTGCTACTGCGGGCTATCAAGTCACTGTAGTTTGTCCCGACGGTGAGCGCTCTGCTACTGGTCATGGCTTAACCTTACACCATCCCATCCGGGCCGAACAGGTGGAGGGAATTTTTCATCCGGATGTGATTGCCTGGTCTTGTTCGGGAACTCCGGCCGATTCGGTGAAATTTGCCCTTAGTGCCGTCCTGAAAGAGCGTCCCGATTTAGTTCTAGCTGGCATTAACCACGGGTCTAATCTCGGCACCGATATCCTCTATTCTGGCACGGTTTCTGCGGCCATGGAGGGATTAATTGAAGGGATTCCCAGTATTGCTTTTAGTCTCGCTAGTTTTAAGGTCTGCGATTTCCAACCGGCTGCCGATTTTGCCCTCACTTTAGTCAGCAAAGTTGCCCTTAACCCTTTTCCCGTTCCCACTTTACTCAATGTTAACGTCCCTCCGGTTAGTAGTGCCGAAATCAGGGGGGTGAAAATCACTAGGCAAGGATTGCGACGCTACGAAGAAACCTTCGAGAAAAGACTGGATCCTAGGGGTAAAAGTTATTACTGGTTAATTGGGGAAGTGGTCGAAGATATCGAACAACCAGACTACAGCCATTTACCCCCGGAAGTGCCTACGGATGTGCGCGCTATTGGCGAGAATTTTATCACCATCACGCCCCTACAATACAATTTAACTGATGTGCAGGGTTTTCAACATTTGCACCGAAATTCTTGGCTTGATTGAGGATCAACTCATGATATTCTGATTCAATCATTAGCGTTTGAGAGCCTATGTCCCCTCAATTTAATTTTGAAGAAAACGAACTCGAAGAAGCGGAGATCATAACCCTCTGGGATGAGCAAGGTCGATCGCTAGACTGTTATATTGAGAATGCCTATGAAACCGATGACCTCACCTATATGCTTCTTGTCCCCGTGGATACACCGGTGATGATACTAGCTTGGGATGAGGAATCGGAGGAAGAAGAATCTGATGCCTTTTTAATCGAAGATAGCGAGGAAATCGAGCTGGTTTTTGCCGATGCTAAGGCAGTTTTAGCAGAATTAGACCTATTGCTCAAATCCACTGCTCACACCTTGACTGTTAGTGGTGAATTACCGCCCCTAGAAGAAGATAAGGTTCTCAGTTTAGAAATTGATAGCGATAGCCCTTCCTCGTCATCAGAGCCGGAAGAATTGCAATTTCTCGCCAGTTTCTTTTCGGAAGATCAAAAATACTCGATTTACAGTCCCCTCGCTCCCTTGTTATTCTTAGCCGTCGGTGACGCAGAAGGGAAAGTTGAATTAGTCTCTCCCGATGATGACGGCATGGGACCAATTCTAGAGGAACTTTTGTTTGATGAACTCGAATAATCAGATAATTTTACCAAATCCGCTGGGGAGAAGGGAGAAGGGAGAATCAATAAAAAGCGTTCGACTGTCTCCTGACTCCTGAATCCTGATAGAAGCATCCCAGATTGCCACGGGCAGTATGCCTATTCTATATAGATTGATTCGCTAATTTTCTCTCTGGGAAAGACTTCTAGTCTCTCCCCTAGATAACTTTTTCTGATCACCACAACTACGGGAGAACCTTAAAGATTAGCTATTTTTCTGGTGATAGTGAGGACGAAAGGTTTGCAAGCAAGACTGATTAAATAGCCCAATCCGGCTACTAAAATAATTGTCGCCCCTGAGGTGAGATTTAAACTATAGGATAACCATAAACCAACTAAAGTAAAAACAATTCCTAAAATAATCGCTAGGATCATCATTCCCTTCATATTTTTAACAAATTGTCCACTGATAGCCGCAGGAATAGTTAATAAAGCAATTACCATAATTAATCCTACCACCTGCATTACCGCCACAATAGTTAAAGCGGTTATTCCCATTAAACCTAAATAAATTATCTCCACGGGAATATTGCGAATAATCGCAAAGGTTTCATCAAAAGATATGGCTAACAACTCTTTATAAAAGATACTAACTAAGGTTATAATTAATATATCTATGCCCACCATTATCCACAAATCATCCCTTGGTACAGTTAAAATACTACCAAAAAGATAACTCATTAAATCAGCTTTATAACCAGGGGTTAAATCAATAAAAATTACCCCAATCGCCATACCAATCGCCCACATCACCCCGATTAAAGTATCGGATCTCTCCCGGATACGACGCTGTAAAAAGCCCATACCTAAAGCCGAAAAAAAGGTAAAAAATATCGCCCCCACTAGGGGATTAATCCCCAAAAAATAACCGATTCCGATCCCCCCATAGGCAGCGTGAGCGATTCCCCCACTGATAAAAACCACGCGATTAACTACTACCAAAGTACCAACAATCCCACAGGCAATACTAACCAATATTCCAGCGGCGATCGCATGGCGCATAAAATCAAATTGTAAAGCCTCTAGCATAGGTTGTTGTCAGTAATCAGTTATCAGTAATAAAGACAGTACGGTTAATGTTATTTAATAAGGATCCAGACAGAATTAATTACATATATTTTTCCTTTACCTAGGCAAAAATAAGGATTAAATGGCATAAAATCTATCAAGAGACCATTTAATTAATTATTATTCATTCTTAATTCTCCTGACTACTGACTACTGGTTACTGGTTACTGACTCCTAACCCCACCAACAAACTTTTTCAGCAAACCCTAATCACTGCCTAGTAATTTAGTATTATACATCCACTGACATCAATTCCTCGACTAAATCAAAATTAGCAGTTACCGATTGCACATCATCGAGGGATTCTAGGGTGTCGATTAACTTGAATAAAAGACGGGCCTGCTCTCGATCGCTCACTTCTAGGATATTAGTGGGAATCCAGCGTAATTCTGCTTCTTTGACTCTAAATCCCGCTTCTTGCAGAACTTTATTCAATCTCTCCAGGTTAGACACCTCAGTAAACACCTCTGCCCCTTGACCTTCCTCCTGACTCTCAAAAAACTCGTAGGATTGGGCTTCTCCCTCTAGGGAAGCTTCTAAAAGCTTATCCTCATCAATAGTTCCCTCAAGGCGAATTACCCCCTTATGGTCAAACATCCAGCCCACACAGCCCGTTTCGCCTAAATTACCGCCATTTTTGCTAAAAGCCGCCCGCAGATCCGCTGCCGTGCGATTGCGATTATCGGTCAGTGCTTCGATCAAAATCGCCGCCCCTCCAGGGCCATAACCCTCGTAGCGAATTTCTTCAAAAGCCGAGTCATTTTCAAAAGTTCCCGCCCCTTTAGCGATCGCTCTTTCGATATTTTCATTAGGAATACCAGCTGCCTTCGCTTTTTCGATCGCCGTGCGTAGTTGAAAATTGCCTGCCGGATCGGCAACCCCGTTACGGGTAGCCACGATAATCGCCCGGGATAACTGGGTGAAAGTTTTGCCTTTTTTTGCGTCAACGCGGGCTTTTTGTCGTTTAATATTTGCCCATTTACTATGACCAGCCATATCTATAACAGTTATCTTAATGGTGACGTACACTGTGTCATTGAAAATGCTCGGTGTGAAATACTCTCAAGGTCGTTGAGAGCTTCCTATTTCACGGGGGATTGCCTCAAGACGGACTTACGCCCAGCTTTTGGTCTTACATCCCCTCTATAGGCAGTATCGCGCTTTTCCTAACGAAAATACCCTTTGACGTAGCTCAGGGCAAGTATCCGTAAGGCTTCATTTTTGATATTTGTTGCCGCATTTATGTCCCGGTCATGAGTTGTCTGAGAATGTTCACAAGTCCATATTCTAACATCAAGGGATAAAATACACACTTGATTCAGACAGACATTACAAGTCTTAGAACTAGGGAAAAACCTATCAACTTCAATATAGGTTTTTCCTTCCCATTCTGCCTTGTATTTGAGCATTGTACAAAACATTCCCAAACCACAATCACTAATAGCCTTAGCTAAATTATGATTGCGTACCATGCCTTTGACATTGAGATTTTCTACCGCAATAACTTGGTTTTCGTTAACTATCTTACGGGATAGCTTGTGGAGAAAATCCTCACGACATCTTGAGATTTTAGAGTGAACTTTAGCTACTTTACCTCTAGCTTGTTGACGGTTGTTACTTCCCTTCTTTTGACGCGATAGCTTTTGTTGTTTCCTTTTTAAGTAGCTAGGCAGAATTAAACTTAAAACAGTGAGTTTCGTATCCTCCTTTTTGAGCGCGAGCTTCGATCCCTTGTTTAACAGCGATCTCTAAATCGTAATCATCGGGAAAAATTTGACCTACCAGTTCGTGAGTTTTCAATTGATGCCATTCAGTTTCAATAAGATTCATTTCAGAGGAATATTTGGGCAGTTGAAAGAAAAATAATCCTTGCTGCTGCCACTTATCCCAATATTCTCTGACTTGCTTACTTGTATGAATGGGATGATTATCTTGAACGATGACGGTAATCTCCCCCGTCTTTTCAAAATGTTGGGCAGCAAGTTGGACTTGCCATTCGAGAAGCTTAATATAAGTGTCCCCGTATAGAGAGCCTAATTTCAATCCATAGTCAAAACTCACGCCCACCGAGTAAAGTCCCCGAATATTTAATCTTTTTCCTCATCTTTTATAGCAGTTCTCACGCCTGTGTGGCACAATTAAACCTTTAATAATTAAACTTTTCAACATTGATAATGTACCTCTTGCGAACAGGAACCGCTATATTCAATCTGAAAAATGGCGTTCTGGGGTTGTCATATTCTTGAATGTAAAGTTTTGTTACGAGATTCAACATTTCTGCCATCACCCCATTGGAAAGGAACAGCCGTTAATTGTCCTAAGGCATTGGTGACAAAGCTTCCTGTACTACCATCCAACCCATCACCCCCATTAGGATTAAAGGTAGTAACGTGGGCCCCATTACCAAAGTTGAAGGTGACACTCACAATATCACTGGCGGTTCATGTTTGGTTGAGCAGGGAAGTTCCCCCATTGTCAAACTGATAGGTAATAACCGCAGTATCACCGGCATTAACGTTATCGACACCACCAAGGTTTTGTGAAACAGTATCCGATAGGTAGCGGTAAAAATGGCGGCATGGGCGGGAATGGCACTGAAAACGGAACAAGTCACCGCAGAAAGGCAAAGGGCTTTAAGCAGTTGATTAGTCATTTTTGATTGATGGCAAGTTAATGTCATGGCTAAGAATGGGGAAAAATTGCTATTTATACCCCATAAATCATTGCTTAATAGTAATAAGCAGCCTCATTCTACCCCCCCGAATTTGTCAAGTATTCTCCGTTTTTGATTGATGAATCTGGAAAAAGCTAATCAGGGAGAGACTGGAAGGGTTCGCCAAGTAAACATCTTAAATTAATCGGTAATGATTAAGATTGCGCTATTTTAGGGGTTAGGGGGGAGCAAACCTAACCCTCAAGTAGAAACCAATCAAGTTCAACGCTATCGGGAACTCCTCAACTGCGAGCGAGTGAGACGGATTTATCTGAATGAATTAGAAAACACTCCTCAAACTTCCATTGGTTTAGCCACAGTGCAATTAATCACCCTATCTCAAGCAAAAGCGCTTGATAGTACCCGAAAATTAATCCAAAGAGTGCGGCAAGAATTAACCCCCGACCAAAAACCGCAAGAACTCTTACAATTAATAGAGACAATTCTCGTTTATAAGTTACCGCCTCTCAATCGTCGGGAGATAGAAACTATGTTTAGTTTAGATGAATTAAAACAAACTCAGTGTTTTCAAGATGTGTGCGAGGAAGCGCGTCAGGAAGGCAGACTAAACAAAGCACTAGAGGCGGTTCCTCGTTTGTTAGCCTTAGGGTTAAGCGTTGAGCAAGTCGCATCCGCCTTAGAATTAGAGGTTAAACAGGTTAGAGCGATCAGCAGTCCGCGCATTTAAATTCGCGGGCAGCTTAATCTTTATCCTTGCACTGCTAAGAAACTTACCTATGACTAAAAGAGCTTTACTACTAATTAATCGTCACTCACGCAAGGGTAAAGAAAACTTTGCTCAAACTGTTGATCTGCTTAATAATTGGGATTTTGAAATTATCAGCGTCCCTTTTAAAAAGGTAGAAGATATACCTTTTTTGTTGGAAAAATATCGCTCTAGTATTGATTTAGTTATCGTCGGTGGTGGCGATGGGACTCTTAATGCTATGGCGGATATGTTGGTAGAAACTCAACTGCCTTTAGGCATTATACCTCTGGGAACGGCTAATGATTTAGCCCGGACTTTAGGGATACCGAATTCTATTGCCGAAGCTTGTCGAATTATTGCGGAAGGTAATTTAAAATATATCGATTTAGGTTGGGTAAATAATAAATACTTTTTCAACGTGGCTAGTTTAGGATTAAGTGTGAAAATTACCCAAAAACTGAGCAAGGGTTTAAAGCGACGTTTAGGAATTTTTGCCTACGCTTGGACAGCCCTACAGGTATTAAGTAAAACCCGTCCTTTTACTGCTATGATCGGTATTGATGGAGAAAATATCAAAGTTAAAACCCTACAAATAGCGATCGGAAATGGTCGTTATTATGGGGGAGGAATGCCGATCGCTTACGATGCCCAAATTGATGATCAAAGATTAGATTTATATAGCCTAGAAATTCAACACTGGTGGCAAATTTTCCCGCTTTTGTGGACATTACCGCGAGGACAACAGGGTTTATTATCTTGGGTGAGAACTCTTAACGGCAAAGAAATTCAAATTGAGACTCGTAAACCCCATAGTATCAATACCGATGGCGAAATTACTAGCACTACTCCCGCCATGTTTCGAGTTATTCCAGCAGCCATAGGGGTCTATATTCCCCGTCAGGAAACACAATCTTAAAATTAACGAAAAGGAGGAGAATACAATAAACCCCCCTTTGTCCAAAGATTATTTAAACCTCGATCGAGTTGCAGGGGTTTACCGATTTCCCGATCATAAATTTCACCGTAATTACCCACCTGTTTTAAGACTCTTTGGGCAAAATCATTGGGTAAACCCATATCTTCGCCTAACTTCTCATCGATACCCAAAAAGCGCCGAATACTGGGGTCTTTGCTGTCGGCAAAAGTGGCAATATTTTCTGAGTTAATCCCGAATTCTTCCCCTTGAATTAAACTAAAAACGATCGAGCGGACGGCATTCGACCAAGCGGGATCACCATCGGCCACGGCCGGGGCCAAGGGTTCCTTCGATATTACCACTTCTAATAATTGATGATCCTGCGGTTGGGGAAAAACCGAGCGCCGGGCCACCAATTGGGAGCGATCGGAGGTGACAGCCTGACAGCGCCCCGCCTGATAAGCTGTATATAAAGCCTCCACATCATCGGAAACGATCGGTTTATAACCTTGCACTGCCGCTTTTGCCATGGCATCGGCCAGATTTTGTTCTGTGGTGGTTCCCGATAGCACACAAATAGACTTTCCGCTTAAATCTTCTAATTTCTTAATATTACTGGCTTTCGTGGCCATAATTCCTTGACCATCATAGAAAACCGGGGTGATAAACTCCATCCCCAGGGCGGTATCCCGGTTAATCGTCCAGGTGGTGTTGCGACTGAGGATATCCACTTCTCCCGTCTGTACGGCAGTAAATCTCTCTTGGGGACTAAGTTTACGATATTCGACTTTGGAGGGATCATCAAAGATAGCCGCCGCAATAGCTCGGCAAATTTGCACATCTAAGCCCAAATATTCGCCTTTTTCATTAACAAAGCTAAACCCTGGCACTTCTCCGTTAATGCCACAAATTAACTTACCGCGATTTTTCACCGTTTGCAAGCGGCCCGTATCGGGACTATTTGCAGTGTTAGAACTAGAATTCGGTTGATTTTCCGTCCCACAGGCAGTAGTTAGCAGTAACAGTAGGGACAATGCACAAAAACGCCACTTTAGCATAGATATTCTCTGAAAAATTTTTTTAGTCACTTAATTTTAGCTGAAAGACCAGAGCAAACTTAACAGTATAGCGACGATCGCACCGATAACCGTATTGATCACATTGACCAATTCATTAGTTAACCACAGAAAGCGAGTTTGTAGGGTAGCGCCGATGAGACTTTCGATATTGGTAGCGATAAAGGCCGCAATTACGCACCATAACACACCCAGAAGATCGATCGCACCGATAGCCCATGCTAACAGGGAAATAGCCGTGGCTGCCAGCAAACCGGCGATCGTTCCCTCTAAACTAACAGCCCCTTCCGTTCCCCGGGGGACGGATTTAAAATTAGTAATCAGATAAGTAGTTTTACCGTAAGCTTTGCCCACCTCACTGGCAGTAGTATCGGCTAATTTAGTGCTAAAACTAGCCACATAAGCGAGTATGAAGAGGTAATTCCAGGGAGAAGCGGCAAAAAGACTTAGGATAGCGCAAATTGCCCCCGCTAAAGCGGAACCCCAGACATTTTCTGGACCGCGTACCCCCGCTCTTTTTTCGGCGATTCCCTCCGCTTCCTTGCGCGCTAAACCGATGCGGGTGACAGTAGAGCCGACAAGGAAATAGAATAAAACAATTAGATAACCGCGCCATCCCAAGCTTCCCCAGACAATTACCCCTAAAACCCAAGCATGGAGATAACCCATCGGAGTTAAGAGCTTTTTTGGCGCAATTGCAGCGATTCCGAGGAGGACGGTATTGAGAAGAATAGCGACGAGCCAAGGATTAGTTAACATAGTATCTGGGCAAGTTTACATCCCCTATTGTATCGATCGAGTCCATGAAAACTAATCAACCTTATCAACCTCTTTTACTGCGAATTCTGCACGGATTAACGGGAATTGCCCTCATTGCCGCCATGGTTACGGCCTATTGGACCTATGATACTTTTGACGGTCGTTGGTTAAAACTGCCTTTACCAGAATATCGAGAAATTGAAAGTATTCATGGCACTTTTGGCCTCTATACTCTGATTATTTTTCCCGTTTTTGCTATCTATGCTTTTCGTCGCGGCAACAAAAGATTAATTCAAAGTGATTCTCTTAACAAATTAACCCAATTTGGTAAGCCGATTTGGTGGTATAGTCTCCATCGTTTAGTCAATACTTTGACTCTTTTTGCCCTCACTTTTGCTTTGTATAGTGGCCGGATGATGGATTCCGAATGGCTACCAGAAGGGGAATTAAATCACTTTTGGTATTATGCCCATTTGCTCAGTTGGTTAATTATGGTAGTATGTCTGGTGCTGCACCTGCTCATGACTGCTAAAGTGGGAGGAGTTCCCCTGTTATTATCTATCCTTAAATGGGGTTTTCGTGAACAAGATAATCCGAAATTATGGTTATCTCAATTACGTCAATGGCGGTTAAGTTTGCGTCTAGCCAATACTTGGCAGTGGCTACAATCTCTTAACTTATATAAAGTCTTAGAAATTGTTGTTTTATTGGCTATTATAGCGGCTTGGATTGTTCCCAAGTTTGACTAGATCCAAGGGATCAACCTACCAAAGCGGATCGGAGTATAAATGAACGGTTAAAGAATCTCGATCGCATGGAATACCAGTAATACAACTACAAATTTGAGTACCATCATCTAATTCTACTTCACAGGCGTGACAGGAACCCATTAAACAGCCGGTAGGAATCTCAATTCCTGCTTTTTTGGCCACATCTAATAATAGTTCTCCAGTTTCCGCTTCCATGATGATATCATCGGGTAAAAAACGCACTGAAATAGTCATAATTTCTCCTTACAAATGAGCAAAAATAGGGTTAAGATTTAAATGTTCTTCCAGTAAATTAGCCATATTATCTAGGGTTATTTCTCTTTGTTCACTATAGTTAGCAATTCCCGTAGGCAAAGATAATAAACCGCGACGCTGACGCAGATGATTTAGCCAATTTCTTCGCCAAGAACCATTATCAAAGATACCATGTAAATAACAGCCCCAAATTGACAGAGAATCATTGACAATTCCTAGACTAGCATCTTCCACGAACATTTTTTGATAACCTGATTCACTTTCCCATGCGCTTATTCCCTGGTGAATTTCGTATCCTGTTACTGGTAAACCCCCTTGGGGATAATTGGATAAAACGTGTCGTTGACGAGTAATTTTTTCGGCAGTAATTACCGTTTTCAATGGCAATAAATTTAAGCCAGCTGCCTCACTATCGGAACCTTCTTGATGGTCAGGATCCAAGATTAATCGCCCTAACATTTGCAAACCACCACAGATGCCAAAGATAATACCTCCCCTTTGGTGATAGGCTTGTAATTGATTAGCCATACCACTTTCATTAAGAGCAATTAAATCAGCGACAGTGGTTTTAGAACCGGGGATAATTACCCCATCGGGATCACCTAAAGATTCCTGTAATTCTAGATAACGGACATTAACCGTTGCTTCACCACAAAGAGGGTCAAAATCAGTAAAATTAGCGATATGAGGCAGACGAATGACACTGATATTTAGTTCAGCTTTGGGTTTTTGGGCGGGGCGATCGAGTAAACTGAGAGAATCCTCGGCACTTAAAAAGATATCGCTATAGGGAAGAACTCCTAAGACGGGAATTTTTGTATAATCTTCTAGCCAAGTAATCCCCGAATCTAAGAGAGATTTTTGTCCGCGAAATTTATTGATCACAATACCTTTAATTAAAGCTCTTTCCTCCGGTTCTAATAATTCTAACGTACCAACGACGTGAGCAAAAGCCCCCCCGCGATCAATATCCACCACTAAAATAGTAGCGGCATCGAGATATTTAGCCACCCGCATATTAGTTAAATCCCGATGTTTGAGATTTATTTCCGCCGGACTTCCCGCACCTTCACAGACAACTAGATCAAATTCTGCCGATAATTTAGCTAAAGATTCTTTAATTGCTTGCCAACCTTGGTCAAAATAATTCTGATAATAATCCGCTGCCGTGGTGACACCAACAGCCTTGCCTTTAATAATCACCTGAGAGGTCATATTTCCCTGGGGTTTTAATAAAATTGGGTTCATTTCTACCCGGGGAATTGTCCCCGCAGCCCATGCTTGCACCGCCTGGGCGTGACCCATTTCTTCCCCTCCAGCGGTAACATAGGCATTAAGGGCCATATTCTGACCTTTAAAGGGTGTTACCTGCCAACCTTTCCGGTTGAATAAACGACATAAAGCGGCAGTTAAAAAAGATTTACCCGCGTGGGAAGTCGTCCCCACTACCATAATTGCTTTCATCTAGTTTTTTTATTGAGCATTTTCAGTGAACAGTAATCGGTAAACAGTAATCAGTTGATACTAAATCCGTTGAGTATATGCTACTTATAAGGACAGGCACTCATGCAAGAGGCTAATAACTGAAAACTCACATCTGAAAACTCACATCTGATAACTGATAACTGATAACTGATAACTGATAACTGATAACTGATAACTGACTCCCGACTCCTGACACCATTAAAAAGAAAACCAACGTTGCAGAGTATTGACAAATCTTTGCCAGAAAGTGGGTTGAGGGAAAAAGTCTCCTTGGGGTTGCCATTTTTCTATTAATTTTCTCCCTAAAGGAGTGAGACGAAAACTATCGGTTATTCCCTGTCCATCTACTTCGCGCCGCAAAATTCCCACTTTAATCAACCAGAGAAGATAGCTTTCCGCTGCTGCTTCCGTCAGCAGTCTGGAAGTATAACCTTTCTCCAAACCCCCAGCACCAGGGATGCTTAAAAGTGATACACTTCGCTCCAGCATAGCCGCAAATAGGGTGACACGGAAAGGAGAACAACAGAGGGCGCGTTCGGCCCTGGTGATGGTAGCATCAGGATAATTGATGGCGGTAACGGTGGCAGTCGATAGGCTCATGGATTCTGGTGGTTTAGCTATTGATAAACTCATTGTTACATTAATCTGGCCTCAACCCCTGTCAACCCCAATCACCGATAAAATAGGGATGAAGTGTTAAGTAGCTTGAGTGTTTATGCAGTCTCCCGAACCGTTCGATACTAAATATACCCCAGAGGAAGTGGAAGTGGAAATTGAAACCGACGATTTCCCCCCCGTTGATACCCCGGTTAGTTTCGCTGCCACTGTTGAAAAAGTGAAAACTTGGTACGGCAGCCTGTCCACACCAGCACAGGTAGTTGTGGCAGTGGCGGGGGTTTTTGTGACTTTTTCCATTTTAACGGCAATTTTACGCCTAGTTAGCGCAGTTTTAAGTGCTTTAATCCTCGCCGCTATCTTTTATCTCATCTATCGTTACATCCTCAAACCGAAAGTTTAGTCGGCTATGCACATTTTCTATTCAATGTCAAGAGTTTAGTTGATAAAAAAAATTTATGGAAGAAACAGACACCAGAGATATCTTGGGGGAAAATGTGGCTAAGTTGGGACTGGCCCAGATCCAGCGTCATCTATTTCTCTGCTGCGATCAGACTAAGCCAAAATGCTGTGACAAGCAAGAAGGGTTAGAAGTGTGGGATTATTTAAAGAAACGGTTAAGTGAATTAGAACTCGATCGCCCTAGCGCGGACCGTCCAGGTTGTATTTTTCGCACTAAAGCCAACTGTTTGCGGGTTTGCAGCCAGGGTCCGATTTTATTAGTGTACCCGGAAGGGGTCTGGTATGGAAGGGTAAACAAGGAAGCGATCGAAAGAATTATCCAAGAACACCTAATCGGTAATCAAATCGTCACCGAATATGCTTTCCTTTGCCACGATTTACCGGCAATTTCCCTGAACTGTCCGGGAGGAGAACCGGAAACAATAGAGGAAAACAGCGTTAAAACTAACTGAAACCCTAATTAACTACACATATCTAACTACCTTTTACCTTTTGCCTGTCGATCCTTTGTCCGTCTCCATTCCCCCAACCCTGCAGCCCGGAAAATAGCGATGAAAGAGACCAACAAAGACAACAAACAACTTTTATTAATCGACGATGACCCAAATTTAATACTTTTGGTGAAGGATTATCTAGAGTTTCGTGGTTATAGGGTGACAACCGCAGAAAACGGTCGGGAGGCCTTAGAAATCCTCGAACGTGGGGCAAATGCTGCCAAAGCAAGGGAAATGCCCGATATGATTATCTGCGATCTGATCATGCCGGAAATGGACGGTCATGCCTTCCTCGAAAAAATTCGTCAGGACAGTCGTTTTAGTGGCCTTCCCGTGATCTTTCTCTCCCCTAAGGATCAAAGTCAGGACAAGGTGACAGGTTTAACCGCCGGGGCTGATTTTTATATGGTCAAACCCTTTGAACCGGAAGAATTAGTAGCCCTGGTGGAGTCTTCCCTCACACAAGCGGGCCGGTTGCTGAAACGCAGCGCCCGCGTTCATTCTCCAGATGTCACCTCTTTTCAGGTTCCGGGTAATGTGGAATTAACCCCAACGGAGTTAAAAGTAGTACAAATGGTCGCTCAAGGACTGGCTAATCGGGAAATCGCAACAAAACTCAATGTTAGTCAACGGACAATCGAAAGTCATGTGTCGAATATGCTTCATAAAACTGGTCTTCATAATCGCACGGAATTGACTCAGTGGGCGATCGAAAGTAATATCATTTTTCTTTATTCCTAGCAGGTATCCTAGACTAAATCCTGTTTAAGAAAAGTGGGGAGAGGATGGCTAAGGGTAATTAACCATCCTTGCCATCTAACTATTAACTTCTTTTTCTTAAACCAACACCCGCTAAACCAACGGCTAACAGGGCAAGCAAGGAAGAAGGTTCGGGAATGGGAGTTCCCTTAAATTGAACCTCAGAGAAGCCAGTACTACGAAGAAAACCTGGAAGTGATTGAAAGTTACTATTAACAACAAACCGGACAGAAGACGCAGTAACTGGGCTAAAACTAAACACTTGTGGAGGCTGAATAAGTAAATTTCCACGAGCGAAGGAAGTAGGGGCGCCTGGTATGGTAGTCCAAGTCGTACCATTGGTGGAGGATTGAACCGTTACGCCATTAATCCCCAGATTGCGAACAAGAAAACCGCTAAGGTTCCAGAAGCTAAAACCTTCGAGACTATAGGCACGACCGAGATTAAAAGTGATATTGCCAGTGGAACTGCCTAAAGCTGAAATCCAAGCATTACCCCCTGCTGACAAATTATGATTGCCCGTCAGACTTGGGTTGTTACCTGGCAACCCGTCCCCATTGACGGTCTCGACTATACCAGGAAACAACAAAGAGTTCCCCATATTGGTTGAGGCAGTGATATCAGGAATCAGGGCGGGGGCGGCTTGGGCGTTTTGTGCCACACCCAACATCAAGCCTAAAGTGGCAGTGGATAAAACAATCGGTGCAATCGTGACTTTCATTGGCAAACTGTTTTCTGTAAAGTTTAGTTGATTTAAGGTTAAGTAGATGTGAAACACCCAGTTATATCTTAATTTTTTTTTAAGCCCATTTCTGCTATTTTTAATACAGTTTTTTTTGCGTTTTTATGGTATGGGATTCAGGTTTATTCTCTCAATATCAGAAAAAAAAGAGCCTCTCTTGGCTCTTGGCTGAAAAATGTTCACATTGCAGCAGCTGTGACTGGTAGAGGCGTTCATCACCATAAACCCAAGAAGGCCAAAATATTCCCCAGCTTGCTGTATTGTCTGTTCTGCGGCTCAAATGACTATGGTAAAATCGGTCAACTAGAAATGACGGGAAACGATTTTTTCGATGGTTGCTTGGGTATCCTGCAGCAGTTTCTCGCGACTATCTCTAGTATTAGTCAGACTGGGAACGAGATTACGAGCTTGTAAAGCCATGTGAAGCTGTAGTTGAGCTACATACTCGCGGATATCTTCACGGGTTTCCGATTGGTGAGGATGAAACATAGAGAAACTGGAAGGGTCGTCTAGCTGATGGTGTCTTGTCGATGACTCCTCTACAAGTTATCACGAGAGCTTAGGTTCCAGTCAAGGGTCGGCTCCAACTCTACACATTTCTCAACAAAACTGATAAAAGTTATCTTAATGGTGAGGTACAAAGTTTTGCTTTGGGGGAGCCGAGCGTCGATACTATGGGAAAGGCTGTATCTTGAGAAAATAATGCAGCTAAATAGACCGGAATTTAAGGGGTATTTTCCTGAAAAGAATCACTATAATTAAATAAAAATGGTACGCTATTTTTTCCCGATCCATCCATGACTAAAACCCGGGGCATTTGCGCCCCACCTTCGCGCCAAGCTTCGATCGCTTCTTTCTGTAAAACTAATCCGCCTCCCTGTTCTTTTAAAGTTTCTGCTAATAGTCTTTGTGCCTCAGCTTTCCCTTTAGCGCGATTAATTTCTGCCTGGGCCTGTTGTTCCGCTTCTTGGGTGATATAAACCGCTCTTTGGGCGCGTTGTTCTGCGATTTGTTTATCTTCGACAGCCCGGGCAAATTCTGGAGAAAAATTCAAATCTACCACACTGGTATCTAAGACTAGAATACCATACTTTTCTAACCGAGTCGATAGGGCATTATCAAAGTCTTCTTTTAACTCACTGCGTCGAGTAATTGCCTCCTCTACGGTTCTTTTAGCTGCGGCAATTTTAAAGGATTCTTGGGTTTGAGGGGCGATAATTTTAGCGACAATATTTTGTAGGGTGCCTTGGGTTCTTCTAATGACCACTACCTGGGTAGGATCGAGACGAAAATTAATCGCAAAACTAGCTGATAAATCCTGTAAATCTTTAGTGGAACTTTGGGCGGGAACTTCAAATTTTTGCACCGTAACATCGTAAATATCGACACTAGAAACAAAGGGAGGTTTAAAGTGCAATCCCTCCAATAAAACCCCGTCTTTAGCCTTTCCTAAAACACTTAAAACTCCCGCTTGTCCGGGGGTGATAATCACATAGGCATTAAAGGCCGCTAAAATGACAATAGCAGCTAATAATCCCCCGATCAGGGAAAGTAAATTAATAGCATCTTTCTGGTTCATAGTTTATACTCCTTGACGAGGGACTAAAGCGAGAATTTTTGTGGCGATCACTTGATTAACGGGCATCACTGACAGACGATTTCCTGTCCTTACTAATAATAATTCATCGGCGGTAAAATTTTGTTTTAAAATTCCTAGGGGCAGCAGTTGGGGAAAAAGGCGATCAAATTCAACTTTAACCGTCCACCAGCGCGGGGAATCTGGAGATGATTTAGAATCATAGTAGGGACTATTGCGATCGAATTGTGTCGGATCGATCCTATCGGTTTCCACTACGCGCATCAAGCCCACAATCCCCGGCGGGGTCGTATTAGAATGATAAAAAAAGGCCAGATCTCCCCGCTTCATCTGACGGAGAAAATTGCGGGCCTGATAATTTCGCACTCCCTCCCAAATAGTTTGACCATCTTTTTTTAAATCCTCGATACTATAGACATCGGGTTCCGATTTCATTAACCAATAATTTAAATTCATCATTTATAGTTGTTATTAATTCAAATAAGCTCAAAAATATTTTTAGCCGTTCCTGTCAGCCTTGTTACCATAGGGTTAAATATAATTCACTTTGGCTGCTTTTGCAGTTCTACTCAAACAATTATTGAGAAGAATGTATCTAAAAATACTTTTGTTAGCAACAATTTTTCAGGACTATGAGCCTTCAAGTCTAGCTATTCTTGGCAACCGTCAGTTTTTCCCTATGGCTAAAAATAATTTATTCTCCAGCATTAAATCGCTCAAATAAGCTGTAAAATAAGATACATTGCTCTAAAAATATCTAGCCAATCCATAGATTATCGGTGTTCCAAGCCACTCGCCGCCGTTTAGCCTTATGGTACACTGTTGTCACTGCCATACTACTGCTTTTTCTCGCTACGGGAATGTATTTTTATGTGCGCCATACCCTAGTGGATCGCATTGATGATACCCTCAAACACATCATTGAGGTGGTAAATCGTTCCCTCGTGATCGAATCGATTCCCCCGAACCAAGGACGTTATCGCGTCGATCCCCTGGCAAGTTTTCCCAGTCAGGGTAAATCTGTGGAGGACGATCATATAGATTTGGAATGGTTCGATCCCCAAGGTAATCTAGTTTGGTCAACTCTGGCCGAATCCTTAGATATTCCCCTCCATCCCCACCGTCAAGGGGAAACTATTCGCTTATCCGATGATCGTCTGCTGCGACAAATAACCGAAAGGGTGGAAATCGATCATTATGTTTTGGGATATCTGCGGGTAAGTCATCCTTGGTTTGAGGTGACAAAACCAATTAGACAGCTATTATTGGATTTAATCCTCGGAATTTGCCTGATGATTGCCAGTGTCGCCGGAATTGGTTGGTTTTTGTCCGGTTTAGCCATTCAACCAGTAAAAGAGTCCTATCAGAGTTTAAAACAATTTACCGCCGATGCTTCCCATGAATTACGCAATCCGATCGCCACTATCCAAACTAACGTGCAAATGGCGATCGCTTATCCCCAAACTGGCGATCAACGCTTGCAAGTGATCGAGCGTTTAACGGAAAGATTGGGCAATTTAGTCAATGATCTGCTTTTTTTAGCCCGTTCTGATAGTGGCATCGTCCAACCGATCGAGCAAGCTGTACCTTTGGATGCTTTATTGATGGAAGTGGTGGAAGAACAGCGTTTAATCGCCGATAAGCAGGGAATTTCCCTCTCTTTGTCGATCGTGGAACCGGACCAAGAGGATTTTTCCTACAGCGATGAAATGTTTACTATGGGGGGAGATTGGGATCAATTAGCCCGTTTATTCACAAATTTAATTTCTAATGCCCTAAAACACGCTTTTTTACCCGAATCTGAGCCTAAAAATGTGGCTGTGGAATTGGAAAAAAGTAAACGCGATCGACAATCGGTGTTACTGGTACGCGTCAAAGATAACGGAATCGGGATTCCCGAGGCTGCTTTGTCCCATATTTTTGATCGCTTTTATCGTCTCGATCCTGCGCGACAAAATTCCGCCACTTCCGGGGGAACAGGATTAGGATTAGCGATCGCTTTAGCGATTACCCTCAGTCATCATGGACAAATTAGCGTCGAAAGTCAGATCGATCAAGGAACAGTTTTCACCGTCACCCTACCAAAAAGCTATCAACGGGAGAAAAAAACCGAAAAGTCAGAAGCTTAACACCGCTGACTTTTTTTCATACCCCCAAGGGAATTCGAATCCCTGTCGCCTCCGTGAAAGGGAGGTGTCCTAGGCCACTAGACGATGGGGGCTTGGATTTCAGACCTTTTTAAATATAACAATAATCTTTCTGGGAGTCAAGGGTTTTGGCAAAAATTTTTTTTATCCCGCCCTTGCACAATAGGATAGTCTAAATGAAGATGATATCGCCCAAAATCCATGGCTGCCGATCCCTATAAAAGCCGACTGTTCAACCTGATCAACCGTCGTTTGATTCGTCTGAAAGATAACCTCGGCCGCGTCTCCCGTCGCGGTCAAAATGCGATCGCTCTTGCCCTGCAAATAGCTATCTATCCCGTCTATTTGCTGGTACAATCCCTGCGGATGACGGCTAATCAATTGGGGAACAGCCTCCAGAAACAATTATCACCCTCTGGCAAAGAGGGGACGGATGCGATCGAAGAATTTCTCCAGAGCTTATCTGACCAAAAAACGCCATTTATTGGCATAGCAGCCGATCTAGAGGATCAAGCTTTAGTTTTCGTCACTAACGATCACCAGACTGTTAAAATCACCGATAATCAAACCCAAAGACAAATAGAAAAACAAATTAGGACGGCACTGGCTAACTACGCCCTCGAAAAACGGAAAATTAAGCGATTAAACCCTCAATATCCGCCTTTATTACCGAATTTTACCGACAAAAATCCCGTCTTGCCTCCGATCCGTTGGTTTTGGAACCTACTACGCTGGGAACAACAGGGACAAATAGCGATCGCCATAAATCTCTTCCAGGAATCCCATCTCGTCAAAACCTCGACACCACCCTCCTTACCACTGCCTAATTTAAATTCTCAAGCAATTTTAGGAGTCATTGACGAAAAATTAGCGATTTTCGAGGCTAAATTTCTCGCTATCTCCCCCGCAATCCCCAGCAGTTTGAGCCACACCTCTAACCCTCCTTCCGATCTCCTTAACGAATCCCCGACTCTGGAGAAAAATTCCTCCTATCTCTGGCACCTTTATTGGTTAGTTTATGCGGCGATCGAGCATTTCTGGGCAAAAGAGAAGAATAATTTAGCATATAGTGCCGATTACCCCGCTTTATCGGCAAAATATCCCCTAAGTCTTCCTAATTCTCTGCTGATCACCTTCAAGCAACGTCTCCAGGATTGGCTAGAAAAACAAACCCAAGCGGATCCCTTCACGATCGGCAAACTCATCCAAGCGGCGATCGATCACTTCTTTTCCTCTCGCCAATCCCTGACATTTTCCGCCGTCAGCGAGCAACCTTGGCTAGAATCCGCCGATATCTTGGCTATTTCTCCCCAAGACTCCGAAAAACCCCGCTTTAAACCCGCTCATTCCCTTCCCCAGTCCCCAGTCACCCCAGCAAAGCCAGATAGCACAAAAGGAGCTTTTAGTCAAGAAAAACAAAATAAATCTTTACAAAAAATCCCCCCGGCCGTTGCCGAAATTATTCATGGAGAATCCCCCCCCGCCCCCCAATTAGATCCCCGCTACACTAGGGAGATAATTCAACCAATTAACGAAGAATGGCTAGAAACCGAGTCAACTCCTCTCGGCTACGTTAAACACCCCTTAGAACGGATTTTAGAGGGATTAGATGCGATTATTTCATGGCTGGAGGAATTAGTTATTAAAATTTGGCGTTGGTTGCGCTACAATCGAGGCATTTCTAAATTACTCAAACGCAAACGTTAATCAGGTCTGAAGTCACGGCTACTGTTTTTGGCTATACCAATTGCGCCACAAGCTGGAACTACGAATCACCAGCCAGAGTAGCAATAAAGCGATTAAACCGCCATTTTCTGGGGCGCTGAGGGCAAAAAGCACTAAAATAAAACATAAAAATTCCTCGGACAAAGTCACCCAAATCGGTAAACCGTGCAAACGAAAAAACCAGCCCACTTGTACTAACTTGATCACAAAAGCGAGTAATCCCCCTACTCCCGCAATTAACCAAAGGGGTTGCAGATTTAACTGCAACATTTTCACCATGGTTAAACTCATTAACGCTCCGACGAGCGGACTGGTAAATAAAGAGATACTCTGTAGAACCCGCTGCCCCAAAAGACTCTTGGAACCCAACAACTCGAATAACGACCAACTAACCAAAATCGCCAGTAAAACTTGAGGATGAAGACGCGATAATAACGGGACATCCTGCCAGAGATTAGTTCGTAGCAAACCAATAACCAACAACGGTAAAGCAGTGCGCAGACCAGCCGCCGTCGCCGCCGAAAGTACCGCTAAAATTCCAATTAACATAGATTTCAGTTAAGCTAAGACGCATTTTCACCGCCTATCCTTGGATTAGTTGAGTCTCCCCCAATCTCTTTACTGTTGCCTGTTGCCCCTCGCAAGAGGGCCTCATCTCAACAAGCAATTTAAAATTGAAAGATTTGGCGTATTCTTCTCCATTCTATATTTTCCGATCGAGCGACAAAGGTTAAATTTTGGGAAACACTGCAATATGCTGGCAGTCATCCTGGCTAAAAACACGCTATTTTATTAACTTAATAGTAACCGCGCTTTAGGAGTAAACAGTTTTTATGGACTCCCTGACAACCCTCCAATGTCAAAACCTAACTTGTCTAGCCCCGAACGCTCTCACTAATAGATTCTGTGAAAAATGTGGTACTCCTTTAGTTAAGCGCTATTTATGGATGATGGGTGATTGGGGGAGAACCTATTATCGTGTTGGTGAGCTAATTGATAATCGTTATTTGGTCAAACAACCACAAGTTGTTATTGATACTAAACCCGCTCAAGCACCCCAAGCGCCGGACGAACCTCCTAGCTGGATTTCCCTCTACCTAAAATTGTTACCCCTTCATCTTCACATTCCCCAAATCTACGGCTATATTCCCAGTCCCGACGAACGCTTAAATATGGACATCTGGCTGTTGGAATACGGCACTATTCCCCTCGATGAAGCGGGAGAATTAATTTATCCAGAACTATTGCCCACTCTCGGCGAGGTTTGGTCGCAAGCTTCCGATTTAAGGCAAATTCACTGGTTATGGCAAATGGCCAAACTCTGGCATCCCCTCCAGAAAAAAGCCGTGGTCTCTAGTCTGCTTAACCCTTTTCTGACGAGAGTGAATAATCAGCTGCTGCAATTGCTAGAATTAAGCAAAGACGAAGCCACCGCTCCCAATTTACGAGATTTAGGGGCTTTCTGGGCCAGTCTGATCCCGACGGCAGCCGCTAATGTTCAAGATTTTCTCGCATCCCTAACCCAAGAGCTAGAATCCGGTGATCTCGATCGCCCAGAATCCCTGGTCACTATTCTCGATTATGCACTACAGCACTACGGTGGAGGTCAAGATCGCACCTATGAGATTTTTACCTGCACCGATACTGGTTCGCTACGGGAACACAACGAGGATGCCTGTTATCCCCCTGCTAATCAGGCCCTAACCCTCGCTCATGGTCAAAATCCCTTCGACAAAGCTCAGGGCAAGCCCCTAGCGATTGTCTGTGATGGCATCGGCGGTCAGGAAGGGGGCGAAATCGCTGCGCAATTGGCGATCGAAACCCTGTCTAGGGAAATTAATCAGGGTCCCACCACTGATATTGAAGTCTGTCCCGATAGTTACAGTCTTGTCCTCGAACAGGCGATTCGTGTCACCAATGATCTGATCAGTCAACGCAATGATCAGGAGTCAAGACAAGATCGCCGGCGCATGGGTACGACTCTAGTTATGGCTTTTGCCCAGAACCAAGAAATGTACGCAGCCCATGTGGGAGATTCCCGTATCTATTGGATTACTGCCCACGGTTGTCATCAAGTGACCGTGGATGATGATCTCGCTTCCAGGGAAGTGAAATTAGGCTATCTCCTCTATCGTGATGCCATACAGTATCCCAACGCCGGGTCCTTGGTGCAAGCTTTGGGGATGAGTAGCTCCAATAATCTCCATCCCACTGTTCAGAGGTTGATTGTTGATCAAGATTGTGTTTTTCTCCTCTGTTCCGATGGTTTAAGTGATTATGATCGGGTAGAACAATACTGGGACAGTGAAATTCTGCCTCTTTTGCGAGGAGAGAAAACTGTAACCGCCGTGGGGGAAAGTTTATTACAACTAGCTAACCAGAAAAACGGTCACGATAACTCCACCATCGCCCTAGTTTATTGTCGGGTAGTTCCTGCGGCTGAACCCGTCACGCCTTTAGTTTATACTGAGGCCAAAGAACGGATTATTGCGGATCTGAATGACCAAGATTTTGCTCCTAGTCAGGAAACCTACCCCGGAGAAGAAGTGGTGACGGCAATACCCGCTCCCTCCCCCGCATCTTCTTCGGTTCCTAGTCCTACCTCTCCCCCCCAGCGCACTACCGTTTCTACCCCGATGGGAGCGATCGCTATCGGTGTCCTCGTTTTGCTGGCTGCGATCGCTTGGCAATTCCTGAGTCGTGATACCGCTTCCAATCCATCGATTTCTCCTGCACCTGTTAACGATATCAGTCCGGTGACGACACCTTCCGCACCTGTCACCGCTCCTAGTCCCCCCAATCCCTAATTCCCACCTCCCCACTTCCCTATATGTGGTCGAAGATTAATCGGCTTGTCGGGGGTTGCCAGAGCGAGTTAAGATAAAATGCCTGATTAACTGCCGAGTCTATCATATATGGTTGATGCTGCGACGTTCCCCTCCGACACCTCCGCGATCATTGATGCCTTTGAAACGCCTCTAGAGTTTAACTTTCAACTGCCGGATCCCGAAGATGAAACCATCCAAGATCACGACTTTCAGCAGCAACTGGATTCTTTTTGGAAAGTCTGCGATCGCTTTGATTTGCAAACGGAAATCTGGCGGGGGCGAATTTTGCGAGCTATTCGCGACCGGGAGAAGCAAGGCGGTGATAGTCGGGGTACGGGCTTTTTAAACTGGTTAAAACAGCGAGAAATCACTAAAAGTCAAGCTTATGCTCTGATTCAATTGGCTAATAGTGCCGATACTCTCCTGGCGGAAGGACAACTGGATCCCGATAGTATCAATAATTTTAGTAAACGCGCCTTCGTAGAAACGGCCAAATCTGCCCCCGAAATTCAAAAATTAGTCAGTGATGCAGCCCGACAAGGGGAAAGAATTACCCGTCGGGAGGTAAAGCAATTGGCCGATGAATGGACGGCGATGAGTTCAGACTTACTACCCGATGAAGTGAAGGAAAAAGCCAGCGACGGCAGTTTACCGGCGCGTCATCTCGCCCCCCTAGTGAAAGAATTAGAAAAGTTACCCGATACTCATATCGACACTCTCCGTCAAGAAATCGCCGCTAATCCCGATGTAGATACGGTAAAATTAATTACCTCGGAAGCACGCAGTTTAGCCAAATATCTCGATGCGGCGGCCCAAGTGCAAACTCTCCGACGGGGTAATTTAGATATTGAAATGGCTCTAGAAGAAGCTTTGCGCGTCGATTGTCTAAATACGGCGGCGGATCTGGTTAAACAAGCCACACAATTAGAGCAGGCCGTGGCTAAACTTTATACTACTTGGAAACGTTTGGGTAGTTTGTCCGATCGCCTCTATGTAGATACGGGAGCAAGTAATCCCCATCTGCGATCGATGTTAACCTGTTTGGAAAGTTTAACCAGTGAAGTGATCGAAGTAGAACTGGATGAAGGTGGTCAAAAAATGGTACGTTTACGCATTATCAGCGATGGGGGAAGTTAGATGCTTTGTTGGTGGTTGGGTGTTGGGTGTTGGGTGTTGGGGTGTTAGGGTTTTAGGGTTTTAGTTGAAATTCCCCTATCCCCCCCATTACCCTATTCCCCCATTCCCCTAACGGCTTGCTGCTATAATCTCTGAATATCCTCAATTTTTATGAAAACTTATTAATAGATACTTGACTTTATGCTAAAAATCAAGGAAAAAAAACAAATAATTAGCATCGGTTCCATAACTGCGGCGATCTTGCTCAGTTTAACCCTAATTCCTGCCGCTATGGCCAAGGATGTGCTTCTGAGAGTGGGCATTGTCCAACGTTTTGGCGATGAAGCCAAGGAAAAATTAACCCTCAGTAGTACCAGTGGTGATAATCTCACCCTCCGCATGGTGGGAGAAGATGGCCAATCCCAAACCCTGCAAACCAATCGCCTACAATTAGAAGTTATTCCCCGTCCCCTCGCTTCTCCCATCCTCCAAGAAAAAGTCATTTTGAGCGACCACGCCACCTTTGAAACCGCCGAAAATAGCGCCAAAAATTGGGCAAAAATGGGCATTAAAGTAGAAATTACCCAACCTGGGCGCTGGCAGGTTTGGGCAAAGCGAGAAGTTTATGAAAATCCCCTAGTGCGGCGTTGGTTGCTGACCAGTTTGCAAACCAAAGGCCACAATCAACCCTATATTAATAGTGTTTTACTCAAAGAAAAGCCGCAAGTTTCTTTCCAGATCAACGGGGTGCGCTATTTTCCCAAAGAATTGGAAATCGAGAGCCAAAAAAACCTGATTCAAGTCACCCATAGCCCCGATCAGGTACGTTTGTACGGAGGGACTATGCGCCTACAGCCCAACGCCTACGGCACTTTTACCCTAGTTAATAACGTTCCCCTCGAAACCTACCTGCGCGGGGTTGTACCCCACGAAATCGGTCATGATGCCCCAGAAAGTGCCACCCAAGCGCAAACTATTATCGCCCGTACCTACGCCCTCCGCAATCGCCGCCGTTTTCAAGCCGATAATTACGAACTCTGTGCCGATACCCATTGTCAAGTTTATTATGGATTGACGGGAACTAATCCTCGGGCTGATCAAGCGATCTCATCCACCCAAGGCCTGGTTTTAACCTACCAAAATGAGTTAGTGGATGCCCTTTATTCCTCAACCACCGGCGGGGTAACTGCCCTCTTTAGTGATGTTTGGGATGGGGAAGAAAGACCATATCTCCGGGCAGTGGTGGACTCCCCTAATCGAGTCTGGGACTTGTCGAAACAATCTCTCGCTAATGAGACAACTTTTCGCCAGTTTATTAATCTTAAAGATGGTTTTAATGAGACGGGGCGACGGGTTTTTCGCTGGCAAAAACAAGCTTCTTTAGCTGATTTGAGTCAAGACCTAGAAACCTATCTAACACGGCGAAAACATCCCCTCGCCCATTTCCAGCAAATCCAATGGATGGAAGTGACTAAGCGCTCTCCTTCGGGTCGGATTCTGACTATGACTATTCAAACCGATAAGGGGATTTTGGAACTGCATAAAAATGAGGTGCGTAGTGCCTTAGGACCGCCTCGCAGTACCCTATTCTACATCGATCCTATCTACGATACCAATCGACAGATTAAGGGTTATAACTTTATTGGTGGCGGTTTCGGCCATGGGGTAGGATTAAGTCAATTTGGTTCCTATAATTTAGCCCGTTTGGGTTGGTCTCCCGAACAAATTCTCGCTTTCTATTATCCCGGTACCACCATCCAAACTCTCAATAATTCGATTATCTTTTGGCGAGGAAATTAAGCAGTTATCAGTTATCAGTTATCAGTTTCTCAAGGCAAGAGGCAATAGGCAAAAGGCAAGAGAAAGGCTCTGACAATTCTCCTACCTAAAAAGAGGATTAGAAACTAAGTAGAGCAAATATTTGACTAAATTCTACATCGGTAAACGCTGAATATCTCGGTTAGAACCAATTACCACCATGGCTAAATCCTTGTGTAATCTTTCTTGGGGATTGGGGTTAATCTTGAATTTTTCCGCATTACCGACAGCGACAATATTTAACCCATAACGATTACGAATTTCTAACTCTGCTAGGGTTTTACCGTGAAAAGCTTCCGGGACTTTTAACTCGACAATACTATGTTCGGGATCGAGATCAAATCGTTCTAAAATTGATGGTTTAGTTAAACGGTGCGCTAACTCACAACCGGCATCGTATTCGGGAAAAACTACTAAATCTGCACCAACTTTTTTTAGTAATTTTCCATGAATTTCTGTGGAGGCTTTAGCGGCGACAAAATTAACCCCCGCTTCCTTACAATTGAGAGTAGTAATGATACTTTCTTCCACGTATTTACCAATAGCGACAATCACCGTATCGGTTTCAAAAATTCCCGCTTCTCGCAGGGCGTTAGGTTTGGTAGAATCAAGCTCGATCGCATTATCTACTATTCGATCAGATAACGCTTGTGCTACTAATCCTTCGTCAATATCTGTCGCTACCACTTGATAACCTTGTTTGCGTAAGGTTTCACAGACGGCGCGCCCAAATCTGCCTAATCCGATGACGGCAAATTGACGATTTTGGGGACGCATACTACTAAAAAATTTAATTGATTGCATAATTTTAAGTTAAACTGTTACGCATTTAAAATGCTAGTATCAATAAGTACCAATAACTGATAACTGATATTAATTATCCCACTAAAAGGTTTTCTTCGGGGTAATTAATAACTGTTGGTTTCGGATCGCCGATAATAGCCGCTATTAAAAGTATAACTCCTACCCGTCCCAGATACATCATAAAAACAATAATTAACTTAGAAATCGGCGATAAAGCTGCGGTTATCCCCGTAGATAGGCCGACAGTTCCAAAGGCAGAAACCACCTCAAAAAACAGTTGAATCATTTTAAAATCTGTCTCGACAAACGAGATAGCTAGGGTGGACATAATAATCGCTATAACTGAACCAAAAACCACCGCCATTGACTTTAAAATTAACGGCATAGGAATGCGTCTTTGATAGAGAGTTACTTCTTCACGACCTCTTAAAACCGAGCGGGTACAATTATATAAAATCCTAAAAGTTGTGGTCTTAATACCTCCCCCTGTACCGCTAGGACTGGCACCAATAAACATCAAAGCCATGGTAATTAATAAACCTTCTACGGAAATTTTACCAATATCAATGGTATTAAATCCTGCTGTTCTCGATGTTACCGATTGGAACCAAGCAGCCAGCAATTTATCTTTAAGTGATAAATTAGCCAAAGTGTCACCATTTCCCTGTTCAGTAAATAGGAAAGCCAATGTTCCTATCACTAATAAAAATATGGTTGTGCTGATAGCAACTTTGTAGTTAAGAGAAAAAACAAAGCCTTTTCTTTTATATTGAAAGCGGTAAATAAACCAAGTGTAAAACTCGATAATTACCTGATAACCGATACCTCCCAAAATGATCAATCCTGTGATGGCTAAGTTAATAATAATTGAGGATTGATAGGACATCAAATTATCTTTAAACAAGCCAAAACCAGCATTATTCCAAGCACTAATACTATGGAATAAAGATAACCACACCGCATATCTAAAATCATACTTTTGAGAGAAGACAGTTAACATAACTAAAGTTGCTGTTAACTCAAAAACTAGGGTAGTAGCAATCACTGATTTCATTAAACTTTGACTACCTTGTAGGAAAGGTCGATCAAAGGATTCTTGAATCGCTAACTTCTGTCTCAGGTCAAATTTTCGCCCAATTAATAACATTAAAAAAGTGGTAGTGGTCATATAACCCAAACCTCCCACTTGCACTAATAAAGCAATAAATAATTGACCCCAAAAAGAAAAATAAGTACCCGTATCTACTACTGCTAAACCCGTGACACAGACGGCAGAAGTGGAGGTAAACAGGGCAACAATTGGGTCATTCCAAGTGCCGCTAGTGGTAGAAACAGGCAACATCAACAGGGAAGTTCCCGCTAAAATTACCGCCATAAATCCCAAGCAAATTGTGCGTGCGATTGTCATATAAATTCCCTAGTGAAAGTAGCTAAGAGAAGATTGTTTTTTGGCTAACACTTCTTGATAAACTAACTGCAAGCGATCGATATTTTTGCTAAGAGTGTAAGATTCTAAAACTCTTTGACGGGCTTTTTGACCTAAAATTGTGGTTAATTCGGGATGATCTCGTAATACGGGCAAGAGAGTTTTTAATTGGGTAATCAGTCCTTTAGTATCTAGAACTATTCCCGCACCTTTTAACACTTCCCCATCGGCCCCCACATCCGTGGCCAGACAAGCAACACCACAGGCCATCGCTTCCAAGAGGGAAATCGATAAACCTTCCACTAATGAGGGTAAAATAAAGCCGTCAACCCCGCGCAAAATTTCAATTCGTTTATTTTCATCGCCGATAAAACCTAACCAGATAATACCATCTTCTTCTCCATAAAAAGGTTTAAGGGAAGGAGTTAACGGACCATCGCCCACAATGAGCAGTTTGCATCTATCCCCTAAATTGGTTTTTTTCCAAGCTTTCAATAAAGATTCTACATTTTTCTCCGGCATGATCCGACCGAGATAAATAAATAAACAATCGGCATTATATTGAGCTTTAATATTCGATAGTCCTGGACAATACTTATTAACATCAACCCCGTTGGGAATAATTGCTAATTTTTCTTCGGGAACTCCCAATTTAACTAAAAAATCCCGTTGAGAGGTGGAAAAAATAATTACTTTATCGTAATTAGCTAAAAAAGGGGCGTGTAGTTGGTAGGTTAATAATTGGGTACTGGAGATGATATTGCGAATTTTACTATCAAAAGCCGGGTGAAAAGTCGCCACCAGAGGCAAATCTAAAGACTCACAAATTTCTGGTAGTAGAAAATCGAGGGGAGACAGGGGTAAGGACGCATGAACTAGATCCGGTTTCAGTTCCCTGAGTTTATCCTGTAGAACCCGACTCGATTTCAGGGTGGGAATAGTATAGACTTGGGAACTATAGAGACGTGGCAGGGTGATTTCGTCGTAAAAGTCAGGCCAATCGCTTACGGTGGGTTTTTCGGAAGAAAAATGCAGAAAACTGACTTGATAATCTCGATCGAGCAGGGAATTAGTCACTTCTCGCCCATAGGTAACGTTACCGCAAAAAGGAGATTTTTTTCCTAACCAGGCAATGTGCATTCAGATTCTCTTAAGAAAAAGTTAATTTAGCCAAATATCAGCTTACTAAATTAGCCGTAAAATTAAAAGCTAATACAGTACCTAAGCAAAATTAATTACCCATCTAAGTCCTCAGCTAAAAATTGCCTTTTGCAAGAGTGCCTATTTGATAGTTAAAATTCTCGGCTTTTTACTGATTCGCCGAGGACTTGCGACGACGACAGCGTTCTGAACAGTATTTGACCTCATGCCAACAGTTTTGCCACTTTTTGCGCCAAGTAAAGGATAAACCGCAAACGGGACAAATTTTACTGGGAAGATCGGACTTCGAGACCTGACGTGCCATGATTAAAATTAAAAAGTCAAAAACTGCGCCTTATCTATGAGTGTAGATGAAAATAATCAGAGTTCCCCACTCGATCGCCTGAGAATTATTTTGGTTGAACCGGCTGGAGCCTTAAATGTGGGTTCCACTGCCAGAATTATGCGGAATATGGGCTTAAGTCGCTTAATTATCGTCAATCCTGCCTGTGATATCCTGGCAGAAGAAGCGCGACGCATGGCAGTACACGGAATTGAAGTCCTAGAAAACTGTTCACAGGTAGCCACCCTTGGGGAAGCTTTGCAGGGTTGTCATCGCATCATTGCCACCACCTCGAAACCCCGTCACCTGAATACTCCCCTCGAAACACCCCGGACCGCCTTACCCTGGTTACTCACCCCTAACCTGGAATCGGCATTAATTTTCGGGCCAGAAGACCGGGGTTTAAGTAACAGCGAACTGAACCACGCCCAGCGTTTTGTCGGTATTCCCGCTAATCCTCAATATTCCTCCCTCAATCTCGCCCAAGCGGTGGCGGTTTGCTCCTACGAACTGTATCAAATGGCGACGGAAAATAGGCTCGAACCCCCGTTAGAAACGCTCCCTAATGCCACTTTTGAGGCTCTAGAAGGCTATTATCAGCACTTGGAGAGCTTTTTGCTCAAAATTGGCTATCTTTACCCCCACACCGCCGCCGCTAGGATGGAGAAATTCCGGCAATTTTATCATCGGGCCCGGCCCACGGTGGAGGAATTAGCCCTGCTGCGGGGCATTATCGGTCATATTGAAAGTATCGGGCAACTTTTTCTCGGTCTTGATAGTCTCAAGGGCAAGAAAAAAAATTCTCCTAGCGATCGATAATAAATCTGGATACCCTTGAGGAAAACCGTGACTCGTCAAGTAACTCGTCGTCCCACTAAAGTCCTATCTGTCCCTGGTTCCCCTAGTGACATGGACTCAAACAATAAAAAAAGGCCTGTACCAGTTAAAAAGTCGAAAAAACAACGTAAACCTAACCTAATCGCTTCTTTTCTCCTTCAGGTTCTTCGCTTCTCTATCCTTGGTGTCGGTTTAGGTGCGATCGCTGGTACGGTTTTAACGGTGGTGGATCCGAGCAAATTACCCCTACAACCAAAACCCACCGCTACTAATTCCCCGACTCCCAAACCCGTCACCCCAAAACCGACCACCTTAGTCTTAAACGAAAATCTCAGCAGCCTCAACCAGAAATTACAGGCTTTAGCGGTCAAATATCCGAAATTACAGGCGGGAGCTTTATTTATTGACCTCGATAACGGTGCTTACGCTAATTTTCGCGGAGATACTATTTTTGCCGCCGCTAGTACGATTAAAATCCCGATTCTGGTGGCCTTTTTTGAGGATGTGGACGCGGGGAAAATTCGTCTCGATGAAACCCTTGTGGCCACTAAGGATGTCATGGCCAGTGGATCCGGGGATATGCAGTATCTAGGAGTGAATAAAACCTATACTGCCCTAGAAACCGCCACTAAAATGAACGTAATTAGCGATAATACCGCTACTAATATGTTAATCAAGCGCATGGGCGGCAAAGAGGCTCTTAATCAGCGTTTTCAAGCTTGGGGTTTGACCAGTACTGTAATTAATAACGCTTTACCTGACTTGGAAGGAACCAATACCACAAGTCCGAGAGATTTGGTGACAATCTTAGGAAAAGTTAATCAAGGGGAATTACTCAGTTTACGTTCCCGCGATCGTCTATTGAATATTATGCAGGAAACGCGCACTCGCACCCTGCTGCCGCAAGGTATCGAGAAAGCCGCCGATATTGCCCATAAAACCGGTGATATTGGCTCGATGTTAGGGGATGCCGGAATTATTGATATGCCCAACGGGAAACGCTATCTAGGGGCAGTGATGGTGAAACGTCCCCACAATGATAGTAACGCTAGGACTCTGATTCAACAAATATCGCGCACGGCCTACCAACACTTTAAATGGTATCAAACTCAACCGGCAGCCAAACCGCAACCAGTCCCCCAGTCTTCTCCCTCTCCGAGTCCGGTCGTTATTCCTAGTCCAGGTAATTAGCCCCTAGGTTAAATTATTGGCTAAAAGACGGGCCAATTGTTCGGCATTTGCCCGGGGGGAAAGACGAGGGAGGATTTTTTCCCCCGTGGCTAGTTTTTGACAGAGGACGGGGATTTCGTACTGATAAGCGTTAAACCAATCCTCTCGACTGGTAATGTCCCTAATTTCTAATTGCCAGTCCGGTTGACGGATTTTTTCTAGTTTCTCTAGCAACCCTTCGCAAAGATGACAGTCCGGTTTACTGTATAAAATTAGTTCTATGGTAGTCATAAATATTTATGTTCATTACCCCCACGATTAGTCTCTCATCAACAATTATACAAACTCCCTCACCCACACCGACTTTAAATAATAATTTAGTTAATTCAGGTACTCAATATCTAGTCTATATCGGTGTGTTTCTTCTGGCAATTACCCTAGTCATTGTTATTGGTATTATCAATCAAAAAATTGAATACGCTATCATTTTTGCCGCAACTCTCACTGTTATTTTAGTTGCTTTCTTCTGGTTTTTATAAGTCCTTCAACCAAGGGGATTGAGGTGATGGTATTCTGACTTCCCCAACTGACTCCGTTCGGACCTCGGCGTGAGCTCACGGCCGAAGCCTAACCCCACCAACAAACTTTTTCAGCACACCCTATACACAAGCAAAATGATCAGACTTATAATATAATTGTATTGATTGTGGCTTGTTGCTAGAATCACCCCAAATTGACTCAATGGGTTTATAAACGATGACAACCCTAGATATTGCTACCGATATTGTCTGTCCTCCCACCGATTTATGGAGTGATGAACCACCCGTGGAAAGTGATCTGCATTTACAACAAATTATTTTATTATTATCTTGTCTTGATTGGTTCTGGCAAGATAGAAACGATTACTATGCCTCGGGCAATTTGACCATTTATTATAACGAAAGACAACTGAAACAGCGAGATTTTTGTGGACCAGATTTTTTCGTGGTTTTAGATACAGAGAAACGTCCCAGAAAAAGTTGGGTCGTCTGGGGAGAAGGGGGTAAATATCCCAATGTAATCATCGAAATTCTCTCCGATTCCACTGCTAATGTGGACAGAAAAGCCAAAAAGGAACTATATCAGCATACTTTCCGGACTCTTGAGTATTTTTGGTTTGATCCTAATACCTTAGAATGGCAAGGATTCACTTTAATCGAGGGACAATACCAACCGATTACCCCTAATGAAAAGGGTTATTTATGGAGTAAGCAACTAGGATTATATTTAGGGATTTTTGCCAATAAATTGCGCTATTTCACCGAATCGGGTGAATTGGTTCCCACCCCTCAAGAGTCGGCCCAACAGGAAAGATTAGCCAAAGAACGGGAAAGATTAGCCAAAGAACAGGAAAGATTAGCCAAAGAAAGAGAACAACAACGGGCGGAAAAATTAGCCCAAAAGCTGCGAGAATTGGGCATTAATCCCGATGAAATTGCTTAAATATCTGGTTGGGGGTGTTAGGGTGGAAACCACGGCGCAATTTTTCCTTAATTGCTAGGCATTAAGATGAGGAATCCGAAACTCTGATTCTAGCCTAGAAATCATGGCAAAATCTCCACACTGATGTTATAAAAATGACCAAGGGCAACAATCTTCAAATATAATTAATGCCATGGTGCAAAAAATAGCTTTTTTTAATCATAAAGGTGGAGTCAGCAAAACTACAACCACTTTTAACCTTGGTTGGATGCTTGCTGAGAAGGGCAAAAGAGTAATTATTGTCGATACCGATCCCCAATGTAACTTAACTGGTATGGCTTTGGCTAAAGAAAGTGAAGATAGGGAGGAAAGACTACAAGCCATCTACAATACTTACTCTAATATTAAAACAGCTTTAGCACCTGCTTTTGAGTCTCAACCGAGATTAATTGAAGCTGTGGACTGTATTCCTATTGATGGTCGTGATCGTTTATTTCTATTGCCCGGTCATGTGGGGTTAGCTGAATATGAAGTTACCCTAGGTATTGCTCAAGAACTTAGTGGGTCAATTCAGGCTTTAAAAAATCTCCCCGGTGCGATTACATATTTATTAGACAAAACTGCCGAAAGATTTGAAGCTGACTATATTTTAATCGATATGAGTCCCAGTTTGGGGTCAATCAATCAAAATATACTGATGACCAGTAACTTTTTTATTGTGCCAACAACGCCAGATTTTTTCTCGGTTATGGCTATCGATTCTTTAGCTAAAATCTTGCCTAAGTGGCACCAATGGGCGAAGGCAGCTAGTGCTTTACCAATTCTCAAAACAGCCAACTATCCCTTTCCCGAAGTTAACCTAAATTTTTTGGGAACTATTGTTCAGAACTATCGAATCAGAGGTGGTCAAGAAACAAAAGCTTTTCAAAACTGGATTAACACAATCGAGGAAAATATCGGCTATAAAATGATTCCAGCTTTAGAAAAAAATGGCATGATGCTACCGAAATTTATCTACGATAAGAATGGTGTACCAGACTGCTGTACTTTAGTAAAAATTCCTAATTTTAATAGTCTTATTGCCTTATCTCAAGAGCATCAAACGCCCGTTTTTGCGCTAACTGCTGAACAATTAGGATGGCAAGGTACAGTGTTAGATCAAGCCCAAGAAAAACAACAAAAATTTAAAGATATTTTTTCTGACTTAGCAGACAAAGTTATCGGTCTTACCTCCGAGATTTATGCAGTTAGCAATTGAACAATTTCGCCTTAGTATTGCCCGCGTTCGTGACTTGATCGCTATCCACAATTCCCTCAAATCTCAGACTACTCCCGCCCTAGATGTATCGGATATCCTCAGAGCGGCTTTAGTCCTGACTGTGAGTGCTTTAGATTATTATATTCACGAAGTGGTTACTCTAGGAATGCTAGAAATTTATCGAGGCCAACGTTCAGAACCTTCTCCCACTCCTAACAGTTCTCAATCTGCCTTTTCTCGTTTTAAAGTCTCCTTGGATGGCGCACGACAAGAACGATTGATAGCTATTAGTATTGGCTCTTGGTTAGAGAACGAAATTCAACAAAACTACGGTTTTTTTTTTGGTCAAGAATTTCGCTCAATTTCCGAGGTACTACCAATGATTGAAAATCTCCTCACCAACAAACTTAATAGTAATCATTGGCTAGAAGCTGAAATTAGAGAAAAACTCAGCTATGAAAGCTATCAACAACCGAACAAGATAGCGGATGCCATTAGACTAATTTCAGCCAAGAAATTGTGGGAAGAAGTGGCGGGCCAACTAAATAAACCAGCTAAAGATATTAAAAACCAACTTAGCGCAATTGTTGAGCGAAGGAACAAAATCGCCCATGAAGCTGATATAGACCCGAGTTATGGCATTGGCAGTCGCTGGAATATCGATGAAAATATGGTTAATGATGCCGTTAACTTTATAGAACAGCTTGTTGAAAATATCCATCAGGTACTTGAGGACATCCACTAGCCGAGAATTTCTCCGGCAGTTCAGCCATAAATACTTATGATTTCTCAGGGAATTATAACAATTATTAAATAATGTGTAGTTTTGTATACTGATGTCAGGAACTTAGCTACAATATCAAGTGGCGTAAGATATATAGAGATTAGCTTGTGAGTCGGAATCAAGACAGTCAAACTGACCGGAAACGAGAAGAAACACAGTTCACTCCTTACAGTGCAGAAGCGATCGCTCAACAATACCGTTACAAACCTTGGCAATTGTTTGGTCGCGCTTTCGTGATTATTTGGTCTTTAGGATTATTTCTGCTCAGTCTCCTCTGGGACAAATGGACAAAGCAAGAAGAAGCCAATAAATACAGGCGTGCCAGCGAACTTAGGCAAATTCTCACCCGTTTTGGTCCCACCTTCATCAAAGTCGGTCAAGCTCTCTCTACCCGTCCCGACCTCGTTCGCAAAGACTTTTTAGACGAATTAGTTAAACTGCAAGACCAACTTCCCCCCTTCGATAACGACATCGCTTTTGCCATTATCGAGACAGAATTGGGAATGTCCGTAGAAAAAGCCTATCGAGAAATATCCCCCACCCCTGTGGCTGCCGCTAGTTTAGGCCAGGTTTACAAAGCTATTCTACCCACCGGTGAAGAAGTAGCCGTTAAAGTGCAACGGCCTGGGCTGCGGGCGCTTTTAAGCCTCGATTTATACCTAATGCGCTGGGCTGCCCAAAAATTCGGTCGTTTATTACCCCTCAATCTCGGCCACGACCTTACCCTGATTGTCGATGAATTCGGCACCAAACTCTTTGAGGAAATCGACTATCAAAACGAAGGTCGCAACGCTGAAAAATTCGCCACCAACTTCCAAAATAACCCCGAAGTTAAAGTTCCCAGTATCTACTGGCGTTATAGTGGTCGCCGCGTCCTCACCCTGGAATGGATTGATGGCTATAAACTCACCGATACCGAGAACATCAAAGCTTTAGGATTAGACCCCAATAATATCGTTAAAATCGGCGTAACCTCTGGATTACAGCAACTCCTTGAACACGGCTTTTTCCACGCTGATCCCCATCCGGGTAATCTTTTCGCCACCTTTGATGGTCGCATGGCCTATATCGATTTTGGCATGATGGATCAGTTAGAGGAGGAAACTAAAGAAACCCTCGCTAGTTGCGTCGTCGATTTAATTAACAAAGACTACGAAAACCTAGCCAGCAACTTTGTCAAACTGGGATTTTTAACCCCAGAAACCGATATAAAACCAATTATTCCCGCCCTAGAACGAGTTTTAGGCAATGCCATCGGTCAAAGAGTCGGTGACTTCAATTTCCGCACCATTACCGATGATTTCTCCGAATTGATGTACGAGTATCCCTTCCGGATTCCCGCCAAATTCGCCCTGATTATTCGTTCCCTCGTCACCCAAGAAGGGGCAGCCCTCACCCTCGATCCTAACTTCAAAATCGTCCAAGTGGCCTATCCCTACGTCGCTAAACGTCTCCTGACCGGGGAATCGCCGCAACTGCGCCGGCGTTTATTGGATGTACTGTTCAAAGACGGTAAATTCCAGTGGCAACGCTTAGAAAACATGATTACAATGGCTCGATCGGAAAGTAACTTCGATTTACTGCCCACAGCGCAATTAGGCATCACTTTTCTTCTCTCGGAAGAAGGTCGTTATCTGCGTCGTCAATTGCTATTAGCTTTGACGGAAGATGACCGTCTCCATACTGCCGAAGTGCAACGTCTCTGGGGTTTAATTCAAGGAGAATTGCAACCGCGGCGACTCTTGGATGTGGCCATGAGTGCTTTTCGGGAATTATCCAGCCAAGGTGTGGCCGCTGTCCTTCCGCGAGAAACCAGTTCGCGTTAAAGTGTTTAAGGTCATCATCGGTTAATCACTTTTTCTATGGATTATTATTTTCTGCCCCAACCGCCCTATTTTCTAGTTTTTGCCGGTTTATTTATTGGTATTACCTGCGGGGCTGCTTTTGAAGCTAGTCTCAAGCAAGTGGTTAACAATTGGTATAAAAATAAGGGTTCAGACGATCAAAATCTTTTAAAATCCAGTGCCTTACAAATTCCTTTTATTGGTATTTGTGTAGGAATCTGTCTTTTCCTGGCCTCGGGATTAGATATATTTATTCTCAATGGTTGGGTTGCCTACGCTATCTCTCTCCCGATGACTATCTTTATCGGTGGTTTGGTTTGGAGTCAGTTAGGGGAATTATTAGGCCAATTACAGCGCGGCGGTTCTAAAGAAATTGACCTCGATTATCGGGGATAATTAGGAGGCAGCAAACAATTAAGACTAAGATAATAGGTGTTAGCAGATAGGAAAGATCAACTCCCCCACAACTAACACCAAAACCCTAGTTATACCCAATTTCCCAGCTATTTTGGCCCGCAATTTTAGATGCAAAAACCTTTAGCATGGCATTGGCGATCGCTCCCCCTGCATCAGCGCACCGGTTCCGAGGTTTTTGCCTGCTTATTCTGCCAAGATGCGATCGCTACTTTACTAGAAAGTCCCTATCCGGGTAATTCCCTTTCCCGTTACTCTCTTTGTGCTGGTTCCCCGCGTCAGCTTTGGACTCCCGCACTAGGGGAGATTTTGCCCTTTTTAAGCAGTTTACTCCCCCAAACCCGATCTGATGTGCTTCCCGATCATCTTCCCTTCCATGGCGGTTGGTTGGGGTGGTTAGGCTACGATTTAGCTTGGGAAATAGAAAAATTACCCGACAGGAAAGCTGATACTCTCCCTTTTCCCGTCGCTTATTGGTATGAACCGGATAGTTTTGCCCTTCTCGATCACCAAGCACAAATTCTCTGGTTAGCTGCCACTAAACCCGAAGATTTAGATAAATACGAACAATCTTTAACCACTAACCCCGATTTTGAGTTTATCGATCCCCATCCATCTCCCTTAATCTTTTATACTTCTCAACTCGACTACGAAAAAGCTGTTAAAAAAGCCTTAGATTATATCAGAAAAGGTGATATTTTTCAAGCAAATTTATCCCTAAGATTTCAAAGCACAACTAGGGCAAAAGGATGGCAAATTTATCGCAGTTTACAACAGATTAACCCTTCTCCTTTTGCTAGTTATTGGCGCACCCCTTGGGGCGAAATGATTAGTTGTTCTCCCGAAAGATTGGTAAAATTAGAAAAAGGAATAGCCAGCACTAGACCGATCGCTGGAACCCGTCCCCGGGGTAAAACCGAGGCACTCGATCGACAATTGTCCGAGGAACTATTAACTAATAAAAAAGAGCGGGCCGAGCATATTATGCTAGTGGATCTAGAACGTAATGATCTGGGTAGAGTTTGTGAATGGGGATCGGTGGATGTGGATGAATTACTGACGATCGAGCGTTATAGTCATGTTATGCACTTGGTCAGTAATGTTCAAGGAAAATTAGATAAAAAGTATCATGCTATTGATTTAATTAAAGCTCTTTTCCCCGGGGGAACAATTACCGGTTGTCCGAAAGTTCGTTGTCTAGAAATTATCGAAGAATTGGAACCGATGCGACGCAATTTATTCTATGGTTCCTGTGGCTATATTGACCTACGGGGTCATTTAGATTTGAATATTCTCATCCGTACCCTATTAATGACTGCTCAAGGGAATTTAAACACCGTTTGGGGACAAGTGGGAGCGGGAATAGTTGCCGATAGCGATCCCGAAAAAGAATGGTTAGAATCTCTTCATAAAGCTGAGGCACAATTAATCGCTTTACGTTCTTTTTAATTTTTGATTGGCTCTTCTCGACTTTGTGTGATAATTTTTGCTTATGAAATCATAAAATGTTTACTGGGAAACACTTTTAGGACTATTTTGTTAAATAAACTATCAGTATAGACCTCGTTTCCACACAGAAACCAGAAGAGCCTTTGATTTCCACAAACTAACCTATTGTTGCATCTAAAACCGATCTTTTTACTTTTTACTTAATCTGCTATTTTGTAGGATAGCTTCCGATCTGGAACCCTATTCATGAATCAAATTTCTATCGCTGTTACTTTTTTTCTTAGTTTAGTCTTGACCTCGCTTCCCTTTTTACTTTTGGGGGCAGCCGTTTCCAGTTTTTTGCTGGTTTTCGTCAATAAACAGCGATTAGCGGCGATATTTCCCCGCAATCGAGTCTTAGGAGCGATCGTTGGCAGTGCCATCGGATTAATCTTACCCGTCGGACAATACGGCACGATTCCCGTCGCTAGAAGATTTTTATTGGAGGGAGTACCTTCGGGGGTGGTGTTTAGCTTTCTCACTGCTGCACCGACCCTAAATATCGTCACTCTTTGGCTAACTTGGCAGACTTTCACCTATTCTAGTATTTTCTTCTATCGATCGCTTTCAGTCTGGTTAATGGCAATTGTTATCGGCACTCTCTTTAGTTTCTATCGGGAAAAACCCCGCACCGATAGCGAAATTCCCCTAGAATCGAGTTTAGTTCTTTCCGGTAGTTTTTTACCGGAGGAAGCAGCCAGTCAACCCCTACAAAGAGTCGGTAGTCTTGTTTATGAGTATAAAACTAGAGATAGGCAAGCTTGGCCAATTTCTGTGCAGTTATTTCTCGATAACTTTATCGATGAAGCGCTGGAATTAGGGGGATTATTAATGATTGGCTGTGCGATCGCTAGTATCTTTCAGCTATTATTACCTCAGAGTCAATTAATTGCCTGGGGGAGTACTGCCGCTACTCAAATTCTTGTGCAGTTGTTCTTTGGTGTCACCCTCGCTGTTAATGCTAGTCTTAGCACTTTTGTTCCCGGTTCCTTAATTACTAATCTGTCCGTGGGTTCCACTCTAGCTTTTTTACTGGTCGCTTCCCTCATTGATATTAAAGCTTTTATCCTCCTCCTATCAGCTTTCCGTGCTAAAATCGTCCTTTATTTCGGAATTTTATGCCTGTTAATGACTTTTTTAGTGGCTCTGATCCTCAGTTTTTATCTAGGTTGAATTTCTCTGGGTCAGAAAAATTTTCTCTTGACAAAAGCCCCTTGACATGATATTATATTCATAATGGGAAATCCGTGCGCCTGCGAACCCTATTTTCCCAAGCATTTAAACTCTATCTTGATTCTGCTTGTCGGAGTTGCCAGAATATACTCCTATAATTCTCCATAAGGTTGACCTGGAATAATCTTCTGATAATATATCCAAAAGTCCCTATAATATCACATCCGTCGCTTTTTATTGAAGTTATCTAAAGCGGAAAAGATTCCTTTTTTGTAGTCTATAATACTGTTTTTTGGATTGAGATCGTCTAAGGTCAAAGAAATTGCTTCTAGGGTTCCGATTTAAGCGTCCTTAAATGTCAGGTCCGAGAGGAGCAAGCTAGTCTTATAATGATCGGATCAAAAAATTTTCCGTCTAAGCTGGCTACACGGCGGGATAAAAGCCCGGGAGACTTTAAGGATAACTGTTTTAAGGCAGTGTCGTTGAAGACTCCCGGGTTATTGTATTTTGAGGTGAAATGATGTCCGAGGAATCTACTTTTCAACCCCCGCATTTAACCGAAGCTGAACAGGCCCTAGAAAAAGAACGCCATTTGCCCCTAACCGGTTGGCAACAGGAAGTTTACCAGGGGTTAACCTACGGTTTAGAGGCGGCCGATAGTATTCGCGATCGCAGTATTCCCACCTTTTCCAGGGGTGAGTTACCCCACTATGCGGGAATTAACACCTTTATGAAGGCCCCCTATTTGGAAGATGTGCGGAATGTGGGCAATTATGACGTGGCGATCGTGGGTGTTCCCCATGATTCGGGGACAACTTACCGACCCGGAACTCGTTTTGGTCCCCAGGGAATTCGGCGGATTTCGGCTCTTTATACGCCCTACAATTTTGAATTAGGGGTAGATTTGCGCGAACAAATTACTCTCTGTGATTTGGGGGATATTTTCACCATTCCTGCTAATAATGAAAAGTCCTTTGATCAAATCTCTAAGGGGGTTGCCCATGTCTTTAGTTCCGGTGCCTTGCCGATTATTTTAGGGGGTGATCATTCTATTGGGTTTCCGACAGTGCGCGGTATTTGTCGGCATTTAGGGGATAAAAAAGTCGGTATTATTCACTTTGATCGCCATGTGGATACCCAGGAAACAGATTTAGATGAACGGATGCACACTTGCCCCTGGTTTCATGCCACCAATATGAAAAATGCTCCTGCCAAAAATCTCGTCCAATTAGGGATTGGTGGTTGGCAAGTTCCCCGTCAAGGTGTGAAAGTTTGCCGCGAGCGGGCAACTAATATTTTGACCGTCACCGACATTGTAGAACGAGGCATTGATGCTGCCGCCGAATTTGCCTTAGAACGAGCTTTAGATGGTACGGATTGCGTTTGGATTAGTTTCGATATTGATTGCATTGATGCCGGTTTTGTCCCCGGTACAGGTTGGCCGGAACCGGGCGGTTTATTACCCCGTGAAGCCTTAGCTTTATTAGGCAAAATTATCCAAAAAGCTCCCATTTGTGGCATGGAAGTGGTGGAAGTTTCCCCTCCCTACGATATTAGTGATATGACCTCTTTAATGGCTACCCGTGTTATTTGTGATGCCATGGCCCATCTGGTTATTTCAGGTCAATTACCCCGTAAAGAAAAGCCCTATTATATTCATTCTGATGCCAATATGGAGGTTGATGAACCTTGGCAGTAATTTCCTATGCACGAAACTGATATGACTAAGGCGTTAATTATGACAGTTCGAGATTGGTATGATAGCCAACCTGAAAAGCTCAAAATTGAAAAAATTCATCTCATGGTTGGTGAATTTACCTGTGTCGAACCGGTCAGTTTACAATTTGCCTTTGAAGTTCAAACTGCCAATACTTTTCTTGCTGGTGTGGAATTAGCAATTAAAAATATTCCCCTAATTGCTTATTGTCATTGCTGCCAAAAGGATTATCAACCCCAAATTGGCCAGCAATATTCCTGCCCAACTTGCCGATCACCGATGGAGGATATTCGTTCAGGTCGAGAGTTAAAAATTGACCACATTGAATATTCTTTAGTTTCTTAAACAAAGTTTGGTGATCGCTTATAAAAGTTCGATGATCAATTATTCATTCTCAACTAAAATGCACCAAACTTTTGACGCAGCCCTAGAAATTAATCTACTTCATGCCAATCAAACAGGAGCCGATCACAACCGGGAACATTTTGACGAGTGGGGCATTACCTGTTTAAACTTGATGAGTAGTCCTGGTGCGGGTAAAACTGTGTTATTGGAAAAAACCCTCGCAGCCTTAAAAAATCAATTAAAAATGGCTGTTATTGAAGGTGATATGACAACAGAACTAGATGCAGAGCGTCTGAGACAATATGGAGTTCCCGTGATTGCCATTAATACAGGTCGATCCTGTCACTTAGATTCCAAAATGGTAGCTGGAGGAATTCATCGTTTCCAAGAAGATTACAACCCCAAAGAGTTTGATTTATTGTTGGTAGAAAATGTGGGAAATTTAGTTTGTCCCGCCGAATTTGAGGTAGGGGAACACGCAAAAGTTGCTCTATTAAGTATTACTGAAGGAGAAGATAAACCCCTCAAATATCCAATTATGTTTCAAGAAGCTGATTGTCTGATTATTACCAAATTAGATCTGGCTCCTTATTTAGAGATTGATTTACAACGTTTAGAAGCAAATGTTCGCTCTATGAATCCCGATGTGACCATTATTGCTCTTTCTGCTCAAACAGGAGAAGGTTTAGAAGAATGGTTCAATTGGCTAAAAAGCCAAGTCAATAGGCCGAGGTTCTTGACTTGAATTGTTAATCAGTAACATTTTTTTAGATTTATTTCTGTTTTACTATCTATCACATCTAAAGGCTATTACCTATGAAACGGCGAAATTTTTTCTCCTTACCTCTCGTTTTTTTTAGTAGCTTACTCCTGACCATTAGTTGTAATCAAGCTCCTCAGCAAACCCCCAATGCAAGTAATTCTCTGAGTAATACTGCCCCCATTGTCATTGGTTATAGTAACTGGGCCGGTTGGTGGCCCTGGGCGATCGCTGAAGAAGAGGGATTATTTGCTAAAAATGGGGCTAATGTTCAAATGAAATGGTTTGATGGTTATCTTGAATCCTTGCAAGCTTTAGCTGCTGGACAATTAGATGGAAATAGTCAAACTCTCAACGATACCATCGCCTTTGCAGGAGATGCAGTCAATGGTCAAGTTGCTATTTTAGTTAATGATAACTCGTCAGGAAATGACAAAGTTATTGTCACAGAAGAGATTAAAACGATTCAAGATTTAAAAGGCAAAAAAGTTGCTGTTGAAGAAGGTGTTGTCGGTGATTTTCTCCTCAGTTTAGCCCTAGAAAAAGAGGGAATGAGCCGTAAAGATGTGCAAATTGTCCCGATGGAAACAGGGGCGGCAGCCGCCGCTTTTGCATCGGGAAAAGTGGATGCAGTTGCTGCTTTTCCCCCCTTTTGGTCAACCGCTCTTAAACGAAAAGGTTCTAAAGAATTAATTAGTTCTAAAGCTTTTCCAGGTGCTATCCCTGATTTATTAGTTGTCAGTGCCAAATTAATCAAAGAAAAGCCAGAACAGGTTCAGGCTCTTGTCAAAACCTGGTTTGATGTTCGGGAGTTTATGGCTAAAAATCCCCAAAAAGCCGATGAGATTATGGCCAAGCGTGCCGGCATTAGCCCAGAAGAATTAGCCCTATATAAAGAGGGAACGAAGTTTTTCACCCTAGATGAAAACCTAGAAGCGTTTAGTCCGGGGAAAACCATGAAAAATATGCCCTTTGCCGCTCAAAAAATGGCCGATTTTATGATGGGAGTTGGCTTTATTAAAAAAGTCCCCGATCTAACAACCATTTTCGATGCCCAATTTGTCAATTACTTGGCAAATCAAGACAAAAAATCCTAATTAGTCTGTCGATCATTATCTACAGGATTGATTAGGGAGATAAGTTGAATTCAAGAATTTTTTGATAACTGGGTGATATTGGCTATCAAAATTATTCTTTTCTTTTGAAAATCCCATGACCACAACACCTAAAACGCTTCCTAAAAGCAATTTTTGGCGGATTACCGAGGATATTCCCGAATCCCTAAAATGGACTTTAATGGTTTCCTCTATTATTGTACCGCTGATTTTATGGTTAATAATCTCTAGTTTTGCGGGCATTGAATCCGTATTTTTGCCCTCTCCTTTAGCCGTTATTCAGGCCTTAGGAAAATTGGCGGAACAAGGCTTTTTAATTCAAGATACTATTACCAGTTTTTTACGAGTAGTTGGCGGCTTTTTTTTGGGAGGATTGTTCGCTATTCCTCTGGGTATTTTAATGGGAACTTTTCCGAGTATTCGTAGTTTAATGGAACCGATCATTGGCGTTGTCCGTTATATGCCCGCTCCTGCTTTTATTCCCCTATTGGTTATTTATTTGGGGATTGGAGAAACGTCAAAGATTATGCTCATTTTTATCGGAACCATTTTCTTTAATACTCTGATGATTATGGATGCAGTTAAGTTCATTCCCCGGGAATTAATCGAAGTAACTTATACTCTTGGAGGAACTAGAAAACAGGTTTTATTTAAAGTGATTACTCCCTATATTATTCCTAATATTATCGATACTTTTCGCGTTAATATGGCGGCTGCATGGAATTTAGTAGTTGTAGCAGAATTGGTGGCGGCCGATAATGGATTAGGCAAACGCATTTTATTGGCTCAGAAATTTCTGAGAACCGATGAAATTTTTGCCTGTTTAATTGTACTGGGAATTATTGGCTTTGCTCTAGATTTAAGTTTTCGTTTGTTTTTGCAGTGGACTTGTAAATGGTCAATTACTCGTTAACCTAAAAACTCAAGCACAGAGTTTATTATGTCACCAGTAAAGTTATTTTAATGATAAGAGAAGAACCTTAATGCACTTAGAAATTACTCAACTCAATAAAATTTTCACCACCAAACGAGGTGCTGTGGTCGCTCTGAAAGATATTAATTTACACGTTGACAGTGCTGAATTTGTCTGTGCGGTCGGGGCCTCTGGTTCGGGAAAATCGACTTTGTTGCGAATGATTGCGGGTTTAGAACTGCCCACTTCTGGCAAAATTACCGTTGATGGTGTTGAAGTGACAGGGCCGGGAGCCGATCGCGGCATGGTTTTTCAAAATTATACACTCTATCCCTGGATGACGATCCAAAAAAATGTTGAATTTGGCTTAAAACTACAGGGATTATCGACAAAAGAATGCTGGGAAGTGGCCTGTTATTATCTGGATATTGTGGGTTTAACTCAATTCGCTAATGCTTACCCTAGAGAACTATCGGGTGGGATGAAACAACGGGTAGCGATCGCCCGATCTCTTGCTTGTCATCCCAAGGTTTTATTAATGGACGAACCTTTTGCGGCTTTAGATGTACAAACCAAAGAAAGAATGCACGAATATTTAATTGAAATTTGGCAAAAAATTAGGTGTAGTATTTTAATGATTACTCATGATGTGGATGAAGCGGTTTTTTTAGCTCAACGTATTTATGTTTTGAGTGCTAGACCAGGGACTATACAACGAGAATTAACAATTAATTTACCCGTAAATCGTAATTATAAAATTAAACGACAATCTCAGTTTTATGACTATACGGATGAAATTTATGACCTACTACGAGGTGATAAATTCTAGAAAAAACTAGGGAGCATCAAGAGTAGTCACGGATTGAAAACGAGTTAGATCGGCAAAAATCATCATCCAACAGCGAGCGATCGCTGCTGCTGCCAACCCTAGATAAGTGATAGAACAGTTGTTCAACCATTAAGATTTTGTGATAATCCCAGGTAAGTGTGATCTAAACTACAGCTTTTTTTGGGAAAGTTTCTCCATCAGTGCTGCCTTGGGTCGCCAATATGATAGAATGTCAGTAAATTGATACAAAACTTTACTTCAAGGTGAATCTATGCCGTTTACGATCGAATCAGCGCGGAGCATTTTCCCCAACACGCTATCAGCGGATGTGGTTCCCGCCACGATTGCGCGTTTCAATCAGCTGAATACCGAAGATCAACTAGCCTTGATTTGGTTTGCCTACCTAGAAATGGGCAAAACCATCACCGTTGCCGCCCCCGGTGCCGCTAGTATGGTATTTGCCGAAAAAACCATGAATGAAATTCGGCAGATGTCACCTTTGCAACAGTCGCAGGTGATGTGCGACTTAGCTAACCATGCTGACACCCCGGTTTGTCGCACCTACAGCACTTGGTCTGCTAACATCAAACTGGGATTCTGGTATCAATTAGGACAATGGATGGAAGATGGCAGTGTTGCCCCAATTCCCAAGGGTTATGAACTATCTGCTAATGCCAGCGCCGTTTTAGACGGGATTAAAAAATTAGAGTCGGGACAACAAATCACTGTTCTGCGGAATTGTGTGGTGGATATGGGCTACGATCCCAAGAAACTGGGCGATTATAGCCGTATTTCCGAACCCGTGGTTCCTCCCCAAAATATTGCCGAACGGACCAAAGTTAGCATTGAAGGCGTTACCAATGCCACAGTCCTCAACTACATGGACAACCTCAACGCTAACGACTTTGATGTATTAATTGAGTTATTCACCCCTGACGGCGCTCTGCAACCACCTTTCCAACGTCCCATCGTCGGTAAAGAAGCAGTATATCGCTTTTTCCGGGAAGAATGCCAAAATTTGAAATTAATCCCCGAACGCGGTGTGGTAGAACCCGCCGATGACGGTTTTACTCAGATTAAAGTGACGGGAAAAGTGCAAACTCCTTGGTTTGGTGCAGGTGTGGGTATGAATATGGCATGGCGCTTCCTCCTAACTCCTGATAATAAAATTTTCTTCGTAGCGATCGATTTATTAGCTTCTCCGAAAGAATTATTAAACTTTGCCCGTGGCTAAATAGCTACTGAGAGAAATCATTAAAAATTCTGATGAAAATTATTAGAGTTCCTTGTCAAGTGAACTCTTTTTTTTCTACAATTAAAAGGCTGACTTAAAAAAATTGGTAAATACACTGGTTTCTTCTCTGATCTAGGTAAGAATAACTAAACAATCATTCTTAACAGGTGTCGGCGAAGAGAGTCATGGTAGTTCAAAAACCCAAAATTATCATCCCTAAAACTAAAATCATGCCTATGAGTGAAATAATTTGGTCAGATACCGAACAAGAAATTGCTCAAACTGCTTTCCAAAAAGCCTATCAGCGAGAAACTAGCACTTTAATAGAACATATTAAAGAACAGTCTGGTCAGATCACGGTTTTAGATGATATCTGGCAAATGCACGATTATCTAAGCGCCCGACGACATCAGATTGATGGTAAATATGACTATCGCTATACTTCCCTAATTTTTGTCTTTGCTCAACTATTAAAGGAAGGATGGTTAAAGCTAGAGGATCTCAACGGTTTGGAAAAAGATAAACTAGCAAAAATCGCTGCCCTCTCGCGAATGTAAATTAATGATTAGCATTAAGCTATCAGCTTTCTGCTCCTAGTTGGGTGACTAAAAAATTCATCTCTAGATAATCAACACCGTCTTAAGTTTTTCCTAAGCGGCAACCAATTCCGCTAGAATGAGTCAATCATCCCGATCGCTTTTCGCTTGTTTTGTACCTTTGGTTTATGTTCAAAAATCTTTTACTTCCCCTAGGAATATCTATCTTTCTCGGTGTTTGTCAGTCTTTGTCAGCCGCCGAATCAGCTATCATCAAATACTACATCTTCCAAGGGTCCGTATCGGTATCAGAATTAAAGCAATTGAGCGAAACAGGCGAATTAGCCCCCGCTTTAGCCTCACAATTAAAGATGGCTAACCAAAAACCCGAAGAATTCCGCAAAATCCTTAATCGTCGGGTAGCGGTGGATGCCGTCTTTCTTTCCAAATTTCTTAATAGTTTTTTTGGCGAAAGTTTGCTAGATTATGCGACTGAAATTGTCCATACCCCCAATCGAGCCGCTAGTCGGCAAGCTTTACGGGGTTCCTTAGTCACTTCTGCACTTAATGATAATGAGATTCAAATCATCGAAGTCCTCGCTAATTATCCCACCAGCGAGGTTCATGTGGATGGCAATCGTCTGCTGGATTTAATCAACCAAATTGAGTCAGTATTGAAAAAAATGCCCCGTTTACCTTTCTGATCCCAAATCCGCCTTTCAGGTTTTCTTGAATTGCGCTGTAAATTGAATAAATTAGGATAATCTGCTAGGAATAATGACCACTTCTTTGTCTGAAAGGAAAACAGTTAGTGCCAAACCTTTTCTAAAGTGGGCGGGAGGCAAAACTCAACTTGTTCCCAATATTCTATCTTTGATTAACTCCCAGATTTCTCAAGATTGTCAGTTTAACTACATTGAACCTTTTGTCGGAGGTGGGGCGGTTTTATTCTCAGTCTTAAATAATTTTTCTCCTGTCCAAAAAGTTATTATTAATGACATCAATCCTGATTTAATCATGGCTTATAATGTTATTAAAAATAATGTCAAAGAATTAATAGTCAAGCTAAAAAAAATTCAGCAGGATTTTTATGAACTTAAAAATCTAGAGGAACAACAAAAGTTTTTTTTGGATAAAAGAATAGAATTTAATTCTCGCAGCTGCGATGACGATATAGAAAAAACAGTTTTGTTATTATTTCTCAATAAAACTTGTTTTAATGGACTTTATAGAGTCAATAGCAAAGGACTTTTTAATGTCCCTTTTGGAAAATATGTCAAACCATTGATCTGCAATGAAGAAAACTTATTAGCTGTCAACCATCATTTACAGAAAGTGACGATCCTACAAGGGGATTTTGTCCAAACCCTAAATTATGCCAATAACAAGACTTTATTTTATTTTGATCCTCCCTATAAACCGATTAAAAAAACATCAGCTTTTACCTCTTATACTAAAGAAGATTTTAACGATGAGGAGCAAATACGATTAAAACAATTTATTGATCGAGTGGATCAGGCTGGTTATAAATTTATTTTAAGCAATTCCGACGTTAAAAACTTTGACTCTGACAACAATTTTTTTGATGATTTATATAAAGATTATAATATTCAAAGGGTAAAAGCCCGAAGAAATATTAATTCCCAGGGCAATAATAGGGGAGAAATCTGGGAATTACTGATCAATAATTGACAGAAATCAAGCTTAACAGAAAATTAGTAGAAATCCTCCTAGATAAAACTTAAGTCCCACTGAACTTAATCTACAAGACTTTCTTTTCGGATTAATACCTCACCAGCGATCAAACGTTGGGCTGCCGACAGTAAAACATCCTCAACATAGGGCTTGACAAAATAACCTTTTGCCCCTTTAGCAGCGGCGAGATTCTGCATTTTTTGCGCCCCTCGCGAGGTAACCATCGCCACTGGTATCTTCTGAAGTTGCTCATCCTCTTGCAGACGAGAGAGCAATTCTAACCCATTCATACGCGGCATTTCGATATCGCAGAGAATCAGATCACAAGCTAATCCGGCCTGTAATTTTTCCCATGCTTCTAAACCGTCCCGGGCCTGTTCAATGCGATAACCAGCTTTAACAAAAGAAATCGTTAACATTTCTCGCACCATGACCGAATCATCGACAATCAAGACTAGAGGAGTCGATTGTGGCGAAAAATTAGCAGTATTAACGTCAATAATCGTTGTATCAGAGGATAAAGGCTGATTAAGAGCGGTTTTAATACTATCAGCTAGTAACACTTCCCCCGCAATCATTTTTTTAGCTGCCGAGAGTAAATCTCTGTCTGGGCAGGGCTTGATAAAATAACCACTAGCTCCTAATTCCGCCGCCATCTTGCGATGACGTTCCGATCCCCTGGAAGTCAAGCAAGCCACAGGAATCGCCGCCAATCGGGGGTCTTTTTGCAAATTTGCCAGTAATTCTAGGCCATTCATGCGCGGCATCTCGATATCGCAGAAAATGATATCACAGGGCAAACCGCCGCGTAATTTTTCCCAAGCTTCTTGACCATCCCGGGCCTGTTCCACACGATAACCGGCTTTACTAAAGCTTAAAGAGAGCAATTGCCGAACAGTAATTGAATCATCGACAATCAGCACCATAGTCTCCGATTTTTGGTTAGTTTCCACCTCTACGGGGGGTGCAGGTTGGCGCCAAGGACTGCCGTTATCGGTACGCAGACGACCCTGGGCAATGTCGATTAACTCTAACACATCGCCTATAGGCATCACCGTCCCATCGCCTAAAACCGTCGCCCCAGCAATCCCAGGCGTTTTCGGAATCGGTCCTTCGATCTGTTTGATGACGATTTCCAGTTCACCGATCACTTGATCCACCTGTATCCCTAAGAGATTATTGCCACTTCGCAGGATCAGGATTGCAAAAGAGTCTTCCTCCTGTTTGTCGGTGTAAAAACTACGGCGACTGACTTGCCGATTATAGGAAAGCAACTCGCTCAGGGGTTGGAAAGGTAGTAAAGTATTTTGCCAGAAAACGCAGCGACGTCCATCCCGATCCATTTGGATATCACGGGCCTGGATATCCCTGATAATATCTTCCACTCCGTCCATGGAGAAACCAATGCGCGCATGATTACTAACACAACAGAGGGCTTTACAGATACTTAGGGTTAGGGGTAAACGGATCGTAAAAGTGGTTCCTTTACCCAGTACCGAGTCAATAGTTACCGTTCCCCGCACATCGATTAAACTGGTGCGCACCACATCTAAACCCACCCCACGACCAGCAAAATCATCGGCCTGATCTTTGGTACTAAAACCGGGGTGAAAGAGGAGTTCATAGACTTCTTGGGGACTGAGGTGTTGAGCTTCCTGCTCGCTGATCAGACCTTTTTTGATCGCCTTGCGTTTAACCCGATCGGCATCAATACCGGCCCCATCATCACTAACGGTGATCAGGGTTTGATTTCCCTGTAGGAATGCCCTGACCCAGATCGTACCGAGGACGGGTTTCCCTTTGGCCATGCGTTCTTGGGGTGATTCAATGCCGTGGGTGATTGCATTGTTGACCAGATGGGTCATCGGACTATTGAGATGTTCAAGGATCATCTTATCGATGAGAACATCACCTCCTTCCACTTTTAATTTGGCTTGTTTATTCAGTTTCAGGGAAATATCGCGAATTGCCCGGGGCAGGCGATCGGCAGTTTCACTAAAGGGACCCATGCGCGATTTGGTCATCCCTTCCTGTAGTTGGGTGGTAACCTGTCGCAGAGTGCGCGTCACCTGATCGGTTTCATCGACGACAAATTGAATATCAGAGGCCGATTCTCGCACTCGCACGATCAACTCGATCGTCTCTTGGGATAATAAATGGAAATCGGTAAAACGGTCGATCTCTAGGGCATCTAGTTCGCTGGTCATAGCCGAATCGCCCTGGTTTTCTCCCTTAACTCTACCATAACCGATGCCACCGCCGGAATTGCGACTAGCCAGTAAAGCCCCTTCTAGGAGGGTTCTTTCATAGAGATCCTGCATCCGACTGCCCACATCACTGAGATTTTGGACTTGGTTAAGCAAATTATCTAAAAAGAGACGCAGGCGCTCCTGTTCCTCTTCAAGGCGATTGCGTTTAACCACCACTTCCCCGATCAGATTGCTGAGGTTGTCCAATTGTTTGAGCGGTACTCGCACGATCAATTGTTCAAAAGCTTTACTGACAAGAGGACGCAGGTTATTTAACCCTACCGATGGACTGAAACTCGAGGCCAGAGTTGCTCCTCCCATCACCTGATTGGCTTCTTCGATGAGTTTTTCTAAATCTTTGAATTTATCCTCTAGGTGGCTTTCTGGGGCAATTTCCAGAGATTCCAACCGTTGGAGAGGTTCCGCCGCGCCCACCTGGTTCACTGCCGTGGATTCCGAGAGAAGGGACTCTAGGGATTTAAAGATGTCTGACAGTGGCGATTGCGCTGGTGCAGTGGGTTTTTCCAGAAAAGCTTCTAAGTCTTCGAGGCTGTCGTAAAAATTGGGGTTGCTGATGGTTATAATTGCTTCTGAGTCCCAGAGCGCTGCATTTTCTAGCCGTGGAAATTCGAGATCATCCCCCTCTTCTGGTTCTGACTTGGGCACCAGCCCACGGGTAGAATAAAGATCATTAGTGGGAACCTCTTCCCAATTGATGCTATCGCCAAAAAGTTCCTGTAATTCCTGTTCGGAGGGCAAGGAAGACAGGGGTTGGCCAAGAGAAGTCCCAGACCTGGCCGCCGGAGAGCAACTCTGTTCAAATAAAAAGCTGAGTTCGTCTATGGCCTGCTCACCGTGGCTGTCTTTGTCTTCTAAACTCTCTAACAACTGTTCGAGATCCTCGTTAAAGAGATGATCCGGATCGGGTTTCATCATGATTTGCTTCCTGCCAAGTCTTCCTTTTTGGTCAACCAATACGCTCTCTTTAGCTTCAGGGTACCCACAATTCTACCCGATAACTTCATCCACTAGCAATTTTTTTATGGCTAATCAAACTCTTGGACTCGATCGACAATTTTATTCCTATTATCAATCTATCTGTCTGCGAGAACCCCCGATTTTGGCTCAATTACGTCAAGAAACTGCCTCTCAACCCCTGGCGGTCATGCAGATTGCTCCCGAACAAGGTCAATTTATGGCTTTTTTGGTACAGGCGATCGGAGCGAAAAAAACCCTAGAAATAGGGGTTTTTACTGGTTATAGTGCGCTAGTGGTAGCCCTAGCTTTACCCCCACAAGGCAAGCTGATCGCCTGTGATCTGAGCGAAGAATATACCAGTATAGCCCGCCGTTATTGGCAGCGGGCCAGTGTCGCTGATAAAATCGATTTAAGAATTGCCCCAGCCCTGGAGACTTTAGAGCAATTAATCGCCGCAGGAGAAAGTAATAGTTTTGATTTCGTCTTTATCGATGCCGATAAAAGTAATTATGATTGCTACTACGAACGGGCTTTACAATTGGTCAGAAGCGGCGGAATTATCGCTATCGATAATGTCTTTTGGTCGGGACGGGTAGCGGCGGCCGATAGCACTGATAATCGCACCAAAATTATTCGTTCCCTTAATGCCAAAATTCAGCAGGATGAACGGGTGAATATCAGTATTATTCCTATTGGTGATGGTTTGACCCTGGCCATGAAAAAGTGAAGAAGTTGGGGAGAGTAGAAAAGCTTTTGCTCTTGCGGAAACCACCTAGGACAACACTACATCCCTTAAGCTCCTTAACGACAGTAATAAATTATCAGTTCAACGGAGAGGGTGGGATTTGAACCCACGTTAGGTGTGACCCTAAAGCAGATTTCGAGTCTGCCGCATTCAACCACTCTGCCACCTCTCCACAGGGTTTGAGTCTGGATTATCATTTTAACAGATTACTTGTCCTAGGATTGATTTTTTTTGATAGACCTCTTGCATAATGGATTTTTGAGGGTTTAAAAACGTCAAAAATAAGGATTAAGTGGCATAAAATATCTAAATAGACCATTTAATCGATTATTATTCATTATTGATTCTCCTGACTACTGACGACCGACTCCTCAGCAACCATAACAATTTTTGATTTTTACCGGAGGTCTGATGAATCAAGCTCCTTTTCTTCCAGTTAACCATCCCCAGACTAACTTTCTCCACTGGTTAGGGAGTCTCTGGAAATTTTCCCGTCCCCATACGATTATCGGCACTTCTTTGAGTGTTTTAAGTCTTTATTTAATTGCTTTGGGCAATATTAGCGATTTTTTTAGCCATTGGTCGGTTTTATTGCTCACTTGGGTCGCTTGTCTCGCGGGTAATATCTATATCGTCGGTTTAAATCAGTTGGAAGACATCGACATCGATAAAATCAATAAACCCCAGCTTCCCCTCGCCAAGGGGGAATTTTCTCGGTTGACAGGATGGTTAATCGTGGGTTTTACTGGTATTTTAGCAATTATACTGGCTTTTATCGGTGGTTTTTGGCTGGTAATCACCGTAGGAATTAGTTTACTCATCGGTACTGCCTATTCCTTGCCACCAGTGCGTTTAAAACGCTTTCCCCTCTGGGCAGCCTTCTGTATTTTTACCGTCCGGGGTGTCATCGTTAATTTAGGTCTTTTTCGCCACTACAACACAGTTATTAATCAAAATCAGTCTATCTATCCCTCAGTCTGGGTTTTAACAGCTTTTGTTCTCGTTTTCACCGTTGCGATCGCTATTTTCAAGGATGTTCCTGACCTAGAAGGCGATCGCATTTACCAAATTACCACTTTTACCCTGCTGCTCGGCCCAGGAAAAATCTTAATAATTTCCCTCTTGACAATTTCGCTATGTTATGGGGGCATGATTGCCGTCGGTCTCTTGGGGATAACGGGAATTAATTCTCCTCTGGCCATTGTCGCCCATCTGCTCCTACTTCTTCTTCTTTGGTGGCGTAGTCGCGGAGTAAATTTAGAAGATAAAAGCGAAATAAGCCGATTTTACCAATTTATTTGGAAATTATTCTTTCTAGAATACCTGATATTTCCCCTAGCTTGTTTACTATGAAAATATCTCCTTTTTTAGCGGCAATTCCCTTACTTTTGCTAGGTGGTACAAGCGCACCTAGCCAAGGAACGATCAATCCGCAATTATTAACCGGCAACCTTCGTTTAACCCTGAAACATGGCGTTTGGAAACTGTGGCAAGATAAACCCGTTTATCAAGATCTTACCCTAGATTTAAGATGCGATCGCGCTGTTTGTCAACCATCGGTGTGGGGATACGCGCCCAAATTCAATAAAGACGTGGAGCACCAAGGTACGGTAAAAACGATTAAATTAGACAATGCTTGGCGATTACAGGTGAAAATGAGGATTCAAACTCACCCTTGGCAAGCGGAAGTCAGGGAAGCTATCTATAATATCGAAATTGTCCCCTACCAAGACCAACTTATCGGCAGTTATCAAGGCACTTTAGGGGGAAGAAGACGACATAGCCAAGTTAATGGCACAATTTCCCCTTTATGGCCTAATCCCGTCCCTAATTACCAACCCCTACAAGCGCGAGAACATCCCCGTTTAATCTTTCGCAAGTCAGAATTAACTAATCTCAGAGAAAAAGCGAAAACTCCCATCGGTCAGACTATTATCGCCCAATTAAACAACAGTTTACAAGAAAAAATTTATTACGATGGTTATGTGCCTAATGGGGGTTATCATGCCACAGGTCATTGTTTTTTAGCAATTTTAAATCAAGATAGAAAATCAGCAGAAACCGCCTGGGAAATTATCGAAAAAACCCGTAAACATCCAGGAAGAAGAATCTTAGAACACTCGCCAATTGTCGCCGGAGTCGCTCTCGCCTACGATCTTTGTTATGATTTTTGGGGAGAAAAGCGCCAACAGGAAATTACTCACTGGTTATTCAGTGAAAGTAAAAAACTTCTCAGTGGTTTACCCAAAAATGGATGGAATGGAAACGCAGTTAGTAACTGGAATGCGCGGGCCAGAGGTGCGGCAGGTTTAGCTAGTTTAGCGATTCTCAAGGAAGATTTACCGCCCGATTCCCTCTATTATCCCTCTGCACAGGTGGAAATGGCCAAACGTCACATCGAAAGGTATTTTACCACAGGTATCGGCGATCGAGGATTTGGCACAGAAGGAGATTTATACACCACCGAACCGATGGTTCTCGCTGTTTTTCCTTTTCTGCAAGGGTATCGAAATAGTCTCGGATTAGACTTAGTAACTGGTTCCTCGGCATCCCAATTGATACCCCATTATTTAACCAGAATTGTCCCTAAAAATGGTCAATTATTGATTCCTGCTTATGGCAGACATCAGATGTTTGTAGGGGTATCTTTATTAACTGCCGGATTGGGAATTACCGATAAATCATTGCTACCGGCAATAAAATGGCGACTACAAGGTCAAGAAAAACAACTTTTTCACCCCCATTATACCCATATTGCCCCTTTTCTTCTCGCCGCTTATCCATCTAATCTTACTCCAGAAAATCCAGATCGCCACCTTTCCCGGGTTTTAGTTGATCAACAAAAGGGATTTTATGCTTTTCGTAATCGCTGGCAAAATGAAGAGGATTTTGTCGCTAGTATCTATCTCAAACAGCAACCTGTTAGAGGAGGATGGTCTTTTCCTGATGTCGCTAGTGTGAGAATTTGGGGATTAGGAGGACATTGGGCGAGTTTTGAGGGGTCAGAAGGTGACTGGAACTCAGAAAATACGGTTACTTTCCCGAAAACACCGCCTTGGATCCAGGCAAAACCGATGACTTTTAAATCCAGTCCCGATGGTTCGGGAGTAATTACCTTAAAAACTGATAAAATTAGGGTTAAAGAAGCTAATCCACCCTTCGGCTCCACTCAGGGTGAACCCGCAGAAGTTGCTCTGGTTCGCTCTTTCGCTGTCGATTACAGTCTATCATCCGGTTCCCCTGGATTATTTGTCTTGATGGATAAATTATTAGGTAAAGTCGATAAACTGGAATTGATGAATAAAACTTGGGTGATGAATACCCAGGGAAATGTCACTCTCGGAAAAAATAGTTTTACTATTGCTCAAAATGGGGCAACTATGCAGGGAACTTTTATCACTCCCGTGACTTTAAAAGTCGAGAAAACTAATACAGGTGAGCGCATTTTAGCCACGGGTAGCGATGAGTTTTTTCTGGTGATGACCGTGCAGAAAAGTCGTCCCCCAGCAGTTACAATTATAGGTAAGGGATTAGATGCGATCGTGCAAATCGGTTCCCAGGAAATCTCAATTATCGACGGTGCAGTTAGATTAAAAAAGATGAATTTTCAAGAGCGATAAAAATTGGCAAGTGACCACAAAAAAGTTAACAGTTATCAAGTATAATTATGAAGATGATGACTATTTGAGCAATGATTTATGATACAATTGGTACGGCTGACTAAAATAGCCCCTAAAATTAGAACTATCTAGAATTGCATCTTTAATTTCCGCCTAACTAAACTATGACTAAATATCATCAAATCACCGTTAACAATCGTCAGACGGGCGAAAAAATTACCACCACCGTTGCCGAGGATAACTACATACTCCACAGTCTGGAAAAACAGGGCCATCAATTACCCTTTTCCTGTCGCAATGGAGCTTGTACCAGCTGCGCGGTCAGGGTATTATCAGGAGCTATCCATCAACCAGAAGCGATCGGACTATCGCCGGAATTAAAAGCCAGAGGTTATGCTTTACTTTGTGTCAGTTATGCCCGTGGCGATCTGGAAGTAGCCACCCAAGACGAAGATGAAGTCTATGAACTGCAATTCGGTCGCTTTTTTGCTCGTGGGAAAGTGCGTTTTGGTTTACCCTTAGATGAGGAATAGATTAGGGATTAACCGTGCTAGATACCAGCAGCCAATTAGAAAAATACTTAGACATTGCCAGCGAAGCCGCTCTAGCAGCGGGAACAATTATCGAGGATAATTGGGGTAAAATCGAGACAATAGAAGAAAAAGGGAGATCGGGCGATTTAGTGACGGAAATAGATCGTCGAGCAGAAACAGAAATTCTCAAAATTATTGGCCGTCACTTTCCCAAACATGGGATTTTAGCGGAAGAATCGGGAAAACGGCCAGGGACGGACAGCGAGTATCTCTGGGCGATCGATCCTCTTGATGGAACCACCAACTATGCCCACGGTTATCCCGTATCCGTCGTCTCCATCGGACTACTGATCGCAGGGATAGCAGCAGTGGGAGTCATCTATAATCCCTTTAGAAAGGAACTATTTCGGGCAGCCCGGGGTTTAGGGGCCACCCTGAACCGTCGTCCTATCCATGTCTCCCGGACGAGTGAACTAGAAAAAAGTTTACTGGTGACAGGCTTTGCCTACGATCGCTGTCAAACTAGGGATAATAATTATGCCGAATTCTGTTATCTCACCCATCTAACCCAAGGGGTACGCCGGAGTGGTTCCGCTGCCAAAGACTTAACCGATGTGGCCTGTGGGCGCTTAGATGGTTATTGGGAACGAGGGATTAATACCTGGGATATGGCCGCAGGAGTTATTCTGATCGAAGAAGCTGGCGGTAAAATTAGCGCCTACGATGAGAGTCCTTTTCTGATGGAAACCGGGCGAATTCTGGCCACTAACGGACAGATTCACAGTCCCTTAAGCCAAGCTCTGCAAAAAGCGGCCTCTTGGAGCTTTCAGTTTTAATTCTTTTAATATTTATTGCGTTATCATTCTGATTAGAGTTAGTATCCGCCGTATGCCTTTTCCAATTTCCCAAGGTTTATTTCAATTTGATTTAATCGATCACTTCGCCATTTTAGGAGTCTCGATCGATGCCGAGCATAAGGAAATTCGCCAGCGTTACTTAAAGATCGCCCATAAACTCCATCCCGATACCTGTCGCACTCACACTCCCGGCGAAAGGGAACAGGCTAGTCAGTTACTCTCCAAATTAGTTAACCCCGCCTACGAACATCTGAGCCGCGACCTATCTCGCGAGGAATTTCGCCTTATTCTAACACAAATGGGCAAGACAATGGCCAGGGATGCCAGTTCAATTCCCATTATTAGTGAACCAGCTAAAAAACTAGCCCAATCCAGTGCTAACCATGAATTAGCCTATCAAAAAATCCTGCAATCTTTGGCGATCGATCAATATGCTGCCCTGGAAAATACCTATCAGAAAATCGCCCAACTCAGTGAACTCAATCTGGTTTATCTGATGTTAACCGAAGGTCAGGGCCACAAGAAAACCGGCCCGAAAGTCTTTGTCTCCCAAGGCAGCCCTAACCAGTCCGAATTAGTGGTCGCGGCTGTCACCGCGGCAGCCCCAGCTAAAGCCAAAGAATCGCCCCTAGAAGCCTATATTCGCCGCGCTCAAGCCTCTCTTGACCAAAATAATCCCGCCCAAGCTTTGCGAGAATTGCGCGATGCCCTGCGGCAAGAACCGGATAATAGCATCTGTCACGCCCTTCTCGGTTTAGTCTACCTGCGACAAAATCAACTCTCCATGGCCCGGGTTCATATCAATCGCGCCTGGCAAGTCAGCCCCCAAGATGCGATGGTGATTAAGTGCAAACAGGAACTAGATCGAGTAGTTAATCCTAATACTGAAATACAAGACCAGAAGGGACAAAAAAAGGAAGAAGATCCCAAGAGCGGTTTTTGGTCTCGATTTGGTGGTAAAAAGAATAAATAGGACTAACCAGTGCCACCGATTTTGATCAGCAAACTCCCATGATTCATCAACCCCCAGCGGGGACAAGGGATTTATTACCCCTAGAAGTTACCCAAAAAGGCTGGATTAACGATCGGCTTCAGTCTGTCTTTCAGCGTTGGGGCTATCAAAGGATTGTCACCTCCACCATTGAATGGCTCGATACCCTCACCGCAGGCGGTGCGATCGATCCCAGTACCGTAATCCAACTCCACGGGGATAGTCAAGGACTATCGGGATTGCGCCCCGAATTAACCGCTTCCATTGCCCGTAGTGTCGTCACCCGCATGAGTGGGGAGTCCTATCCCCAACGTCTCTGTTATCGGGCCAACGTTTTTCGTCGCCCTAGTGCTGGTTATCACGGTCGTCAAGTGGAATTCTACCAAGCGGGGGTAGAACTGCTCTTTTCTGGCGGTTTACTAGCTGATGCCGAGATTTTACTGCTCCTGGCCGACTGTTTCGATAGTTTGGCCGTCCCTAACTGGCAGATTATTCTAGGAGAAGCGGGTTTGACTCGTTCCCTACTTTCACCTTTTCCCGGTCCCCTACGGGAACAGGTGAAACGCTGTTTAGCCCTCCTTGACTACGTTAGCCTCGAAAATCTTCCCTATCCCAACGAAACCCTGCGGCAGCAAGCCCGACAATTATTTCACTTGCGCGGTAATCCTCACGATGTCCTCGCACAAGTGGCAGTATTGGCCCAGGAAGAATCAGCCCAAAAAGCCGTTAATAACCTTAAATCCCTAGTAGAGCTGCTTAATGCTGATCGCTCTGAACCCTTCCCCCTAATTCTCGATTTAAGTCTGATTCAAACCTTTGATTACTACACCGGCATCGTTTTTAAAGCCGTTAGTGATCACCAGCAAAATCTCAGTATTTTAGGCCAGGGCGGACGCTACGATCAATTATTGGGCGTTTTTCATCCCCAGGGCCAATCGGCTCCGGGTATCGGTTTTTCCCTGAATATCGAAGAACTGCACGAAAGTTTATTATCAGGGCAGACTTTACCCAGTCAAGCTCCTCCCCTCGACTGGTTACTTATCCCTTTGGGTAATAACGCCCAGATAGCGACTTTTAGTAAAGCTCGCTCTCTTCGCACCAGTGATCCTAATCTGAGAGTGGCGATCGATTTAGGGGGTCGCAGCGAGGCACAAATTCGTACCTATGCCCGCGATCGGATGATCAAAAATCTCGCCTGGGTGCAGGAAGATGGTTCCGTGAGCGAAGAATCTCTCTAAAAGGGGGCAAAAGCGGCGAAAATCCCGCCTTCTGCCCGCTGCTATATTGTGTTCAATTACCCGTTATTCCAGTCATGCCTTCCAGCGGTCAACTGAAATCGATTTTTTTTCTGATCCTCTTTCTCCTCAGTATTCTAGGGGGTATTCTACTGGCTTCGCTACTTAACCAACCAGCGATCGCCCAATCGCCTGCCTCGGATACATTGCTGAATCGTTATCAAATTGGACAGCAAACCTATCTAGAAAATTGTGCCACTTGCCATATTGCCATTCCTCCCAGCATCCTACCGAGTCAAACTTGGAAAAAAATCCTAGAAAATCCTAATTCTCACTATGGTATCCGTTTAAAACCAATTGTTGGCATTACTCAGCGTCTTATCTGGGATTATCTCAGTTATTCTTCCCGCCCTCTTAGCGAGACTACTTTTGTTCCCCTCCTAATTGAACAGTCCAGCTATTTAAAGGTTTTGCACCCTAGGGTCGATTTACCCACTCCTCTCGGTCATACCACCTGTGTCACCTGTCATCCTAACGCTTCCCGCTACGATTATCAGACCCTTACCCCCATCTGGGATAATGCAGCCTGATCAGGAGTCAGTTTTCAGATGTGAGTTTTTAGTTCACTGATTACTGTTTACTGATGACTGAGAGGAGGTGCAGTTAGGGTGATTTCGCCGATTTGACCAGCTTTACCCATTAATTGGGCAGGGTTTTCGTTAAGAGAGATTTTAACACCGCCAGCATTGCCCGATCGAATACTTAAACTCTTTTGGGCTGTCCAAGTTCGTTTGGTTCCAGGTTGGAGATTGCCTTCATGGACTTTTTTGCCATCGGCAATTACCCTTACCCAAGCGGCCTGTTCAATAGTTACCTGGGCTGAGAGGGGAACTTTTGACTGAGGAGAGGAGGGAGTGGAGGCTACCGGTGCGGGAAATACTATCGGTGCGGGGGAACCCACGGGGGAAGGAGATGGAGTAACGGCGGGGGAGTTAGAGAGAGGGGGACGGAGGAAAAGATAGCCAATACCGCAAAATATGCCCGCCAGCAAGCCTAGCCAGAGATAAATCCCGAAAAAGGTCGATTTAGCTGGTTGGGGGCTAGTTTCTGGGGCTGGTTTTTCTGGTTTCACTCGTTCCGCTTTTGGGGCAGCGGGTTCAGCCTTGGGGAGAGGGGTAACTTTTGTGGGCAGTGTTTTCGGGATAGTTACCTCTTGAGCTAATTGTTCCGCACTGGGAGACAAGCGATCGGCTAAAGCTTTACCATCAATTTTTAGGGCATCACCGTAGCGCTTGATAAATCCCTTGACATAAATTAATTCTGGTAATTTCTCCCAATTCCCCGTTTCCAACGCTTCTAGCATTGGTAATCTAATCATCGTCAGGGCGGCGATATCTTCCATGCTCAGACAGCTTTCTTCCCGTTTTTGACGTAAATAAGTCCCGATTTCCTTGATTTGTTCAGCTTGTAGGGGACTGAGTTGACTCATAATTCCAGTCATAATCTATACCAATTTAGATGATAATCTCGATTTTGTTATTTTGGGATAATCTGTTCTCTAGAAGATCCTTTTACCTTGTCATCATTACCAGCGAAAAGGTTCCAAAAACCAGCAAAAATCGGCAATACTTGCCAAAGTTAAGTTTTTTATTCTAGGGTGACTGCACTGGCCAGTTAGTACATACATTTGTTCTGAATACTTGTTTTTCTCGAACCCCCAGCTGATCGCTAATTATGACCTTTATTCCCCATCCCGACACCACCCCCCTTCACCTTACCTGTGCCGTAGTCACGGTGAGCGATACTCGTACCCCAGAGACGGATAGAAGTGGCCAAATAATTCAAGAGTTACTAACTCGATCGGGTCATGATATCGGTCTATATTTAATTATCCCCGATCAACCCTTACAAATTCAAGCAATCCTACCAGAGATTAGCAATCAAAATCAGATAAAAGTCTTAATTCTCAATGGGGGTACAGGTATTGCTCCCAGGGACAATACATACGATGCTTTAGTACCTTTATTAAGGATCACTTTGCCCGGTTTTGGCGAATTATTTCGTTATCTCAGCTATCAAGAAATTGGCTCCCGTGCCATGGCATCGAGGGCAATAGCTGGGGTTTATCAAAACTTATTAGTCTTTTCTCTACCTGGTTCCACTAATGCCGTTAAATTAGCCCTAGAAAAACTGATTCTTCCCGAAATATCACATCTGGTTAAACAGCTAAATGGATAATTTATTTTGATTTGATCTGGGCTGAAATTTCTTGAAAACATACATCCCAAAAATAGCTGGCTAGATTCACTGCGCTTAACAGTTTGGGAATTCCTTCACTTAGACTAGCAAAACCTCGATTGTTAATCTGGAGAAAATCGATAGTGATCGCAAAAGTTAAAAGTGCTAAAGCGATGATTAAAATTTGGTAATAAGTTTGTCTTATTTGTCGCCAAAATACTAAACCATAAATCAGAATTGTCAGGGCATAAACAGAGATAGTCAAGAATTTGGGAATATTAAAATAGAGGAGAATGATATGAATTCTGAAGATTTCATTGATGGCAAAAAGTCCCGTTATTATACCAGAAAAAAGCAAAAAAATGTAAAAATTATTGGAAGTTGTCTTGCGGGATAATAAAGCATAACTAAAAAGGCAAACAATCGGGGGTAAACAACAAAGAAACTGAAAAGAATGGGTTAATAAACCAGCGATCGGAGTTGGGGGAGTAGCGGGAGGATAAAATAAAAGACTAGAGTTTAATTTTGCCCGATCAATCCCAGCAATCAAAGCTAAAATTAAGAGAAGAACGACAAGATTTATTTTCAGAAAATGCTGTTCTCGTGAGGACATAAGTAGAGCAGGTTATAATTGTGGCTATTAACCCCGGTATAATTCAGAGAGTGCCGCAAAGCGCCAAGCATTTCCCTAATTGTGTTAGGGACAATTTTCTCGGTTTTCTATGCTCGATCAAAAAGAACTTTTGTGTTTATTACAATTGGCTAGTCCCATTTTACCCGTGGGGGCCTATAGTTATTCCGAAGGGCTAGAAACCCTCGTCGAAAAAGGGATTATCTCCAATAGTGCCACCTTAAATGATTGGTTAGAGCGATCGCTTTGTCAAGGCTCGATTCGCTTAGAAACGGCTGTTTTGGTGAGGGTATATCGTTGTTTTTGTCAAGGGGATTTTACAAAACTTAATTATTGGGACAATTGGTTATCGGCAACGCGGGAAACAGCCGAATTAAGACAACAAAGCTGGCAAATGGGGCGATCGCTGTTAAACTTATTGCGGGAGTTAGCAGCGGACAGAGATAATCTACCGGAACAGGCTAATTATGCCACCGCTTTTGCGATCGGGGCAAGTCATTGGCAAATTGGGGAAGAATTAGCGGTTTTAGGCTATTTACACAGTTGGGTAAGTAATTTAATCAATGCAGGACTGCGTTTAATTCCCCTTGGACAAACTCCAGGACAATCGCTTCTGATCGGTTTGCAGCCCAGTTTATTAACAGCAACAGCAGATATTATCAGTTTAGCCGATGAAAACCTGAGTAGTTGGAGTTGGGGGCTAAGTTTTGCCAGTATGAACCACGAAACCCAGTATAGTCGTCTATTTCGCAGTTAGAAATTAGCGATCAAATTTTTCACTATTTTCCGGGAGAATATGCAAGTCTCTAGGAGTGGCACTCTTGGGTTCAAGCTTAGAAATAGCGTAAAAAACCAAATAAGGTATAGTAAGATCAAGAAAAATCTTAAGTCCTAGTTCTCGCCTTCTGAGTAACTCAGGGTTTTAAGGAAAGATGCGAACACTCTACCTAGCCACAGTGTACCAATGTTTAGTCAATCAGAAAAAATTCCCGTTTCGGTGTTAATTCCCGCTAAAAACGAGGAATCCAACCTTCCCGCTTGTTTAGAGAGTGTTGCTAGGGCTGATGAAGTGTTTGTCGTCGATTCCCAAAGTAGCGATCGCTCGATCGAAATATCTACCAACTACGGGGCTAATGTAGTCCAATTTCATTTTAATGGTCGTTGGCCGAAAAAGAAAAACTGGTCCCTCGATAACCTGCCCTTTCGCAATGAATGGGTATTAATCGTCGATTGTGATGAGAGAATCACCCCTGAACTATGGGATGAAATCGCCACCGTGATCCAATATCCAAACTATAACGGTTATTATCTCAATCGTCGCGTCTTCTTCCTCGGACAATGGATCCGTTATGGTGGCAAGTATCCCGACTGGAATCTGCGCTTATTTAAACATAAGTCTGGCAGATACGAGAATTTAAACACGGAAGATATCCCCAACACGGGAGATAACGAAGTTCACGAACACGTTATCCTCGATGGCAAGGTGGGCTATCTCAAAAATGATATGCTGCACATCGATTTCCGCGATATCTATCATTGGTTAGAAAGACATAATCGTTATTCCAACTGGGAAGCGCGGGTTTATTACAATATTCTCACGGGTAATGACGAAAGTGGCACGATCGGAGCGAACCTGTTCGGTGATGCGGTGCAGAGAAAACGCTTTTTAAAGAAAATTTGGGTAAAACTGCCCTTTAAACCGCTGCTGCGCTTTATTCTCTTTTATTTTATCCGTCTCGGTTTCTTGGATGGCAAAGCTGGTTATATCTACGGTCGTCTTTTGAGTCAGTACGAATACCAAATAGGGGTTAAATTGTACGAATTACGGAGATTTGGGGGTAAATTAAACGTTAATGCCCAGGCTAATCCCCCCGTTAAACCCTCGGAACCTCAACCCGCAGAAATGATTAAATAAGTCCTATGTCCCCAGAAATCCGCACCGATGAGGAAGCGTGGCTAGATCTGCGTACCTACGATCAATCTTGGTTCGAGCGCGGTCGTTCTAATCCGATTATCCTACTTTGGTGGTTAGTACAGGCAATTCTTTTTCCCCTCAGTTTGCACCAGATGGATAGCTTTCGCTGTGCTGTTTTGCGGCTATTTGGGGCTAAAATCGGCCTTGGGGTGAAAATTCGCCCGACGGTAAGGGTGACTTATCCTTGGAAAGTGGCGATCGGTGATTATACTTGGATCGGCGATGATGTGGTGATTTATAGTTTAGATAACGTTACCATCGGCAGTCATTGTGTGATTTCTCAAAAATGCTATCTTTGCACTGGTAGTCACGATCCAGGCGATCGCTCTTTTGGCTTAAAAACCACTCCCATCCTCATCGGTAATGGTACATGGATCGCGGCCGATTGTTTTTTGGCTCCGGGGGTAAAAATTGGCTCTAATGTTGTTATTGGGGCAAGAAGTAGCGTATTTGCCGATATTCCCGCTCAAAAGGTCGCTTGGGGCAGCCCCTGTCGTCCTCAACACGATAGAAAATTCTTATAGTAGTTAACCTAAGAGGCATTTTATCAGAGATTATTGCCGCAAATACGCACCTTACAAAATCAGCGATCGCAAGATGATGCGCTCACACTCAACTTAATATCAGCATACTTTCTGTTGCACTATTGTAAAATTTAATAATGATTAAAAAATTATCCCTTAAAATTTCGATAATTTTTGAAGTGGGACTATTGCCAATACGAAGATAGATAAATTTTGGTGGATGACCATATAATAGACTGCGCTGATGAAAATCGGAGTCTTTAGAGACAATGCCAAAATTGTTGAATTTGGCAAATTCCCAGATAAGTGCATCATCAGTATTGATCAGTCCTAAAGTCTTGACGTGCTGAGAATCAGAATATATAGCGTTTCTCACGCCTATGTGGCACAGTTAAACCTTCGTTGATTAAGCTTTTAATCACCGGTAATGTACCTCTTGCAAACAGGAAACGTTATAAATCAATTATTTTATCAATAATACGATCTGACAAATTTTCATCTAATAACAGTTTCATAAAGAGGTGATAAATAATTTCTTCTCTCGATCAGCAGCAAAAGCCAAACAAGCTTTGATATCCTCGGAAGTTAATTCTGAAAAATCCTCAAGAATTTTTGCTTCTGTCATTCCTCCCGCTAAATATTCTAGAATATCGTACACAGTTATACGCATTCCTCGAATGCAGAGTTTTCCGCTTCGTTTTCCTGGTTCAATGGTAATAATGTTTTGGTAACTCATAAGTACCTAAGCAAAATTAATTACACATTAGGATTAGTTGGAAAACAGAAAAAGGGTTTCTTTTAGAAACCCTTTTTCTAATAAATTGTGTCAAATATATAGCGTTTCTGATTCACAAGAGGTACATTCCCGATCCTGAACAACTTAATCAGCAAAGGTTTAAGTGTGCCGCACAGATACGAGAACCGCTATATCTTGACAAAAATCGATAAAAATGCTATGACCTAACGGCAATCTTCGCTTTATTGCATGAGTAGAAAACGGGTTTCCCCGAGAAACCCGTTTTCTGCGATCGCCAGTCAAGGAAAAACCCGATAATTCAACCTATTCCCTCGGATCAAAATCTGGCAGCGTCCCCAGCTTGCGAATGGTCACTTTAACATCCATCGACAAAAAGTCATCAGCATCACCAAACCAAGAACCAGAAAGAGGTATGATTTGACCGGGATGACGAGCGATCGCCACTCGAATTAAATCAAAGCCGGCGGTAATTTGATTAGTCGGATCATAATTACGCCAACCAGCCCCCGGTAGATAAACCTGTAACCAAGCATGGGTAGCGCCAGAGCCAGTCATTCCCACTTCACCACCGTCGAGGGCAGCATCGTAGAGATAGCCACTGACAAAACGACAGGCTAAACCCAATCTTCGCAAAGCTTCGATCATCAACCAAGCATAATCGCGACAAGTTCCCGACTTTAGCCGCAGGGTTTCTCCGGGGGATTGAGTTCCTTCACTCTCCCGGGATTGGTAGGTAAAATTATCTTTGATAGCCGCCATCATTCTTGCCATGACATCGAGGGTATCATCTTGATCCCCCGCTACAAAACTTTTGGCCCAAGCTGCCAAGCTGCCGTCGGCATCCTCGGCGTGGGGACGCATAAACACCACTAGATCTAACCATTCATCGGGGGTATATTGGACAGGAATTTCGATCGCCCGTTGAGCGAGGGGAAAATCAGCGATCGCTTTTAAGCCAAAATGTTCCGCCCGTAATCGACAGGTAACGATTAATTCTGACGCTGGTTCAGCAAATTCAAGCTCTACCACGTTGTTAGATAGAGTATCCATAGTCCAGCGCATTTTTGCGGCAATATTCGCCTCTACAGAATAACTGATAATTCTTTCACCGTGACCGGCACTAGGCAAAAAAATCGCCCGGTGTTCCCCAAAAGTTACCGGTTTACGATAATGATAGGTGGTGATGTGTTCCAAGTCGTAGATGACACTCATCCTGATTATCCTTGATAAAGTAGCTGGTTATAATTAAATTGAAGATGGTTCCCCCCTTGATCCCCCCTTAATCCCCCCTTGATAAGGGGGGTGTTGATCGCCCCTTAATCCCCCCTTAATCCCCCCTTGATCCCCCCTTGATCCCCCCTTAATCCCCCCTTAATAAGGGGGGTGTCTGACAATTTTTAACACCCACCCACTTAATCACTGATCACTGATAACTGATAACTGATAACTGATAACTGAAATGACCTCTGACCCGTTCCTCGATCGAGCTTGGAATACCGAAGACCTAGAACAAGCGCTTCGAGGTGTCGGCACTATTCAAGAAGAACTCAACTATAATCAGGCACGCAATTCTCTGAGCAAACTTGTTGAGCGTCTGGATCTTACCTCGATCGAGAAAATTGGTCTAGAAGCGGAGATCGATCGCCTAGTGGCCCTGCTAGAAAAACTCGATCGATCCCTGATTCAAATTGCCGCTTTTGGACTGGTGGGCCGGGGAAAATCCTCGATTTTAAATGCTCTGGTCGGTCAAGAAATCTTTACAACCGGTCCTCTGCACGGAGTTACCCGCACCATTAAAGGGGTAAATTGGCAGTTAAGCAGCGATGATACCTTCCCCAATCTAGCGCGTCTGACCCTGAACGGCCAGGGTAATGCTCAGGTGCAATTGCTTGATACTCCGGGTATTGATGAGGTAGATGGGCAAACGAGGGAAATTCTCGCCTGTCAGGTGGCGCAGCAGGTGGATTTAATCCTTTTTATCATCTCCGGTGATATGACCAAAGTGGAATTTTCCGCCCTGGCCAAGTTGCGGGAAGCGGGAAAACCGATGATTTTGGTCTTTAATAAAATCGATCAGTATCCGGAAGTTGATCGCCTCGCTATCTATGAGAAAATCGCCTCAGAACGGGTGAAAGAATTACTCTCCCCCGATGAGATCGTTATGGTGGCAGCCTCTCCCCTCTTGGCGGAGACGGTTAAAGGGCAGGATGGACGGCTAAAAACGCAACGATTTCGGGGAAAACCCCAGATAGAAGCCCTGAAAATCAAAATTTTGGAAATTCTAGAGCGAGAGGGTAAATCCCTCGTAGCACTCAATTCTATGCTGTATGCGGACGAGGTAAACGAGCAAATTGTCGCCCGCAAAATGGCTATCCGTGATCGCGGGGCTAATCAATTGATTCAAAAAGCAGTGATGATCAAAGCATCGGCGATCGCTCTTAATCCGGTGACGGTGTTGGATCTGTTTACGGGGGCAGTTATCGATCTAGCCATGATTCTCGCTCTTTCTCGCTTATACGGCATCGATTTAACTCGTCAGGGGGCGATCGCTCTTTTACAAAAAATTGCCCTCAATATGGGGGGTATTAGTGCCAGCGAATTTTTAGCGGTTTTGGGCTTAAGTTCCCTAAAAGGATTACTCGGTCTCTCGATTCCTGCCACTGGCGGCATTTCTCTCCTTCCCTATACTTCTATCGCCCTGACTCAAGCGGGAGTTGCCGGTGTATCCTGTTACGCGATCGGCCAAGTGACGAAAACCTATCTCGCTAATGGGGCCACCTGGGGACCCGATGGCCCGAAGGCAGTGGTGGCCAGTATTCTCGATTCCCTCGACGAAACCTCGATTCTCAACCGGATTAAGCGGGAATTAGGCTCAAAATTGGGGGGTGGGGGTTAGGGGAATTATGAATTAGGAAGTGGGGAAGTGGGGAAGTGGGGAAGTGGGGAAATTTCAACTAAAACCCCAACACCCTATCTCCTATCTCCGTTCGGCTGAGCTCACGGCCGAAGCCTGACGACCGACTCCTAACGGTTGATCACTGACTCGATCAATCCAAGAAATGCTTACTATGGACGATCGCCGCTATAATAACTACCGCCCCTTGAATTTGATAGATCAGACGGTAGGCATAGGCAGACTTTTCTCGGATGGTGTCATCGCTAAATTCGGCGCATTTTTTCGCTTCTAGGGGGCAATTTTCTAAAGAATAGCTTATATCAAGAATTCTACGCACGACGGCCGCCGCGTAGGACGGGGAATCTCGACTAATGTAAGATGCGATCGCATCCACGTCTTCAATTGCTTTGGGCGACCAGACAAGGCGATAATTCACTCGATCAGCCATTTGTTTAAAAGACCCTCAACTTCTTCTTGGGGGATTGTATTCTCTAGAGAAGCAGCGCTCAAACTTTGACGTACCTTCTCCAGAACGTATAAATGATACTGAATATCTTCAATTGAACAATCATCCGGTAATTGATTCAAGAGGGATTCCACTTTTTGTCTAATGCTATTCATACAAGTTTGACCGAAGTTTTTAAGGAAAAGTATAAATTTAAATTATCTATCAACTATCATCTATAGCAGTTATCTTAATAGTGAGGTACGAAGTATCTGGTTTTAGGAAACAGGGAACGGTTAACAGTAGATGGTCGCCAAGAGATAAGGCCAAATTCCCTCATACTTCATCTTTATGAGAAACGCTATATCATAGATAGAAAACTAATAGTTACGCATCCTATCTTATGCCATAGTCCCCAGAAAAGCGAGAAAAAGTTAAGAATAGATAAGGTAATTATCTCGCTTTTGTAACATTGGGGCGGGTATTCTGTTAAGAATACTTAATAATTCTCCTATCTGCCCAATCCCTGCAACTTTTAGGGATTATTGGCTAATAACCATCCAGCAGCGACAAGCCCCCCCAATCGCAGCAATTTTTTGTTACATTAGTTTACAGTTCCTTAACGCCCTGGTGGGTTATTAATTTTAATGTCTTCTTCGGTTCCTTCGTCGGATTTTATACCCTTAATCGGTCAAGAAACAGAAATCTTTAACTGGGCAAAATCCCATTATCGTAACCATACCTTTGCCAAAGATGAAAAAGTAGCCACGCGCCCTGGACTGTTATACTTTGTCGAATCTGGGGCGATTCGTATTGTTGGTAAGGCACAAGTTAACGTTATCGACCAAAAATCCCCCCGTCAACCACCTATTGCCGATAGTGAGGAAGTATTTCTCGGTTTTGTGGGTGCAGGTCAACCTTTTGAGATTGTTTCTCAATTTCCCTTTCAATTACAAGCCCAAGCTCATCTAGACGGAACCGAGTTAGTCTGGTTATACTGGGAAGACCTAGAAAAATGGCCGCAATTGCGATCAGCTATTATGGAAACTTTTCGCCATCAATACCAGCGTAAGTTATTTTGGTTGAGTATTCTCGGTCAAAAACGCTCCCTCGATCGATTAATGGGGTTCTTGGTTTTATTATTGGAAGAATACGGTCAACCCTGTGTAGAAGGCTATTATCTTCCCTATCCCCTAACTCACGCTCAAATTGCCAGCGCCATCGGCACTACCAGAGTAACAGTAACAAGATTAATCGGTAAATTGCGACAACAAAATTCGATCTTTTTTAAGCAAGATAATCTTATCGGATTGCCCAGTTTATTTTTGAGTCAGAATTAATTTTTCTGCGGTGTTGCTGACTCAAGCTATAAATGCCAACTGTGCATCCTATGCAAAAGTTAGTTTGGCTCTAGGTTTTAAAAACCCCACACAAGAAGATTCCTATCACAAATCAGCAACCCCAGAAATCTATTATGACCGCACAACCCCCGCTATCGCTCTCCGTTCTCTACGAGGAAGATTTTGTTCTCTGGACAGAAAAAACCGCCGAACTTTTAAAGCGAAAAGAGTTTGATAGGGTGGACTGGGAAAATCTGATTGAGGAAGTAGAGTGCATGGGAAAAAGCGAGCGCCAAGCTGTCGAAAGTTTATTAACTCAACTATTAATCCATCTTTTAAAACTGAGTTATTGGACAACGGAAAGAGAACGAAACGCACGTCATTTGCTAGGAGAGATAGCCACTTTTCGAGTGTAACTGAAAAAAAAGATCAAAACCCCAACGCTGAAAAATCATGCCATCAATTCCTTCGGGGAAGCCTATTCAGACGCAAGACAAACCCTAATTGATGGGAGAATTGTCGAGAAAAATACAATTCCCCTAGACTCTATATTCACTCTCGCACAAGTATTAGACGGAGATTGGTTCCCCATCGATATCGCACATTTTTTTACGGAAAGTTGAGAGCCACTGATACTTAGTTCGAGGTTATCTCAAAATAATCTCGAGGACGAGCTTTTCCCTCATGTCTGATGTTTATCTAATTGCTGGCCCAATGGTTCCGGGAAAACCACCGTCGCTAAAAAAATTTTACCCAACTTTTTAGGCGTTATCGACTACGTTAACGCCGATGAGATTGCCGCCGGACTCTCACCTTTTAATCCTGAGTCGGTTGCTATCCAAGCAGGACGGTTGATGTTAGAAAGGTTGGTAACGCTGAAGTGCCAAGGAATAGATTTTGCTTTTGAAAGCACCCTGGCAGCCCGACATTTTGCCCGTTTTTTGAGAGACTGTCAAAGTTCTGGCTATAGGCTCAATCTTATTTATTTTTGGCTACAAAGTCCAGAATTAGCTTTAGAGAGAGTTCACAGAAGGGTAGCCAGTGGCGGTCATAATATTCCTGAAGATGTGGTTCGTCGTCGTTATCAGCGGGGACGTATTAATCTCATGCAGTTGTATTTACCTTTGTGCGATACTTGGGTTATCTATGACAATTCTGGGGATGAGCCGCACTTAGTTGCTGAACGTCCCTTCAATCAACAAGTCATTATCTATGACTCCTCTATCTGGCAACAAATAACCGAGGCAGCCCATGACTGAGCCAATTCCTGATAAATTATCGGAACGAATCGATACAGGTGTTAGAGTTGCAATCGCAGAAGCAATTGAGAGACACCGTCTCTTAGGAGAATCTATCAGCATTTTCAAAGATGGCCAAATTGTCACCTTAACAGCTGCGCAAATTCCGCCAAAACTTGCCCAAAAAACGGAAGTGTAAAAAATTGGTTGACTGTCTCAAATTGCACTATTCATAGAAACAGTTTCACCTATCCGAGGGATTTATATAAAGGTCAATTTTAGCAAATTCCCGTTACGAAAATCGAAAATACATAGTATAATAGTACTGTTAGTTATTTTTCGAGGTGTAAATATGAGTTTAACAGAAAATCAAAAAAACCTTTTGCGATGGATAGTCAAAGAAGTACGAGCTGGTCATCTTAAAGAGGACTGTATTTGGTACATTACGACTCTTACAGATTGTCGTTGGGTTGATTACAAGGGTTCTGATAGCACTCCTTATGTCGAATTCGCAACCTTCGATATATTAGAAGAATATGATTATGTTAAATGGCAAAAAAAAGACTCGAAGTCCGTTCAATACAAAGGCGCTCTAACAGGAAAAGCTTATGAAGCGGTTGATTCTAACTTTGCTGAACCCAATCGCTCGGCTATTCCTCATCTAATTCCCTTGACTGAAGTTGAACATTTAGACTCCGAACTATGGGAGAGAGTCCGTTTTTCTGTGAGTGCGGGTGGAGATAATCCAAAAGCGTGGGATACTGCAATTCGCAATGCGACAGTGGTTTTAGAGGACCGCATGAGGAAACTGGGAAATATTGATAATATTAATCAAAAAGCCACGGGTAATGGTATTGTTAACCTAATTTTTGGAAGCAATAAATCTGTACAAAAAGATAAGCTTCCATCAGAAGAATTAGAGTCATACCGTGATTTATATTCGGGTACAATGAAGCTTTTTCGTAACCGTTACGCTCATCGATTCATCGATCCTAAACCAGAGGAGGGTGGAGCAATTATCGTATTCATCGATTTATTGTTGAAGATGCTAGATGATTTAGATTGGGAGACAGAAAACGAGAATACATAAATCTCTAATTCTTGTCTGGTTTAACTGTTCACCGATAATTGTCTTCTAGCTTCGTAGAGGATGACAGCAGTAGCGATCGCAACATTTAAAGATTCCACACCACCAAAGAGGGGAATTTTCAGCGTTTCATCGGCTAAAGTCGCTAATTGGGGTGATAAACCGGCTCCTTCATTGCCTAATAATATTAAAGTCGGACGGGTAAAATCAATCTCCCAGTGGTTTTTGGTGGCTGTGGGTAAAGTTGCGATCGCTTTTACCCCCTGTGCTTGATATTTTTTCACTAAAGCCGATAAATCCGATTCTACCACCAGGGGCGATCGAAACCATTCCCCGGCGGAACTGCGGATCACTTTGGGGTTATCGATTTCGACGCTATCGAGACTTAACCAGATACCCTGTACTTCCGTAGCCGCGGCAGTGCGAATAATAGTGCCGAGATTGCCCGGATCCTGCAATCTTTCCAAAACTAAGCCCAATTGTAGCGGATTTTGGGGGGTTGGATGAAGGTGATGACGGGAAATAGTGGCAATCACACCATCGGGATTAACTGTTGTTGCTAGGGAAGCGAGGACTTCCGGGGAAACTATCTCGACTCGTTTCGCCTGATTTTGAAGCTTCTCTGCTAATTCCACCTGTCTTTGCTGCCACTTTTCAGTATAACAAACCGTCTCTAGGGAACAATTCAGGGCCAAAGCTGTCTCTAGTAAGTGGGTTCCCTCAATTAAGGACAAATTCTGCTCCTGTCGCTCTCTAGTGCGGTGTAGCTTGCGAATTTGCTTGATTAAAGGGTTTTGAACACTGCTAATCATAGCCAATCGGATTTCTCACCCGGCTAGGGCTACCCTAAACAACTGAGTCTTGAGGGAGATAATGCGGAACTCGGGACTTGAACCCGAAAGTCTTTGCAGACACTAGAACCTGAATCTAGCGCGTCTACCAATTCCGCCAGTTCCGCATTTTTCTTTCACAATCTTTTATTATACTATCGGACAATCCATAAGTCAAGATAGTTCAGATAATTAAGACAAAAATCGCTTTTCGGGGTAGAATCACCAATAAATTACTCAAAAATCTGATACAGTGCAGTCTAATTTTGCTGAAGCCTTCCTTAGCCAAGACTCCCAACCAAGATAAATGAATCATCCTATGACCATCGATACCGAGCATCCCTATTTAGAAATTCAAGGTCGTCACTCTCTAAAGGGTGAAGTCAAGATCAGTGGTGCCAAAAATGCCGCTCTAGTGATTATGGCGGGAGCTTTACTCTGCTCCGACGAGTGCCAGATTAGTAATGTACCTGCCCTGGCCGATATCGAGCGGATGAGTCAAATTCTCTCGGCTTTGGGCGTGCAAGTCCGTCGCAGCGGAGACAGACTAGAGATTGATGGCAGAGACCTCAAACAAGCTCAAGCACCCTACGATCTCGTCTCCCAGTTGCGAGCCAGTTTTTTCGCCATCGGACCGATTTTAGCCCGTTTAGGAGAAGCAAAAGTTCCCCTCCCCGGCGGCTGCGCCATTGGGGCCAGACCAGTGGACCTGCACGTTAGAGGCCTACAGTCAATGGGTTCAGATGTACTAATTGATGGCGGCATGGTACACGCCCGCGTTAAAGGTAATGGTCGTCTGAAAGGGGCGAATATTTATCTGGATTATCCCAGCGTGGGAGCGACGGAAACCCTAATGATGGCGGCGACTTTAGCGCAAGGGGAAACCATTCTCGGTAATGCGGCCCAGGAGCCAGAGGTGATTGATTTAGCCAATTTTTGTGTTTCCATGGGGGCAAAAATTCGCGGTGCCGGGACCAATACAATTGTCATCGAGGGAGTTTCCCGTCTGCACAGTACCGATTACAGTATCATTCCCGATCGCATTGAAGCCGGGACTTTACTGATAGCCGGGGCGATTACCCGCTCAGAAATTAGTCTTTATCCCGTGATTCCCAGCCATTTAGCTTCGGTAATTGCCAAACTGCACGAAATCGGTCCAGAAGTGCTGGAAGATGGTCCCAATCGCCTGCGGATTATCCCTAGAGACTTAAAAGCCGCCGATATGGAAACCCTGCCCTATCCCGGTTTTCCCACGGATATGCAGGCCCAATTTATGGCTCTATTAACTTTAGCCGAGGGCAGTAGCGTGGTTAATGAGACGGTTTTTGAAAATCGTCTGCGTCATGTGGCGGAATTAAAGCGTCTGGGAGCAGATATCAAGGTCAAAGGAAATGTGGCTTTAGTGCGCGGTGTACCTTTCCTCTCCGGGGCACCGGTGATGGCCACTGATCTACGCGCTTCGGCAGCTTTAGTGGTGGCGGGATTGGCAGCCCAGGGGACTACTATTGTGCAGGGACTCCATCACCTCGATCGAGGTTACGATAATTTAGAGGGTAAATTAAGAGCATTAGGGGCGAATTTACGCCGGGTTGATCCTTTAGCCTTAGAATTGGCTACTCTGACCCAATCTTAATAGGATGATTAGTTATCGCTGTTCTATCGGTGTTGAGTGGATTCTCGTGAGCAACAATATAGGACAGCGTTAATCGTGCTTAGTTGTTCTATATTGACGGAAGGTTTCATATCATCGGTAAAATAAAGGGTTCCTTCAATCCGAAATTTCCGGTAAACACCCCATTCCCCCATTGGGGACAGTCAAACAGGATGCCTCAGCGATCGCATTCACCAAATCTTAGCCATTACTAATACAAACCCCGGCAATTCTGGATCACCACTAATGGTTTCAGGCGCATTTAAAATCTCCGGTTCTCGATAGGGACGATAAATATAGACTTGGCGATTTTGGCGATCGATTAACCAACCCAATAAACTACCATTGGCAATAGACCTCTCCATAATTTAATTAAATCACAATAATAGGATATAATAAAACAAATAGTAACTCAAAAAAAGCCATGAAAAACTACACTTGGGAATACATTCAAAAATATCCGAAACAAACTAAAAGACTATTAGGGATTGACTACCAACAACTAGAACAACTAATGGCACTTGGAAAACTTATACATCGAAAAAACCAAAATTAGGATTAATCAACCAGGAAGCGGAACACCTCCTAAATTATCAGAAGAGGAACAAATTGTTCTAATGTTGGTTTATTTAAGACATAATCTAAGCTTTCAAATCTTAGGACTAATGTTTCAAGTGAGTGAATCAACGGCTCATAATATCTTTACCTATTGGCAAAAACTTTTTGAAGGAGAGTTACCGCCAAGTTTGTTAGAACAAATAAAGAAGTGCCAAGAAGAGAAAATAATAATTGAACAATTAAGGGATTATGAGTTGATTGTCGATAGCGCAGAACAGCCCGTGGAGAGGCCGACCGATTATCAAGAACAAAAAATATATTATTCGGGAAAGCAAAGAAGACATACTTTAAAAAGTCAATTTATTGTTTTGCCAAAAGCTGAAGATATTGTTGATGTAGTTATTGGTCAACCTGGTCCGACGAGCGACATAAAAATCTGTCGGGAAACTTTAAGCAAATTCGATTCTCAACAA
>NZ_BJKP01000004.1 GCF_008974145.1 Microcystis aeruginosa NIES-4325 | reverse complement strand
GATATCGAACATGATTTTAGTGCATTAAAGAGGGCAAGAATGTATGCTCCTGTGGGGACACCCCTTGATGAAATTATTCGTACTTATTGTGTCGCCTAGTGTCTCGTTCTTATTTGAAATAACTATATTCTTCGTGTCCTCTGTGTCTGGAGTGGTTCCTTCCACTCGCTTGCTGACAGGACTGTATCAACGAAAATAAACAACAAATTTTGCTATCCTTGAGGGTAGGGATAAAGTAAGTTTCCCGTTTCTTTTCTTAATTCCCTAATTTCAGTTTCTAACAGTTTTCTGACTTCCTGCTCTGCTGATTCTCTGCTATAACCGAATATAAATTTAAGATTAGTGTCACAATCTCGAACGAGATAAATTTTCTCTTGAATACACTTAAATCCATAAATTTCAATATCTTTTAAAATTAATTGTTCTAAACACCATATTTTACCTTGAAGATAGTCAGTAATCTGATTAGTTTCAGGAACATTTAAATTTTTTAAGCAGCGTTTATCTCCCGTGAGTAAATAGCTTAAATTATTTTGTTTATTCAAGTAGCTAACATAACTGAGGAGAATAGCCTCACCTATATCTATTCCTTCGATTTTCTCTAATTGAATAAAATCCTCTTGATTGATATTATCGATTGATATTTTATCGCAGGTTTCAACCACAGATAAAACGTCTTCTAGGTTATATTTAACAGGGTTTCTCTTCCTTTTTTGTTGCGCTTGCCTTTTAAATTTATATTTAAATGTCTCAAGAATTTTAACTTGATTAATCTCAACTCCAAAGGTATTGAGGGTTTTCTCAAATAAGCCATAGGTGGACAATTTTAGGATAATGTCATTATCCAAACAATAAACAGAACCTATCAAGGTTAAACTCCTAACACTTTTTCTAGATACTCGTAGGTTTCGTCATCAAATTTATCCCAGTCTAACTTATTAGCCAAATATTCATTAATAATCTTATTGCCATTTGGGTTGGGTTCTAATAATTTTAAAGTAGCCATGGCTAAAGCAAAGTAGTTGTTATGCCATCCATAGTTCAGAATAATTGCACCTATATCAATATCGGGATGATGAGAGATAAAATGTTCTTGAACATATTTACTCAATTTTTCAACATTTTGGAATTTCCTATCCCCAAGGCAGTTATCACAATCACCTAGGAGTAATTCAGTGGCAAATTGATTAGCTTCTTTTTCTTCGCTATCATTATCAAATTTAATCTCTTCATCAACTAATACCCCATCTTTTAGATGTGCTAATGCTAAATGTCCTAACTCGTGCGCTAAGTTAAAAGCGAGTCTTGCCGACTGTTGATATTTTGAACTAAGAATAATTACAGGACAAGTGGAATACCATTGAATTAATCCAGCAAATTTCTTAGTTTTGTTAGGAAAATGATCAAAGTATCCTACCGCTATTCCCTGAGACCAACAATAGTCTAAAATAGAGGTCAAGTCAACCTTTGGCTGTTGACTTAAGATGTCTTTCCTGATGGTTTTAGCATCCTTAGATAAAGGGGTATAATTAACTTCAACCCCCAAGGAAATTAACTCAGCAAAACGACTCGCTAAAGCTTGTGCTAGATGGGGATGTTGGTTATTCTGGCTATTGTGCTGTTTAAATTTAGTATGGGGAGGTCGATTAAATTTGACCTTTTCTTGAGGGGTTAATAAGGATGAGAGGTCAAGATTGAGGTTTTTGGCGATATAACCTGCTCCTTCTAGGACCGCAACGGGTTTATCATTGAGTTCATCATCCCACCAACTGGGCAAGCCATTTTTTCGGACATAATTTTTTTTAAGTCCGATTTCTGAGAGTTTCCCGTAGAGGGCTGCCATGGTAAGGCTTTCTGTCATGGTTTCACCCTCCTTTGTCGGCAATACTAAGTTTTTTAAGGTTTTAGGGAATCAAAGTAGATCAGTATATTCTTATCTCTAAGATACCATCTCTAACTTAATTTTTGCCCACTGGCAAGAGTCCCTGTTCACCGATAAATGATTCTCCACTCCCAACCAGAGTGATACAATTGTTAACACCACAGATCAAGAGCCAATCGAAGCGAGAGAATAAAAACTGCTATGTTAAAAGCCCTACTCGGAGACCCCAACGCCCGCAAAATTAAAAAATTTCAGCCCCTCGTCACCGAAATCAACCTGCTGGAAGAGGATATTAAAAACCTGTCCGATGAGGAATTAAGGAGCAAAACCAGCGAATTTAAGGAAAGATTGGACAAAGCGAGAAATTATGACGAAAGAGAGGAGATTCTCGAGGAAATCCTCCCCGAAGCTTTCGCCATTGTCCGGGAAGCGGGAATCCGAGTCTTAGGGATGCGTCACTTTGACGTGCAGTTATTGGGGGGAATGGTACTGAACAAAGGACAAATCGCCGAGATGAAAACCGGGGAAGGAAAAACCCTGGTTGCCACTCTCCCCGCTTATTTGAATGGATTGACCGGAAAAGGGGTTCACGTCGTCACCGTTAACGATTATCTCGCCCGTCGTGACGCGGAGTGGATGGGGCAGGTACACCGCTTTTTAGGGTTGAGTGTGGGACTAATTCAAGCCGGCATGAGTCCAGAAGAAAGAAAGAAAAATTATGCCTGTGACATCACCTACACCACTAACAGCGAACTCGGCTTTGATTATCTGCGCGATAACATGGCCACAGTGATGGGGGAAGTTGTCCAAAGACCCTTTAACTACTGCGTTATCGACGAAGTGGATTCCATTCTTATCGATGAGGCGAGAACTCCATTAATTATATCAGGAGCGATCGATCGACCCACAGAAAAATATATTCTCGCCGCCGAAATCGCCAAGCAATTAGTGCGCCAAGAAGTAGAAGACGGACCGGGAGACTACGAAGTTAACGAAAAAGACCGTAACGTTTTAATGACCGATGAAGGCTTTAAAAAAGCGGAAGAACTATTAGGAGTTACCGATTTATACGACCAAGAAAATCCCTGGGCGCACTATATTTCTAACGCTATTCGTGCCAAAGAACTCCAGAAAAAAGACGTTAACTATATCGTCCGCAGCGGTGAAATTGTTATTGTTGATGAGTTCACGGGACGGGTATTACCGGGGCGACGTTGGGGCGATGGTTTACATCAGGCAGTGGAAGCTAAGGAAGGGGTAGAAATTCAACAGGAAACCCAAACCTTAGCCACGATTACCTATCAAAACTTTTTCCTACTCTATCCGAAATTATCCGGCATGACCGGGACGGCCAAAACCGAAGAAACGGAACTGGAAAAAGTCTATAACCTGCAAGTAACAATTATCCCCACTAACCGCGTTTCTCGTCGGCAAGATTTAGCCGATGTGGTCTATAAAAATGAACAGGCAAAATGGAACGCCGTCGCCGAAGAATGTCAACAAATGCACGAACAGGGTCGCCCGGTTTTAGTCGGTACCACCAGTGTGGAAAAATCAGAAGTGCTTTCGCTGTTATTACAGGAAAGAAAGATTCCCCATAACTTACTTAATGCCCGTCCGGAAAACGTGGAAAGGGAATCGGAAATCGTCGCCCAAGCAGGCCGGGCCGGGGCTGTAACTATTGCTACGAATATGGCGGGACGGGGAACCGATATCATCCTCGGTGGTAACTCCGATTATATGGCCCGATTGAAAATTCGCGAGTATTTAATGCCCAAATTAGTTATGCCCGAGGATGACAATTTGGCCTTTAGTTTACCCAGTTTAGGCGAACGCAATCGCCCGCAAGGATTCGCCCCGGGTAAGAAGAAAAAAAACTGGCGCGCCTCGGCGGAAATTTTTCCCACCGAGTTACCGAAAGAGATAGAAAATACCCTGAAAGAAGCGGTTAAATTTGCCGTTGATACCCACGGAACTCAAAGTTTACCGGAATTAGAAGTAGAAGAAAAAATCGCCATTGCAGCTGAAAAAGCCCCCACGGATGACCCGGTTATTCAAAAGTTACGGGAAGTCTATAAATTAATTCGTAAAAGTTATGAAGATTACACGGGTAAAGAACACGATGAAGTGGTAGAAAGAGGCGGACTGCACGTTATCGGGACGGAACGCCACGAATCCCGCCGTATTGACAACCAATTGCGAGGCCGGGCGGGCAGACAGGGCGACCCCGGTTCCACACGCTTCTTTTTAAGCCTAGAAGACAATTTATTGCGGATTTTTGGGGGCGACCGCGTGGCGGGTTTAATGGATGCCTTCCGGGTGGAAGAAGATATGCCCATTGAATCGGGAATGTTGACTCGTTCCTTGGAAGGCGCGCAAAGAAAAGTGGAAACCTTCTATTATGATGCCAGGAAACAGGTGTTTGAATACGACGAGGTGATGAATAATCAACGGCGCGCTATTTATGCCGAACGTCGTCGGGTTTTGGAGGGGATGGACTTAAAAGAACAGGTGCTGCAATACGCCGAAAAAACCATGGATGAAATCGTCATGGCTTATGTGAATCCCGAACTGCCGGCGGAAGAATGGGATTTAGAAAAACTGATTAGTAAATCTCAGGAATTCGTCTATCTATTGGCAGATATTACCGCTAAGGATGTCGAGGACATGAGTGTTAATGATATCAAGATGTTTCTACACGAAGAAGTTCGCAAAGCCTACGAAATTAAGGAACGTCAAGTGGATAGTAGTCGCCCCGGTTTAATGCGTGATGCCGAACGTTTTTTTATTCTGCAACAAATCGATATGTTATGGCGCGAACACCTGCAAGCTATGGAAGCTTTACGCGAGTCGATTGGTTTACGCGGTTACGGTCAAAAAGACCCTCTAATTGAGTATAAACAGGAAGGCTACGAGATGTTTTTAGAAATGATGATTGATATCCGTCGCAATGTGGTTTATTCCATGTTCCAATTCCAACCGCAAGGACAACCCCAAGCAGTGGCTAGTGAACAGTAAAAACTAAAAGTTGGCTTAAATTGGGGAGAATTGGCTAAGGCTGGTTCTCTCATTTTTTGGTACCGAGAAATCAGTCACCCACAATCCACACTAGGACGAAAATTATTAGTCCGATTACTCCATAGGACAGCAACGACCCCAAAAAATTGATGATTTGTACGGGAAAATGAATCAAAACTTGGTAAGTAAAATCCGTAACTGCCAGCAAGGCAGTGAAAAATATAGTCACAAGTGTTATCATAAGTAATAGGATAAAATTAACTTTTTGGTTAGGATAGGCAAAAGGAAAGAGGCAAAAGGCAAGAGGTGGTTAGATATGTGTAATTAATTGTGTTTAGTTACTTCTTACCTAATATCTTCTCAATCTGATAGAATAAATCGCTATCCTTTGCGGTAATCGGCAGTGGATGGTCAGAAGTTAGGAGATTATCCCCAAGAAAATTCTACCGCAATTTGGGTGCATCTCACATTTGCAGAAACACCGACAATCAGCAATTATCAGTGACTCTTAAATTATTACAGATATATCAGCTGCTGCCTGTAAGCATCCCACCGAAAAACTAATGCGCTCCGGGGTTTGGGGGGTTCTACCCCCCAAAAGCTTGGATTGAGGGAAAAAATCGAAAGTAACGCCCGACTTTAGCAGAGAGTTTCCCTTTAAAAATACTAACTTAGTAGATTGACAAAAATTAAGATGCACCCATTAAAAACAAATAAATATTTTCCCGTTTCCCCTTCCCTTTTGCGATAAGATAATTAATATAACTTCAAAGGTACTGCTCTATGAATATTCGTATTGGTAACGGCTATGATATCCACCGATTGGTAACGGGAAGACCTTTAATTTTAGGAGGAGTAGAAATTGCCCATACCGTTGGTTTATTGGGTCACAGTGATGCCGATGTCTTAACCCATGCTATCATGGATGCCATGCTAGGAGCGCTTAGTTTAGGCGATATCGGTCATTATTTTCCCCCCACAGACACGCAATGGCAAGGGGCGAATAGTTTAAAATTATTAGAACAAGTTAATCAATTAATTATCGATAAAGGTTGGCAGATTAATAATATTGATTCGGTAATCGTTGCCGAAAAACCGAAAATGAAACCCCACCTTAATGCGATGCGAGCCAAGTTAGCAGAAACCCTCAAGATTAATCCGGAACAGGTGGGAATCAAAGCCACTACTAACGAACAATTGGGACCAGTGGGACGAGAAGAAGGTATCGCAGTTTATGCCGTGGTTTTATTGGTTAAGGAATAAGTAATTAGTAAAAAATTGCTGAGATTAAGTATCCAGAACTTATGATGAATATAGACACAAAAATCTTAGAAACTGTCGAAACAATGCCAGAGTTCTTAAAAATAGAGCTGCTTCACTATGCTGAATATTTGATGGCCAATTATCAATCAGATGCTATTATAGAGAAACCTTCTCTTAGAAAACGTCGTTCAGGAATTTTACAAGGTACATTTACCTTACCTTTGTCTGATGATTTTGATGAGTCTTTGGAAGATTTTCAGTAATATATGTGATGACATCTTTTCTTCTGGACACTCATACTTTCATCTGGTTAACTGAAAACGATTCTAACTTGCCTGATAATCTTCGGGATGAAATTGATTTTGCTCCTGAAGTTTATGTCAGTATTGTTAGTCTCTGGGAAATTGCGATTAAGTTAAATTTAGGTAAGTTAGCCCTACAAAAAAGTTATGAAACCATTGAAACTAAACTAGAAGCATCAGATATAACCTTACTATCTATATCATTTTCTGATACTCTAAAACTTTGTACTTTACCCTTGCATCACCGAGATCCATTTGATAGAATGCTAATTGCTCAGTCTCTAAACAGATCGCTAATTCTAATTAGTAAAGATACTAAATTTGATGCTTATAATGTACCAAGAAAATGGACATAATACCCCGTTCGGCTCAATTCTATTCAAGATGAGAGCAAGATAAATTTCCTAATTACCCATAGATTTCTAACATTCATTGCTAAATTCTCTCTATGACTGCTATTATCCAACAAATAAAAGAGCGTTTTTCCCAATCCCTAGTTAAATCCTTTGGGGAAAACTTCGCCGCTACCGATCCTCTAATTGTCGCCGCTAGTAACCCCCGTTTTGGCGATTATCAATGTAATATTTCCCTCTCTTTAGCCAAAGAATTAAAACAAAAACCCCGGGAAGTGGCGGCAACTTTACTAAAAAATCTAGAGATAGATGATCTCTGTCAACCCCCCGAAATTGCTGGCCCTGGTTTTATCAATCTTACCCTTAAACCCAGTTATCTAGAAACCCAATTAAAAGACCTAATTACTGACAACCGTTTAGGAGTTGCCGCTGCTAACCCCAGTCAAAAAATTATTGTCGATTTTTCCAGTCCCAATATTGCCAAAGAAATGCACGTCGGTCACTTGCGATCAACTATAATTGGTGATTGTATTGCTCGAATTCTGGAATTTCGTCATCATCAAGTAATTCGTCTTAATCACGTCGGGGATTGGGGTACTCAATTCGGGATGTTAATTACCTATCTACAAGAAGCTTATCCTAGCGCTTTAACCCAAGCAGATGCCCTTGATTTAGGGGATTTAGTTAGCTTTTATAAAAAAGCTAAAATTCGTTTTGATGAAGACGAAAACTTTAAAGAAACTGCCCGCCAAGCCGTAGTAAAATTACAGTCGGGTGATCCTCAAAGTCGTCAAGCATGGCAGTTACTTTGTCAACAATCACGACGGGAATTTCAGAAAATCTATGATATTCTTGACATAAAACTGACCGAAAGAGGGGAATCTTTTTATAATCCCTACCTTGAGACAGTAATCAGAGAATTAGATCACCAGGGATTGCTAACAGAAGACAAAGGTGCTTTATGCGTCTTTCTCGATGGTTTTACCAACAAAGAGGGGGAGCCTTTACCCCTAATTGTCAAGAAATCCGACGGCGGTTATAATTACGCTACCACCGATTTAGCAGCAATTTGTTATCGAGTGCGTCAAGATAAGGCCGAAAGAATAATTTATGTTACCGATGCTGGACAAGCTCACCATTTTGCCCAAGTATTTCAGGTGGCTAAAAAAGCGGGATTTTTACCCGATAATGTGGCAGTGGTTCACGTCGCTTTTGGATTAGTTTTAGGGGAAGATGGTAAAAAATTAAAAACTCGTTCCGGGGAGACGGTAAAATTACAAGAATTACTCGATCAAGCGATCACCTGTTCCCTAGCTGACTTAGAAAAAAGACTGGCAAGCGAGGAAAGAGAAGAAACTGGCGATTTTATCGCTAAGACTGCCGAAACCGTCGGATTAAGTGCCGTTAAATACGCCGATCTCAGCCAAAATCGCCATAGTAACTACGTTTTCAGTTACGACAAAATGCTCAATCTGCAAGGCAACACCGCCCCCTATATGCTGTACGCTTACGCTAGAGTTCAGAGTATCAGTCGCGAAGGTGGTATTAATTTTCAGGATTTAAGTGCCAATTCACCGCTAATTCTCAAGGATGAAAGCGAATTAATTCTGGCTAAACAATTACTGCAACTGCCGGAAGTAATTAGTGCCGTGGAAGAGGATTTATTACCTAATCGTTTATGTGATTATCTTTATGAACTCAGTAAAAAGTATAATCGTTTCTATGAGAATTGTCCCGTTCTGAAAGCGGCAGAACCGATTAAAACCTCTCGTTTAGTTTTGTGTGATTTAACGGCAAGAACCCTAAAATTAGGCTTATCTCTCTTGGGAATTCCTGTTTTGGAAAGAATGTAAATCAGTGATCAGTAATCAGTTATCAGTGTTCAGTTATCAGTTTACTGTTCAGAGCAAAAAACCACTCAATTCATAATTTATAATTGATAATTCATAATTGCCACACCCTACACCCCACACCCCACAACCCTTAGATTGCGTATCTTTGGCCAAGGCGGGTGATATTTTATACCCAGAAAAAGTGTACTATGCTGACGTGAAAAAACCTGAGTTTTTGCTAACCTAGAAATAGCTCTAATCAGAGCCAATATCTTTGGGGGAAGCTTAGGGATTAATCTAGTTAAACTCACTCGTGACGTTATCTTATTGTCGTCTGTTGCCTATTCGCTTTCAGGTGATAACTCAGAGGTGGTAATTTAGTACAAACGTTCAAATCTCCTCTCCGCAGCCCTGGCGTTCCTGTGTAGTCTTAACGGGTAATTTTATCCCAGAGATGTTATCTTTAAAGCGGCCAACTGTCCGAACGTCCTAGGGGATTTTTGGGAAAGATTGTTCGCCCTGTCGTAATCTCAGATAGAACCTTATGAGTCAATCAATTGAAGATAAAGCTATGGCCGATGCTGATGTATCAGATTATACCACAAATAAAATAATTGTCTCTAATTGGATCGCCCCTTGGTCGAAAGGCAATCGGAAAAACCCGTCACCGCAACCAAAATGGGATTTATGGCAACCCCTGCGGCAACGAATTGATCGCCTAGAAATCAATACACCTGAACTAGCACACAGGATTTGTCGTCTAATTCCGGCTCAATGTCCCTTTGCCCGGAAAATTACCCTATTTAGCTGGACAATTCTAGAGATTCCGCCCCTTTGCAAGCTAAATCCCCTCTACGAAAACCTAATGATGTTAAGATTTCGCGCTCTTTCTTACCTGGCCGATGAATGTGGAGAGGATATCGGTGCTTACTGCTAAAATGGGAGAGTGTCTTTAATCGCCACACCTATGGCCATCATCGCTCTGAAAGCTTGGTATCTGGACAAATACGAACCTATCCGCGAGGTTATCAAACGTCCCCACGATTTGCGCTTAAGTCGCAATAGTCTCTTAAAATCGGGTTTAAGAGCCGATTTTCTCGATGATAGTCTGACGATACAGGGTTCTGTCTGGTTCCAACGCTATCTAGAAGGGGAAAGGGTGGAATTTTACCTCGAAGGTAGTGGCGGTTACGTCATCTCGAATATTGACCTGATTTCCCAAGAAATTTACTTTACTAAACAAGACCTCAGCACTTGGTTGGATCCCGTCATTTATTTTAGCTCCCAAAGCCAATTTAAGGACTCTAGCACCGCTTTAAAGACAGTTTTGACTGAAACCGTCGAAAATCTCAATAAACGCTCCCGTTTGCCCTTAACCATGGAAGAAACGCCCCGAACTGAGGGCAATGTCACCAGATTGAGTGATAGTCAATTACGCAAAATTCGCAAAAGTTTATTATTTATTGCCGATGCTACGGCGATTAGCCAAAAGGAAACGGAATTACTGCCTAGTCCCCTAGTGGGTGTAGAATTAGGTTATGCGATCGCTTGTAAACAGGGCGGACAAATTCTGCTAACCTATCAAAATCGAGCAGAATTAAAGGGTAAACTAGCTTTTGACCTGCCAAGCTACCAAAAATTAATTTTCTCGGACTTGAGCGAATTGCGTCTCACCTTTCCGCCTTTAATGGCAACTTTATTACAAAAATTCAATCTGATTAGTTAAAAAAAATGAGTAGAAAAGCCGACGAGTACGCCGTACATTTGTTCTTAAGCAGTGGACACCGTGAGGAAGTCCGTTTTTTGACTATCCAAGAATTTCAAAAGTGGTACAGTAACGAATTAGTTCCGAAAGCCGATTCCCAAGATTTTATCAATGTTCCGATCAGAAATATCCAAGGGGAATATATGGTTTTACGTCCAGCTAGTATCGTCGCTATTCGCGTGGAACCCGTCTTTTTTGGCAGTGTGGAAAGAATGTAATTTGTCGTTATCGCTAAAAAAGATAGTTAGATGGAGAGAATTTCAGAGATTATTGATAATTCTCTCAATATCAGCTTGAATTTGATTGCTGACTTTGCCTTGCCAGCGTTCTTTTAATTCCCTTAATCCCACTTCTGCGTATTGACAGATCTTATCTAAAACTTCTTTGCCGTCGCTGGGTTGAGGATAGGAATTCTTTTTACAGATAATATAAATTCCTGCGGTTAAAGCTAAAATAACTTCCAGATCGATTTGGCTAATAGCAATTAAATCTTGTCGATTACTCAGAGTGGTTCCGTAGATACTGAAGTCTTGTTTAATGGCAAAAGCAGCGGCGAATAAATAAGCATCTACCATGCGCTCAAAGGTTTTATTATCTTTTAGTACCTGTAGATAATTTCTGGAAGTTTCCGAGGCATAAATCTTCAAACTGGGATCGATTCTCTGCATTAGTAATTCTCCATCACTTCAATCACGGAAGCATCTTCATCGGCAGCCAAACGGTGTATTTTAAAAATATCAGTAGTGTGGGGAAGCAAGAGATTTAAAAGTGGATCGGGTAGATCGCGATCGGTGGCTAAAATAATCACTTGGGAGTGTAAATTAGGGAGAGAGTTAATAATATTTTTTCGATGTTCTTCATCTAAATGCCCGAAAGGTGTATCCATAATTAGGGGGACACAAGCATCGGTTGTTTGATTTAAACCTGTGATAAAAGCAAAAGCTAAAGCTTCCTTTTCTCCCGCACTTAAAACATCGGGATTTAATAATTTTCCTGTGATGGTACGAATTCCTAAAGTGTATTCGGGAGTGATTTCTACTCCTCTATATTCCTCCGGTTTGTTGGTTACTTGTAAATAGCGATCGCTGGTTACTTGATTAATCATTTTTTGGGAATTATCGATATGCCATTCGATTAATTCGTTAGTGGCATTTTTTAAACCTCTGGCCATTTTAACCTGATTAGATAACATCAATGTGGTTTGATTTTCACTAGCTAAAATTTCCACTTCTTTGCGTAAATTTTCTAATTGCTTTTCTTTGATTTCAATTTCCTTTTGCAAGCGTTCGATCCTTTCTTCACTCTCCTTGACTTTTCGTTCCCATTCGCCAACTGTTCGCCAAATCTCATTAGCTGATTCTTGATTTATTCCCGTGGTTTCCTGTTTTAGCTGTTTAATATGTTGATTAATTTCTTCGATTTCTTCTTCTAAACGATCTCTTTGTAAAAGCAATTGACTATAATTGCTAAATTTGGCATTATCTCGGATAATTCCCTGTAAATAAATTCTAAGTTGGTCTTTTTCTATTCTGGTGGCGTTGTCCACTTCTAAGGACTCTAGTTCGGCAATTCGTTGCAGGATAAAGTTACGAGAATTTTGATCTAAACAACGACCACATAGACAGCTTTCGTCGTCAAGTATTGCTTTTAAAACTTCTGTAGAATTAGTTTTATAAGTGCTTTTTAAGCTAGTAACTTGCAAATCGTCAGCCATTTCCTGCACAAAGTTAATCAGCAAAGGTATCGCAGCTTTTTTTAACCAAGAATCAATAGACTTTTGCAGGTTATTTAACTGAGTTTGTAAACCGATACGCTTTTTCTCTAAGTCATGAATTTCCTCTAATTTTTCTCGCAAACTTTCAATCTGAGAGGCTTTTTCTTGAGCATCATGATGGATAATTTTAGCATTTTTTTCCTCATCTTTAGCAGTTTTAAGCTGACCTTTTTTAAGATCAAGTTCTTCTTCTAATTCTCGCAATTGTTGCATCTTATCTTTAAAAGTTTGACTGGTTCCCTCTGCTTTATTTAAACGTTTTTCTAATTCTTGTAAGGCTTTTTCTGTATCATCGCGCAGATTTCTTAATTCCGGGATACCCAAAACTTTTTCAATTGCTTCTTTTGCTTCTTTAGTTTGAGTTATCTGGGTATATTGTTCAATTTTTAAGCCATCAAAACAGAAAAAATCTCGAATAGATTTAGGAAGCAATGCTTCGATATATTCCCTAGGGTTACTTCTCATGGTTCCATCTTCATAAAATAATGCTTCCTCTACGCTGGGATAGGAAGTGCTACCATTAACTTTTAGTTTCGCTGTGCGACTGATAAAGTAATTTTTCTCCTTTTTAGTAAAATTTAATTCTACCTGCATTTCTATTGCCTGTGAAGAATCATCCTTACCTCGATAAAAATAGGTTTTCAAAGTCTCTTTAGATACAATATCTCCCCCATAGAGACACCATAAAATCGCCGTCATCAGAGAAGTTTTACCGTGGCCATTATTACCGAAGATAATCTGAATTTTTCTGTCGGGATGCAGGTTAAAAGTAATATTTTGACTAGGATAACATTTCCAATTAGTTAAGCGAATTTGTTTCAGTCTCAAAGTCATAGAGTTTATTTATTGTGAGGAGTCGGTATATTTTTCGATAAGTTCGACAATTTTAGGTGATAGCCGCCGATTTTGTAGAGTAATTTTTTCTACTTCTAAAGCCCTGGCTTCCTCCAGCAGTTGGGGAGGTATCTCATATTTTTGTGCCAGTTCTTTAATTTTAGCAGTTATGTCCATGGATTTTCTTGGGGTTGGGGAGTGGGGATTGTCAAGTCTTAATTCTTATTTGCCAAGAGATACCTTGATGATGATAAATTTTATAACAGATCTGAATAGGTAAGGCCATAGTAACTTAATTCTTGGACTAATCTGTTGATAACTGTAGCTTGATTGCTGGCTGCCCGGGCAAAATCAATAACTCTTTTGATCTCCGATGCAATTAATTTTACCTCACCATCGCCCCAAGGGGGAACCACCAAGACATCGATTAAAGTCGCTTTCTTCTTGGCCACGGCTGCCCGGAGAATTCTGCCGCGACGTTGAATAAATTGACGAGGAGAAGCATCAGCAGCGAGGATAATTCCCTGACTGACTTGTGGGATATCAACTCCCTCATCGAGACATTTTACTGCCACTAATGCGTCAAGATTTCCCGAAGATAACTGTGATAATAACATAACTCGATCGCTGTCTAAGGAACTATAGCGAGCGACTCTTTTTCCCTGACGCGCCAATCGGGTACTAATAGCAGTTGCTTGGGCAATATCGGCACAATAAATTAATGTTTGTTCTAATGTGTGTTCAGCCAGAATACGATCAATTATAGTTAATTTTGCCCCCGCTGCTTTAATTAATTGCGCCCGTTGAATTAATAAACAATTCACTGCTTTACTGTCTTCTTGGGTAAATAAGCGAGCAATTTTTGCCGTTAACTGACGATATTTTTCCTGTTCTTCTTCTGCGAGATAGGTGACATAAACGTGATAATCGTACTCGCACAAAATCCCCTGCTGAATAGCTAACTCTAACCCGTATTCATAGACGATTCCCCCAAAATAATCTAAAACTTTTTCCGTACCGAGTTCATCGTAGGCACGCAAAGGAGTTGCCGATAAACCCAAACGATAACTAAAATCATCCCGTAAAAGACGCTGATAAACTCCCGCACCAGTAGCGTGAACTTCATCGGCAATTAATAAAGATTCTTTTGGCAAACCTCCCGCATCAGTAATTAAATCACTAACGGTATTTTTAGCCAACTCTCCATAGGTTCCTACCACAATTACAGGATATCTCTGAGAGGGCAATTCTTGATGATTAATTAACCGTAATTTGCGAAATAAAACCTCACGCCAAGCACGAGAATTACCCATCGCTACCACAGGAAAAGCATAGGTAGTTCGACAGTTTAATTCTTTCACCCACTGCTGGACTAATTCTTTAGTGGGTACAGCGATAACAATTAATTCCAACCTTGATAAACCACTAGCGGCAGCCAGGGCTGTAATCGTTTTTCCCGCCCCTGTTGCCATGGCGAGTATCCCCTGATATTTGGCTTGTTTCCATGCACTTATTGCCTCAATTTGACGGGGCTGGGGTGTTATTTTTAGGGGAGAGGATAACTGATATTTGCTGGTATCGGCGGCAACTTTAAAAGTTTTTTTGCTACTGCTATCGGGTTCGGTAGTGGGTGGAAAATCAGGACGAAATTTTAAGAGAGATTGGGCTGCTGCTGCGGGAAAATCCCAAATATCTAGATGGGGAGTTTGATTGTGCCAGAGTTTTTCAAAATTATCAATTTTTCTCTGGACTCTTAGCTGTTCCTGAGATTGCCAAGAGCGAAAAACATCAATACACTCGAAATTATCCTGTAAACTGCTGTGACTTTCATTCGCAGAACCAGTAAAAGCGATCGCATTTTCAAAAGCATCAATAAATAGTCCTAACTTTTCATGATATAAGCCAAAATTAACTAAGTTTTTGGGAATGGCTAATTTAATTTCTAAGACTCCTTGACTTAATAGCCACGCTAAACAGGCAAAACGATTTTTAGTAATTTCGTCTAAGTCAATTTCTAGAACTGATAACAAAGATTTAGTAATCACTTCTTCCCTTTGCTTTAATCCCTGAGTAATCGCCTCTATATCCTCTCTCGAGAGATAGGGAGAAGCAATTAAACGCATTTTTCCACCTCCGCGAATTAAAGCAGTTAATCCTTTAGCTAGAGAGACAAGGGAAGAACTAGAAAAAAAGCCGACTGCTCGACAATAGAGGGTAGATTGTGCTAAACAAGGTAGATAAAAATCGGCGATGAGATTATGGCGATCACTGCGATATTCTTCTAATAGGTCTAATTGTTGTAATGGCAATTTAAATTCCTCCTCGATCTCGTTTTAGATCATAAATAACTTTTTCATAACACCAGCTTTTACTGCGTTGGGGATTTCTCAATCTAATATTTAAAAGCAATCGAGTCGCTAAAGCTTTATCTCCATTCACGAGGGTTAAAAGTTCTCTTTCTAAGTAGAAAAGTTTAGGCTGACTGATTGGCAAATTTTGACGATTATTTTTAGAAGTGGTTCTTTTTGGTTTAGTGGAGGATAAAGATAGGGTATCGATTAACCACCAGATAGCTACAGCTAACCCCAACAAAAGCACCCCAGTAAAAGAGTATAAAACGATGCCTAGTAAATTCATTAATCAATTCCCGTGTTTGTTAATGATCAAGGTTTTAGGCTAATCTACCCTATACAAAAACACCATAAAAGCTAAAATAGATAGCTGACAGTGATTCTGATCACAATAGCAATATAGACTAAACTGCCTTGTATTATCGTCTTCTCCTTGATTTTAATACCCTAGAAAACGGGTTAATTGCCTTAACATCCGAACAAAGTCATTATCTTAAAAAAGTTGTTCGTTTAAAATCCCATGACCGTTTTATTGCCCTAAATGGACAAGGACAAGCGTGGTTAGCAGAAATAATTGATAATTCGGCCCATCTTTTAGAAACGATAAACGAAACTACCGAACTACCAGTACAAGTGAATTTAATGGTAGCAATTCCCAAAAATGGCTTTGATGATATCGTTCGCGCTGCCACCGAATTAGGAGTTTATCGGATTATCCCGCTGTTAACAGAACGCGGTTTAGTCAATCCTAGTCCTCAAAAAATTGACCGTTGGCGAAAAATTGCCCGGGAAGCTGTAGAACAATCCGAAAGACAGATTATTCCCATTATCGAAGAACCACAACCATTTTTAGCCATCCTTAACCGGGAAGCTAACCCACAGACAACTTGTTATATTGGTGTTACCCGTAGAACAGTGGCCCCGCTACTTTCTCAATTGCAAACATCAACCGAGATAACCATGGCCATCGGACCGGAAGGGGGATGGACGGAGGCAGAAATAGAACAAGCGCTCGCCGCTGATTTTCTACCTGTATCACTGGGAAAACGCATTTTGAGAACAATTACCGCTCCCTTAGTGGCTCTTGCTATCATTAACGCCTATTTAGACAGCTAATTGATTGGAGTTTCTATGTTCAAAGAAATTGCTGAAGCACTCGACCGTCAAGACTATCAAACTGCCGCCCGTCTTGTCAACGACTTCCAGACCCTAGAAAACGATAACCCTTGGCTGAAATTCTACCAAGCGCGTTTAAACGAAATCAAGGGAGAAATCGGACTAGCAGGGCAAGAATACCGAAAAATGTTGCAAGTTAGCGCTAATCCTCAACTTATCGCCCAAATTCGTCAAGGAATCGCCCGCTTAGAAGCGATTGAACGGGTGGAAGTGGAACAGCAACAACAACAGCGACAGGCTGCCCTCGAAAAAGCCAAAACCAACCCTAGTAATCGAGAAATGGGGCTGTTAATTCTTGAACCGGTGGCTAACGAAGAAAAACAGCCTTTAGCTTTAAAATTTGCCCAAATATTTAAAATAGATGCCTATAGCGCCCGCTTACAAATCCCTAGCCGTTCGTGGCGCTTGTATCGAGTCGGGGCGATGGCAGAATTAGAAGTATATGTTGACGACTTGCGAAAAGAAGGAATTCCCTGTTTTTGCCAGTCAATTACAGCGATTAACCGTCCTAAGGTCTATTTAGCTCGATATTTCCTGGCTATCCAACCAGAAGCCACCCTAGTCTATCAATCTGCCCACGACCTAACCGCAAGTATAACTTTTGATTGGTCAGAAGTTACCGCCGTGGTAGAGGGAATCTTGCCGATTTTTGGGGAATGCGTCGATATGGATGCGCGCCGCAATCAAGTGAGAAAAATTAGTATTCTTGATTATGCCCAGATTATTGATCTACATTTGAAAAAACAGGATTTAATTATCCGTATTTGCGATCGCATTTACAACTTTCAAGCGGGGATTACTTTTTCCGACCACCAACAAAGTCGGGAAAGACAGGCCACCAATCGGGACAACTGGAATCATTTCGCTTCTTACCTAAAACAAAAACTAACAGCAGTTCCCCTGTGGTCAGATTTTCCCACTTTTGCCGAAACCACCGCCGATTTTTACGAATTACTGCCTATGGTCAATCCCCATTTGGACTTATTACGCATTGAAGACACCTACTGGGACACCGCCTTTCAACTCTATAGCACCCTCATCTTCCTCGAAAAAACTCCCCCTACCCCAACTTTATGACCCCTAGTAGCCCTTCTAACCCCTCTTTCCACTGGTTTAACCCCTCGCCCCAGCAAGACAGCGATTTACTGGCACAAATCGGCTTTATCCCCGGTTTCAAAGAATTTCTGACCCTGCGACAGGTTCACGCCTTGGAACACGCCACCGTCTGGGTATTAAGCGAAATGGCTGCCCGTCGTCAATCGCCTTTTGACCATTCCCCAGCGGATAACGAAGCCCTGGGGGGACTCTCCACCGATAGGGGTTTTTATCTCTACGGACAGGTTAATACAAATGAACTGCAAATTGCGGCCAAACAGGCACTCCATCGTCTCAAAAATGGCGAGGGGCAATTGGCATTACATCCGCGTTGTGGCACCAATTTATCGGTAACTTTAGCCTTAACCGCCGGCTTAGTCTTAGGAACTCATCTTATCTTCCCCAGAGGTCCGATTTCTCAGTTATTAGGCCTAGGTTTAGCCACCGCCACCGCTTTTCAAATCGGGCCAGATGTGGGAATGTCGGCCCAAAAATACCTGACTACGGCCATTCCCTTTAACTTAACAATCGTTAACATTGCACCAAAGGCAGACCTATGGGGACGTTCGGGGCATTTTGTCCAAACAGAGTGGCAAGATTTGCAATAAAACTTAAAGTAAAAACCCTTTCGGCAAACTCGCTCTGATTGTAACCTGTTAACTAAACCCTTAAAAAAAAACAACACCTATGCCTGGAATCGAACGCGGAGCCAAAGTTAGAATCAAACGTAAAGAGTCTTACTGGTACAACGATGTGGGAACCGTAGCCAGTGTTGATAAAAGTGGTATCCTCTATCCCGTTATCGTTCGTTTTGACACTGTTAACTACGCCGGTTTTAGTGGCAGCGCCAGTGGACTGAATACCAATAACTTCGCTGAAAGTGAATTGGAACTCGTTAAGGCTGCCCCCGCTAAGAAATAAAGCCGGATAAAATTCGGCCGATTATCACCGACTGACTGACAGGAATCCCCTCTTGTCAGTCGGTTTTTTTATAGCTATCAGCCTTGTATCAGTTATCAGTTAAGTAGTCGTGCAAAATAAATTTCCCAGTGAAGAAAGGCAATAGGCAATAGGCAATAGCTTTATCGAAATGTGTAATTAATTTTGCTTAGGTACTTATCAGTTATCAGTTCATTGTTTACTATTTACTGATATTACATTTTGGGCGCAAGCAGTTCGATAACCTCACTGGCCACGATGCGCTTCTATCATATAAAAAATGACTAATAAATTATCTCAAATTCGCTTTAACCCTTAGCCAACAAGAGTTAATTAGTTTAATTATCCTAGATGATTCCCTAAATACTTGACAGAATATATTTAATAATATACAATGTTCAATAACCAAGAATCATGATAATGTGCCATTAACATAATCGGGTTTGAGGTGTTTAAAAATTAGTTTTTCAGTAATCAAATCTGGAATTTATGAGCATTTTAGAACTGATAGAAAAAAGACTAGAAGAAAACTTTACCCTCCACGAACAATACCTAAACCCCCAGATGGTTAGGGTACTAAAAACGATCGGCTACGATCGCCACTACGTTAAAGCCGAAGGTCCGTACCTATTCGACAATCAGGGGGAAAAGTATCTGGATTTACTGAGTGGTTTTGGTGTTTTTGCTCTCGGACGCAATCACCCCAAGATTGTTCAAGCTTTACAGGAAGTGCTAACGGCAGCATTGCCCAATTTAGTCCAATTGGATGCTTCCATCCTAGCCGGATTGTTGGCGGAACGGTTAGCAGCGATCGCACCTACCGGATTAGAACGAGTTTTCTTTGCTAATTCCGGCACAGAAACCGTCGAGGCCGCCATTAAATTCAGCCGCTACGCCACCGGACGCAGCCAAATTGTTTACTGTCAGGGAGGCTACCACGGGTTAACCATGGGTTCCCTTTCCGCCACCGGCGATCCCCATTATCGTGAGGGATTTGGGCCTTTTGTGGCCGATTTTAAGGAAATACCCTTCGGCGATCTGGCTGCGCTCGAAAAAGCTCTAATTAACCAAGACGTAGCGGCTTTTATTACCGAACCGATCCAAGGTCACGGGGTGAGAATTCCCGAACCGAACTATCTCCCCGCAGCGGCTGCCCTTTGTCGTCGTTACGGCACTCTTTTTGTGGCCGATGAAGTGCAGACCGGTTTAGGCCGGACTGGCAAAATTTGGGCTGTGGAACATTGGGGGGTAGAACCGGACATTTTATGTGTTGCCAAGGCTCTTTCGGGCGGTTTTGTGCCAGTGGGAGCGGTTCTCTGTCGTCGCTGGATCTTCGATCAAGTATTTGATCGCATGGATCGTTCTGTGGTTCACGGTAGCACTTTTGGTAAAAATAATCTGGCCATGGCCGCCGGTATTGCCACTTTACAGGTGATTGAGGAGGAAAAATTAGTCGAGCGATCGGCTGTAATCGGTCAACAAATTATCGCAGAACTACAGCCCCTCGTAGATCAGTACGAATGTTTGCGGGAAGTGCGGGGATTGGGTATGATGATCGCCTTGGAATTTGCCGAGCCGAGCAGTTGGTCATTAAAAGCCGCCTGGAAAATGCTAGAAACTGCCAATAAAGGGCTATTTTCCCAGTTAATCGTCGTTCCTCTCTTTACCCGCCATCAAATCCTCTCCCAAGTTTCTGGCCATGGCATGAATATCATTAAGTTTATCCCCCCCCTCACCCTCTCCGATGAGGATTGCCGTTGGCTTGTCACCGCCGTTAAAGATGTGGTCGCTGATGCTCACCGCTTTCCTGGGGCCGCTTGGGAATTCGGTAAAACCTTGGCCAGCCAAGCTATCCGCCAAAAAAACGCTAAAAAATAGTTAATATGTCCAGTTTCTTTCATCCCCTCTGCGGTAGCAACCTTAGCACTCTATTACGTTTATTTTTGACCAATGGCGGCATCGATCGCCCCAATTTTGCCCCAGCAACCCTCTCCCTGGCAGTTACCCTGGCGCGACTGCCTTTTTCTACCCTAGAACGGATTTTGATGACAGGGTTTTATGAGCGCCGCGTGCAGGTAAAAGCACCCATTTTTATTGTCGGCTATTGGCGCAGCGGCACGACCCATCTGCACAATTTACTCGGTCAATCGGAGCATTTTGGCTATATTTCGCCCCTAGCGGTGGGATTACCCTGGGATATCCTCGGCATCGTCCGCTTATTTCAACCGCTGCTAGAATTGGCCCTACCAAGCGATCGCCATGTGGATAACGTCGCTGTTACTCCCGATTCACCCCAAGAAGACTCGATCGCCCTGGCCAGCATGATCCCCCTTTCCTACTACCATGGTTTATACTTTCCCCAACGTTTTCAGTATCATTTCGATCGAGGGGTTTTTTTTCAAGGCTGCAGCGAGAAAGAAATCGCCACTTGGCAGCGTTGGCATACTCATCTATTAAAAAAAGTTTCCATCCATCAAAAAGGCAAACAATTACTAATCAAAAACCCCGTTTATACGGCACACATCGCCAGATTGCGAGCTATCTGGCCCGATGCTAAATTTATTCATATCTACCGCAATCCCTATCTAGTTTTTCCCTCAACCCGCCACTTTTTTACCCGCATCCTACCGGAACTAGCACTGCAATCCTACGATAATTTATCCACGGATGAAATCGAGCAGACAATTCTGAAAAGTTATCCCCCAATGCTCAATTCTCTCCTGCGGGATAGCGCCGATTTACCCGCAGATAGTTTTGTAGAAATTCGTTTTGAGGATTTAGAAAAAAACCCCCTAGAACAAATTGAGAAAATCTACGATCAACTGCAACTTCCCGACTTAAAAATATCTAGGCCTCGCTTTGAGAAATATATCGCCAGTCTGCAAGGATATAAAAAAAATAATTATCCCCCAGATGCCAAAGCGATCGAGTTAGTCGAATCTCATTGGCTCCCATTTATTCAACGTTGGAATTATTTTTAGTTATCAGCTTTTTCAGTGAGCAGTTATCAGTGAGCAGTCATAAGTCATAATTCCCGCTCTTTTATACCTTTTAAACAGGATTTAGTATAACTACTTCTTGCCTTTTGCCTATTGCATGAGTGCCTATCCTAACCAAGAAATTAATTTTGCATTACTACTTATGAAATATCTTAAATTTATCTTTCTGGGTTTAGGTTTTGTTTTACTAGGGGTAATTTTACGCCAAACAAATCTACAAGAAGTTTGGCAACAAATCACCCTAGTCGGTTGGTGGGGAATGACAGTAGTAATTATTTTTTATTTCCTAGAATTCCTCACCGATGTTTTTACTTGGCAACTAACTTTTAAAAGCATTCCTATCCAACCTCGATGGACAATTCGCCTATTATTAATTTACATGGTAGGGGCAGCCTTTAATCGCGTGACTCCCTTCGCTTCTTTGGGAGGAGAAGGTTTTAAAGCAGTGATGTTGAAAACTCACTATCAGATTAGCTATAAAGAAACCAGTGCCTCGATAATTCTGACGAAAACGTTAAATACTGCTTCCCTTGTCTTCTTTGCAATTATCGGTTTTTTTCTGCTCCTAGCCTCCCCAAAATTCTCCAATTCTTTTAAAACTTTTACTGGATTAAGTCTCGCTATATTCTCCAGTTGTATCCTGATATTTTTCTTGATTCAGCGATTCCGTTTATCTTCCCGAATAGTTAATCGATTAGGTCATTCTTTTTTAGGCGATCGCCTAGCTAAACCTTTAGAAAATCTTCGCAGTGTCGATGATCGTTTAGGGGAATTTTATCGAAATCTGCCCCTATTTAGAAATGGCTTGATCGTCGGTTTTCTCAATTGGCCCCTCGGAGTTTTAGAAATCTATGTTTTAATGCAGTTTCTCCAACATCCGATCAGTTTTGCCGATGCTTGGTTATTTGATTCTGTTGCCCAATTGGTGCGCGCTGGAACCTTTTTTATTCCCGCTAATATCGGTACTTTAGAAGGTTCTTTAGTGCTGCTGGGTGCTTCCTTAACCGGTAGTCTAGAATTAGGTTTAGCGATTTCTGTAATTCGCCGGGTTAAAGATATTCTCTGGATTATATTAGGTTTGTTGATCTGGTGGTTATTTTCCCTAAGACCAACTTTACCCGATCGCTCTTCAAAATAATCTCCATCAGTCGACTGCCGATTATTCATCCTGTAATTTTTCACGCACATTGCGAACAATCCGCGATAATTCAGTCTTTTCATCGACGCTAATTTTAGTCGGGGAACCACTAATAATCCGCTCGTAATTGCGGAAAGAATCCTTGATATCCGCTCCATCCTGACTGATAGTATATTCACGAATCCCTTTATCATGCCAAGAACCGCGCATCTTAAAGACATTAATCGCTCGCGACATTTCGCCGCGAATTTCCACATACTGCAGCATTAAAATCGTGTCCGTAATCGTAGAAATATGGGATTCGGTGATCGAGTGCGCTCCCATAAATTGGTCGGTGGTATTGGTGAAAAATCCCGTAATTTCCTCCTGTTTGGCGTATCCTGTCACCCCGATCACAAATTGCCGAAAAGCATTATTTGTCACCCCGCGCGCGAGCGCCGATAGAGAATCAATAGCAATGCGGGAGGGTTTAAATTCCGAGATTTCCGACTTAATCATCTGTAAATGGTCTTCTAATCCCGCCGATTCGGGGTAAGAACACAACAATTTTAATAATCCCTTGCGTTCCATCTCCTCAAAATCGATCCCCCAAGAAGAAGCATTTCGGGACAATTGGGCGCGAGATTCTTCATAAGCGAACAAAATCGCCCGCTCCCCCCGCCTACAGCCTTCTTCCAAAAATTTACTGACTAAGAGAGTTTTACCCGTACCGGTTGCTCCTGTGGCCAAAATAATCGAATCCTTGAAAAAACCGCCTCCACACATATCATCCAGGGTTTTTACTCCCGAAGAAATGCGGACATTAGAAGAGCGCTGAGTTAAACGCATCGCACCGAGGGGGAAGATATTAATGCCATCATTGGTGATAGTAAAGGGATATTCGCCCTTCATGTGGGTTGTTCCCCGTAATTTGAGGATTTCTGCGGTTCTGCGTCGCCTTTCTCCCTCTAGCACGTTCCGCATAATTACCACATTATCAGAGACAAATTCCTCTACACCAAAACGGGCCACCGCTCCGTATTCTTCGATACGTTCCGTGGTCATAATTGAAGTCACTTCTAATAATTTTAACCGGGCCACGAGCCGAAAAATTTCTCGCCGCACCACTGACACCGCTTCGTACTGCTGAAAAACGGCAGTTACAGAGTCAATTGATACCAGTTTGGCTTTATATTTGGTAATTGCGTATTGAATGCGCTCGATAAGGGCCGAAAGATCAAAACTACCCACCACCTCTTGACCTTCCGGATCTGGGGAAGCATCGAGAATAAATAATTTACCCTGGTCAATTAATTCTTCTAAATCCCAACCAAAACTATAGGCATTTTGGATAATATCGGTGGGAGATTCTTCAAAAGTAACAAACAGGCCCGGATAGTCAAAATACTTGATCCCATGGTAGAGAAATTGCACGGCAAGCAGGGTTTTTCCCGTGCCAGAAGTGCCACTAACTAAGGTAGTTCGCCCTATGGGTAAACCACCGTGAGTGATCTCATCAAAACCTTCAATTAGGGTTCTAATTTTGCGAACACCTTTGGGTTTAATCGGTGGATTCGATTGGCTATTAGAGTTAGATTGAGTCATTATTTATCCAGCGAATATTTAAAGAGTAGGATTTTTATCTAATTTTTCCACAGAAACATATCAAGCCTGACTAGACACTTTACACCATCTTGATTTCCGTTGACTCTTGACTTTCCCATAGACGTACTAGATTACGCCCCGATCATTTCTCCTTCAATAAATATAACCCGTCTAATCACCTATGGCCAAAGACCTAGCTATCATTTTCTCGTTCACGAATTTCCTCGTACAGTAAGTCTAACCCGATCAGAACCTTCTCTCGATCGGACAAATCACCGATAATTTTCCGCACTGGGGGAGGGAGGACTTTCGCGAGGGTAGGAGTAGCGAGAATCTTGTCTTCCTCCGCTAGTTGCGGGTTTTTCAGCACGTCAATCACCTTGAGCGCATACACTCCCTGAAATTCCTCTTCTAGGATATTTTTCAGGGTTTTTAAGGCTCGCACGGAGTTGGGGGTGTTCCCGGCGACGTACAGTTTTAAAACATAGGTTTTTTTAAAGACGCTCATAGGTTAAGATCAAAGGGGCTGGGGATATGAGTTCATTGTTATTTATTGGGGAGATTTTAGTCTATTCCCAATAATAAATCATCAGGGATATCCTCGCGAGGTATGGAACGACGGTACATTTCCCCCAAGTGAGCAAGGATATCAATGAGGGCGAGACGATAATCTAGGAGAATTTCCTCACTTCTGCCTTCTAATTTTAACTGTTGGGAAAATTCATCCATTAACTCCATGTGAATTTCCAGAATTTGCGAGACTGAAAGATCGGTAAAAAAGACATTATTAACCAACTCATCGATCGCTTGATTAATCGGATAATCCTGTTGGAAGTAATTTAAAATAATCTCTCGATAATCTCTTCTTACTTCCCGCAGTAATTCTTTTTTTTCCTCTGGGGCAAGATTGCGATAGAATAGCTGCGGGTTGCGTTTGTAGTAAACACCTAAATAGCCGAGTCTTTCTTTTAATTTTTCTGCTAAACGGCGCTGTTGTAGGAGGAGAAAACTGTGATTATTGGCCACGGGATTCGGTTGGTTAACAATCGTAGTACGCTCGGAAAAAGAGCAGTTAGGAGCTAAATGGAGAAATCTAGCGATCGCTTGGTCGATGACCGAGATGATGCTGTCCAATTCCTTGACGGTAATTTGTAATTCCGCACTATGATAGAGACAGGTGGGAGAGTCATTCGTCCCGGCAGTGATCTTCTTGTCAGCGACAATGATCACTACTGGCAGTAAAATCCCCGCTTCGTAGAGTTGATTAAAAGTCGGCTGTAGGGAAGGATGAAAAACCACCAGCAAACAATCGATTTTCTCCTTCTGTGCCTCGATATTAGCCAGTAATTCGCTAGAAGACGACCCTAGGGTTAGATTATATCGTTCATTAGCCAATAAAGCCGTCAAAGAATTAACCAGCCCCAGAGGTGAACTCACTCCCGTCAAGGGTGAGTCCGTTGGGACAAAAGCATAAATAGTCAGTCTCGGAGGCAATGTTTTCTCACCCGCAAGGTAGATAGAAATTGACAAACAATAGGTTAGGCTTTCTCCGTTGAGAAGACAACCCCCTCGCCATCAGCCTGGGGAAGTTAAAAGTTAACTTTGCTTTTTGGCAGTGGGTATCGTAGTTAATTGTAATCAATGGATCGGTCGTCTAGATGAGCGAGCGTCATAATCAAGGTAAATTCAAGTTCTAGGACGACTAATAGTTTGGCCATCAGTTTGTTAATTATGCCCTAAAGTTACCGCCACCGCCCTCCCCAATTATCCCCATGCCTAGCGTTACCCTCAGTCTCCATCACTTTAATCAATCTGTCACTGCCTGTGAATTAATTATTGACGTGGCCAGTCTTTGCGATTTAATTAACACGGGCAATCCAGACGCGATCGTGGTGGTGGATGAGAGGTATTGTCCCCTAGGACTGATTGAGAGTCAAACCCTGATTGCTTACCTCCTCTATCAACAACAGTACCCCGAAATCAGAAACCCCTCCTCAAACTGCCTAAATCTAAGCGGTTGGCTGCGCCCGATTATCCCTCTTAACTCGCGCATGGCTGTGAGTGAGTTTCTGGGCACCCTGACGGGAGAAGCGATCGCCTTAGCCCCTATTTTAGTCGATGCTCAGGGCAAACTGTTAGGACGCTTAGACACGGGTAAACTTCTCCAATTTTGTCTCGGACGATCGATTCTCGATGATCCCCCCCCGCCGCCCCGCATCAGCGATCGCATCCCCCCCGCCAGCAGCGATCGTCCTCTGGAATTTCTGGAACAATTACCGCTGCCGCTGCTGCTCTACAGTCCAGAATCGGGTATTTTATACCAAAATCAGGCTTGGTGTCAACAAATCGGGGCAGCTTTCCCCGCTAATATCGATAAATCTCCCTTTGCTTTAGTTAATGACCCCCTAACCCTCCCATCCCCCACTCCCCCCCTGTTTCCCCAGCGTCTAGAAACGCTGACATCGGGTTTAGCCAAGACTTGGCGCCTGTTGTCTGTGCCGTTAAATTTAACGGATAATTATCCTTTGATCGAGAAAGCTTCAGGACTGTGGTTACTTTTGGCCACCGATATCACGGAACAACAGCAATATTGTCAGGAATTAGCGGTTAAAAATGCCGATTTAGTCCATTTAAATCGTCTTAAGGATGAATTTCTCGCCTGTGTCAGCCATGAGTTTAAATCGCCCCTCACCGCCGTGATCGGTCTCTCCAATCTGCTGCGGGAACAAAAAATCGGTGAACTTAACCCCCGACAGTCCAAATATGCCGATTTAATCTATCGCAGCGGTCGCCAGTTGATGGCTTTGGTCAATGATCTCCTCGATTTAACCCGCCTAGAGACAGGACAACTAAAATTAACTTTAGCTAGAGTCAAAATCGATCGCCTCTGTCAACGGGTGTACGATATCATCGTCGATAAGTATCCTCAACGTCTCGATCTCCCCGGCAGCTATCGTCTTGACATCGAATCGGGGTTAGATTATGTCCTGGCCGATGAAGCCCGTTTACAACAGATGTTAGTGCATTTGTTAGATAACGCAGTGAAATTCACCATTGATGGCGGTAATTTGGGCATTAAAGTCAATAGTTGGGAAAATTGGCTGGCTTTTACCGTCTGGGATACGGGGATCGGTATTCCGTTCGAGTCCCAGCATCTGATTTTTCAGAAATTCCAACAGCTAGAAAGTCCTTTCACCCGTCAATTTGAGGGTGCGGGTTTAGGTTTAGTCCTCAGCCAAAAATTAGCGCGTTGTCACGGTGGTGATCTATCCTTTGTCTCCAAGGCCCGGGAAGGCAGTCAATTTACTTTACTGCTGCCAGTTCATCCCCAAGCAACAGACCAAGAGTCAGCCACTCCCCAGCGTCTGGTGTTAGTGGTGGAAACTAATCCCCAAGTGATCGAACAGTTTGTTGATCGCTTGAGTGAATTGGGATTAAAAGCCATTATCGCCCGTAGCGGCACTGAGGCGATCGAAAAAGCCCGTCAGTTAAAACCCCGTTGTGTTTTTCTCAATCCCAATCTCCCCCTCTTATCCGGTTGGGATGTGTTAACACTGCTGAAATCCCATCCCCAAACCAAAGAGATAAAAGTTATTGTCACCGCCGCCGATTCCGATCGCAACCGCAGTCAACAGCAAGGAGCCGATAGTTTTCTGGTTCCTCCGATCACCTCGGCAGCCCTGCAAGCTTGCCTAAATCTGACCGTTTCCCCCGTTCCTAGCCAAAAACGGCGCACTGCTCCGACTCTACTGCGTTTACACGGTCATTATGCCCCCAATTTCTCCGATTTATCTTCCTTTAGCTGGATTTGGAATAATCAATTAGTCCGGGAAAATTATCGTTTTATCGAGGCCGATAGTTGCGAACAGGCGGAACTTTTGGCCACTGTCTGGGAGGTGGATGCTATCCTAATTGATAGTTCGATCGCAGAAGATTTATACTCTTATCTGCAAACCTTGAGCGAGTCGCAAACCCTAGCTAATTTACCCCTAGTCACCCTTGATGTGGCTGTCACCGAGGTAGCCAATCAAATCCCTGGTTTAGCCGTTTTTCCCTGTTTAGCCCCCCCGACGGAAAACCGCATCGAACAGCTATTAAAGGTAATCGAGACTGCTGATCTGGCTTTTTCTCGCCATAGAGAGCGGTAAAGGGAAGTGGGAAGTGGGAAGTGGGGAAGTGGGGAAATTGAACTAATTAGTCGTGCAAAATTAATTTCTTGGTTAGGATAGGCAAAAGGCAATAGGCAATAGGCAAAAGCTTTATCGAAATGTGTAATTAATTTTGCTTAGGTACTTAAAACCCCAAAACCCCAACCCCCAACACCTGTCTCCTGCCTCGCAGCCTCCTGAATCCTGACTCCTGTTGTACTAGAATCACTTAAGTTCTTAAGTTAAAGATGCCAAATAGAGGCAAGATTGAAAATGACTTATCTGGAAGCCACTGCCAAATTTTACAGCGAAGTAGCCCAAACTCCCGAAGTGGGGTTATGTTGTGTCCAAAGCAGTCCTTTGCAATTGCCAGGGTTAAAAATCCCCGCCATTATGCAAGAGATGAACTATGGTTGTGGCACGACGGTGCAGGTTAATGAATTGGGCAATTCTCCCAGGGTTTTGTATGTGGGTGTGGGTGGTGGTTTAGAAGCACTGCAATTCGCCTATTTTTCCCGTCGTCCGGGGGGAGTCATTGCGGTGGATCCAGTGCCGGAAATGCGTTGGGCAGCCCAAAGAAATCTCGGCGAAGCGTTGCTGGAAAATCCCTGGTTTAGTCTGGATTTTGTGGAAATTAAAGATGGTTCCGCTTTTGAATTGCCGGTGGAGGATGCCTCCGTCGATGTGGTGGCGCAGAATTGTCTTTTTAATATCTTTAAACCAGCCGATTTACAGTTAGCTTTACGCGAAGCTTTTCGCGTCTTAAAACCGGGAGGACGTTTACTGATGAGCGATCCGATCGCCACTCGTCCCATTCCTGAACATTTGCAAGAAGATCAGCGTTTACGGGCTATGTGTCTATCGGGGGCCTTGACCTACGAGGATTATATTAAACAGTTGATCGCTGCTGGTTTTGGTCAGGTAGAAATTCGGACCCGTCGTCCCTATCGTTTACTGGACTGTCAGAGTTATAATTTACCCGATCCGCTCCTATTAGAAAGTTTGGATTCCGTTGCTTTTAAAGTAGCTATTCCCGAAGATGGGGCTTGTATTTTTACGGGCAAAACTGCTATTTATACTGGTACGGAGGCAATTTTCGATGATGGTGCCGGGCATATTTTAGCCAAAGGATTGCCGGTGGCCGTCTGTGATAAAACTGCGGGCAACTTAGCTCGCTCCTCTCCCCAAGATATCCTCATCACCGAGTCCACTTGGCACTATAACGGAGGCGGTTGCTGTTAAAAAAGCAGCGTCGAGACAAGTTCGATCCCTCAGTTACCAGTTATCAGTTATCAGTTATCAGTTATCAGTTACCAGTTATCAGTTACCAGTTATCAGTTATCAGTTATCAGTTATCAGTTACCAGTTATCAGTTATCATTGATTAGTTATTGGTCACTGTTTACTGTTTACTAATTACTGTTTACCGTTTACTGTTCAATGTTTACCGTTCACTGATTACTGTTTACTGATTACTGTTTACTGATTACTGTTTACTGATTACTGTTTACTGATTACTGTTTACTCTCCCATGACTCCTTTTGTTGAGAAACTAAAAACTCCTTTAACTAAGCAAAAAATCTCGGTTCTGCAAATTAATTTGGGGAAAAGATGTAACCTTGCCTGTAGCCATTGTCATGTGGAAGCTAGTCCAGGTCGTTCCGAAGAAATGACTCCAGAAGTGTGCGAACAAATTATCGAACTGATCGCAAGATTTCCCCAAATTAAAACAGTCGATCTGACTGGCGGTGCTCCGGAAATGCTCTACGGTTTTAAGCCAATTGTGGAAACCTCTAGAAAAGCCGGAAAAGAGGTAATTGTGCGCTCGAATTTAACTATTTATTTCGAGAAAGGATTTACTGACATTCCTGAATATTGCGCTGGCCATCAGCTGCGGGTGGTGGCTTCTTTACCCTGTTATCTTGCCGATAATGTGGATAAAATGCGCGGTCTGGGAGTCTATGATCAATCGATCGCCGCTTTACAATGGTTGAACCGTCTTGGCTACGCTCAAGACCCGAATTTGATTGTGGATTTAGTCTATAATCCCCAGATTCCTAAGTCAGATAATTTTTCTCTCACACCGGATCAGGTATCCCTAACACGGGATTACAAAAAGTTCTTGCAAGAACATTTTAATATTTCTTTTAACAATCTGTTTACTATCACTAACCTACCCGTCGGCAGAACGCTCTTCCATCTGGAACACCGGCAACTCTATCAACCCTATCTTCAATTCCTCGAAGATCATTTTAATGGCGATACTGTCGCGCATTTGATGTGTCGTAATCAGCTTTCCATTGATTATTTGGGTAATATCTATGACTGCGATTTTAATCAGATGGAGGGTCTGGCCGCTTGCACCAGTCAAGGTCAAAAATTAACCCTGCCGGATTTATTACAAGCGGATAGTTTAGATGTAATTGCAGAGGTGCAAACCGCTTCCTATTGCTACGGTTGCACTGCCGGCAGCGGTTCCAGTTGTGGAGGAGCTTTGATTTCAACCTGAACAAATGTACTAGGGGTGGTCAAAAGTTTGGCTAATGATTAAGGACCAGAAAAAACCGCCGATTCGATATCTTGGCGACTAAGGGAGTATTTAAAAGCGCGATTGATGTCACTGCCGTCATTTGCTGCCCGAAAGTAACGAACGGTGATTTCTTCGATATCGAGACAGATTTCCGCTTTCCATGTCGGTTTTTCCACAGTCCAACAGTGGACATTCTCCGTATTTTTCCGACAACCTAATTTAACTAGCCATGCTTCGATCGCCGGTAAGGGATGATTATAGAGGGGAGTATCAGCAGTGGGAATCTTCATCGCATGAATCTAAATCAAAAATAATTGGGCTATAGTGACGGCATTCTCTCCTCGAAGCATAGCAATAATCACCGCTAGTAACAAGCAGCCGAGCAGAGTCAGTCCCAAGATAAACAAAGCGAAAATTTCTCCCGAAGATAGGGGGCGATCGGTCGGATCGAGATAGGCGCTACGATTAGCTATGGGTTGATCGCTATCCGGGATAGTTTGGATGACATTCCAGCGGGAGTAACCTATCTGTAAATCATACAGGGAACGGCGATCGGGATTACTCAGGGTGGCATAAGCTTCGTTAAGACGCTGGAATTTAACCGTTGCCACTTCGGGGCTGAGTTCGGTAGTATCGGGGTGGTATCGTTTGCTGAGTTCCCGATAGGCGCGTCGCACTTCGATCACTGAGGCGCTCGGATGTAGCCCGAGAATGGCATAATAGGTATCGGCAAAGCGCGAGTTAGCGGCAATGACTCGCGGGGTAGTTTGGGAATTATCGCGCTCGAAGGTCACAAGATTTTTTACACTGAAAATTGTCTTAATATTTTAACTCTGTTGATCATGAAATCTTGTTATCGGCTGCGTCTTCAGATCTGTCTTGTCTTTCTTATTATGGCCCTGACGAGTTTGTCTCCTTGGCTAACCTCTAGCGCCTATGCGGGGATCGATGATGATCGCCTCGATGGTAATATTTTTGTGGTCTATGCGGGTAATGGTTCCCTCGTACCACCGCGTTTAAATTTAGCGGAAACTTTTCAACGGAAAATTCCGGCTATTATTGTCTATTATTTGGATGATAGTAGTGATTGTAAGCAATTTGCGGCGATTGTCTCCCGTTTTCAAGAGTTTTACGGTCGCGCCGCCAGTATTATCCCCGTGAGTGTCGATTCTATCCCCTTAAAGTCTTCCTATCGTGCCGATGAACCGGGTTACTATTATCGCGGTGGGGTTCCCCAAACGGTGGTTTTAGACCAACAAGGTAAAGTGGTTTATGATGGTTTGGGCAATGTTAAATATGAAGATGTGGATGATGTCTTAAGAAAGGTTTTTGATCTTTTGCCTCGATCGGAATCGGTAGAGTTAAAAAGACGCTCTTTTAACGAGTTTAACGCTGAATTGCGCTAGTTACCTCTTTTTTATCCTCAATTGAACCAAAAATAATCATTTAGAGATGCTGTCAGCAGCGTCTCTATCTTGTTTTTAGGAACAATAAAATTATTTACTTATTGATTTTATTATCATTTAAGATTTATTTTAACCAATAAATGCTAGACAATTCAGATTGTATCTGAAATAACACTCGAAAAATATTTGCAACAGTGTCAGACTGGAAAAAGTTTGCTAACCTGATTATATTGAGAACAATAATCATTCTTGTAAGTGTGGGAGACAGCAATGAAAATCAAGCAAAATTTCCTAACAGCAGCGATATTACTGGGTTTTTCTGGTCCGGTACTGGCTAATAGTCTCGAAAACCTCTCTAGTAACCCCATGGCACAGGTGACGACGGTGAATCAATTGCGGGATGTTTCTCCTACCGCCTGGGCTTTTGAGGCCTTAAGAAGTCTCGTGGAGAGGTATGGTTGTATAGTAGGTTATCCTGACCGTACTTTTCGCGGTGAACGCGCTTTAACTCGTTGGGAATTTGCCGCTGGGTTGAATGCCTGCTTAAATACCCTAGAAAGATTGATTCAAGAAGGAGTGGCGGTATTAAAAGAAGATCTAGACAAAATCAAGCGATTAGTCAGCGAATTCGAGACAGAATTAGCGGCATTGGGTGCTAGGGTTGATAACTTAGAAAATCGAGTCGCTTTTCTGGAAAATAATCAATTTTCCACCACCACTAAATTAACTGGGGAAGTGGTGATGGCATTATATGGGGTAGCCACAGGAGAAAAAAACGGTGGTGAAGGGATTCCCCAAGTGCCAGCTTTTGGTTATCGGGCCCGTTTAGAATTAAATACTAGCTTTACAGGCAAAGATTTACTCTATACCCGTCTAGCAACGGGAAATATTGCTGATTTAGCCGATACCACCGGAACTTTTGCAAGTACCTTAGCCTTTACCCAACCCGACGGCAACGATTTACTACTAGAAGTTTTAAACTACAGTTTCCCCGTCACGGAAAATATCTACCTCTGGTTAGAAGCGACGGGAGGTGCTAAAGATGACTTTACCAATACCCTCAACTTTTTGGATGGAGATGGTTCTAGTGGGGCGCTTTCCGCTTTTGGTACCCGCAATCCCCTTTATTTTGCCCCCGGACAAACTGGACTCGGTTTACAGGGTAATTATGGGGCTTTGCAATTCAGCGCCGGTTATCTTGCTGGGGATGCTAACGATCCTAACCCAGGAGCGGGTTTATTTAACGGTTCCTATACTGCCCTAGGGCAGCTGGGTTATGTTCCAAACGAGAATTTTGGCATTGCTTTATCCTACTTTCATGGTTATAACCAATTAGATACGGGAACGGGAAGCCAGCGCTCGAATTTCCGATTTTTCACCGAAGAACTATTCGGGGAGGCTGTCCCGACTATTAATAATAGTTTGGGTTTACAATTTACTTGGCGAATTGTCGATGGTTTTGTCCTCGGTGGTTGGGGAGGTTACACAAAAGCGAGAACTCTTAGCACCTTAGATGGACAACTAGAACGCGGGGATTTAGATATCTGGAATTGGGCGGTAACTTTGGCTTTTCCTGATTTATTTAAGGAAGGAAATACGGCCGGTATTATTGTTGGTATGCAGCCCTGGGTATCTAGTTCTAGTATTAGATTAAATGATGGCAGTTCCACTAATGATCCCGATACTTCCTTTCATATCGAAGGATTTTATGAGTGGAAACTCACCGATAATATTGCCCTTACTCCGGGGGTAATCGTGATTACTTCTCCCAACTCAAATAACAACAATTCCACCTTAGTTATCGGTACTATCCGCACGACTTTTACTTTCTGATTTGTCTAGGCAGCCGGTCAAAGATAAAGATAAAGTATGACGGGATTTGATATCATCTATCGACGGCTGGCTGCTGTTCCGGCGTTTCGCACTCTAAACTAACTGAGTTAAGGGGACATTTATGGTATTTTAGAGGCAATTTAGCCTACTTTTGTGGTTTCTTTTTCGGTGGATTTAGAGGGTTTTAGTTTATGCTTGAGGGTTGAAGCTGTGGCGAAGAGGTCGAGGACGATTTGAGGAACACTGTTAAATGTGATTAAATAGGGTACAATGAAGGTTGAAGATACACCTAGTTACCTAGTTAAGCCATGAAACAAGTTCTCAAAAATATTAAGGTATCGGAGATTCCTACACTAATCGCTCAGTTAGGTCTTTCTCCTGAACAACAAGTTAATCTGACGATTGAGGAAAATTCAGAAAGTCTTATCTCAATTATGGATAAAGTCGGCAAAAAAGCTCAAGCTAAAGGTTTGACAGAAGATAAACTAACAGAACTATTAGCAGATGAATCCTAATCGAGTTGTTATAGATACCAATGTTTTTATCAGTGCTTTACTCAATCCACTAGGAACACCCAAAAAAGTAATCAATATAGCAGTCAGTCAATTTACCATTCTCCAGAGCGAGGCAACTTATCAAGAATTGGTAACGAGAATAAGTAAAAATAAATTTGACAAATATTTAGAAAAAGATGATAGGTTAGATTTCTTGTCGTCTCTTAAAAATAGGAGCTTATTTGTTGATATATTGCATGAAACGAGAGTTTGTTCCGATTTAGATGATAATAAATTCTTAGAATTAGCTGTATCTGGAATGGCACAGTACATCATAACAGGCGATAACGATCTTTTAATTCTCAATACTTATCAAGGGATTCCAATTATTACTCCAGCAGAGTTTGTCGCCTTTTTCTAGTGTCACTGAGAATTTTTTGAGGGAGGAATGCAAAAAAATACCCCCCTCAAGATTGAATGAAGGGGTATTTATGGTATTTTTAGAAGCAATTTAGCCTACTTGTGTCGTTTACTTTTTAATGGCGATACAATGAAGTTACCACCACTTAATGAAACCTCTATGAGCCTCACCCTTCCTACTGAACTTCTGCAAACAGTCCAAATGACTGAAGCTCAAATGCTCACGGAAATCGCTATCATGCTCTATCAGCAGCAACGCCTTCAATTTGAACAAGCAGCCGAACTAACGGGAATGGCGCTCGATGATTTCTACCAATTGCTAGTATCGCGTAATATCCTCACTCCACCCACGGATCCCGACGACGAACCAAAAGAACTCATCCTCGCCAGTCTTCGTATTTCTCTTCAGCAAGCTAAAGAGGGCAAAGTACATCCCATCTCTGAACTGTGGGATGGCATAAATGACTGAAGGAATCCCCTCTATTAAAATCCTTTTCTCTGATGAATTCAAGGATCGACTTCGCATCCTCGCCAAACGCTATCGGAGCATTCGTACTGATATACAACCCCTAATTGATGACCTTCAGATAGGCAAATTCATCGGCGATCAAATACCAGGAATAGGCTACACTGTCTTTAAAGTTCGCCTCAAAAACAGCGATATTCAAAAGGGCAAAAGTAGCGGCTATCGTGTTATCTATCAACTTAAAGACAATAGTTGTGTTTTGATGCTCCTCATCTATGCCAAATCTGACCAAACAGACATCACAGCGCAGCAAATTCAAGACATCATTAATAAGTTTGACAATTTTTATTTTTAGAAGTATTAATAGATGCCAAAAATAAACCCCCTCAAGATTGATTGAAGGGGCATTGATGGTATTTTTAGATGCAATTTATACTATTTTTGTGGTTTCTTTTTCGGTGGATTTAGAGGGTTTTAGTTGGCGCTTAAGGGTTGCACCTGCGCCGAGAGTGCCGAGGGTGATGATACTCAAACTGTTATTTTTTGTACTGTAGATTTTGTGGTTATTTCCTTAGGATGTCTGAACAATTGACCTTCATTTTGGTAGAAAACTTCATAATCCGGGGCCAGTTCAAGACGTAACTGTTTCCATAAACTAATTCCTTCTTGTTTAAAATCCATTTCAGCTTGCTGATTAGGAAAATCTGATAAAGGTGGATAGTCTTGATTTAAAGTCTTATCGTAAGTATCCTGCCATGGGTTTAAACGCTGAATAGTTGCTTGACTTAATGGCAATTCTTCAGGAGCAATGTTATCAATTTCATCTACTCCCCAAAGTGGGTAACTTCCATAATCTGCCCAAAGTTTGATTCTGATTGCCATAACTATCATTCCTGAATAAGTTTATTAATTAATCGCGTTCGATCCGTAGGTTGGGTTGAGCTATCATTATTGCTCTGGTATTACCCATCGGCTCAAAAGGCGAAACCCAACAAAAATTGTGAAAATATTCCAGGAAGTTGTTGGGTTTCCTTGCGTCAACCCAACCTACGAGTCTTTATTCAGTGAACTACCGAATTATTACCGTATTTTTAGAAGCAATTTAGCCTAGTTTTGTGGTTTCTTTTTCGGTGGATTGGGATCGTATTAACCAGATTTAGGCTGAATTAAAATGTGTCTAAAACACTAGCTAAATCCTCAAGAAAATTAGCTCTCTCATCTTCAGAAAGTTCGTCTAAAAATTGATTTAACTTCAGGTAAACTTTGCCTTCGTCGGTTAAATTTGTAAGACTAACTTTAAGTCCATACTTAGATAAAAGCTTTTCAACCTCTAGTTTCTCCTGATCAGTAAAATCATATGGATTACATAAATCCCAAACTGCTCCAGGTATAGAACCAATTTTGTTAACTATAGCACCGACAGAGAGAGCACTAACTCCAGCAACAATTTGTTTACCATGCTCTTTAGCAAGCTTTGCAAGCCGTTCCGCAAGATTATCTTTCCAGCCCATTTGACAAGAATCCTCCTGTTGATTTTTGTGGGTTTTACTCAAGCATTACTTCTACCGCACTGAGCAGTGCGATCGCCCCTCTCGCAGCTAGGTGAAGCAACAACCCAACCCAGTACAGAAGGCGGATAGTAAGACAATACACATACCCCCTCCTGCATCTGTATGCTAGGCTACAATTTAATAAATCTTTATATTTCTCTCCCTAGCTTAGGGGTTGACAGAGCAGGGAGTCTCAGGTGTTTTCCCCTGTTTTACTGCTTCTCAGGCGAACTATCGTCTTCCCTTAAAATGAGGGCAATTGGAGGAGATTACCATGCCAGCCAAGGACATCTATCATGATTGTGTCAAAATAGCTGGCCTTCTTGGGTTTGGTGGGTGAAATATGGAACGAACCACAAAGACACAAAGGACACAAAGATTGACCGCTTTTATATAAGTTGAACTTATCACACAAAGAATAAGAGAGCCGAGACAGTAGAAGCTGATAGGCAAATCGCCATTCCGGTCCATTACCGACCTGAAGAAGGAAATTACAGATTTTTTCAAGCTAGGATCAAAGATTTTGTATCGAAAAATACAAAACCTGCGAAAGTGACTGTTTAGGATGGTTTTTTTGAGAAGCTTAAGAACCGATCCATACATCAAAGGAGTTTTCCATGCCCGAAACGCCACAAGAAGTCTTGAAAATGATTCAGGACAACAATATTAAGATTATTGACCTGAAATTTATTGATATGCCTGGTATCTGGCAACATTGCTCGTTCTACTACGATCAAATCGATGAAAGCTCTTTCAGCGATGGTGTTGCCTTCGATGGTTCCAGTATTCGCGGTTGGAAAGCAATTAACGAATCCGATATGGCCATGGTTCCCGATCCTACCACCGCTTGGATCGATCCCTTCTACAAGGAACCTACCCTAAGCATGATCTGTAGCATCAAAGAACCAAGAACCGGTGAATGGTATAGCCGCGATCCTCGCTCTATTGCTCAGAAAGCGATCGATTATCTGAGCACTACCGGTTTAGGTGATACCGTATTTTTTGGACCGGAAGCAGAATTTTTTCTTTTTGATAGCGCTCGTTTTGACCAAACCGCCAACGCGGGCTATTACTACATGGATAGTGTCGAAGGTCGTTGGAATAGCGGTAAAGACGAAAAAGACGGAAATCTTGCCTATAAACCCGCCTACAAACAGGGTTATTTCCCCGTTAGTCCCACCGATACCTCTCAAGATATCCGCACGGAAATGCTCTTAACCATGGCCGACTGCGGAGTTCCCATCGAAAAACATCACCACGAAGTCGCTACTGGTGGTCAAAACGAGCTAGGGATTAAATTCTCTACCCTAGTGCGGGCTGCCGACTACTTGATGACCTACAAATACTGCATCAAGAACGTGGCTAAGAAATACGGTAAAACCGTCACCTTTATGCCCAAACCCATCTTTGGCGATAACGGTTCCGGGATGCACGTTCACCAGTCTATCTGGAAAGATGGTCAACCCCTGTTCGCAGGGGATAAATACGCCGGACTTAGCCAAATGGCACTGCACTACATCGGTGGTTTGCTTAAACACGCTCCCGCACTCTTAGCTTTAACTAACCCCACCACCAACTCTTACAAGCGTCTCGTCCCCGGTTTTGAGGCCCCTGTAAACCTGGCTTACTCCCAAGGTAATCGCTCCGCTTCGATTCGGATTCCTTTATCGGGAAGCAACCCGAAAGCCAAACGTTTAGAATTCCGTTGTCCTGACGCGACTTCTAACCCCTACCTCGCTTTTGCCGCCATGCTCTGTGCCGGTATCGATGGGATTAAAAATCAAATTGACCCTGGGGAACCTCTCGATGTGGATATCTACGAACTCAGCCCCGAAGAATTGTCAAAAATACCCTCTACCCCCGGTTCTCTGGAAGCAGCTCTGGAAAGTCTCGAAAAAGATCACGCTTTCTTGACCGATTCTGGTGTTTTTACCGAAGACTTTATCCAAAACTGGATTACCTACAAACTCGATAACGAAGTTAACCCGATGCGCTTACGTCCCCATCCCTACGAGTTCTCTCTCTACTACGATGTCTAAGGTTTGATTGACTAATCATTAATCCTAGGGTAGGCTTTTGCCTGCCTTTTTTTTTGGGAATCAGCAGGGAAGTGGGAAGCCGAGGCTCTTCTAGGTTCTGTGTGATAAGTTTAACTTACATAGGATCGATCGATCTTTGTGTCCTTTGTGTCTTTGTGGTTCGTTCCACCCCCTCGCTAGGAGGAATGTATCTTAGAATACATTTTACCCACCAAACCTGGGATATCTCTTTCTTTTGCGTTTTGCCTTCAGAAGCTGATGACTGCCTAATCAAACAACAATCTTAAACTTTATCTCCTCAGTCCTCAACAGTGATAGAATTGCCGTCATAGCTAGGGGTGTCTGGGATAATCAGGCTGAGAAAGACCCTTAGAACCTGAGACTGGGTAATTCCAGCGTAGGGAAGCTGTTTACAGAGGAAATAAAGTTATGAGACAAGAATGGGTTGCCCACCGGCGCGGACAGGCAAATGTATCGCAAATGCACTACGCCCGTCAGGGGATAATTACCGAAGAGATGACGTATGTGGCAAAACGGGAAAATCTCTCTCCCGAATTGATTCGCAGCGAAATCGCCCGAGGAAGACTGATTATTCCCGCTAATATCAATCACCTCAACCTCGAACCTATGGCGATCGGTATTGCTTCTAAGTGTAAAGTTAATGCTAATATCGGGGCTTCCCCTAACTCCTCGAATATTAACGAAGAACTGGAAAAATTACACCTAGCGGTCAAATACGGTGCGGATACGGTGATGGATCTTTCCACCGGTGGCGGTAATTTGGACGAAATTCGCACCGCAATTATCAATGCTTCTCCCGTCCCCATCGGTACTGTACCCATCTATCAAGCGGTGGAAAGCGTTCACGGCAATATTGAAAAACTCACCCCCGAAGATTTCCTCCATATTATCGAAAAACACGCCCAGCAAGGGGTAGATTACATGACGATTCATGCGGGAATCCTCATCGAACACCTGCCTTTAGTCAAAACTCGTCTGACCGGGATTGTCTCCCGGGGGGGTGGTATTATTGCCAAGTGGATGTTACACCACCACAAGCAAAATCCTCTCTACACCCATTTCGATGAAATTATCGAGATTTTTAAGCGTTATGACGTTTCTTTTAGTCTCGGTGACTCCCTGCGTCCCGGTTGTACCCACGATGCTTCCGATGCAGCCCAATTAGCGGAATTGAAAACCCTCGGCCAACTGACGCGCCGCGCTTGGGAACACGATGTACAAGTGATGGTGGAAGGACCGGGCCATGTTCCCATGGACCAAATTGAATTTAATGTGAAAAAACAAATGGAGGAGTGTAGCGAAGCACCTTTCTATGTTCTCGGTCCCCTTGTCACCGATATTGCCCCAGGATACGATCATATCACTTCGGCGATCGGGGCGGCTCTGGCGGGTTGGTACGGGACGGCGATGTTATGTTATGTCACCCCGAAAGAACATCTCGGCTTACCCAACGCTGAAGATGTGCGAAATGGCTTAATTGCCTACAAAATAGCGGCTCACGCGGCAGATATCGCCCGTCATCGTCCGGGGGCGCGCGATCGTGACGACGAACTCTCCATAGCTCGTTATAATTTCGATTGGAATCGTCAATTTCAGTTATCCTTGGATCCCGATCGCGCTAAGGAATACCACGATGAGACTTTACCCGCAGATATCTATAAGACTGCGGAGTTTTGTTCGATGTGTGGACCGAAATTCTGTCCCATGCAAACTAAGGTCGATGCCGATGCGATTACGGAATTAGAGAAGTTTCTCGCTAGTCAGAATCAAGACAATTTAACCCCAGTTTAAAGGGAAGTTATTGGAAGGGCTGATTTGATTTCAGCCCTATTCCTAGGATAAAAGTCGAAATTATGGGAATAGCCGCCATTTTTTTTGACTAATTGACCCGTTTTTCTAGATATTGACCGATCATCAATTCTTGACCAGCGCGAGAGATAATAGTTTGTCGGGTGCGATATTGTTGACCGATGAGTTTAATTTCTTCTTCAAAGACAGAACCAGCGTATTCTGTTCTCAGACAGAGAGTAGAGGGGTTAGGAAAGGTATAAATGGCACTAACGGGTTTATCCGTCGCAAATCCCCGATCGCGATAGAGAATATTATCTAAAATGCCGAATATAGTCGAACCGTTGGAGGGTTTTTTACTCTGGGGACGGAGATAATTACTTTGCCAAGTCACTTCCGTACCACCTAATAAAGTTGTATCTTCCAGATTATGTAAACGGGCTAGTTGAATTAATGGTTCGCTGCCTTGGGGTAAATATTTAATCTCGATGGCGCTGATAACTTCTTGGGGTTCCGTTTCTTGGGTGAGGGTGTAATAACGTCTCTGGGATTGCCAGCGTCCTTCCGTCTGCTTAAAAAAGGCTAAAGCCAAAGTTTCTAGCGATAATTGGGCGGTTTGAATTAATGTCATAGAAATAAAACCTTTCCTGTTTTTTGGGAGAGCAGATTTGTTATCATTTGTCAAGAGTGTGCCAGAGAATTGTTACACAACTTAATAAAATTATAACCCTGCATGGAAATTAAGTGGTAGGGGTGTTGAGGGAGATAATTGGGAAAAAGTCGCACAGATACAGCAGTTACAGGGAAAAAACGGGATAAGATTGCTAAAACCTGCCAGCTTATCCTCGTTACTTCCATTTACCCTTATCTATCGATTAATTCTGTCAAATTGGCTACAGTCAGGCCGAGGTTCTTCCCCCAACCCCTTTTTTACTTTTTACTTGTCACCCGATCTGCCCAGTCTTGGTATTGTTAAAAATATAGAACCTCCGAACAAGGTCTCAACTCTGTGCAGTTAAAACAAGTCATCATTGCTCATAAGGCCAACCATCCCCAAAGTAAAGCATGGGCGGAAAAATGCGCTAAACAGTTAGAAGCCCGTCAGTGTAAAGTTTTAATGGGACCCAGTGGCTTTAAAGATAATCCCTATCCGGTATTTTTAGCCTCAGCATCGGAAAAAATAGACCTTGCCATCGTTTTAGGCGGAGATGGAACCATTTTAGCCGCCGCTCGCTATTTAGCTCAGGAAGACATTCCAATTTTAGCGGTGAATGTCGGCGGTCATCTGGGATTTTTAACGGAACCCTTTGAGATTTTCCAAGATACCGAGACAGTCTGGGAGCGTTTACAATCCGATCGCTATGCGGTACAACAACGGATGATGTTAACGGCCAGAATCTATGAAGGGGATAAAAGAAACCCGCAGCCAGTGAGCGAGGCATTTTATGCCCTGAATGAGATGTGTGTGAAACCCGCTAGTATCGATAGGATGCCCACCTCAATCCTCGAAATCGAAGTGGACGGGGAAGTAGTAGATCAGTATCAAGGAGACGGTTTATTAGTGGCTACTCCCACGGGGTCCACCTGTTACACCGCTTCCGCTAATGGCCCGATTATACACCCTGGCATGGAAGCGATCGCCGTCACCCCGATTTGTCCCTTGAGTCTCTCCAGTCGGCCGATTGTCATTCCCCCAGCATCTCTGGTCAGTATTTGGCCCCTGGGAGACTACGAATTAAATACTAAACTTTGGATGGATGGTGCTTTAGCCACTTCCATTTGGCCCGGGCAATGGGTGGGAGTTACCAAAGCCGAAAAATTCGCCCAATTTATTATCCTGCGGGAAAGTTATTCTTTTTATCAGACTCTACAGGAAAAACTGCAATGGGCCGGAGCGAGAATTCATTATGATGGCAATCGTCATAATTAGGAATGGCTCAAGAGCTTCTGGGAGTGGTGTCTGGGGGATGATTGAGTATATCTTCTAAAATTGGTCATTACCTCCGATTTTATCAGTCAATCCCAGCTTTTGGGGGTAGAACCCCCCAAACCCAGGAGCGCATTTGCTGATTGTCGGTATTTCTGCAAGAGAGGGTCAAAAGTTGTCAAAATATTTGACAAAATTGCCACTTTATGGTATAGAATGGCTCATTTTTGTCCCGTAAATTTTAAATTTCATCCCATCCACTTAAGCCAGAAGACATAACATAACTGGTAACGGTTGCTTCAAAAAAGTTAGCTTTGGTGTGGCCTTCTTTTTTGGTATCGGAGAAGCGTTCCAGATGAGTATAGGGACTTTTGTTATACTTTTCTTCCCTGTACAAAGGCTCAAGTCCGATCGCTTTCAGTCGAATATTAGCGAGGTATTTGGTGTACTGTTCGGTACTGTATTCGGTAATACCTAAAATGTCGTTGCCAACAATGTGATTTGTCCAGCGACATTCGTGTTTAACCGCAGTATCGAACATCTCATAAATCTGTTCAACGGAATGGGAAAAAGTTGCCATAGCTTCAGGAATAAGTTTCTGATACAAACGGACGTGACTTAATTCGTCCCGGTTGATCATTTTGAAAACGTCAGCACTGCCAGACATTAGCTGTCGAGAAGCGAGATTATAGAAAAATATAAAGCCGTTATAAAAATACAAACTCTCCAGTAAATAATCGGCAAGAAGAGCGATAAAATAGCTTTCAGTAGTTTGTTTATCGATATACTGCTGGTAGAGACTAGCAATAAATTCACAGCGATCCCTGAGAACTTTATCGGTGCGCCAAAAGTCATATACTTCCCCTCTGCGATCCGAGGGAATAATCGTTTCAATTAAGTATTGATAACTTTGATTGTGCATGGCTTCTTGGGAAATTTGTTCCGCCATACAAAGACTAATTTCTGGCGCAGTGACGCTACCTTTTAGGTGGGGAATATTACAGGTTTGTACGGAATCAAGAAAAGTTAGATAGGACAAAATACCATCATAAGCATATCTTTCTTCGTCGGTAAGATGACCGTATTCAGTCACGTCTTGAGTGATATCTAAGCGTTGCGGAATCCAGAAATTTTCCCGCATTTGTTGATATAAACCCACCGCCCAGGTGTAGCGGACATCGTTTAACTGCATCAGGTTGGTGGTGTTACCAAACCAGATCGAACGGTTTTCGATCGCATCATCTCCCGACGGATTGAAGATCGGGGAAATGGGCATCGAATAGCAAGAATTAACTAAATGTAAGGACATGATTACTTGGATATTATGGCACTTTTAGGTTATAATAGGTTTTCGGTAAAAAGTCAAATGGTTTGATTAGGAATAAATTCAAAATCTAGGGCTTCTGCCAAAGTAAATGGGCAATCGTTCGGGAATTTCTCTAGGTTTATCCCTGTTTCAATAGCGGCTTTTTTTCTGGCTTTATTATAGCATTTTTTTAAAATTTCTTCTGTTAAAAAAATCTTAAGACTAGGGCTAGTTTCTAAATCTTCTTCGATTCTTTCGCGATGCTCAAAAAGGGTTAATTCCCAGCTTCTGGTTTGTTTTTCTGGCTCTTGTAAGTATTTTAGTAAATGCCATAAAATCACGGTCAGATTGCTTTTTAATGCTTTCTGTTGACTGATAGACATAGATTTGATTTCTTCAATTAAATTCTCTAAATCTAAATCGGAAAACTGGCGATTTTCCAGTAAATTAATGGTTTTATCTAACCAGAAATAGTAATCTTTTTCGTATAAGTTCTTTTCCATAGCTGTGATTAGGTGATGAGTAAGACTTATTTTAAATGATATAAAAAAATTAAGGTGGGCATTGCCCACCCAAGTTAACCCTAATTAGCGCAACTAGAACAACTATCGTCAGACTCTCGAAAATTGTCCTTTTGTACGGTACGGATATAATAAATCGCTTTACACCCCAATTCCCACGCCATAACTAGGGTATCAAAGATATCCTTGGCAGTGAGACAACGGTTGGGTTCTGCGGGGAAATAAACCCCCTCATTAAGGTTGAATAATAACTCCATAGAAATCCCCGTATCGATCCATTCTTGCATAGTAGCGATCGCTTTTACCACTTGTTGCTGTTCGAGATTTTTATTCTCTGGATAAAACCAGAAAGCTTCTTCAATAAAAGGTGGTGCGATGGGAACAGTTCCCTTTGCCCATTTATCGTAGAAAAAGCGACTATAAACCGGCAAAACACTAGCGGTACATCCCTGTACCAAACTAGAGGAAGTATTAGGAGCAATGGCGGTAATATGGGAATTACGGATGCCAAATCGTTGAATATCTGTTGCTAATTGTTGCCATCTTTGCGGTTGCACCGCGTTATTTAAAAACCATTCCACCGGTTTGGCACCGATTAATTTACCTTGACTCCATTCGCTACCCAAGAAAGCTTGATAAGCGCCGCGTTCTTTGGCTAATTCCATCGAGGAATAGGTACACCAATAGCCAATTTCTTCAAATAAATTACTAATTTCTGACAGGTTATTGTAGGATAATTTCCGTTTAGCTAACCAGTCAGCCAATCCCATTGCTCCTACCCCAATAGTGCGATATTTATCGTTGTGGTTTTTAGCATTATCAAAGGGAGGATTAGTAATATCAATAGTATTGTCGAGAATCCTGACAGCGATTTGACAATTAGACTCGATTTCTTCCCTGTCAATGTTGGCTAAATTAAGGCTAACTAAATTACAGCAATGGGCAGTTTGATCGGGGGTGACATTCGAGAAACTCTCCGTGCATAAATTTACACCAGGTATATAGCCATCGTGTTTATTAGGATTAGCGCGATTGATGGTATCTTTGAAGGCAATGTACGGCATTCCTGTTTCCACTTGGGAACGCATGATACTTTTAAATAAGTCCCGGGCATTAATTTTTTTATAGAGGAGAATCTCTCTATCTAAATTAGCTTCTACTAAACGATATGCTTCTTCAAATTCTTCCCCCCATAGTTCCGCTAGTTCTATACCTAATTTTGTGCGAACTTCGTAGGGATCTACTAATGTCCACTCGGCTTTAGTTATCACCCGACGCATAAATTCATCGGTGATAACTAATTGGGGAAAAATATCATAAGCTTTGCGTCTTTGATCACCGTTTTCTGTCTGCATTTCTAGAAATTCTGGCACGTCTAAATGCCAGATATCAACACCGATAGTTACTGCACCGGCGCGTCTTCCCCCTTGATTAACTGCGATAGCTGTATCGTTAAGTAATTTAATCCAAGGAATAATCCCCCCAGAAGCATTAGCTTTCCCCATTACCCAGCTACCAGTGGAGCGAATTCTACTCACATTTACCCCGACACCGCCACCATTTTTGGAGATGCGGGCAGCATTAGTAATCTCTCTAAAAATGCTTTCTAAACTGTCATCAATGGAGAGGATAAAACAACTGGTTAGGGAACCTTTGGGTGTGCGTAAATTGGCTAAAATTGGGGTGGCAAGAGAGATTTTTCTTTGAGCAATCCCTTGATAAAATTTCTTCGCCCAGTAGAGTCTATTAGCCGGTTCTTCCACAGTGGCAAGCAGCAAAGAACAGGTTAATAATGCCTCTTGGGGTAACTCATTTCTGAGTAAATAACGGCTAGTGATTAACAAGGCCCCCGCATAATCATAATCGATATCCCAATCGGGATTAATCCAAGAACCAGCTTCTTTTAATTCTGCTTCGGAATAGATGAGAATCCTTTCGTCGTATAGTAACTCTTTAACTTGAGTTTTGACAGTTTTCTCGTAATTTCCGTATTGATAACCCCGGGCTACTAAGGTATCTTTCCACAGACTCCAAATATGCAATCTTCCCGCCACATAACGCCAATCTGGTTCATCTGGACTACACATTTCTAGGGCGCAATTAATTAAATTATCCTGTATTTCCCTAGTGGTAATCCCATCCCGCAGGCGCGTGGTTAAACCCGCTTCTAAGGCGATCGAATTGACTTTTTTGCCGTCACAAGCCCACTCTACCACGTCGCGAATTTTGCCGATATTTAAGCTTGTGGTGGAACCATCGCGCCGAATCACTTTAATTCCATGGCTGCCCATATTAGCTAAAGGGGTAGAACGAAAGGGTATTACTTCGTTATTTTTGTGAATGGAGACGGCAGTAGTCAAGGGCTTTGATTGCATAATTGGAGTTAAAAAACTTGACAAATTAATTTATTTGTACTAGATTAGTCTAGCAGATTTTTTAGGAAAACACAACATCTAGCGTCTTAAATAATCCTATCACTCTATATATGGTATGGCTAGGATTATTTTGTTCCCCAAAACAGTGTTTTAGATGACATTTTCTGGAAAAAATTCTCGATTTTCCTAAACCTATAGTTCTTTTGTATGCTTGACAAAAAGCTTTTTCTTTGATAATAAAAACAGATTGACGAAATACTTTTGATCCGATTCTGCTTAACTGCTGAGGAGGTTGTGGTCAGACTTTATTTGTTCTTAACTTTTCGATAATTTAAGACAAGAGTGGATTAAAAGTCAAATTTCCTCCGAGAACCTCTGAGAGAGTAAAATTTCTCTTTTTCCTATTTAGTGGCTTACCGTTAGAATGATAGGACAAAAACGCTATATATAGCGTCTAGCCAGTAGAGGACAAGGATGAAATATTTAGAAGAATGGCGTGGTAGTGGGGTGGATGCGGAGTTAACCCATCTCAATGTCACCAGTTTAGCGGGGCTATCTCCCAGTGAATACCTACTCTACTCCCAAGAATTACCGCGACGCAATGATGGTAGGGTTAGGGATAGTATTCTCAAGCGTTATGAACATACCAGTCAAGGTGGTTGGTGGTGTTCAGGAATTGACTTATTAACGGGTAATTATGACCTTTGGGGCTGTTTTAAGCCCGATTTTCCCCGTTTAAGCTTTGATAAGGCTAAACCGATTAAGTACGAACATCCCCCCCAAACCCCTACGGGAGTCTTTGCTTTGCGGGTTCCCCTGAAAATTTGGCAGAAGATATCCCAGTCTATCAATGTTAATATTTTAACTGAAGAAGTGGATAATAAGCAAGAAGATATCGGTTTTTGGTCGTGGGTAATGAAACATCCAGAGATACCTATTTGTCTTACGGAAGGTGCGAAAAAAGCGGGGGCATTACTAACAGCAGGTTATGTGACAATTGCCTTACCAGGTATTCACAATGGTTATCGTACTCCTAAGGACGAACTAGGTAGGAGAATCGGCAAATCTCATCTAATTCCGCAGCTAGAGAAATTAGCTAATTCTGGACGAAAAATTTATCTAGTTTTTGATCAAGAAACTAAACCAAAGAACCAACAAGCGGTTAATTTAGCTTTACAGAGAATGGGTTATCTATTCAGTCAGGCTAACTGTGAGGTAAAGGTGGTTACTTGGGATGCTGCTGACGGTAAAGGGGTGGATGATTTACTAATCAATCGAGGGGAAGATTACTTCCAACAAGTCTATCAAAAAGCTACCTCTTGGGAAATTTGGAAGGCAGCCAGTTTAAATAGTTTAACTCTCCCACCTCATCTAGAGTTAAATAGCCGTTACTTGCCAGATATTGCCATCCCTACATCAGCGCAGTTAATGGCGATTAAATCAGCTAAAGGTACGGGAAAAACTGAGGTTTTAGCCAAGATAGTTAAACAGGCTATTGCCAATAAACAAAAAGTTTTAGTTATTGGTCATCGGGTGAAACTTGTAGAGGAGTTATGTCAACGCTTTGGTTTAAACTATATCAGCAAAATTAGGGATAATCCTGCGGCACAAATTTACGGTTATGGTTTATGTCTTGACTCTCTTCATCCCCAATCACAAGCTAAATTTCAAGCAGAAGATTGGCAAGAAGCTATTATTATTATTGATGAGATCGAACAGGTCCTATGGCATGGGTTAAATGGGGATACTTGTAAAACTAATCGAGTAGCAATTTTAAAATCCCTAAAGTCTCTGCTGCAAACTGTGATCAGCAGTGGGGGTAAAGTCCTAGTTGCCGATGCTGATTTAAGTGATATTTCCCTAGATTATTTAACTTCTCTAGCGGCAATTGAACTAGAAACTTTCTTAATTAGTAACGAGTGGAAACCCAGTTATCAGGAAGCTTGGCGAGTTTATAACTACTCTGATAATACTCCCCAACAGCTAGTTAAAGATTTAGTCAAACATATTAAGGAGGGAGGAAAACCTTTTGTTTGTATGTCAGCACAAAAGTTAACCAGCAAATGGGGAACGATTACCCTAGAATCTTATTTAAAAAAGCAATTTCCTCAAAAGAAAATTTTGCGAATAGATTCAGAGTCATTGCAAGATTCTAGTCACGCTGCCTATGAAGCGATTGGCAATTTAAATCAATTGTTGCTTAACTATGATATAGTTCTAGCTAGTCCTGCGATCGAAACGGGAATTAGTATTGATATTCAGCAACACTTTACCTCGGTTTGGTGTTTAGCACAGGGGATTCAGACTCCCACTTCTATCGCTCAATTTTTAGGGAGAATTAGGGAGAATATTCCTCGTTATATTTGGTCAGCAGCCTACGGATTTAATCAGGTGGGCAATGGTTCCACTTCTATCCCCAAACTTCTCACCTCTGGACACCGATTAACTGAGGTTAATATTCGCTTACTACACCAATCAGATTTAGAATCTCTCGATGATTTAGATACAAATTTTCAAGCAGAATCTCTCCTCTGCTGGGCCAAAATGGCTGTACGAGTAAATGCTTATATGCTTAATTATCGTCAGTCAATTCTAGGAATTTTACAAGCAGAAGGTCATAGAATTAAAGAACGTAATCAGGAAGAAGAACTAGAAATAAATAATCAGTTAACGGAAGCAATTGAGGAAATTAGGGAACATAATTATCGTTCTGAATGCGAGGCAATTGCCAGCGCATCTGAGATAACGGACTCAGAATATCGTCTGCTGAAAAAACAGTTAATTAAGTCAGTGAAAGAAAGGAGAATTATCAGGAAATATGACCTGCACAAACGCTATGGAATCCCCGTAACACCGCAATTAGTGATTAAAGACGATCAGGGATGGTATCAAGAACTACGCTTACATTACTTTTTGACAATTGGGCGACAATTTTTGTGCGATCGAGATGCTTTAATTGCCCGTAAACTGATAGAATCAGGCCACGGAAGTTTATTTATTCCCGATTTTAATGGTAGTCAATTAGGAGTGATTATCGGGACGTTAGAAGTGTTAGGAATTCCCGTATTATTAGCTAACCCTGAAAGAGAATTAACTAATCATGATGCCGATTTACAAAAAATGGCCGAAATCGCCATTAAAAACCGTAACGAGATTAAAACTATCACCAAGATTAATCTTTCTAATACTTCCCGTCCTCTGACGATTGTTCGTAATTGTTTGAACTTGTTAGGTTATGAATTAATCAGCAAGGGCAGCCTGAGAATTGCTAAAAAATCTCTAAAAGTTTATCAGACTGTTGCCCCTCAAGATGGTAGAGAACAAGTGTTTCAACAATGGTTATTTAGAGATGAAAAATGTGCGGGAAGTTCCGAGATTTGGTATGAAGACTATCTCTTTTCTCTCATCCAGAAACCATCTCTAGACGAATCAGAAAATGCTTATATTCAATTAAGTCTAGAATTTAGTCTAGCTATCGAGAAATTGCCTATTTAAGCGACTTTTTTCCCTAAAATGACCACATCAGCCAGAAAATCGTCTAGAGCGGCAATTTGAGGTAAATAACCCCATCGTTGAAAGCCGAATTTTTCAAAGAGACGAATACTGGCTTGATTGTGGGCAAAAATAATACAGATAAGATTAGATATACCCAATTTGGGACAGCAATTCAGGGCATATTCTACTAATAATTTACCGATTCCACGACCTTGATAATCGGGGGCAATATATAAACTAACCTCTGCCGTTTTTTGGTAAGCGACACGACCATAAAACATCTGTAAACTCAGCCAGCCCACCACCCGACCTTCGATCGCTATTACCCAGATGGGATACTGTTCAGGATCGTGCTTTTTAAACCATTCTCGCCGACTTTCGAGGGAAATAGGCTTCAAATCCGCAGTTGCCTTGCGAGTGGGAACAGCAGCATTATAAATCTCGATAATTGTTGGTAAATCTGTTTCTTTCGCCTCGCGAATAATCATAGAATATCAAGTAAGATGAATTATAACCTAATTTTGTCTCTTTATCCAGCCATCTTACTTTAAAATTGAGTTTGATAGCGGACGGTAAACTCATTCAAATTGTAATCGTAGGAGAAGCGGATAAAAGACTGGGAATTAACTCGATAGACGGTTTCCAAATTGGGAAGAATATTAAAATCCGTTGCCCCGATCACATTACTAACCGCATTCTCCACATCATACACAACTCCTTGAGCTAAGAGGGGAATCGCCAACTGAACCACTCCAAACTGAATTAATTGTTCCGTATTTTTCCCCTGTAAACCATTAAAAACTGACAGCAATTGTTCCCCCAAAAGTCGAACGATTTCCCCTTGGCTGCGGGGGGGAGTGCTAGTTAATTTAACTAGGGGAGTATTCAGCAATCCCTCATCTTCACCTCTAGCAAAAGTCACTGCTTGTAAACAATTAGCAGCTTTTTGTAATTCTGCATTTGTATAGTTTTCCTCTAGGGGAAAAGGGGGACTATCGGGACGAATTTGGCACACTTCATTGATATTACGGCCTAAATTTGGTAGCAAGCGGTTTAATTCCCCTTCGACGCTGAGGGTGACATCGATCCTTTGAATGCGATTGAGGCTATCATCAGGAATTTCATTACTAGGAAAATCTCCCCCGGGACGGGAGAGGGCAAAATCGCGAGATTGAGAAAATTCACTGACAATTGTTCGCAGTTGAATGTCAACAAAGGGGTTTAAAAGTCCCAAACCGCGACTAGAATCGAAAACAATAACATTTTGATTGCGTCGGTTAAGAAGAAAACGAGTATCGATGTAACTAACCCGTCCTCGATCGAGATTAATCACTCCATTGGTTTGTAATTGCTCTAGTGGAGTGAGCGGACCGTTCAAGGTTAAAGCACCACTAAAATCAAATTGATACAAAGGTTCTTGTTCAATTGATAATCCCGCTAAAGACACTTGAAAATTATTTAAAACTGGAGTAATATTTGTCGTCTGAGGAATGTTGAGAGGCTGCAGCCAGCTACTCACTGGTTTATCCATTTCTTGATTAATTTCTGCTGTGCGAGGAAGAAAAACTTTACCTCTAGAAAGACGCACATTCCCCCCGATAATTGGTTGCTGAACTGTTCCTGTCACAACGGCATTCCCAGCAATTAATCCCCGATAAAGACCATTAATTGCTATATCTCCCTCTTGAATATTAACTGTTAAGGGATTAGGATTATTTTTGATGGTTTGAAAGAAAGGCAAAACTCCCATCACAGAAATTTGTCTGTCAGCGATCGAGCCTTGTAATTCCTCTACTGTTAAGTTTTCAGGGGTTAACCCAATGCGGCCATTTACGGTTAAAATCTCTGGAAAAGCAACACTGCGGATAGCGGCATTATCGAGAGTAACTATACCATTTGCTTCTAAATCTTTGATTTTTAAGCCCTCTTTTATATCTAATCTTCCCGTCGCTGAAAGAACTACCTCCCCCTCACCATTAACCCATTCGATGGTGTTTTGACTGATAGCTTCAATTAATTTAATCGCATTGGTTCCCAATTTTGCTTGGATTTTTAATTGATCATTACCCGGTAAGGGAGGATAGGGAATGCTGGCATAGAGTTGGATTGATTCGGAGGAGGTTGTCCGCAAATCAAAACGATACTGGTTATAGATAAATAAACCAATTATATCTTGATTAATATTTTGGGCATTAATTGCACCGTCAATAAAGGCAAAATTCCCCTGAATACGAGGATTTAATAAAGTTCCTGTAATTTGTCCTTGAGTTTTTAGACTACCGGACACATCTAAGGGAAACTGTACAAAATTTCTTAAGAGATCGAGAGAAAGATTTTCCACAGCAAAACTTCCCTCTACTTTTTTTAGGGAAAAATCACCCGCTAAAAATACGGAAGAATCTCGTGATTTTAATCTAATCGGTTCTATCCTGAGCAACTGACGATTTAAGTTAAGATTAATTGTTACTTCATCAATGGGAATTAATTGGGTATCGGTGGTGACAATTCCCAGAGGGTTAACAATATTTACTGTCGGTCTTTGGGGTCGCCATTCCCATCTATTGCCCTGAAATTGTACGCTAAGATCGGGATTTTTAAAAGTCCCAGTTAAGGCTAGATTTGCTTGATAACGGCCGCGAAAATCTAGTTCTGAAGGTATCCCGACTACCCCTCTTTCCCCTGCTAATTTCTGGATTAGTTCTTCAATTTTTGCCCGCAAATTTACCTGTTGTGCTAGGGAAGCTTCGGGATTACCTACTTCTAGGGGACTAAGTTGAATAGCTGGGTTATTCTCTGGGGAGAAAAAGTTGATTAAACTGGTTAAATCATAGATACTAGCAATTGATAATAAATCTTGAATATAACCTTGATCTACCCTGAGTTTAGCTTCTATTGCTTGGGTTTGCCAATTAAATAAACCTTGCAGATTATATTGGCTTGCACCCGCTTGTAAACTCCCCGCTTGCAGTTGAACCATGGAATCCCGATAAACCAAATTTGCCGTTAATTTTTCCCCGATTAAGTTACCTAAACTAGGTTGATTAATCTCTAGTTGTCCCTCACCCTGTAAGTTAAATAAATTGATGTCTAGATTAGCACTCAATTGTCCAGCAATAATCCCCAGAATATTGTAGGTTGCCGTGGGAGATATTTTCAGGATTTCTAGGGGAAAATCGGCAATCTGAACATTTAAATTTTCTCCGTTTCGTTTAGCTGTTACTAGAAAGGGAGTTTGATTCCCAAAAGCTTGGCGAATATTTATCCCTAGGGGAAGATAGGGCAGCAGACAATTATTTTGTTGACAAGGATAGAAAGTTAGGTCAATAATGTCCTGATTTCCCCGCAGATTTAACCTAATATTTTGACCGATTCCCGCTTGGATACTGCCTTGTAAGACAGGTTCAAAGAGTCGCTCATTAATGCTAAAGTTAGCTAAATTTATATCTCCCTTGATTTGTATATTTCCCACTTTTTGCCAAGCAGTTAAGAGATTTTTTCCTGTAATTTGTCCTTGAAATTGTCCGATACCTGTCAGTGTTGATTCTCTGGGTTTTAGGCTAGAATTAATCGGTAAAAGCGATATAATCTGATTTAGCGGTAAAGCAGCAAGGTCGGTTTTTGCCTGTAGATTTAAGTTAACCTCAGCGATATCGGGTTGACTGATAAGATTAGCTAAAAGAATATTTCCTCGCACATCAAAGCTATTTTCTCCCCACTGTGCCGAAAGGTTATTAACCTGAATTGGTGTTACTCCCTGCCAAATTTCTTCAATGTTTCCCGCTAAATTGGCACTAAAATCTAAGTTAGGAATCGAGATTGATTTTATTCCTGACAATTGCCCCAGTAGGGCAGCGGGATCGAGATTAGCGGCAATAATATCACTTTGCCAGAAATTATTATTCAGTTGTGCCTTAGCTTTAATTTCTCCTTTAGCTATATTAATACGAGAGTTAAAAACTGCTTTGACACTGCTTAAGTTGAGTCGTTTTTCTAGCAAGGAGTCGAAAATAGTTTGGACATTTCCTGTTGCTTGAAAACTCGTTTTGGAAATATTCAACGGTATGGGGATATTAGTCTGAAAATACTCTAAGCTACCGAGAATATTAAAGTTACCGTTGTCTAACTGAATATCAGTATTAATCGGATTATTATCTACTAATAAGCGAGTATTTACCCTAGCATTGACGGTGGACAAATTAGGGATTTTTCCCGCTAGTAAATTATTGATTTGACCTGTGAAATTGACTTGGGTTTTTCCTAGACTAACAGGAATATTTATATTTGGTAAAAACGGATTTAAGTTGATCCCAACCGTATTAACTATACCGCTTAAAATACCTTGTTCCAGTTGGGTTGTCGTTCTTAGAGATCGATTATTGACAAGTAACTGTATATATCCCTCTCCGCGCCAACTTTTTAAATCGGTTAAAGTACCACTAATCAGAGAATTTATTCTACCAGCAAAGCTGATTTTTGCCCTGCCTAAACTAACGGGAACTGTTAAATTTTCTGTAAAATTATTGAGACTAATCCCACTGGTATTAACTGTTCCTGTCAGGAAACCTTGATTTAGTTTGGCTGTGGCAGTTAAGGGATTATTATCCACCAATAACTGCATATTACCTTGACCTTGCCAACTGCTGAAAATATTATTTTTATTATTCAGTAATTCCCCTAAATAACCTTGTAAATTAATCTGCGAGCGCATCAACTTAACCTGAGTTGGTAAGTTAGGCAATAGGGAATTAATCGGCAATCCTGCGAAGACAGCTTTCGCCTGAAGATTTCCTTGCAATACTTGACTATTGACTAAAATTGTGCCTTGTTTACCGCTAATTCCTAAGTTAGCAATTCCGTTTAAAGTATTAATATTTAGTTGGTCAATTTTGCCACTAACTTGAATATTAGCTGTCTCTAAATTTAAGGGTTCTAAGGTTTTTAGGTAGGGGCAAATACTATCCAAATATTGACAAACTATAGGCACAAAAGGAGTCAATAAAAAGTCATTAGCCGTGATTTTTGCTTGGACTAATTTGCTGGTAAAATCACTATTACCATTAACCTGTAGTTTGCCGCCATTTGTTTTAATGACTGTATCGGTTAAATTTATTTTATTGCCCCCTAAAAATACTTTACCCTCCCCAGCAACATTGATTAATCCTGACTGATTAACCGTGGGTATTTGCCAATTAATTAATAATTGGGGCAGTCCTAAACTACCTCTAGCTTTAATCTTAGCTTGCAGATCGTTTATATTAATTTTAACGGGAATTATTGCCAATTGAGATAAAATTTTTCTCGTGGGAAAATGCGCTTGTAAATTCAAATTGATCGGCATTTTTGTCCCGTCAAGAGGTTGATTTTTTTGCAGGGATTGCAGAATATTTAACTGCAATTTTCCTTCCCCTTTAATTTCTCCACCTGCAACGGGTTTAATTTGAATTTTATCTAAACTAAGACTATTGAGATTTGTTTGAAAATTACTGGTTATTGATTGAATAGGTATTTGTTCAAAAATAATCGGTTTGCTGTTGCTAAGGGTTCCTTTAATTAGAGGTTGATCTAATTTTCCTGTCACTTGAAAAGTAGATCGTGCTTCTCCCCGTAAATCTAGAGGTGATTGCAGATAAATAATTCTTAAAAGCTGTTGTAAATCCACCGATTCTAGAGCGACATTGAGATGATAACCAGTTTGCCAATTTACTTCTCCCCTTACCTCAGTTTTAATCTTGCCAATACTTGCGATCACCTGTTCAATTAATACTTTATCTCCCTGGAAATTTAACTTAGTTGTTAGTTTAATTGGATACTGGAAAGGTTGGAACTTTCCCCCTACTTCTGTCACCTGAAAATTGCCATTGCCTTCCGTTTGATTTAGCTTTGCCCAACTGGGAATATTGATGGCAAGATTAGCATTTAACTGTCCTTGATTTAATTGAAAATTACGATTAGGGATTAAAGTTAATAGTTCACTTAAGTTTAAGCGATCAATCTGAAGATTAGTTTGACTTTCACCCGTTTTTAACGCCGTTTCTCCTTGAATTTTTACTTGACTTTGGAGGATTTCTGCGCTAAAATCGTAGGTGAGAGTTTGCCTTTGATTATCGATAAATCTTCCCTGACCATCGGCCTTAATTTCTATCGGTTTTTTCAGGGCATAGGGTTGGATAGTAATATCTCCCTTCTCCACCTGAAACCCCAGATTTAACTTAATAGGGGCCTCCCGATCTAAGTTACTAGATATTTTATCTAAATTATCGAGCCATTGGCCATTTTTATCCTGATCGAGATAAATACTGGGATTAATTAACTTGACATCAACTGGCAGCGGCAGACCTAAAAGTAAGGGCAGCGGATTTAATCCCAATTCGATCGCATCAATAGATAAACTATCAGCAGAATTGGCCGTAGCTGGAATTTCCGATTTACCGATACGAATGCGATTAAAATAAAAGCCCTCTATCCTGCCTACCCTGACGGGTCTGTGCAGCATTTCACTGAAGATATTATCTAAAATTGGGGTTAGACGTTCATAAACTAAATAACGAGTAGTAAAATAGCCAAGGGAGGTAATTCCTAGGAGAGTAATTCCCCCGACAATTAGAGTAGAAGGCCGGCGTAAAAATCGAGCGATACTCAGAAAAAGATGAGGACGAGGAGAAGGATCGCCAGGGGAGTTACTCATAATTGTTTACCTCACACACACCAAAGAAAGGGCAATGGCTCACCAGAGCTAATGAACTATGATAATTCACCGTGGCACTGATAGCACTAAATCGATTAATCTCAAGTTTTTAGGCGATTATTGATCTGAAATCGTGTGAGGAAGTCAAGGGTCGCGGCCAATTAAAAGCCTCTCCCCCCATCTTAGCTTAAGACTCAAATGGCTGGCTAAAATTTTTGACAATCTGCCAAAATCTCGCCAGCTTCAACAGCTAACCGAATTAATATTGATCAACCTAGCAGTTTAATCAGAACATTGCTCGGATCAATAGGTTTGCAAATTCAAGATTGAGAGAAAAGTTGTGCAGACAGACAACAATCCGGCGCAGTCCGGAACAACAACCGGAAGTATTTAGTCTTAGAATATTGGGACTAGCACGTCTATTTTTACTGCACAAATCGTCTTATAGATTAAAGATCATGAAAGCCAGATTATCGATCGCCCTAACCGCCCTAATGACCTTGGGCATAACTGCCACACCAGCGGCCAACTTTGACGAACAGGACATTGAGCAGACCCAGGTAATAGCGATCGCTCGTCCCTACGGAGGTAATAAATTTGACCTGCTAGTATTGGAACAAATTCCGGGAAAACAGAAGTGTTGGAGTGAAAGCGGCTCAGGTCCGGTCATGATTGACCCGCTGCTCCTCAACTTTGACTTTACCGGCATTTGTCGCCGCGCCACCGATAGCAATGGTTATTCTATCCGTCTCGATGGCCGGGATTTTGGGCTAGATTACATCCTGCGTATTGTGGAACGCAATGGCGAATTATACTTAGTGGGAACTCCCCGGGATGCCCGCAGACCCGAATTAGTGGTGGGAAGAACCAGGGGAATGCAAACAGGATTTATGAAAATTATCCTCGAACCGGGTTGGAGATTTAGCCGTCGTACCTTTGAAGGCAAAAGTTTAGGCCACTTCTACTTTAGCGGCAAAGAAGCGGAAGTTCTCGCAGCCGCCGGCAGACCTCCCATCAGCGAAACCACTCCTCCCCCTAGTTCTGGATCTAGTTTCCGGGATATTAGCGGCGATATTTATAAAACTGAGATTGAAAAAGCGATCGCACTTGGGGTAGTGGCCGGTTTTAAAGAAGATAACACCTTCCGCCCCGAAAATCCCGTCACGAGGGAACAATTCGTCTCGATGATTATTGAAGGGATGGGAACTGTCACCAAAATTAACCTAGAAGAGATTCCCCCCGGCAGCGGCAGTTTTAACGATGTGGACGCGACGCGTTGGAGTGCCAAAAAAATCCAATGGGCCCGGGCCAATGGTATTGTTGCTGGCAAAGCTAACGGCGAATTCCGTCCCACCGACCCCATAACCCGGGCCGAATTGATGGCGATTCTCAAACAGGCCGCCACCTACCTGAAAACTCAGCAAAAACAAGCCCCCAATTTAGCCCAAACTAAAACCCCCGTCAATTTTTCCGATACTTCCGGTCATTGGGCCGCCGGGTTAATTACCCAGATGTCGGGATTTTGCGGTGTGGCCTCTCCCTTGAACGAACAGGGTAGTGCTTTTGTACCAAATGATCCCGCCCGTCGTAACTATGCGGCTGCTGCGATCGTTCGTACCCTCGATTGTGTTAAAACCGCCAAAAAATAACGGCCTCTCCTCAATCAGGGTTTGCGGCAAAAAGTTTTTCCTAGGGGTAGGTTGTGGGGTTTCACCCATTTTTAGGAGGTCAATTACCTAATTTTCAGGGAAAAAGTCCCCCCATTTTCCCCCCGACCACTCCCGGATCGAGAACTTTTTGATTTCAAAAAGGCCTAGGCACTCATGCAAAAGGAGGAATAAATAATCAGTCTTTAATAACCAGATTTAGTATGATCACTGATTACTGATTACTGATTACTGATCACTGATTACTGACCAATGATTGTGGTTGTTAATTTTTACTTTAGGTATGCTGTCGAGTATTCTCGCTAGACTGGAAAATAATGCACCTCGGCTAGACAAAATCCTATGGTAAAGCTGCTCGAAAATCCTCTCCGAGTGGGATTGCGACAAGAAAGAACCCCAGAACCCTTAATTTTAGTCATTTTTGGGGCATCAGGAGACTTAACCCAAAGAAAACTGGTTCCTGCCCTCTATCAACTGAAACGGGAAAGACGACTACCGGCCGAATTAACCATCGTCGGTACAGCGCGCCGAGAGTGGAGTCATGATTATTTTCGGCAACAGATGCGCCAAGGCATCGAAGAATTTTCCGACGGGATCGGGAGTGAGGAATATTGGCAAGACTTCGCCCAAGGGTTGTACTATTTCCCCGGCAACATGGACGACCCAGAAAGTTACGCCAAAATGAAAGTCTTTCTGGAAGAATTAGACGGAATACGGGGAACACGCGGCAATCGAGTCTTTTATCTAGCCGTCTCTCCTAATTTCTTTCCCCCTGGTCTTAAAAACCTCGGCGCGGCCGGAATGCTGAAAGACCCGATTAAACACCGGTTAGTGATCGAAAAACCCTTTGGCAAAGACCTCAGTTCTGCCCAAGTTCTCAATCGAGTCGTACAAGAGGTTTGTCAGGAGAACCAAGTTTATCGTATTGACCACTATTTAGGCAAGGAAACCGTCCAAAACTTGTTGGTGTTCCGATTTGCCAACGCTATCTTTGAACCCCTCTGGAATCGTCAATTTATCGATCACGTCCAGATTACCGTGGCCGAAACCGTGGGAGTGGAGGAGCGGGCCGGATATTACGAAAAATCGGGAGCTTTGCGCGATATGGTGCAAAATCACCTGATGCAGTTATTCTGCTTGACGGCGATGGAAGCACCCAACGCTATTAACGCTGATAGTGTCCGCGGCGAAAAAGTCAAAGTCCTACAAGCGACTCACCTGGCCGATATTAATAACCTGGAAAAATCCGCCATCCGCGGCCAGTATAAAGCCGGTTGGATGAAAGGAAAACCCATTCCGGGCTATCGGGAAGAACCGGGGGTTAATCCGGAATCGACCACTCCCACCTACGTGGCCATGAAATTAATCGTCGATAACTGGCGTTGGCAGGGTGTCCCCTTCTATCTGCGTACCGGTAAACGTCTGCCCAAAAAAGTTTCCGAGATTGCCATCCAATTCCGCAATGTGCCGTTATTAATCTTCCAATCGGCGGCTCAACAAACTAATGCAAATGTACTGAGTATGCGGATTCAGCCTAACGAAGGTATTGCCCTCCGTTTTGAGGCGAAAATGCCGGGGTCGGAATTACGCACGCGCACGGTAGAAATGGACTTTAGCTATGGTTCCTCCTTCGGTGTTGCCAGCGCCGATGCCTATAATCGCCTACTTTTAGACGCTATGCTGGGAGATCAAACCCTATTTACCCGTTCTGATGAGGTAGAAGAAGCATGGCGCATCGTTACTCCCGCTCTCGCCGCTTGGGACGCTCCCGCCGATCCCGCCTCCGTACCCCAATACGAAGCGGGTACCTGGGAACCCACAGAAGCGGAATTTCTCCTTAACCGCGATGGCCGTCGTTGGCGAAGACTCTAAAACAGTGAACAGTGACCAGTAATCAGTAAACAGTAAACTAAAAACTCACATCTGATAACTGGTAACTGATAACTGATAACTGATAACTGATAACTGATAACTGACATGACTACCCAAAGCCCCCCCATTGTCTCCCTGCAGGCACCGAAAGATGTTTCCATCGATGTGATCGAGCAGGAACTGCGCGATATCTGGCAATCCTATAATGATAATGAGGATGGTATGGCAGCCACCCGGGCCACCACCTTTAGCTTTATTGTCTATGAACCCGACGCGGTACAGGAATTGTTAACCCTTCTCGGCTATTACACCGGCCCGATTGATGGTATTGCCGGTCCCCGGACCCACGCCGCCATCAAAGTCGCCCAGAAAGACCTAGAACTAGAAGTAACTGGGCTTTCTAGCGATGAATTTGTCGCTCGGTTAAGGGCCGCCTGGGAAGCGGAAAAAAACGCCGAGGATGGGGCTAATCATCGTCAATACGCCGCCGATTTGGATGCGATTGGTGTGGCAGATGCGATCGCTGCCTCCAATCCCTGTCGCATTATCACCCTCTGTCCCACAGCCGAGGCCGATGAAGGGGTAAAAGCCTCCGTTTCTGCCTATTGTCCCGTCAACAAACGTAGTCAGAACACTTTAGTTTGCTGTGAATACGTCACTTTAAGCGGCACAGCGGAAGCCTTGGAACGAATTGGCGGCATTATTTCCGAGTTAACTATTCCCAGTTTGCCCAAATTTCTCTGGTGGAAAGCCAGTCCCGATGGCGAATATGGACTATTTAAGCGTCTGGCCAGTCAATGTGATACGATTATCGTCGATTCCAGCACTTTTCGGGAACCGGAAACGGAACTGCTGCAAGTGGGGGATTTATTAGCAACCGATGTACCATTAGCTGACCTGAACTGGAGTCGTCTGGCCCCCTGGCAAGAACTAACCGCCGAGGCTTTCGATCCACCGGAGCGTCGGGATGCTATTCTGGAAGTCGATCGCATCACTATTGATTACGAAAAGGGCAATCCTTGCCAAGCTTTTATGTTCCTCGGTTGGATGGCCAGCCGGTTACAATGGCGACCGGTGGGATATAGTCACCGGTCGGGAGATTACGCTATTCATCGGATTAGCTTCCTCGGTCACGACCAGCGTTTAATTGAGGCGGAATTAGCCGGTGTTCCCGTGGCCGATTGGGGTGAGGTACAAGGGGATCTGATTAGTATTAAACTCAGTTCTACTAATCTTCAGGCCGATTGTTGTACGGTAATTTGTTCGGGAACTACTGGCTGTATGCGGATGGAAGCTTCGGGAGGGGCCCAATCTTGCCGCATTGAACAAGTGTCCCATCTGGAAGACCAAAAAACAGAAACTCTGCTGGGTAAACAGTTACAGCGTTGGGGCCAGGACGTGCTTTATCAAGAAAGCATGAAAGTCACTGGCGCTATCCTCAAATTATCCCAACCGGATTAGCAAATTAGCAACAATAATCCCACCCACTTTGGAGAGACCTTGTTAACAAGGTCTCTCGATATTTATACGGCAGTCATCACTTAATTAAAACCGATAATTGTACCTTTTCAGAAAACAGGTTATCATAAAAACAGAGCTTTGCTTTCAAGGGGGCAATATGGTCGCAACCACTGAGAAACGCTACACAGTCGCAGAATACTTTCAACTAGAGGAAACTGCCACCGACAGACACGAGTATCGAGATGGAGAAATTATTATTATGACCGGGGGAACTCCTAACCATAATCGCATTGCGGGAAATTTTTATAGAAGATTTCCCTTGACTATCCAGAATCAAGCCTATGATATATTTATCACCGATCTACGCTTGGCAATACCCGCCTATAATGTGTACACCTATCCCGATATTATGATCGTTAAAGGGGAACCAATTCTTGAAAGAGGACGCACCGATACGATTACCAATCCACAGGTTATTATCGAAGTTTTATCAAAATCTACTCAAGACTATAATCGGGGTGATAAGTTTAAATTTTATCGCTCTCTTGATAGTTTTGAAGAATATATTTTAATCGATCAATATGGTTATTATATAGAACAGTTTCATAAAAGAGGTGATCATTGGGCATTCCGGGATTATCACAGTCAAGAAGCGATTTTAACTTTGTTTTCTCTAGATTTTCAAATATCCCTGACAGATTTATATCAGCGGGTGGATTTTACTGCTATTGAAGTATCCTAATGATACTAAATACGTTGAGTATAGGCTACATATCAGGACAGGCAAAAGGGGCAATAGATAATCAGTTTTTAATAACCAGATTTAGTATTATATAGCAAAGATCGGGGTGGTTAGGACAATCAATCGCTGAAAACCTTGACCGATAAGAGTTTGAAAATTGAAAGCGTCCTAACTAACTCGTTCTATGCCATATAATTCATAATTCCCAATTCATAATTCATAAAAAAAGGCGGGCTAGGACCCACCTTGTTTAAACCTGAGATATTAGAGATAATTAGGCTTCATCGAGGGCGGCAATACCGGGTAAAACTTTACCTTCGAGTAATTCCAAACTAGCGCCACCACCAGTGGAAATATGGCTCATTTTTTCCGCCACTCCCACTTTTTCCACCGCCGCCACCGAGTCACCACCACCGATAATAGTAGTTGTACCAGTAGCGGTTAAATCGGCTAAAGTGTGAGCGATCGCATCTGTACCAGCCGCAAATTTATCGAACTCGAACACCCCCATTGGGCCATTCCAGAGGACAGATTTACAGTTAGATAAAGCTTTTTGGAAAACTTTAACTGATTCAGGTCCAATATCCAATCCCATCCAACCATCGGGAATATTTTCGACGCTGGCGATTTGGGACTCGGCATCTTTATCGAATTGATCCGCTAACACCACATCGGTAGGAAGGAGGAATTCCACCCCTTTTTCTTTAGCTTTTGCCTCTAGGGATTTAGCCAATTCCAGTTTGTCTTCTTCCACCAAAGACTTACCAACACTTAAACCACGGGCCTTGTAGAAAGTAAAGATCATACCGCCACCGATGAGAAGTTTATCGCACTTTTCCAATAAAGTTTCGATCACGCCAATTTTACTAGAAACCTTAGAACCGCCGATAATCGCCGCTAGGGGACGTTGGGGAGTTTCAATAGCTGCTTGTAGGTAGTTTAACTCTTTTTCAATCAAATAACCCGCCACCGAGGGGCTGAGATAGTGGGTAACGCCTTCCGTGGAAGCGTGGGCGCGGTGGGCGGTACCAAAAGCATCATTAACGTATAAATCGGCATTAGCGGCTAATTTTTGGGCAAAATCGGGATCATTTGCCTCCTCTTCACCGTGGAAACGCAGATTTTCTAAAAGGGCCACTTGACCGTTAGACATTTGACTAATCGCTGCCGTCACTCCCTCACCAATAGAATCGGGACACATGATCACTTCTTGGCCCAGTAATTCCGAGAGACGTTTAGCCACAGGAGTCAGACGCAAATTTTCTTTAACTTGACCGTCGGGACGACCCATGTGGCTGCATAAAATAACCTTAGCCCCTTTTTTGATTAAATCCTCAATGGTTGGTAGTGCTGCCCGAATACGGGTATCATCGCTGATTGCCCCGGTGGCTTTGTCCATGGGAACGTTAAAATCGACCCGGACTAAGACCCGTTTGCCCGCTAAATCAGCTTCTGTTAAATTCGCTACTGTTTTTTTTGGCACAGCCCATAACCTCCTAGATTGCTTACCGTACAATTAAGATTAAATCAGGGTATCGCTACTTGCGACAATTACTTTGACAAAGATTATTTCAGATTTGGGGATCGGTTTTGTAGTTCCAAGACCGATTTGCCCAGAAAAATTTGATTGGAGAGACTTGCTAATTATGTTTGAGACGATTTTATTTCCCATCGACCACAGCCGCGAAAGTCGTGACGCGACCAGTAGTGTGATCGAATTGGTCAAAATCTTTGACAGTCGCTTGGTGCTGTTGTCGGTGGTGGAAACGACACCCACCGGGGAAATTGCCGCCGACGATAAGATGAATTCGATCGAAGCGGTGGATAGATTGTTACAATCGGCGCAGGCCGTTTTCGCCCAAGCTGGTGTCAAGGCAGAAATGATTGAAAGGGAGGGAATACCCTCTTTTGTCATCTGTGATGTGGCCGATGAAATTAATGCTCACCTGATTGTTATGGGTTGTCGCGGTTTAGGATTAACTAGCGAAGGTGTGTCCGAAAGCGTCACCACCAAAGTTATTAACCTTGCCCCCTGTCCAGTGTTGATTATCCCTTAATCAGTGAGCAGTGATCAGATGTGAGTTGTCAGTTCACTGTTTACTGATCACTGAAACAAAGCTCCCCACTCCCCCGTCTCCTGAGAGAAATGTAACGAATTGTGAGAGTTTCAGCCGTCAACCCTTGAAAACTCGATCGATGGGGTTGCTTGAAGTAATTCTTAGGCCTAAAGTGTAATCTTAAAGTTTTATGATCAATGTTCCTGTTGATCGGAAAAAGGAGAACTCAAACACAATGGCTGAAACTGGATACAAACAGGTGGTGACACCCTACAATGATGATCCGTTCATTGGTCATCTAGCTACCCCCATTTCCGCTTCTGGTTTTACCAAAGCTTTTATTGGTAACTTACCTGCCTATCGTCCCGGTCTAGCCCCAATTCTGCGCGGTCTAGAAGTGGGTATGGCCCACGGTTATTTTCTCGGTGGTCCCTGGGTTGTCCTGGGACCCTTGAGAGACTCGGAATATGCTAATCTCGGCGGCTTAATCCCCGCTTTAGCCATGGTTCTTTTGGCTACGGGTTGTTTAGCTAGTTATGGTCTTGTCTCCTTCCAAGGTAAGGCCGCTAGTGGTGATCCGCTGAAATCGTCCGAGGGTTGGAGTCAATTCGCCGCTGGTTTCTTTATTGGTGGTATGGGTGGCGCTTTTGTGGCCTATTTCCTCCTAGAAAATCTTGGTGTCGTTGATGGCATCATGCGCGGGGTTTTTAATCAATAATTAACCCTTTTTCTACCTGTTATCATTTCCTTATTTTTTTACTAGGAGCATTTGACATGACTGGTGCCTACGCAGCTTCTTATCTGCCTTGGATTTTAATCCCGATCGTCTGTTGGTTAATGCCAGCCGTAGTGATGGGTTTGTTATTTATCTATATCGAAAGTGAATCCTAATTTAGCCTAGGATTCCTACAATTCAGGGCTTGAAAACTAGCTATTTAATAGTTAGTTTTCAGGTTCTATTTTCTTAAGAAAAAGGAAAAAATTGACTGGATGAAAATGGGTAAAACCCTACACCCCACACCCTGCCCCACCGAAAAACTTTTTGCCGCAAACCCTACTTATAAAGCGTTTAGATAGCGGATTTTTTCCAACAATAGGGAGGGTTGAATCGGTTTGAGCAGATAGTCATCAATGCCATGACGACCGAGGAAATTAACGCTGATTTCAGGGGTATCATTCAAGATTAGCACTTTACTGGCTTGAGTTTGGCTAGATTTTTTTAAGAGATGACAGAGATGATATATATCGGGCATTTTCCGATCGACAATTATAATACTTGGCTGCACGATCTCAATTTTTTTGATAGCGGAGACACTATCGATTAACCAAATAACTTGATAACGTGCCACCATCAATAACTCACAAATAAGATTGGCAATTTCTTCGTCACTTTCAATCAAAACTATAGTGGGATGGTGGTGATTAAAATGGGGATTATGATCCGAGGGTTGGGGTTGGGATTTGGAGGGCCTTTGTTGAGGTAAACGGACGGTAAAGATGGAACCTTTATCTAAGCAAGATTCTACCTCGATCGTGCCTCGATGGAGTTCCACTAATTGTTTAGTTAAAGCCAATCCTAATCCCATACCACCATAACGACGTTTACGAGAGCCATCCAATTGGGTAAATTTTTCAAACAGAAGCGGTATTTTTTGAGCAGGAATGCCGATGCCCGTGTCCTCTACCTGAAAAATGACCTGACTGCCTTCTTTCCACAGTCTCAGCGTGACAGCCCCCTGTTCGGGGGTAAATTTCAGGGCATTTTTTAACAAGTACAAAAGTATCTGCTGAACTCGATCATAATCGGCATAAAAATAATGATCTTTTTCGGTAATTTTCATCTCTAAAATCAGATGAATTTCTTTAGTTTCTGCCTCTGTTTTAATAATTTCTAAAACGTGATTACAGAGATATTTTAACGAAAATTGTTTAATGTCTAAAACGGCTTTCCCTGCGGAAAGTTGCGAGAAATGAAGCAAGTCATTAATTAATTCTAATAGTTTATTGCCGTTATCCTGAATCACTTGTAGATAGTGTTTTTGTTTGTCGGGAGGTAAAAAATTACTGGCTGCCGAGCATTTTTGCAGGGTACTGGACAAACCGATAATACAAGTTAGGGGAGTTAATAACTCATGACTCATATTATTTAAAAATTCACTTTTGCAGAGGTTAGCGGCTTCTGCGGCCATTAAAGTATCTTGTAATTCTTGGGTTCTTTCTATTACCCGGCGTTCAAAAATATCTTTTTGTTCCTGTACTTGAGAATATAATTGCGCTTGATAGATAGCGATGGCGAGATGTTCACCAATCTGACCTAAAAATTTCTTTTCCTGCGGCAACCATTGGCGTTTTTCTTGACATTGATGGGCAATTAATAAACCCCACAATTCTTCTTGTACCACAATCGGGGCGATTAATTTTGATTGTACTTGGTGTTGTCGCAAAAATTCGGACAAACAGAAGGAAGAAGAATAGTTAGCATCCACATCATCCACGGACAGAATTAATCCTTGACGATACTTTTCCTTATATTGGGGAATATAGGAAAAACAATCGTCTTCGGGAGTTAAATTTAACACCGAATTTATCTGGTCAGAAATGCGCGACTCGGAAGTTATTTTCCCCTTTCCCTCACCGGTACTGGGGAAAAATTGATAAATTAACAATCGGTCCACTTGCAGAAAATCCCGCACTTCCCTGACTACGGTTTCCAGAATCACCGGTAACTCGAGACTCCGACGAATTTGGGTAATGACTTGGTTTAATAATCTTTCCTGTTGGATTTGTTGGGATAGGGCAGCTTCTACCGGTTGACCAACACAGAAGATGCGGGGACAATCTCTATCAGCAGACGGAGAAGAAATTATCGAGAGAATTTTGACTAAAATTTTATTTTGAAAACTGCTGACATTAATGGATAGAGGCAGATTTAAAATTTGATAACCCTGCTGAATTTTCGGGTGGTGGAGAGACTTGATAGCCAGTCCTTGCAGAAAATTTTTAATCGTGTTTGCTTCAAAACTAATGCGGACTTCGTACTGAAAATTATGCCCTTGGGGACTTGCTAACAATAAAGCTTGTAGGTCAGTGGAAAGCAAGAGTTGATAGATTTCCCCCGTCTTTAGGGGCAGCTCTCTTTCACTGAGACTAATCCTCGGCACTGTCACCTGTAGCGTCAACTGTCCCCACCAAGAACGAATTTGTTCGAGGTGAGTAGATGATAACACTTGACAGCAAACATAAGCGGGAGAAGCATTCATTTATCAGTTATCAGTTATCAGTTATCAGTTATCAGTCATCAGTCATCAGTTATCAGTAAGGTGATGGGGGACTGGGGTTTGGGTTTTGGTCAAGTTTTTTTAATCCCTATCCCCTGCTATTCCCTAATCCCTATTCTTGACGGTGTTTCTCATAAGTGGGAAATGTAACCTAATTTGATATCAACGACCGACTACCTACCACTGGCTCCCCAAAACGAAAACTTCGTACCTCACCATTAAGATAACTGCTATAAATTGCCGCAGACAGATATAATCATCTCTATCTACCTAAGAATGATCCCTCGATCGAGACCCTGATTCTCAAAACCTAATCATTATTTAACCTGACTCTCAAAACTTATGCACCGTATTGCTCCCCAAGCGGGTGGTTGGACAGCAGATACCGAAGGGGTGATTATTATTGACCAAAATCCGGCCCCGATTGTCCTCCTCACCATGGCTGATACCGATATTCAAACTCTAGCGGCAGCTATCGACCATCTACCCGATAATTTTCCCGCAATTCGCGCCCTCAATTTATCGCAGTTACAGCAGCAATACAGTATCGATAACTATGGGGACAAGGTACTATCCCAAGCAAGAGTGATTATTCTTCGCTTATTGGGGGGACGGGGGAGTTGGTCCTACGGGTTGGAGGTAGTTAAGGAAATTGTCGAGGAAACCGGTGCGACTTTATTTGTCCTACCGGGAGAGGATAAACCAGATTTAGAGTTGATGAGTCATTCCACTGCTTCCCTGACTACTGTTAACCAGTTATGGTGCTATTTCACGGAAGCAGGGATAGATAACTGGATTAATGCTGCTAAATTTATCGCGCATACCTGTCTCCATCTCGACTATCTTCCCTCTCCTCCTGGGGTTGTCCCTAGGTTGGGAATCTATTCCCAGATAACCCTATCCCAACCCCAAGCACGGACTTGGATACTTTTCTATCGTTCCCATTATCTCGCAGGTAACACCAAAGCTATCGATGCTTTAATCAGTGCTTTCACCCAAAGAAACATTGAAACTGTCCCTATCTTTCTCTCCTCTCTCCGGGAAATCGAAGTGCAAGAGGAACTATTAACCCTCTTTTCCCAGCATCCCCCAGACCTAATTCTCGACACCACTAGCTTCTCTATCCAGCGACCAGAAGACAAACAAAATCATCACTTCTGGCAGTCCCTCAATAAACCCATCTTCCAAGTAATCCTCAGCAGCAGCAGTTTAGAAGCTTATCAACAGGGTTATCAAGGTCTTTCCCCCCGGGATGTGGCCATGAATATCGCTTTACCAGAAATGGATGGCAAAATTATCACCCGCGCTATTTCCTTTAAATCTGTCCTCACCCGACATCCGAAACTAGAAACGGAAATAGTTGTCTATCAACCCCTCCCCCACCGGGTTGATTTTGTCGCTGATTTAACCGCAAACTATTGTCAACTCTCCTCCCTTCCCAACTCCCAGAAAAAAATTGCTCTCATTTTCCCCAACTATCCCAATAAGGATGGTCGTATCGCTAACGGAGTCGGTTTAGATACTCCCGCTAGTGGTTTAGAAATTCTTCGCGCATTACAAAAACAAGGTTATACCCTCACCGACCTCCCCGACCATAGCGATGAATTAATGCGATTGCTTATTTCCGGTATCACTAATGACCTGGAGACAAGGGAATTAAAACCTATCTATCAATCTCTCTCCCGGTCAGCATATCTAGATTATTTCTCCTCCCTTCCCCCCGATAATCAAAGCGCTATGCTTGACCGTTGGGGACATCCAGAAGGAGATTTTCCTATCCCGGGCCTCCAGTTAGGTAATGTCTTTATCGGTATTCAACCTTCTCGCGGTTATGACCTTGACCCGACTCTTAATTATCATTCCCCCGACCTGGAACCTACCCACGGCTATCTCGCTTTTTACCATTGGTTACGACAGGAATTCCAAGTCACTGCCGTGATTAATCTCGGTAAACACGGCAATTTAGAATGGCTACCAGGGAAAAGTCTCGCTCTTTCTCCCCATTGTTATCCCGAAATTGCTTTCTCGTCGCTGCCGAATTTTTATCCGTTTATTGTCAATGACCCCGGAGAAGGTTCCAGCGCTAAAAGACGTTCCCAAGCTGTTATCATCGACCATCTCACCCCCCCAATGACGCGAGCGGAATTGTATGGGGATTGGGAAAAGTTAGAGTCTCTCATCGATGAATATTATCAGGCAGAATCTCTTGATCCTTCTCGTTTAGCTATGATTCGCGAGCGGATTAGTGATCTGGTGGCGAAAACTAATCTCGATCGAGAGCTAGGCACGATCTCGCGTAGCGAGCGCGTTGCGACCAGTGCTTCCTTTGGTCAATTTCTCACCGTCGTGGATGGTTATCTCTGTGAACTCAAGGAAGCACAAATCCGCGACGGTTTACATATCTTCGGTCAATGTCCCCAGGGTCAGCAGTTAATTGATTTAATCCAATCGATCGCCCGTTCTCCCAGTCCCGACCGCCCTGGTTTAACCCGTTCGATCGCCCTTGACCTCCATCTCGACTGCGACCCCCTGACGGAATATAACGATACTACTACTTATCTGGAAAGTCTCGCTCAGGATTTAATTAGCCAGAAAATTGAACCTCTAGGTGAAAATACGGCAAAAGAATTGGTTTGGCTAGAAAATCAGTTAATTCCTGCTTTAAAACAAACCCCCGATGAACTTACCTATCTCTTAAAAGGTCTCGCTGGCCAATACGTCCCCAGTGGTGCTTCCGGCGCTCCTACCCGCGGCCGTCCCGATGTTCTCCCCACTGGCAGAAATTTCTATTCTGTCGATACCCGCGCAATCCCCACAGAAACCGCGTGGGAAGTGGGAAGAAAGGCCGCAGAGGCACTAATTGAACGTTATACCCAAGAAAATGGCGAATATCCCCGCACTTTGGCGATTTCTATCTGGGGAACTTCGACGATGAGAAATAGTGGCGAAGATGTGGCCGAAGCCATGGCTTTACTGGGAATTCGTCCCCTTTGGGATGGTTTTTTCCGTCGGGTGGTCGGGTTTGAAATCCTTACCCCGTCTAGCTTAGGCCGTCCTCGAATTGATGTGACCGTTCGGGTATCGGGCTTCTTTAGGGACAGTTTCCCTAGCATACTACATCTCCTTAATTCTGGCATAAATGCGGTAGCTTGTCAAGAGGAAGAAGAAAAAATTAATCCTTTAGCGGCGAAAGTGAAGACAGAGAGGGAGTTTTGGCTAAGTCAGGGCTTAGGAGAAAAAGAGGCGAAACTGAGAGCTACTGCCAGAATCTTTGGCTGCAAACCGGGTGCTTACGGGGCCGGTTTACAGGGGTTAATCGAGTCACAAAACTGGCAAAATGATCAAGACTTAGCTAATGCTTATATTAACTGGAGTTGTTATGCCTATGATAGTCAAGGAACTGCCCATTCTTTACCGGAAGTATTGAGAAATAGACTGCAAGAATTAGAGATAGTGCTGCACAATCAGGACAATCGAGAACACGATATTTTCGACTCCGATGACTACTATCAATTTCAAGGCGGCTTAACTGCCAGTGTCCGAGCTTTAACCGGCAAAAATCCCGTCACCTATTTTGGTGATCATTCCCGTCCAGAAAATCCCCGCATCAGAAGCCTAGAGGAAGAAATTCGCCGGGTATATCGTTCGCGAGTAGTGAACCCCAAATGGATAGCGGGAGTGATGCGACACGGCTATAAAGGCGCTTTCGAGATGGCTGCGACCGTAGATTATATTTTTGCCTACTCTGCCACTACTCATCTGGTGGAGGATTTTATCTATCAGGGAGTAGCCGAAGCTTATTTATTTGACCACAAGGTACAACAATTTATTCAGGAGAAAAACCCCTGGGCATTGCGAGATATGGCCGAAAGATTATTAGAAGCTCAACAACGGGGATTATGGACCCAGGTGGACCAGAAAACTTTAGATCGATTGAGGGCAATTGTCCATGAAGCCGAAGGAGCGATCGAATCGGGTCAGTAATTGATAACTGGTCTAGAATCGGTCTATCAAGAAATTAATGAGAAACGGGACTAAATAATGGCCGGAATTGAGGGATTGAGGATTAAAAATGATCGAGTGCTCAAGGATATAACTCTGGGCAAGTTATGGAATACTCAAAATCGAGATTCTCTGACACCGATGACGGCCGTTATCGGCAAAAATCGTGTGGGAAAAAGCACACTTTTTGATGCGTTCGGTTTTTTATCTGATTGTCTTAAAGGAGGAGTAGAAGAAGCTTGTGATGCGCGAGGTCGGGGCGGGTTTGAGCGTCTTCGTTCCCAGAGTCAGGAAGGAAGCATTGAATTTCAGATTTACTATAAAGAAGATTACAATTCCCGACCAATTACCTATGAATTAGCTATTGATCTAGATACGGATAATAGACCTTATGTAAAAAAAGAAAGACTCAGACAGAGAAGAAAAGGTCAAAAGACTGGATGGCCTTTGTCATTTTTACTCCTCGATGAAGGGAAAGGAATCCTCTGGAAGGGAGAAGAAGAAGGGAAACAAGTAAAGGGTTCCGCTTCCCAGTGTGCGAGGTCATTCTGTTATTCTGACTTCCCCTCCCGACTCCCGATGACCGGCTCCCGACTCCGTTCGGCGGTTCGGCTGAGCTCACGGCCGAAGCCTAACCCCGCCAACAAACTTTTTCAGCAGACCCTACTTAAAGACTGATTAACAGACGAATGTAGCGAAATATACGGAGCGATCGAACCAATTTGTAATATATGTGGCCTATAAAATAGGATGATGCGAGCGTTGTCCACACTTGCATCGGGAGGGAACCGTGACGACTTTTCTGGCTTCGCTCAATTTACTGCCTTCTAGTTCTCCCGCTGCCAATTTTCGCACTGGAGAATGGACTTTTCCCACACTCTACTCCACTCTGGCTCCCGCTGCCCTAGCAGATTTAGTTTTTTCTCGTTACGAGATTGATGTACCGAAAAATTGTCAATTTTGGCATCGGGGTTTAAGTGATGTGTATCTCCTCGAAACCCTGACAACTCCCTACATTTTGCGCGTATCTCACTGCCATTGGCGCAGCAAAATGGAAATCGACTTCGAGTTAGAATTATTAGATTATCTCGATCGCTCTCAGGTTCCCGTCGCCGCGCCAATTCGCAGCAAAAACGGTGAATTATGCCTAGAAATTAATGCCCCAGAAGGGAAACGTTACGCCGTCCTCTTTCCCTATGCCCCCGGAGGAATTGCTATTGGGGATATAGATCTAGAACAAGCCTATCATTTAGGGGCGATCGTGGCTAATTTACATCGGGTGACGGCAGATTTTCACCCCCTAGCCTATCGTCATCCCCTCAACCTCAAATATCTTCTCGAGGATTCCCTGCAAATTATCGCACCTTTTCTGCACCAACGACCGAGCGACCTAGACTATGTTTTAGAAACCATTAGGGAAATAGAGGAAGAAACCGCCAAATTACCGACAGAATCTCCCTATTGGGGCATTTGTTGGGGCGATCCTCATAGTGGTAATGTGCATATCACCCCTGATAATCAGATGACCCTATTTGATTTCGATCAGTGCGGTTATGGTTGGCGAGTTTTTGATATCGCTAAATTTCTGCAAGTTTCCCTACAATCCGGCTTAAATCGCCAGGTTCGCCATGCTTTTATCCAAGGCTACGACGAAACAGTGCCTTTAACTGATGGTGAATTATCTTGTCTTCAGTATCTCACCCAAGCGGCCTATATTTGGTCTTGGTCAATTAGCTTAAATAACCTGCGTTTAACCGATTATAGTCGTCTCTGTGCTAATTATTTTACTAGCCGTTTGGCCACTCTCAAACGTTTAAGAACCCAAGAATGGGAATTATTCTAAGCAGCCTTAATCCTGTTGGTGACAGTCAGCCCTAACTAACCAAGATCAACTTTCTTGCTGGTCAATGGCCAAACGAGGTATCGATCCCTGTATGCTGGTAAGTATAGATAATCACTAGGTAAAGACTTTCTTCTCCATCTGCCAAAAGTGAAGCAAGCTTTACCGCTCTTGAATACTCCCTCACAGCCTCACAGACAGATGGTATTATGTCCAGAAGAAAGAAGAAGTTTCCCTGTGGTCACAAGGGTTATGGCCAAGTCTGCCATCATTGCGCTCAACTAGATGCCGCTTGGGAAGAAAGAAAACGTCAAAAAAATGCTTGGGAAGCCACTTTTTCCGAAGATCCGATCGATCTGCGGGAATTACCGAAAAATGTGGTACTTAAAGCTAGGGAAATCCTACAAGGATTGCAAAATCACCGCAATTATCGAGATTTCCATGGTAAACGATTGCGACATGATCGCTTTATTATCAGTATCCCCGTTACCCGCAATTATCGTCTCATCTGTCGCGACTACGGCAATCTCCTCGTCCCAGAAGCGGTGATCTCTCACGAGGACTATAATGTCTGTAAACCGGGTAGGTGAAGCTAATCTTTAGTTCGCTTAGGAAGATTTATTGCTGTTTATATCTTCCCAATCTGGCAGCCAATTTTGATCGAGAATCTCCTCTAGACTAGCTAACACTTCCCCGGGGAAAATACTGGCATCTAATTCGGTTTCGTCAATAAGCAGATTGCGAGCATCGAGATAACATTCCTGCAAAATTTCCCTTAAATAGAGCTTTAAACTGGGACTATCTTTAAGAATTTTTTTGATCTGAATCCGAAAATTGCGAATTTCTTTTTTCCATCCAGCTTGATTATAATCCCGTTGGGATTGCCAGTAAGTTAACTTCAGTAAATGTTCTAAAAGTCGAGTTAATAAACTTTCTAATGCTCGTCGTTCACTCTTCCCCAAATCTGCTAACTCCTCTAATAAATTCTGCCAATCTACCGATTGAAAATCGCCTTGACGCAATTGGTTGATAATGTTTTCTAACCAAAGTTGATAATCGGTATCGTAAAGAGTTGGGATAGTAACTTTGATCATTTTTAAAATGGGTAAAAATCAGGAGTTAAGCTGCAGGTAAGCCGTTGACTATCTAAATTACTCGTTAAGACTGCAAGGGAGCGGGGAGCAGGGGGAAGCAGTTTGAGCATTTGTACTAAAATTTTCAATACGCAGTTTAAATTCAGCACAGCTTGTCTAAACTATAGGAGAAATTTGGGCTAATCAATCAGCTAGTTTTGCCAGTTTAGCCGAATTATCCTCTCGATCACATCTAACCCCGAAAAAAACCGCCAAAAAGAGTGATAATAAACCTAGCTATTCCCAGAGTAACAAGGAAAGCCCGATGGTGAAAACAGTAATAGGTGTCGATTTAGGTGGAACCGCTATTAAAATTGGTAAATTTGACCAAGAGGGCAATTGTCTCGAATCTATCACCTTGGCCACTCCCCAACCCGCTACACCCAAACAAGTCGCAGTTACCATACATCAAGGCATTTGTCAAGTAAATTTAGATAAAAGTTGTCAAGCCATCGGTGTGGGAACGCCAGGACCGACGGATGCTCAGGGAAGAATTGCTAAAATAGCGATTAATTTGGCAGGATGGCGGGATATTCCCCTCGCCGATTGGTTAGAAGAAAGTACGGGAATGCCGACAATTTTAGCCAACGATGCCAATTGTGCCGGTTTGGGGGAAGCTTGGTTAGGAGCGGGCAAACGCTTTCAAAACTTGATCCTGTTGACCTTGGGGACGGGAGTAGGAGGGGCAATTGTCCTCGATGGTAACTTATTTGTGGGCAGTAAGGGAACAGCCGCCGAATTGGGCTTAATAACCCTCAATTTTGACGGTCCATTGTGCAATAGCGGTAATCAGGGTTCCTTAGAACAATACGCCTCCCTGCAAGCTATTCGCCGGATGACTGGCAAAGAACCGAAGCAATTGGCAGAATTGGCCGAAAAAGGCGATCAAGAGGCTTTAGAATTCTGGCAGGGTTACGGTTGTTTACTGGGGGCTGGTATTGCTAGTTTACTCTATGTTCTCACCCCAGAGGCGGTAATTATAGGCGGCGGCATTAGCGCCAGTGCTAAGTTTTTCTTTCCCTCTCTCCTCACAGAAATCGAAAGACGGGTGTTACCTAGTTCCAGAGAAGGATTAGAGGTATTAACGGCCGAGTTAGGTAATCGAGCCGGGATGGTGGGGGCTGCTAAATTAGCTTGGCAATTAGTGGGCGGGATCTGACTAAAATTGTCTGAGTTAATCATGAATAATTAAGTGGCGATCGCAATCGATGCTCACCGTTCCCTGACGCTGAAATTCCCCTAACAAACGCGTCACCGTTACCCTTGTAGTACCGATAGCATTGGCGAGATTTTGATGGGTTAAACGTATCTTTAAACGACTGCCTTGGGCGATTGGTTCTCCCATCTCCCGCTTTAATAACTGTAGTAACTGCTGGAGACGTTCCTCCACTCGTTTGAGTCCTGCGATCGCAAGGAGCGATTCCGTTTGTTGTTGACGACGGATCATTTGATTTAACATCATCCTGGTTAATTCCGCCGAATTTTCCACTTCGGCGATCGTGTACCATTTTAGGTACAGTTCCGACAAGGCTCTGGCGTGATAGGATTCTATATGGGTCAAATTTAAGCCAAAAAAGTGGGATGAATGAACCCAGCCTAGTAAAATTTCCTCTCCACTCTCAGATACTTGACTTAGTTGCGCCATACCCCGATAAACTTGCCAGACTCCATCAACCACCAGAGGAATATTTTCCCCGCGATCATAAAAATGGAGCCGACGACTCTCGCTATAGTCTTCTCGGAAGGGTGAGACGTTGGGGTTATAGGTCAGTAACATGATCAAAGTTCTCCTGGGTGAGGGGCTAACAATTTTAACCCCACTTTACTGTATCAAGGTAAACATTAGGTAATCCCCAGATTAACAGTGAGCAGTTATCACTGAGTTGATAATCGCCTTGACTTCCAGATCGTAACCGCGACTTAAACCTGCTTCTAGGCTGATTTCTTCCTCTTGCTGATTGGGATGGGGAACGTATATAGTAAATTGATAGGAGTCCTGGCAAGGGTTACTGATCGCTTCTTCGTGTTCTTCTTGATAATCGTGGTAAACTTTGCCTAGTTCTTGACCTACATAGCTATTTTGATCGCACATATTGCTCAGGGACATATTAATTACTCCCTGCTCAAATCTTGTCTCTCCTAATACATTCATTTTCTCTCATTTCCTACGCCTAATTAGTATCATTAAAAAATGGGTAAATTAGTATTTATGTCAAGTTTTTAACATTTTTTTGCGAAAAAAGCTTAAATTATTTTAAGTAATTTATCAGTTTATTACAATCTATGTCAAAATGGGATATACTTATCGCAAAAAGGAAAATTTCTGCTATCGATGGGAATGTTAATGATGATCAGATTTGAGTTAAAGGTTTCTGCTTCAGTAATCACTAAAAAAAGCTGGTCAACCTTCAGCTAATTTCTCTACTTTGTTATTCCTGAAAAATTAATTATTTACCAATTTAATTGCCATATATGAGAGTCTATGAATCGATTTACATCAAATCAAATTGTTAGTTTATCCTGTCAAAATAGTCAGCTATACGGAGAAGTGATTCAGGTGATCGAAAGTCGTTCGTCTCTTTGGGTGCGTCCTCTTTGGTTAATTGTCGCCGATAATTTTGAGACAATTGATGTGCGGGAAGGTTCCGATTTAATCCTGCCGATGGACTTATTTAAACCCGCCCTAGACACGGAAGTTTTACCCCTATTTTCCCAAGTCATTAAAGATAGTTATATTAATCATATTTCCTATCCTCTTCAGGACTTTGTGCAGAAAATTTGTCAAAATTATCCCGAATATTTTCAGAAAAATCTATGATTGATGAAGGTTACATTAAATACAATTGTACTTGGATTCCTGACCGTCCCTTAATAAGCTCAGAGATTGCAGAATTAAATTATTGGCGCAATCGCCTCTATCGACTGGGATTAATCGGTCAATACGATAACGGAATCGGTTTTGGTAATGTGAGTCAACGAGGAAAAATAGACAAAGAAATTATTATTTCTGGCACTAACACTGGCGGGATTCCAGTATTAAATGAATCCCATTACACCACAGTTATAGACTACGATTGGAGAGAAAATCGTGTCACTTGTCGGGGAACAATTGCCGCTTCTTCGGAAACTCTCACCCATGGAGCAATTTATGAAGCTAATCCCCAGATTAATGGGGTGATTCATATTCACCATCGCCCCCTGTGGCAAAATTTAATGTATTGCGTGCCGACCACTCAAGAAAATATTGCCTATGGAACCCCAGAAATGGCCGCAGAAATTATCCGTTTATGTCAAGAAGATCGTCTAGAGGAGCAACAAATTTTAGTGATGAGTGGTCATGAAGAAGGAATTATCGCCTTTGGGCAAAATTTAGCAAAAGCGGGCAATTTATTATTAGCCTATTACCAGCAATCTCAATTATCTTGAAAGTGACCTCCTCTTTGTGTTAACTTGTTTGGTAGATTTTCGCCTTTGAGGAATGCCATCGTGATCGACACCTTGCATCATCTATCTGTCTCGATCGACTTTTCGCCTCTTACCAATGTCTTGATGACTATTTCCGAGCAAGACGTGGATATCATCGGCAATGTCCAGAAAGCCTTCTCAAATTTCGTCAAAACTGGGCAAGCATGGGCCCTATTAATCGGTTTGATTGTCGGTTATATGTTTCGAGGTTTTACTTCTTATTAGCTTTTCGCCTATCGGCCTTCAGCCAGAGCGAGCAATTCTTGCTATTCTTATGTTTGTAGGGTTGGAGATTTTTCTAACCTGAAGCGGTAATGCTATCAGCGCCGGATTATTCCCCAAAATTGTCCAGCATATTTTGGTTAACTTTATCCACAATCATCTAACGAAAACAGTGACAGCAAAGAAAACTTGGAGCGATCGCTTTGAAGGTAGTCTCCATCCTACGATCGTAGAATTTAACGCCAGTATTGGCTTTGATATCGAATTAATCGAGTATGATCTCACCGGATCGATCGCTCACGCTAAAATGCTCGCCTATACGGGTATTATCAGCCCCGAAGAAGCAGATAGTCTCGTCTCTGGATTGGAACAAATTCGTCAAGAATACCGCACCGGCAACTTTAACCCCGGCATCGATCAAGAGGACGTGCATTTTGCCGTGGAACGTCGTTTAACCGAGATTGTGGGAGATGTGGGCAAAAAACTGCACACGGCCCGTTCGCGAAACGATCAGGTAGGAACGGATATTCGTCTGTATCTTAGACAACAAATCGATGATATTAGGCAAGAAATTCGCAATTTTCAGCAAGCTTTAGTCAATCACGCCGAAAACCATCTGGAAACCCTGATCCCCGGTTATACCCACCTACAGCGCGCTCAACCGATTAGTTTAGCCCATCATCTCCTCGCTTATTTTCAAATGGCCGAACGGGATCACCAAAGATTAGGAGAAATTCGCACCAGGACCAATATTTCGCCCCTAGGATGCGGCGCCTTAGCGGGGACGACTTTTCCGATTGATCGTCATTACAGTGCCAATTTACTCGATTTTGAGCAGGTGTATAACAATAGTCTCGATGGAGTCAGCGATCGAGATTTTGCTATTGAATTTATGACGGCCGCTAGTCTGATTATGGTCCACCTGAGCCGTTTGAGCGAAGAAATGATTCTCTGGTCTTCCCAAGAATTTAGTTTTATTACTCTCACCGATAGTTGTGCCACGGGATCTAGCATTATGCCCCAGAAAAAAAATCCCGATGTTCCCGAATTGGTGCGCGGCAAAACAGGGCGGGTTTTTGGGCATTTACAGGCGTTATTGACCTTAATGAAGGGTTTACCCCTGGCCTATAACAAAGACTTGCAGGAGGACAAGGAGGCGTTATTTGATGGCGTTAAAACCGTGCGGATTTGTTTGCAAGCGATGACGGTACTTTTAGCCACCGGAATTCAATTTAAAACTGACCGATTAGCTAACGCGGTGGCGGAAGATTTTTCTAATGCAACGGATGTGGCGGATTATTTAGCCAGTAAGGGGATTCCCTTCCGAGAAGCTTATAATTTAGTCGGGAAAGTCGTTAAAAGCAGTTTAGCAGCGGGTAAGTTATTAAAAGATTTAACCCTGACGGAATGGCAAGAATTACATCCGGCTTTTGAGGCCGATATCTACGACGCGATCGCTCCTCGTCAGGTGGTAGCGGCCCGTAATAGCTATGGTGGCACAGGTTTTGAACAAGTGCGCTCGGCTTTAATTCAAGCTAAAGCCATTCTCAATCATGATTGATATTGTTGGGGGTTGGGGGATAGGTGTTAGGCAATAGGAAATAACCAAAACTGCCGACTCCTGAATCCCCTCCCTTTTTTTACTTTTTACCTAATATATATGGGTCGTGTTTGGCATTTTATTAAAAGTGTGATGGGAATTATCTTTCGTCATCCTGTAACTGGGGTGACAATAATTCCGCTGCTTGCTGACGGCACAATTGTTTTAATCCGACGCAGAGACACCGGCAAATGGGCCCTACCGGGAGGGATGGTCGATTGGGGGGAAGATATTTTTAATACTGCCCAAAGGGAATTAAAAGAGGAAACAGGATTAAATTTAGTCAGTTTAGGGCGTTTAGTGGGGGTTTATTCCTCTTTTGAGCGTGATCCGCGCATTCACTCCATTTCAGTGTTAATTGAAGTTACAGCTGCGGGGAATTTTCAGATCAAAGATACATTAGAAGTTAGTGAGGTGAGAGCTTTTAGCGTCGAAACTTTACCTCTAGGTAATCTCAGCCACGATAATGATCGCCAACTAGAAGATTATCTCAAGGGTGCCACTGTAGTGGCTTGATTTTTTCCTAGTATCTGCGACCCTAAGTAGCTGGTTATAATTAAATTAAAAATAGATTTTAGGTTCGATCCCCCCCAACCCCCCTTAAAAAGGGGGGAGAAGAGTTCATAGTAGGGTGGGTTAGACGGCAACAATCTAGGCGTTAAAGTCAATCTAACAATCCGTCGTAACCCACCGTTTTAGTCAACCGAAAGGATATTTGATTTATGTTTGAAAATAAGATTGATCTGGTTTTACGCGCGTTATAAGGAGATGTTGGGATGAGATATATGATTCCTTTAGGAGAAGTGGCGGAATTTATTAATGGAGCGGCGTTCAAACCAGAAGACTGGCATGAAAATGGGCGGAAGATAATTAGAATTCAAAACCTCAATGATTCAAGTAAACCCTATAATCTCACCACCAGAAATGTTGATAAAAAATATGAGGTAAATACAGGAGATATTTTGGTTTCTTGGTCTGCCAGTTTAGGTGTCTTTGAATGGCTAGAAATGGAACCAGCTTGGCTAAATCAACATATATTTAAGGCAATTCCAGATAAAGCAAAAGTACATAAAAATTACTTCAAATACTCTCTAGGTAAAGCCATCAATGATATGGAGTGCTACTTGCATGGTGCGACTATGAAACACGTAAATCGCAAGGAGTTTCTATCGACAAAAATATATGTACCACCCCTCGAAGAACAGCGAAGAATTGCGGCAATTTTAGATAAAGCGGATGGGGTGCGACGCAAGCGCAAAGAGGCAATTCGGTTGACTGAGGAGTTGTTAAAATCGACTTTCCTAGAGATGTTCGGTGATTCTGAAAGAAATTTTAGGGAACACTGTGGACAGGATTGTTTTCTACCCCTAGAAAAGTGTATTGAGAGGTTCATTGATTATCGTGGAAAAACACCAACAAAAGCTAATTCAGGTGTTCCACTTATTACAGCAAAAATAATCAAAAATGGCCGAATACAGCCACCTAATGAATTCATTGCCCGAGAAAATTATGACTCATGGATGCGTAGAGGTTTGCCACAATTAGGTGATGTTCTTTTTACGACAGAAGCCCCGCTAGGAGAAGTCGCTCAAGTTGATGATCCTGATATTGCTTTGGCTCAAAGAGTTCTATTGATGCGAGGTAAATCTAATATTCTTGATAATACCTATTTGTTTGGCACTCTTCAGAGTTCATTTGTTCGTGACCAAATTGAGCGCAGATCTACAGGTAGTACGGTTAAGGGAATTAGACAGAAAGAGCTAAGAAAAGTTGTAATTCCCATTCCTCCAATATTCTTACAACGTAAATATGCAAGTTTTGCTGTTTCCCAACAGAAATGCACGGACAGACAAAAATTGCTATTTAAAGAATCTGAAAATCTCTTTAATTCCCTTTTACAAAAGGCATTTAGGGGAGAACTGTAGCCATGGCATCCCGCGGATTAGTACCATAATTTTGTGGGAAATGCCATTAAAAAAGACGGTTGGACAATTAACCAAGATTTAGCTACCGCCGCGGCGACTTCGACCTCTGCGGTTTTCGGGTAGTCTGCGTATTCGGGAGAACTCTCTAACCCTTTTCCCTTTTTCCCCTTTTACCCTCATTCCCTATTTTTTCTCTTTTCTTTTATTTCCTGCTCTTAGACGGGTCGATTTTTTTGAGAAAATGGGGTTAATGTTAAATTCTATACTAAATCTGGTTATTAAAGACTGATTATTTATTCCCCTTTTGTCGTTTGCATGAGTAGAAAACGGGTTTCTCCGAGAAACCCGTTTTCTGTGCGTTACTCAAGAGTTATCGGTTATCAGTTGGGAAGGTGGTGTTATATTATGGGCAGTAAAGTTGCTCAAAAAGCCAGCTACAACCATGAGCGCTCTTGTCAAACCCTCTAGCCTGATTCCCAAAGGATTGCGGGTGCAACAGATTAATAATCTCACCCTATTCAAATTTACAGATGAACTGGGCGATCGGATGCAGACGCTTCTTGACAAGAAAAAAGCTGATGATCTCACCCCGGAGGAAGTCCTTGAGCTAGAAGCGATTGGCGAACTCGACCAAATTTTCAGCTACATCAACGCTGTCATTGCCGCCAGAGTAAATGGTCATTCCTAAATCGCTTTACCATATTGTTCGACAACGCGCTAGGTTCCGGTGTGAATACTGTCACTATCCCGAACTCCTCAGTTCCGCCCCTCTTTCGATCGACCATATTCAACCCTTTATCCAGAATGCCCGACGGCAATGGATAGCCGGCCAACTCCATCCACCCAAGGATGACCCACAACAAGAAATTAGTGAGACTTAAGGCGTGGTTTAAAAAAGGTTGATCGGGAGTAACAAAAGCTTAATCCTGATTATTTATTCCCCCTTTTGTCGTTTGCATGAGTAGAAAACGGGTTTCTCGGAGAAACCCGTTTTCTGTGCATTACTCAACGGATTTAAAAATTAGGTAAAACCCTACACTCGGCCACCGGGAAAAACTTTTTGCCGCATACCCTAAATACTGGCTTTTTCTCTTCAACGGCTGATTCTGCGAAGTTCCTCCAGAAGTTGCTCAAAAATTTCCTCCATCTCTTCTGGGCTGCTGCCCATATTCCTGACCGGTCCGCGCAGGAACTCTTTAACCGTTATCTTTTTATCGCGGAAGTCACGGACAAAATTATAGATTTTTTCGGTGGATTGAACTTGTAAATTCATCTCCTCTAGCATTTGCTCAATCGGGTCGATGCCATCCTTCTCACAAGCGCGACTGGCCCTCACCATCTCGCCTTCCGGGGTATTTCGCACCGAGCGCAGTTCTCTCTTCAGGTTCTCGTATTGCTTTTTGAGTAGTTCGTTATTGGTTTCAACCTTCTCGCACTGTCGTTTAAGGTCGCTTTCCGATGAGCCTTCAACCGCGAAAGAGTCCCCCATTTGATGCTGTCGTTCGATTTCCAGCAGTCTGGCAATATCTCCCTCTTTATAGGCACGGTTGACTTCCTTCATGATCTCATTGTGACGCATCCGAGTTTCGGGATCCGTAACCTTGTCGGGGTGAAAAATCTCGGCCATTCTCAGGAAAGTGCGGCGTATTTGTCTAGATTCAGGAGATTGAGGCGAGCTTTCATGTGATAGCTCTGTTCCATCATCGTTACGGCCGTAGGAGTCTCCCCCAGAGAAGAAATCCTGCGCGGATTGCTCCGATGATCCTTCCGACTCTTCGTCTCCGAAAAGTTCGTCTAGTTCTTCATCTCCATCCTCAAATTTCGGGCTAATCACCCCCGTTAACTGAAGTGTCTGGTAAATTCCGAGAATGCTTTTCCTCGTCTGCTGCCCCAATTTTCTAGCAGTTAGGATTTCGTCAAAAAGGGCGTGTATTTCGCGGTCGAGGTCGGTAAGTTTTTCATAGAGAGGTTGCCCTCTCTGGAACATCTCCGTCGCCAAGGAACGCATCTGGTCGAGGAATTTCTTCATTTCGCTGCGCTTTCTGGCAATCTGTTTGAGGAGCCACTGATGCTCCTCCTCTAAAGCTTGGAGACGAAAATGTAGGGAAGACAGAGCCAAGGCAGGAGAGGTGGGCGAATCAGAGGAGTTCGGTGATTTCGGCTTTTTGGATCTGGTCATTACTTTGGGGTGAAAGCATATTGTCCATTCTACCAAGCCGCAAGGAACCGTATTCCTAGAACTCACCCTTGGCTCATTTTGTTGTTTCTCCCCACTTCCCCACTTCCCCACCTCCCATCACCCCAAGTCCACAGACAGGCTTAAGTGGCTAGAAGCTAGATATATCAATGGTCTTAATTAATCCTTATCAATCGAATTAAATTTTTGTACATAAAATTCTCGCTCAGATTAATTATTTTTTCCAAATTCCGCTAGACTTATTTATTAAGTTCAATCGAGATTTAATATTCCATAGCTAAATTTCTATAGCACAGTCTAGAAGGAAAGTTTAGCGAGGGATTCCTTTACCCATAATTCAGCACACATACTTGCTTTAGCAGCAGGCAGGAGATTCTATGTCAAATTTTTCGAGACGGAAATTCTTAACCACGGCGGCAGTTTCAGCGGCAGGGGCTGTTGTCCTCAAAAGTTGTGTGGGTAATCCCCCCGACACTACCGGTGGAACCAGCACCACCGCACCCGCTTCCCCGGTTGCTTCTCCTGTGGCGGTAGCTCCCGGAGAGGCCCCCGAAACCACCAAAATTAAATTAGGTTATATTCCTATTGTTGAGGCCGCACCTTTAATTATTGCCAAGGAAAAAGGCTTTTTCGCTAAACACGGGATGCCCGATGTGGAAGTCTCCAAACAAGCTAACTGGGGATCTGCTAGAGATAACGTCGAAATTGGGGCAGATGCGGGCGGAATTGACGGAGGACAGTGGCAAATGCCCATGCCTTACCTAATTTCTGAGGGACTAATCACCAAAAATAACGTTAAAGTCCCCATGTATGTGTTGGCGCAGTTAAACACCCAGGGTAACGGAATTGCGATCGCAGGTAAACACGAGGGCAAAAATATCGGTTTAGACCTAAAACCCGCCAAAGATTACATCCTCGCCATGAAAACGACGGGAACTCCCTTCAAAGCCGCCTATACCTTCCCGAAAGCTAACCAAGACTTCTGGATTCGTTACTGGTTAGCCGCCGGTGGTATTAACCCCGATACGGATATTAACCTAATTGCGGTTCCTGCCGCCCAAACCGTGGCCAACATGAAAACGGGAACCATGGATGCGTTTAGTACCGGCGATCCTTGGCCGGCGAGAATTGTGGCTGATCAGATCGGTTTTATGTCAGCTTTAACCGCAGAAATCTGGCCCTATCACCCAGAAGAATACCTCGCTATCCGCGCCGATTGGGTGGATAAAAACCCGAAAGCCACCAAGGCCCTATTAAAAGGAGTTATGGAAGCGCAGCAATGGCTCGATCAAGAGGCAAATCGGGCAGAAGCGGCGGCAATTCTCGCTAAACCGGCTTATTTCAACCTCAAAGAAGAAATTATCGCCGGTCCCCTCAAAGGAATGCAGAAAATGGGTGACGGTAAACCGGAAATCACCGACAAAAATAAAGGAGTTTTCTACTGGAAAGATCCCGCCGGTAGCGTTTCCTATCCCTACAAGAGTCATGATCTCTGGTTTTTAACCGAAAGTGTTCGTTGGGGTTTCTTGCCGAAAGAAACTTTAACCACTGCCTCAGCATTAATCGACAAAGTTAACCGCGAGGATCTTTGGAAAGCGGCAGCCACAGAATTAGGAGTTCCTGCGGCCGATATTCCCACCAGTACCTCCCGGGGTGTCGAAAAATTCTTCGATGGCAAGACCTTTGATCCTGCCAATCCCCAAGCTTATCTCGATAGTTTGGAGATCAAAAAATAGCGAGCTTTTACCGATAGGCTAGGTGCATAAAAAATCTAGTCTATCAATCCCCAAAATGTTTTCTTCTCTCCCCAATCCAGTAACTTTATCTTCAACAAAGGAAAACGGCAAAATGGCAACTAGCGTCAGCAGAAAAAGTAACGGTGGTTTCAACTTCAGTAAATTCTGGAAAAAGCATTCCCAAGACATTCTTCCCCCGATTATCGGTACCTTGGGTTTTCTGATTGTTTGGCAATTAGTCTCGATGGTGGGATTAATCAAATTACCCCCCCCATCCGACCTAATCACCAATGAACGAACTCGTACTTATTTAATGTATCCTTTCTTTGATCGTGGGGGCATTGATAAGGGACTATTTTGGCAAACTTTAGCCAGTCTGCAACGGGTACTAATCGGTTATTCTTTTGCTGCGGTGGTGGGTATTGGAGTTGGGATTATGGTCGGTTTAAATTCTTTCTTAAATAAAGCCCTTGATCCCCTTTTCCAATTCCTGAGAACAGTTCCTCCTCTTGCTTGGGTTCCCCTATCTCTGGCCGCTTTACAACAAAACCAACCGGCTGCTTTATTCGTTATCTTTATTACCGCAGTTTGGCCGATTTTGATTAATACCACCGTCGGTGTCCAACAAATTCCCCAAGACTATATCAACGTTAAACAAGTCTTGCAATTGTCCAACCAAAAATTCTTTTTCAAGATATTAATTCCCTCAGCGCTTCCCTACATATTCACTGGTTTGAGAATTGCGATCGGTTTAGCTTGGTTAGCGATTATTGCGGCGGAAATCGTTATGTCGGGCATCGTCGGTATCGGTTTCTTTATCTGGGATGCCTACCAAAATAACTACATCAGCGATATTATTCTCGCTCTGTTTTATATCGGTGGTGTGGGTTTATTACTCGATCGCTTTATGGCTTGGTTACAAAATCAAATCGTTCGTCAATAGGGAATTAATGGGGAAACTTTCCCCATTTTTCAAACAACTGAAACTTGAGCCAATTTAAGGAGAAAAAACTATGAGTTTGTTTGTTGCTGTCGATAACATTGATAAAATCTTCCCCCTCAGTGGTGGCGGTGAATATGTGGCCTTAAAAGGAATTGATTTACAGATAAAAAAAGGGGAATTTATCTCCCTTATCGGTCACTCTGGTTGTGGAAAATCCACCCTCTTAAACATGATCGCTGGTTTAGATTTGCCCACAGAAGGGGTGGTGACTTTGCAAGGTCAAAGCATTAAAAAACCAGGGCCAGATCGCATGGTAGTCTTCCAAAACTATTCCCTTTTGCCCTGGTTAACCGTCAAAGAAAATATCACTCTGGCCGTCGATCAAGTTCTCACCCAACTGTCAGAAGAAGAAAGAAAAGCCGAAGTCGAAAAATATATCGATCTGGTCAATCTTCGTCATGCAGTGGATAAACGTCCCAACGAATTATCGGGGGGGATGAAACAACGGGTAGCGATCGCTCGCGCCCTAGCCATCCGTCCGAAAGTCCTGCTTTTAGATGAACCCTTTGGGGCGTTAGATGCCCTGACTAGAGGTAATCTACAGGAACAGTTAATGCAGCTGTGCGAAGAATACCAAATGACCTCGGTAATGGTGACGCACGATGTGGATGAAGCGGTGCTATTATCCGATCGCATCGTCATGCTCACCAACGGCCCCGGCTCAAAAATTGGCGGTATTTTGGAAGTGGATATCCCCCGTCCCCGCAAACGCATGGAAGTGGTGGAACACCCCAGTTACTACAGTCTCCGGAGTGAAATTATCTATTTCCTCAACCAACAAAAACGGATCAAAAAACTGCGCGCCCGCAAAGTCGAAGTTATTGCCCGTCACGGTTTAGAAAAAGTCAATCTAGAAATCGGTTTTGTTCCCCTCACCGCTTGCGCGCCCCTAGCAGTGGCCAAAGAAAAGGGATTCTTTACTAAACATGGTCTAGATGAGGTGAATTTAGTCCGGGAAACCAGTTGGCGAGGCATTGTGGACGGGATCGCAGGGGGATTCCTCGACGGGGCGCAAATGCCTTCAGGAATGCCCACCTGGTTAACCGTCGGTGGTTATCAGGAGCAACCTTTGCCGATTGTCAGCGCCCTGACTATGACTCGTAACGGTAACGGTGTCACCCTCGCTAAACGCTTCTATGACGAGGGAGTGATTGACGGTAACGCCTTAAGACAGATGCTATTGGAATCGAAGGAGCAGCGCCATATTTTTGGCATTGTTCACCCCTCCTCCATGCACAATTTGCTCCTACGTTACTGGTTAGCGGCAGCGGGAATTGACCCCGATAAAGACGTTCACCTCGAAACTATTCCCCCGGCCCAAATGGTAGCTGACCTGAAAACCGGTAGTATTGACGGTTACTGTGTCGGTGAACCCTGGAATCTACGGGCCGCTATGGAAGGCATCGGTTATACCGTCGCTACCGACTTAGAAATCTGGCAGGGCCACCCGGGTAAGGCCCTGGGAGTCCGGGAAGATTGGGCTAATAAATACCCTAATACCCATGTCGCTTTAGTCAAAGCACTGCTGGAAGGTTGTCGCTACTGTGCCTCGGAAGCAAATCAGGAAGAAATTCGTCAAATCCTCGCCAGTCGTCAGTATCTTAGTACCAATATTGATTATATCCAACTGGGTGATCCCAACTCCTACGCGTGCAGTCTCGATCAACCGATGAAAGAATATGCACACCATCTGTTCTATGGAGAAGGGGTAAATCGTCCCAGTCGTACCGAACACCTCTGGATGATGACCCAAATGGCGCGCTGGGGCCACATTCCTTTCCCCCGTAACTGGGTAGAAATTCTCGAACGCGTCTGTCGGGTGGGTGTCTTCAGTACCGCGGCCCGGGAATTGGGTCTAGGGGATATTAAATATCGTCGCACACCGATCCTTTTATTCGATGGTATCGAGTTTGATGCCGAGGATCCGATCGGTTATCTCAATAGTTTAGAGATCAAACAAAACGTCACTATGGCCGAAGTGGCTATTGATGCTCGTCCTAGTGCCAGTGAATCTCGCAAAATTGCCTAAAAATCGACTAAGGGGATAATTCCTAGCCAATTATCCCTAGCCATTTCTCCTATTAACTAATTTCCCCCAAAGACTAATCATGTACACCACCACCGACACAGTTAACCGGGCAACCCAGACCCCCAGTAAAGAAGCTTTTGTCACCATTGAAGGAGTTTCTAAGGTTTATGCCACTCCCAGAGGCCCCTACACCGTCCTCAAGGACGTTAATCTCAACATCAATGAAGGTGAATTTATCTGTGTGATCGGTCACTCCGGTTGCGGTAAATCGACCCTATTAAATATGGTGTCGGGTTTTTCTTCTCCCACCGATGGCATTGTTAAAGTTAACGGCAAGAAAATTACTAAACCTGGGCCCGATCGCATGGTAGTGTTTCAAAACTATGCTTTATTGCCTTGGTTAAGTGTTTTTGAAAATGTCTATCTTGCGGTAGATGCGGTGTCTCCCAATGCTCCGGAAGCACAAAAACGCTCGATCGTGCGGGAACATTTAGCGATGGTGGGTTTAACCGAAGCTATGGACAAAACCCCTCCCCAAATCTCTGGGGGGATGAAACAACGGGTTTCGATCGCCAGGGCCCTTTCTATCCGTCCGGAAGTGTTGATTCTCGATGAACCTTTCGGTGCGTTGGATGCGATTACTAAAGAGGAATTACAGGAAGAATTGCTGAAAATCTGGCAAGATAAACGCTGTACGGTGTTGATGATTACCCACGATATCGATGAGGCTCTTTTCCTCGCTGATAAGCTGGTAATGATGACCAATGGACCGGAAGCGAAAATCGGCGAAGTGATGAATATTCATTTCCCCCGTCCCCGCGATCGGGAGAGAATTATGGAGGATCCGGAATATTATCGTCTGCGTAACTATGCCCTCGACTTCCTCTATAATCGTTTCGCTCACGATGATGTCAGCTAGATGTGAGCATTTGTATTAGTTTGGGGTGCGGTTGACTTAATAGCGATCGCACCTAGATTTTTTTTTAGGGAAGCCTTCTTCAAGTAAAATTATCTCTAAGTAGGTAGATGTTAAAAATTGTCAGATACTCCCCTTATCAAGGGGGGATATACTTACTTGTTAGCTAAATAGAACAATTAGCAATCAAATACAATAATAATTTTTACTTAATTGATCATGCTCAAACAGATACGGAAACTAATTATCAATTTTGGACAACAATGGCGCGATGAAAATTTCATGAGGTCGATTCATCTCATTGAGAACTTAGTTTCTAAGGTTTTATCCGTAGCCTTAATTGTTGTTATTATTGTTTCTCTTTATGATCTAGTAGTTATCCTAATCCGAGATTTATTTACTACGGAACCAGTCGGCTTTTTTGGCAAAACTTTAATTGAAATTTTTGGTTTATTTCTCAACATTTTAATTGCCTTAGAGCTATTAGAAAACATCACTGCTTACCTCAGAAAACACATCGTACAGGTTGAATTAGTTGTAGTTACGGCTTTAATTGCCATCTCTCGAAAAATTATTATTTTCGATCCCAATAAATACAGTAAAGATGATTTAATTGCCCTCACCGTGGGAACCTTAGCTTTAGCGGCAAGTTATTGGTTAATCAGAAAAGTTAATCGCGACAATCGCTCTTGAAATAAGTAGTCACGACCTGATTGATGCCAATAATTGCCGGTTGGATTTTGGTCAAATTGGCAGACTTTTGGCAAAATCACCTAGCTCTCTATAGCCTGAGTATCCTTGCATAGTTCCTAATATTATTATTATAAAAACTAGCCATAAAGGATGTCTTTTTCGTTTATAGCGTTTCCTGTTTGCAAGAGGTACATTACTGGTGATTAAAAGCTTAATCAACGAAGGTTTAACTGTGCCACGTAGGTGTGAGAAACGCTATATTTTTCCGAGAGTACTTGACTTATTTAAGTTTTTCTATTAAGCTAAACATATCTTTAAAATATTAACGGTCACTCTCTATTTTACCTGATAGTGATTGCTTTTGACTTTCTGACCGTATTATGAAACAACCCTAACCTTGAAGGGGGGTGAGGATGTCATAATAGTCAGTCCCTATCTACCATATCTCTAAAAACCATGAGCGATCCTCGTCTATCTCTAGTGGCAGCTGCCCGAAGATTTTATCAACTGGGTTGGATGCTTGGCACGGCGGGTAATTTATCCGCTAAAGTTGATGATCATAGTTTTTGGATTACTGCCAGTGGCAAAAGTAAAGGTAAACTCACAGAAGAGGATTTTGTGCGGGTGGATCTGACGGGAAAAGTCAGAGAATTAGCTCATCGGGATAATCGTCCTTCGGCAGAAACTAGCATTCATCAGGTGATTTATTGCCTCTTTCCCCAAGCACAAGCTTGTTATCATGTTCACTCGGTGGAAGCGAATTTAGTTTCCCGTTTTGCCCGCGAGGATAAGTTATCGTTACCCCCCTTAGAAATGTTGAAAGGTTTAGGTATTTGGGTAGAAAATCCTCAAGTATTTATGCCAGTTTTTGCTAACTATCTCGATGTGCCGAAAATTGCCGCAGAAATAGAAAGTAGATTGTCAACTTTCCCCCCAGAAATTCCCGCTTTACTGATTTCTTACCATGGCGTGACGGTGTGGGGTGAGTCTCTAGAAACTACCGAGAATTATTTAGAGATAGTCGAGTATATTTTTCGCTATCTAGTGGCAGCCCATCAGGTAAAACCTTGTTAAATTTTCATTTAGACAAGGTAATAAAAGAAAGATGCCGACATTTGCCAAGGCGCCACCCAGATTCGAACTGGGGGTAAAGGTTTTGCAGACCTCTGCCTTACCACTTGGCGATGGCGCCGCTTGAGCAATATTCATCCTAGCATAACAGATGACGGTTTGCCAAGAGTGGAACCTAAGAGTCAAGCGATCGATCTATAATTTAGGCAGCGGTTCTCTAATCTAGTGGAGTATTTTAGGCTTAAAAAAGCGATTATGATGAGAAATCAAAGGTATTTACTAACTTTTATCGGTTTATTGGCTTTATGCTTTCCAGTACAGGCTAATAATGCCGTGTACCTTAGCCAAAGTTCTAATACTGCCACGACTTTCGACAGTTATCGTCAAGAATGTTTACAAAGAGCGCGGGGGGAGGGATTAGCAGCTGATGTGGCAAAAGACCTATGCGACTGCACGATTAAAAAATTCCAGGCTCGTTACAATCTACAGCAATTCCGCACCCTCGTGCAGAAGTCGAAAACCGATAAGGCTGCCGCTAGGACTTTATCGAGTGTGGGAGAAGCTTGTTTTGATGAGATTTTGTATGAATAGCAGGGATAGGGATTTTTTTCGGTTATCAGCTTTTTTTCTCCCTTCTCCCTTCTCCCCACTCTGCAATAATTACTCGCAACCAGAAATACCTTGTCTATTATCATACTTTGTGCTTTTTGTCAAAAAAACTTTTTTTTTGCAATAAAACTACACAAAAAAAAGATCATCGTTGTGGGCGAAATTGACTGATTTACCCGTCTTAATTAGAATCATCTTCTAGGTGTGGCAAGGGTTTTAACCATTGCTGCCCAAAAAAGCACAGAATAACCGACTATGAAATTCTATCAAATCGCTGTAACCATTATAACATCGTTGCTAAATAAAAGTCTTTCTCAATTAATTTTTAAGAATTTATAAATATTACGGAATGTTAATTTAAATATTCTCAAGTTTTTGCAGTCAATAAATAATTTTTGCTTATCTTTGTCGGAAAATAGAACTTCTGCAAAAATCCAACATCTACCATGGGGTTAGGAGTCAGGAGATAGGAGACAGGTTTTAGGTGTTGGGGGTTGGGGTTTTGGGGTTTTGGGGTTTTAGCTCAATTTCCCCACTTCCCCACCTCCCCAATTCATAATTCATAATTCCCCTACACCCCACACCCCACACCCCACTTCCGAGTTATTAAACAAAGATGAAAGAATCATGGCGAGAACGTCTGAATATCTCTCGAATAGCGATTAATGCTCCGAGGTTAACCATTGCCTTCTGGTTAGCGGTGGCCGTGGCGGGAATTTTAGCTTTTAGTTCCCTAAAATACGCTCTTTTCCCCGATATCAGCTTTCCAGTAGTGATAATTAACGCCCAAGCGGATTTAGCTACTGCTATCACCACGGAACAGCAATTAACTAAACCCCTAGAAAATCCTCTTTTCTCTCTCCCCAGTCGTCGTGATATTTCTTCGACTACTGCCCCCGGACAGTCAGTAATCAGCATTTTCTTTAAAATTGGTACAAATTTAGACAAGGCCACCGCAGCAGTTAAACAGGCTATCTCACAAGTCCCTTTACCCCCTCAAGCTACCACAGAAGTTATCCCCGTTGATTTAAATGAGTCGGCAACAGTCACCTATGCGCTGGTGAGTGAGCAGAAAACTCTAGAAGAATTAAGCCAAATCGCCCAAGATAATTTAATTCCGCCCTTAAAAGCTCTCCCAGGTACGGCTAAAGTTAATTTACTCGGTCAAGGTACAGTTAGGGAAGATAATCCCCATAAAAGCTTAACCCGACCATTACCCACGCTGGTACGCTTTAACGGTCAAGAAGCGATCGCAGTGCAGGTAATCAAAAAAGGTGCCGCCAATAGTCTCGATCTGGCCGCGGTCGCAGAAAAACTGGTTAAAGACTTAGCACAAAAACTGCCCGATGTCAAGATAATTTTAGCTGAAACCCAAGCGGAATATATTCGCGCTGCCCTACAAGGCACGATCGATGATTTACTTTTGGCAGTTTTGCTGTCGGTGCTGGTGATCTTGATATTTTTGGGCAGTTTCGCCGCTACAATCATTTCTGCTCTGGTTATCCCCCTATCTCTTTTGGGGACTTTCATTATCATGGCAATCTATGGGTTTAATCTGGAAACCCTGACGCTGCTGGCTCTCGCTTTGGTGATTGGCATTGTCGTGGATGATGCGATCGTCGATGTGGAGAATATTTCCCGTTTAATCGACGCGGGGGAAACCCCGAAAAATGCGGCACTCAAGGGGACAAGGGAGATTGGATTAGCTGTGACTGCTTCCACTTTAACCATTGTTGCCGTGTTTATACCCGTGGCTTTTATGGGGGGTGCGGTGGGACAGTTTTTCCAACCCTTCGGTTTAACTGTCTCGGCTGCGGTGATTTTTTCTCTGTTGATTGCCAGAACTTTATCGCCCGTTTTGGCAGTATATTGGCTGAAACCGCAGTCACAGGCAAAAATGACGAAACAAAAGCGACTGATTGAGAATGCCTATCGACGGCTCTTAAACTGGTCACTGCGTCATCGTTTGCTGGTCATTGCTATTGCCCTGATTACCTTTTTTGCGGGTATTGCCTTGATTCCTTTTATTTCTAAGGGATTTATTCCCCGACTCGATCGCGGCGAGTTTAATCTAGTTTATACGTCTCCTTTGCCGAAAATAACGCAAATTAGCCCTCCCTTCGACCTAGCTCAGCTTGCCCTGAGCCAAGCCGAAGGGGGCAAGAATAAACCGACTGCTAAAAGTTCTAGCGATAGTTTCGCTTGGATTTCCCAGTTAGCGAGTTCTCCCGAAAGTTTTCTCCTGCGTCGCACTGTCCGGGATGGCAGCAAATTAGAAGCACCTATTTTGGGGGATGGGGAAGTGGAATCGACTTTTCTGATCGCTGGTTTACGGGGTGAGCCGAATCGGGGCAAAATTCACGTTAAACTGAAGAGCGATCGTAAGTCTCACACCAGTGCCGTGCAGCAACGGATTCGGCAAATTTTACCGCCAATTAGAGGGGTGAATGTCAGTGTCGAGGACATTCCTTTTGTGCAGACGGAAGCGGAAAAGCCGATCCAAATTGCGATTAAAAGCGATAATTTGCAGCTATTGCGCGATAGTGCCGAGAAATTTCGGGTTGAGGCCGCTAAAATCGCCGGGTTAAAGGATATTTCCCTATCATCTAGATTAAATGAGCGGGGGGATTTTTTGGCGATCGAGCGTTTAAATGGTCAACAGGCGATTTTTCTCAGTGCTAATCTCAGTCCGGAATTAGGATTAGAAGATGCGGCGATTAAAATTGAAGGGATTCCTTTACCGGAAGGGATAACTTTACAGCGTTGGGGTACTTCTTCTCAAAGTAGCGATGTTTTGGGCAGTTTTGGTCGCACTTTAATCCTAGCGACAATTTTAATGTTAGGAGTTTTATGGTTATTATTCAGAAGACTGTTAGAAACTATCGTCATCGCTTTATGTTTACCTTTAGCGATTGTCGGGGCAATGTTGGGGTTATTGGTAACGGGTAGTGAGTTTAGTATGATTTCTTTGATCGGGTTTATCTTCCTCTTGGGATTACTCGATAAAAATGCTGTGTTATTGCTGGATTATACTAACCAATTGCGTCAACAGGGTTGGAGTCGGGAGGAAGCGGTTTTAGAAACGGGAATGATTAGGTTAAGACCGATTTTAATGACCACCTGTTCGACAATTTTAGGCATGATTCCGATCGCTTTGGGATTGGGTACTGGTGCGGAATTGCGGCAACCCATGGCGATGGTGATTGTGGGAGGTTTAGTCACTTCTTCCCTGTTGAGTTTAATTGTTGTGCCTGTGTTATATCTGAGTTTAGAGGATGTTTGGAAACGGATTAAAGCCGGTCAAAAGTAGCTAGTTTTACCGTTTTGTCCTCTGATTACTATAGAGTCGTTTAAATTCTTTTTGTTGTTGATTATGATCGACAATTGGCTCAGGATAACCACAACGATGTCTTTCTAAACGGGGGATTTTCCCGGTTACTAAATATTCCGTATCTACGGAGGCTAATTCCGGCAACCACTGACGAATATATTCCCCTTCTGGATCGAATTTTTGTGTCTGACTAGCGGGATTAAAAATTCTTAAAGGTTTCGGATCCATGCCACTAGAGGCACTCCACTGCCAACCACCATTATTAGCGGCTAAATCCCCATCAAAAAGTTTCTGCATGAAGTATTTTTCGCCTTTTTGCCAGTTAATAATTAAATCTTTGGTTAAAAAACTTGCCACGATCATGCGACAACGATTGTGCATCCATCCCGTTTCATTTAATTGTCGCATGGCCGCGTCAACGATCGCATAGCCGGTTTTTCCCTGGCACCAAGCTTGAAAATGTTCTTCGTTATCCTGCCAAGGAAAATGACGAAATTCTTTTCTATAAGCACCGACCGCCAATTCTGGGAAAAAATAGAGACAATGCTGGTAAAATTCCCGCCAAGCTAACTCTTGCTGCCAAGTGATAATACTATCTTTTGCTTCCTGGGCGCGGCAATTTTCTAATAACTCTAGGGTTGCCGTCCAAATTGTGCGAATGCCAATCGCCCCAAATTTTAAAGCAGCACTCAAGCGCGAGGTCCCATCGAAAGCGGGGAAGTTACGATCTTCTTGATAATTGTTAATAGCCCCTTGACAAAATTCTTCTAATCTGCTATTGGCGGCTTTTTCTCCGGGAGCGAGGGGTAAGGGGTTTTGCCAAGTAAAACCTAAATTTTCTAGGGTTGGTAAGTTAATAGTTTCTGTGAGTTTCTCCCCCTCATTTTCGTCTAATCCTTGCAGGTTTTCTAGGGTTTTGGGGCTGGCTTTGGCTAATTGGCTCCAATTTTTCCAAAAAGGAGTATATACGGTGTAGGGACTTTTTGAGAGGGTGAGGACTTGCCCTGGAGCGTGGAGAAGTTGATCCCAGAAGGTTTCTACTTCAATTCCTTTTGTTTGTAAAGCGGCGATTACCTGTTGATCCCGTTGACGCGCGTAGGGTTCGATATCGAGGTTAAAAAAAACTGCTTTTGCCGATAAATTGCCGGCTAAGTTGACGAGTGTTTGACTGGGGTTGCCGCGAATAATCAGTAATTGACTACCTTTTTGGCGATAATTTTTTTCTAATTCCTCTAGACAACCGAGGAGATAGGCAACTCTAGCTGGGGCGATATCATCCCCTTCTAAAATAGCAGGATCGAGGCAGAAAACCCCGATAATTTTCGGACTGCGCTCCCTAGCTTTACTCAGTCCAATATTATCCGAGAGACGTAAATCGCGACGATGCCAGAAAAGGATTAGATTTGACATAAAGTGAGGTGATGAGTGGTCACTGAGCCTGTCGAAGTGAAGATTATCAGGGGCGAGATTATTTTACATTGAGCTTGTCGAAATGTGGGGTACAGTTCAGAACAAATTCAATTCAAAAATACTCTTTCTGTAATTATAGGACAGTGGATCAAGAATAATTGTCTAATTTTACAATCTAGCTGTGATTGGCAGTTAGTTTATTGACAAAATCTCGATGTTCTGCTGTCTCTAACCCCCGCTGCAAAATCACTAAAACTTTTCCTAAGTCGCCCATTAATAAAGCGTTTTTATCTAGCCATAAACCGGGAAAGATTTGAGAGCGCATTATGCCATCACTATGGGGTTCTAGTTTAATATATTCTCCTGCCTGTAGTCGAAACCAATCAATTTCTTGTTCATAAAAGCGCCAGACTAGATATTCTTGGAGTTGATTGCGACGGTAAACATTTAATTTTTGATGAACATCGTAGGAAGCACTAGAAGCGGCAATTTCGACAATTAATTCCGGCGCCCCTTCTACATAATCATCTTGACTAATTGTCGATTGTCCTCCCTTGTCAATTCTTAATAGGGCATCCGGTTGGGGTTCGTTATCAATATCTAATCTCACGGTGGCATTATCACCCAATCTAACACCCGGAGTCGCCGCTTTATAGAGAGCTAACCATCCGACAATATTAGCATGAGGCTCGGCGTGACTTTCAAATCTGAGGGGAGATGCCATATAAACAATTCCTTCAATTAGTTCCGCTTTTTTGAGATGGGGCATCCCTTGATAACGTCGTTCAAATTCCCATCGAGTTAATTTATCGCCGTTTTCTAGGGGAGGAATCGTTAAAGAAGCAGCAATTACTGGGGTAGTTGTCATAAGTTTTCTCTTTTCACCCGTCTTTTAGTTAATCTTTGCCCGCTATCGGATCAGCAATTTCTCCTGATCTTCCATTATTATAACATCCATCGGTAGGGTGTGTTAAAGTAGCTCAACACACCCACAAAAATCAATTAGAAGTCAGCAAATAATCGACAAGTTTGCTCAGAGTTGCTACCCCCATTTTATCTACTCGATCAGTGATATCATTAAGAGAAATAAAGGGCTTCTCCTTTAGAAAATTTGCAGTAACTGTTCTATTTATTCCCGCTTTTTTAATTTGATTAGCATCACAGCTATTCAAAAGCTCTAAAATCGATTTAGAAGGAGGAGAAGCAGGAGGAGAAGCAGGAGGAGAAGCAGGAGGAGAAGCAGGAGGAGAAGCAGGAGGAGGAGGAGGAGAAATAATAATTTTTTCTTCCAGTCTTTTGATTTCTTCTCGCATAGCCTGTAATTCATTTGTTATGCTTAATCTGAATTCACTCAAACACTTCTCAATATCTGGATGGTTGTCAATATCTGGCTTTGGAGCATTTAGTTCAGGGCGAAGTAATTGGATTTGTTGCTTGGCATTATCTTCGTATTCATGATTTATTACGATAGAACTAATAGTCTCAATACTAGAATTTCTTTCTCTGGCTATTCTAGAAGCATAGTATTCTAAATTACCATTAATAATTTCGTACTGTTCAAATCCTGTTTGTTTTAAAGTAATTGGACAGACTATTCCTCCCATATCAATAATAAGATTAGCTAGGTTTTCCAATTTATTTTGCTCGAAGCTTGAGAGAGCTTCAGAAGAACTGATATTATCTAAATCAATTCGTAAAAATTTCCACATTTATTTAACTCCTATTTTAGCTAAAACTTCCAGTGCTAAGGCTTCAAATTCTGCTGCTGATACTCCTGCATCAGCTTGATGTTCGGCATAATCCATTATAGATTGGGGGGCAGGAATTTCTAAATCTCCCACAGTAAAGTATTGATTTATACAGCGAGATAAAGGCATTCTTTCCGAGATAATTGATTCCATCAAGGGTAAACCATACTTGTCTGGAATCACTTGTTTTTGTTTGGGGAAATTATATTTTAAGTATTGAGCGTGGGTAGAAATTTTGGAAGGTAAAACACCTAAAATCTCTAAGTTTTTTTTGCCTAAGTTTTCACGAAGATCATTAATATCTTCATCGATAAGCTTCTTGACTCCTTGTATTCCTTGATTAGAAAAAGGTTTTAAATCAGAAGGAATTATCAGATAATCAGCTGCAATTAAAGATACTTGAGCGTATAAATCTAAGGATGGGGGAGTATCGATAATTGCAATATCATAATCTTGCGTCACTCTTTCTAATTTTTTCGCTAGTCTAATGTAGGCTCCTCCTCTTTGAGTTAATTCGCTTTGCTTACTAATTAAGATAATGTGAGAGGGAATTATATCAATCTCAGGATAAGTAAAACCTTGAGATTTTCTGACGATATCTGGGATAAAATTCGAGTCATTTTTTTCTAGCAAATGAAAAACATTTTTATCTTTTAAATCATCGTCATCATCGAATTGAAACTTAATTAAACCAACGGCAAAGGTACTATTAGCTTGGGCATCAATATCAATTAATAATACTCGCTTGCCTTTTTTACTCAAAGCTGCCGCTAGATTGGTGGCGACGGTGGTTTTACCAACACCACCTTTATGATGATAAATTGCGATGGTTTTCATGGGGTTTCTGTGGTTGATTGTTGGAGAATTGAGCGGTGGAATACCTAAAGATAAGGTTTCGTAGCCAATCAGAGATTTTAACTGTTCTAAGTGAGAGGCAATTTCTAACCCAGAACATCTAAAAATCAAATAAATTTTATCGGGTTTTCTTCGATAAAGTTGAATCTCATCACCATTGGTTAATAATCCCCACTGCACTTTAAAGTAGTTGAGATAATAACCTAAACGGTGACGATGATTGGTGAGCTTTTCTCTGGGATTTTTAGCCTCGATAATTAGACAGTGAGAGGATAAAAACTGCTTTTTATTGATAGGTTTTTGAGCGGAAACAAGGAAATCTAATCGGACTTTACCGAAGCTAACTTGTTGATACCAATGTTCGGCATTGTAGCCTAGTTTGGGGAGTAAATACTGGACAATTAGTTTACTCTCCACTTCCCTTTCGTTATGACAATGGTGAGGGTTAAAAGTCACATATTTGAGGAAATACTTAAGAACAATCTGTTGTTAGTGTAAATGATGACAGCCCTTCTCGTCAAGGTAAAGCACAGACTAAACTTAATCGAGTATTTCAGCTGCAAGAACAAACCCCATCTATCCCAGAAAAGCTATATATTGAGATGAATATCAGTCAATTTACGGGTTCATGGCAGTAGGATGTTTATCTAGCACTTTTGGCAATGACAGAGAAAACCATCCTACCCACAGCTTCAATTAATTGAACTGCATAATTTTCTCGGCTACTTTCTGGGAAATAAAAGGTAAAATTGAGCGATTTTGACTGTTATCTTTTCCCTCGGTAAATACCACCAAGAGATAGGGAGTATGATGGGGAATTTCAATATAGGCTGCATCGTGACGTACTTGACTTGTCCAACCAGCTTTTGACCAAATTTGACTATTTTCTGGTAATCCTTGTCCCAAAAATCCTAAGATTTGTGTATCATCTCCTTGACTCGTCCAATCAGCAGGATTAAGACTTCGTTTTAGTAAAGACATCATCATCTGGGAACGTTGGGAAGAAACCGCAATCCCTCCGATAATAGTATGAATTAAACGCGCCACTGCATTGCTAGTTAACATATTGCGATTTTCCAGTAATTCTCCTAAAAAAGCGCGTTCACGTCCATAGGGACCGTCAGACCAAGTTTTTTGATTAACGTTAATTGTCGCTAATTCCGGCCAATTCAAGGATTGAAAATAACGATTAACTATGTTGCGTTGTTGCTTCCAAGTTTCAAAGGGACCGGCGGCAATTTCCGGACCGCTAGTGGTTCCCGTGAGCAGATCTACAACTAAACTGGTAGCATCATTGCTAGAGTCAACAATCATGTCACGAATGGTGCGATTTAATTCGCTGCTTTCGGCAATCATTCCCCCCTCTAACCACTCATGAATCGCTACTAAATAAAATAATTTCACTAAACTAGCGGGATAGGTTCTTTCTTGTCCGCGATAACTAAATCCGCGGGGGGAATATTTCCAGAATTCTTCGTGAGAAATTGCTCCCCCCGTGTTGACGACAACGGGAGGATCATATACTATCCAAGTTAGGGCAATTTGTTCTTGAGCTAATTGGGGAAATGCTCGCCAAGTTGTTTCTAAAATATCTGTACCGAACTGTTGGAGATGGTCTTCAGTATGAAAAAAGTTCATAAGTGTGCTGCAAAGTCAAGAGTTAGAAGGTGGATAAATTCTTGAGTCGGCAATTCTCATTTTACGGTAAAATTTACCGATAATTAATTATTTGAGCGCTTCTGAGTTTAATGTTTATATCTACCGATGAGGTTCATCTCTATTTTATCAGTCTCGATCCCTCTGGGGATAGACTAGAAAAACTGGCTTCTTTGCTCTCGGAAGATGAAATAATTAGAGCTAATCGTTACCATTTTCCCCAACACAAGCGGCGTTTTTTGGTGACCAGGGGATGTTTACGGGAGATTTTAGGGTCATATTTGGCGATAAGTCCCGAAAAAATCGAGTTTATCTACAGCGAACGGGGAAAACCGAGTATTAACTACCAATTGCAGTTTAATCTCTCCCATTCCGAGGAGATGGCAATCTGTGGCTTGACTTTAACCGCTCGCATTGGGGTAGATTTAGAGAAAATGCGCCAGATGAAAGATTTAGATAGCTTGACAAAAAGGTTTTTTTGTGCTAGGGAACACGAGCTTGTTGAAAAGTCCGCAGAGAAGGAAAAGCTATTTTTTCAGTTATGGACGGCAAAAGAGGCTTATTTAAAGGCACTGGGAACGGGAATTAGCGGGGGACTCGATCGAGTGGAAGTGGGTCTTAATCCCTTAAAATTAGACAATGTGGCGGGGGAATGGCAATTATGGACAGCAGCAATCGGCGATAATTATCGAGCGACGGTGGTTATCGAAGGTAGCGATCGAGTGATTAAAACCTTTGGCCTTTCTGATCTATGATTAATTGGGGAGTTAATTGCCTTGAGAAATTCAGTAATTATTCCTAGCTATCTCAAAAAGCTTGCCCTTAATTATTACTTAACCTTGTTTTCTCTATGCGAATTGCTCTTTTTACAGAAACTTTCTTACCGAAAATCGATGGCATTGTCACCCGTCTTAAACATACCGTGGAACACCTACAAAGATTAGGTCATCAGGTATTAGTTTTCTCTCCCGATGGCGGTTTAAAGGAGTACAAAGGTGCTAAAATTCATGGAGTTACAGGGATTCCCTTACCCCTATATCCGGAATTAAAAATGGCTTTCCCCCGGCCTTCCGTCGGTCAAGCTTTAGAGAGGTTTAAACCTGATATTATTCATGTGGTTAACCCAGCTATTTTAGGGGTGGGAGGCATTTATTTTGCCAAAACTATGAACATTCCCCTCGTCGCTTCCTATCATACCCATCTCCCCCAATACCTACAACACTATGGATTAGGTTCCCTAGAAGGATTACTCTGGGAATTATTAAAATTGGCCCACAATCAAGCAAGTTTAAATCTCTGCACTTCCACTGCTATGGTACAAGAATTATCTAGTCGTGGCATTGAAAAAGTAGAGCTTTGGCAAAGGGGAGTCGATACGGAATTATTTCAACCTCATTTAAAATCCCCGGCTATGAGACTGAAATTATCCCAAAATAACCCCGATAGTCCCCTCTTATTATACGTTGGTCGAGTGTCGGCCGAAAAAGAAATCGATCGCATTAAACCAGTATTAGAAGCGATTCCCGAAGCAAGATTTGCTATTGTGGGAGATGGTCCCCATCGGGAAGCTTTAACAAGTCATTTTGCCGACACAAATACCCATTTTGTCGGTTATTTACAGGGGTTAGAATTAGCCTCCGCTTTTGCTTCCGCAGATGCTTTTCTTTTTCCCTCACGCACAGAAACCCTCGGTTTGGTACTCTTAGAATCCATGGCTGCCGGTTGTCCGGTGGTGGCGGCAAATTCGGGGGGAATTCCCGATATTGTCACCGATGGAGTTAATGGCCATCTCTTCGATCCTAGGGATGAAAAAGGTTTAATTAGTGCCACCCAAAGATTACTAACCGCCAAGGCAGAAAGAGAGGAATTACGACGAAATGCGCGTCTAGAAGCCGAAAAATGGGCATGGCAAGCGGCCACCAAACAGTTATTAAATTACTATCACCGGGTTTTGAAGAATAATTCTGTGGCTTTTGCCGCTTAATTGTTGTCAAAATGCTCGAATTTAACCGCCAAAACCTTAACCTATTGTAACTTCTATGGCCAGCGCACCCAGTACCACCTTAGATAAGTCCACCCAAGTTGTCAAAAAGACTTATCCCAACTATAAAGTTATTGTTCTCAACGATGACTTTAACACCTTCGACCATGTGGCCAATTGTTTAATTAAATATATCCCGGATATGACTACCGATCGAGCTTGGGAATTAACTAATCAAGTTCACTACCAAGGACAGGCAATTGTCTGGACTGGTCCCCAAGAACAAGCGGAACTTTATCACCAACAATTGCGACGGGAAGGATTAACCATGGCTCCCCTAGAGGCCGCATAATTATGAATAATGGTCGCTTAGTTTGGAATCATTCTACTCATATTCCGGGGTTGATTGCGGTATTAGAAAAGTTAATTACCTATCAAGGAATTACCACTGTCACTCCTGGGGTACTTTCTCGCTCAAAAGGTCATTGTCCGCGGTTACAATTGCGGATATCAGTGCCAATTCGTGGTGGTTTTAAGCTGATTGCGAGGATAGGAAAAAGTGTGCAGGAAGTCTTTGTTATTACCGATTTAAACCAAGAGGATTTAGAAATGGCTATCCAAGCTTGTTTAGGAAAATAACTGTCGTGGGTGCGTTGTTGAAAGGCTGCTGGTTACTAATCATTGTTTTTCTGTTTTTCTGTTTACATTCTCTCCCTAGTTTGGCAGTAGTGGATAGGGTTCCCTTAACAGTAACTTTATTGCAGGAACGTTTAAGCGCACCCGTCCTTAAAGAAGGGATGACTACTATCGATTTAGCTAATTTAGTTATCGATATACGCGATGAAAATAAGGAACTGCAAGAACAATTTTATCAACAGATTCAAGGTCAAATTAATCGCGCTAAACAACCCCTAGGTTTAGATTTTAGTAATTCCTTAATTCAAGGCAATTTTATCGCTTCCCGTCTGGGCTTACCGACTCCTTTAACAAAAGTAGCTCTCGCTACCCTATTATCACCCACGGAAGAACAGTTATTACAACAGGACGAAAATTTTTTATTCGATAGCGATGAACCGGTTTTTAATGTCACAGTTTTTCGTGGACCGGTGAAGTTGCAGGGAACCGTATTTATGGGAGAAGTGGACTTTTCTAAGACCTTTTTTCTGCAAATTGTCGAAGCAATGGCAGCAAAATTTAGTCGTGAAAGTAATTGGTTAGAATCGCGTTTTGCTAGGGTGGCGAAATTTAGTAAAGCCACTTTTATGGGAGATGTAAATTTTAGTCAAAGTCAATTTTTAAATAAAGCCATCTTTCGCAGCGCACATTTTAAAAGTATTACTAACTTCCATCGCAGTCATTTTACTGCTGAAGCTTATTTTGATCAAACTAAATACGATAAACCCGCCGATTTTACCCGTACTTTCTGGGAAAAAGAGGCCAATTTTTCCCAAAGTCAATGGCGAGATCGTCCGCTATTTTCTAAGAGTAGATTTTTAAATTTATTAACCTTTAGAAATGCCACTTTTGAAAAATCAGGCGCTTTCCGGTCTAGTTATTTTAATGGTGTGGTTAGTTTTCAAGATGTGAAACTTTTAGATCAGGTAGATTTTAGTAATTCCACTTTTACTAAAAATAGTTATTTAAGTGTATCAGGATTAGCTTTTGATTCCGATAAAGCGAAAATCCTGGGAGATAGAGGAGTAATTGGTCAGGCAATTTATTTACCAAACCTAGCAGGAAATGAGACAGTTTTAAGAAATTTAGTTCGTAATTTTCGCTCCCTAGAACAAATTGCCGATGCTAATCAAATTGAATACAAAACCGAAAAATTGCGATTACAACAGTTAAAACAAAAGCTAAATAATATCTCAGTTATTCGCCTAATTAACCTCACTTGGGTAGCTGATTTTCTGCATACTTCTTTCCTTGCTTTACTATTACTTTTAAGTCAAGATGGTACAAATTTTAGTTTAGTTTTCGGCACAGGAATCATAATTTTTGCCTATTTTGGCTGTTTATTTTGGTTAATCGATCGCGTGCGTCGTCTCACTCCTAAACCAGTAATTCCCAATCGTTATGAAATCTTTTGTATGGTAACTAGCTATATTATTCTCACCCTTTCCGGTGTGTTTAATATCCTGCAATCTGCCAGCCGTCCTCTCTTAACTTTAACAGCTATTGCCCTAATTCTTGTCCCCTTACCCCTAATTTTAATTATCGAACTTTATCGTCGGGGACGCTATCACGATTTAATGGATAGTTCCTATTTCCTGCAAGATGGTAGTATGCGACAATTACGCTTATTAATCACCCGTTTACCCGTAGTTCCCGAATTTCCCCTCTTTCGCGATCGTTATACTCCCATTTCTTGGCAAAAGCGTTGGAATTGGTTAAATTATTACGATTTAAGTCTCAATAATTTGCTAAAATTAGGCTTTAATGATTGGCGAGTTCGCGATCAAGAATTACCCGCTATCATTTCTTTTTTAGTTTGGTATCAATGGGGTATCGGCATCTTTTATATCACTCTCCTTATCTGGACACTCTCGCGCACGATTCCGGGGTTAAATCTCTTGATTTATTTAAAATAAACTGTAAAAATTTAAATGCAAATAAACTTAGAAACCCTTGGACAAAATACTTCTCAAGCTGAAGTAACTCATATTCCTTACCATAAAATATGGATTCTTGCAAACAATGAAGAAATGTTTCTTTCTGATCAAGATTGTCCTTGTTTTCAAGATGTCCCTATTAGACAAATTTTAAATATACAAGAGCCTTTTTCTAATCATTTTTATTGGCCAGATTTAGATGTAGATTTAAGCACAGATAGCAAAGCTTTTAACTTAGTGTCAGCAAAAGTCCCTCGCTTTTAGGGATCGGATGAATGTTGACACTAAATTACAATACACCAACAGCCGCCTAAGCCCCGCATAGGTTATAATGCATCTTTATGCGAAATGCTCTAATAAACCTAAAGTTTTTAAATTGAATAATCGATAACTTTCTCACTTTTATTGTCAAAATCGGTGAGTAAGGTCGCTTTTCTCGGTTTTAAATGTACCGTTTGTTCTGGTTGTAACTGTAATTGCTTATACTCCTCACGATTGAGATAAGCCACCACCATTTCCCCATCAGCTAACATTAATTCTACTTGTATTTCCCAGCCTAAATGAATAACTCTTTTCACCACTGCCCAACTATTCAACCCATCTTGTTCGGGCGTAATTTCGAGGTCGTGGGGACGGATAAAAACGGTAGAATTATGACCCTGATGATGCCCATTTCCTAATCCTGCTAAACTGGGTAAGATATTCACTTCTCCAATAAATTGCATCACAAAAGGTGTGGCGGGATGATCGTAAATTTCGGCGGGAGAACCCACCTGTTCAATCTTACCATGATTCATCACGACAATCGTATCGGCTACTTCCATTGCTTCCTCTTGATCGTGGGTAACAAAAACACTGGTAACGTGAACTTCTTCGTGTAAATTTCTCAGCCATACCCTTAATTCTTTTCTAACTTTTGCATCTAAAGCTCCAAAGGGTTCATCTAATAATAATACATTCGGTTGAATGGCTAAAGCGCGGGCTAAAGCTACTCGCTGCCGTTGTCCTCCCGATAATTGGGCGGGATAGCGATCGCCTAATCCTTGTAATTGAATTAATTCTAATAATTCCTCAACTTTTTTCTTAATTACTGGGGATTTTTGCCGGCGAATTTCTAGACCAAAAGCAATATTTTGACGAACAGTTAAATGTTTAAATAGGGCATAATGTTGAAAAACAAAGCCGATATTTCTCCGTCTAGGATCCAGATGAGTGGTATCTTGTCCATTAATGATAATTGCGCCACTATCGGGACTTTCTAATCCCGCAATTGAACGTAATAAGGTGGATTTTCCCGATCCCGATGGTCCGAGGAGGGCGACTAATTTACCTTTAGGAATGGTTAAATTGATATTATCTAAGGCTTGAAAATTGCCGAAACGTTTGAAAACTTGGTGGATGGTAATACTCATATTTTTAGTTTTTTTGTGGTTAGGTAGTGTGAATTTTGTGGGCGGTTTTACGTTCAAGAATTTCTTTGATAATTAAAGTAACTCCCGCTAGTAAAGCTAGAATAGCCGCCGCACTAAAAGCGGCAGGAGTAAGATAATTTTTATAAGCCTGTTCTACGAAAATTGGCAGGGTGGCAGTTCTTCCTAAAATACTGCCAGAAACCACAGAAACCGCCCCAAATTCTCCCATCGCCCGGGCATTAGTTAACAGCACTCCGTACATCAATCCCCAACGAATATTAGGTAAAGTTACGCGCCAGAAAATCTGCCAATCATTTGCCCCTAAAGTGCGCCCCGCCTCCTCTTGTTCCAAACCAATTTCTTCTAAGACTGGGATAACTTCTCTAGCGACAAAAGGCATGGTGACAAATATAGTTGCTAATACCATTCCGGGTAAAGCAAAAAGTATTTTTATACTGAAAAGTTCTAAAAAAGAACCTAACCAACCATTGCGCCCATAGAGCAGTACAATCATTAAACCCGCTACCACGGGAGAAACGGCAAAAGGTAAGTCAATTAAACTAATTAATAAAGTTTTACCACGAAATTGATTGCGAGCAATTACCCAGGCGGCACAAAGTCCGAAAATTGTGTTTAAAGGTACAGTAATTAGGGCAATAATTACTGTTAATCTTACCGCTTCGATAAAGTCAGAGGTTCCCGCCGCTTCTAAAAAAGCTTGGAATCCATTGCGAAAAGCATAGTAAAATACTGCCGCTGCGGGAATAAATAATAATAGTGCCAGATAGACAAGGGCGATAATAATTAGTAGGGGTTTGTAATCCCATTCTTTCGGTTTAGTTAAGGCTTTTGGATTCTGCATTTTTGATCTGTCTCCAGTCATACTCTAATATTTTTTACTCTTTACTTAACTCTGTATTTTTGCCCCCATTGCTGCAGGAAATTAATTACTATTAACATGAACAAAGAAACCAGTAATAAAACCATGCCGATTACTGTTGCCCCCGTGTAATCATATTCCTCTAGTCTTTGGAAGATTAAAACTGGGGCAATTAAATCCTTAAAGGGAATATTAGAGGAGATAATAACTACGGAACCATATTCACCTATCGCTCTGGCAAAACCGAGGGCAACTCCTGTTAAAATAGCGGGTAGTATTGTGGGAAAAATAACTCGCCAAAAGATTTGCCAAGAGGAAGCGCCGAGGGATAAAGCCGCTTCTTCTACCTCTTTTTCCATTTCCTGTAAAACCGGCTGTAAGGTGCGGACAATGAAGGGTAAAGCGATAAATAACATCGCCACAAAAACTCCTAAAATGGTAAAGGATATCTTAATGCCAAATGGGGCGAAAAATTGACCGAGCCAACCGTTATCACTGTAAACTGTGGCTAGGACTAAACCGGCAACAGAAGTGGGTAAAGCAAAAGGCAAATCCACACAAGCATCGACAATTTTTTTACCCGGGAATCGATAACGCACTAATACCCAAGCGATAATAGTGCCAAAAACTCCGTCAATTAATCCGGCGATTAAGGAAGTCAAAAAAGTGACTTGGTAAGCGGATAAAGAAATCGGTAAAGTGGCAACACGCCAAAATTCGGCAAAACCAAGAGTTAGGGATTTAGCAAATAGTGCCGCTGCCGGTAAAACCAACAAAACCACTAGATAACTAATGGTAATTACCCAAGGAATAGAAACTTTTTTCAGGGGTTGACTGGGAGATAAAGATAATTGTGGGTTAGCCATTGTTAATTATTGCTAGAGATTACCAATTGTCCGCTTCTTCAAGAACTTGTGCTGAATCATACCAAACTTCTACATCTAAATCTGCCAGATAGGAAAGGGCATTTTCTATAGCTTGGGAGTTGCCTTGTAGTTGTAGATCGAACCAGCCATCTTGATTATTATTGGCAGCTAACAAAGCGGAAAATATATTAACTTTTAGACCAGAAAAAGACCCTAAACGTGCTATAATTGGCTCGTTAATATATTGTTTAGGAACCCGAATTTTTATCCGTCGGAACGTGGGGCGATCGAGTCCAGATTGATCGAGAAGTAAGTCACTTTGGGGATGATTACTAGTTTGCCATTGAGGTTGATTATTCATGGTTTTTCTCCTTAGGATTTACCAGCTTTAGTCAGAATTTTATCGAACAAGCCTCCATCATCAAAAAATTGCTTTTGTACCTTATCCCAACCGCCTAAATCCTGCACGGTAAAGAGATTTTTTATCTGAGGAAATTTACTCTCAAACTCTTTAACTATAGTCGGTTCAACGGGACGAAAACCAACTTTAGCAAATTCTCTTTGTGCCTCTGGGGTAAATAAAAACTGCACAAAAGCTTCGGCCACTTTTCTCGTACCCTTTTTATCCACATTAGCATCAACAACCGCCACGGGATTATCAATAGAAATGTTGTAATCGGTGGGAACAGTATAAGCTAACTTCTCACCTTTTTGATTAGCGAGAATCATCTCGTTTTCGTAATTAATTAACACATTTCCCTGACCTTGTTTAAAAAATACATCACTAGATTCGCGAGCATCTCTAGGTAAAACTGGCGCGTTTTTAAACACTTTTTCGACAAAAGTTTGCGCCGCTTGTTCACTGCCTCCCGCTTGCGTCACCGAACCCCAAAGAGCGAGAAAATTCCAGCGCGCTCCGCCAGAAGTCTTGGGATTAGCGGTAATAACTTTAATATTATCCTTGGCTAAATCTGACCATTGATTAATTTTAATATTGGCATCACGAGGAACAAAAGCCACTACAGATTTATGAACAATAGAGTCATTGGGTGCTTCTTTTTCCCAACCGGGTTGAATTAATCCCGCTTGCTCAATTTTCTTGGTATCCAAAGCTAAAGCCAACGCTACCACATCCGCTTCTAAACCATCGATAACCGCGCGAGTTTGGGAACCAGAACCACCATAACTCTGTTCAAAAGTTACTTTTTGCCCCGTTTTTTGTTGCCATTCCTCGACAAATTTGGGAATGATTTTTTCGTAGGCACTTTGGGTGACAGCATAGGAAACAAGTGTCACAGTCAGGGGTTTTTGGCTGTCATTGCCGCTATTGGTGGGGGATGGGGTGCAAGATACCAGCATTCCTCCCATCAGGACAGTTGCCATGAGTAGGGATAAACAAGACTGGGATGACTGCATCGGCGGCGCTCCTGAGATTTACTCTGAGTTTGTATCTGTTTTCAGGTCTGCTTTAATCCTACATCACACAAAACAAAATTTCAATACATTTATAAAACAAATTTGAAACCAAGTTAGGAGCAGGGAAACTGTGAGAAGATAAAATCAGTGCTACATATAGGTTTGAGACTATGGGCAAGAGCGTCAAAGCCAAAAAAACAACCCTCCTACAACAACTGATTAACCAGAGTTTTCTCTTTCGCGGACTAGAGGAAGCTTGGTTAAGTCAGTATCTCGATGCCGACAATCTCAAGCTAGAGACGCTATTTTCCAATCGTCCCGTCTATACGGCTTTTCTGCCTGATGAATTTCTAGATGTTTTGTATGTGATTTTGAATGAGGGTGTAATCGTCGTCCGCAGCACTCCCCTCGACCGGATTATTGCCATTACCTACCCCGGCGGTTGTTTTGGCATGAGGAGTTTACCCTTTAGTTATGGTTTAGCCAGTCGCGCCTTTCCCTGTTTGGTGGAATCCTATAAAACCACCCACGTCCTGAAAATTCCCTTATCGGCGCTAGAAAAGATTTACAACGATAACGAAAGTTTTCGTCAACGGTACTGTTTTTTATTTGAATTACAGCAAAAATTCGAGTATCATTTGCTTAATTGCAGTAGCTATCCACCCCAAGCTGTAGCCACTTTACTCAGAGCCTTAATCTATCAAGAAAGAGAATTAGGCAGTCAACCAGATGCTGAAAATATCTATACTTTTGATCTATCCGTCGATGTGATTGCTCGCGCTTGTCAACTCAATCAACGCACCGTCGAACAGGTATTAAAAGGATTGCAAAACGTGGGATTAATTGCCTCCGAATCGACGGGGGATTTAATTCGGGTACTGGATGCCGAGGGTTTAAAAGAAGTGTACAGTGCCACCCGGGATAAAGTTAATTGGTGGCCCCTCAGATAAGTGGGGTTGGCCCTATTTACCCTGGCAATTGACAGCACTTTAAGGCATCTTCGGCAGCCGCTTTGGTGGCATCCTGTTTCCGTTTACCTTTACCTGTACCGTAGAGAAGATGATTAACCCGCACTTCGGCAGTAAATTCCCTAGCGTGGGGGGGTCCTGTCACCTCGATGATCGCATATTCTGGATTAGAGGCAAAATTGGCCAGGGCCCACTGTTGAAAGAGATTTTTGGCATCGATAAAAGATGGCGATTCCGATTGTTGAGAGACTAAATGAGAGGCTACAGGGATAAAAAGTTGGTGCAGATAGTTTTTAACCGCATTTAACCCCGAATCTAGATAATAAGCCCCAATTATCGCTTCAAAAGTGTCCGCTAATAGGGTAGGATTCGATCGCCCCCGATCTTTAATTGCTCCCTTGCCTAAACGCATTAACTCCCCCAGGCCGATTTCGATGCCCAATTGCGCTAATTGTTCTTCTTTGACCAAATTTGACCGCAAACGGGTTAATTCTGCCTCGTTCATGGCGGGATATTTCTGATACAAAAGTTCGCCCACCAAAAAAGCTAAAATCGCATCGCCCAAAAATTCTAGGCGCTCGTTATTTTCCGTCAATTCGGACTGTTCATTGACATAGGAACGATGGGTTAAAGCTTGGGTGAGAAGGAGAGCATTTTGAAAAGGAGGCAAACAAGACATTACAGAAATGATCAAGTCAAGAGCATTTCTTATCTTAATCCGACCCCACACCGAATAGATGAGACGAACGATCCTTTTTTTACTGTTTTTTCCGGCTAGTTTAGGCATAATCTCCCAAATCTTCTCACCGGAAAACCTATCCGCTGCTATTCTTGCCCTAGGTACCCTGGGGATGTGTATTGAACAGGCACGCATGGCATCGGTGGACTTGGCAGAAATTGCCCAATTTCAGCAAAAAACCAGCGATCCTCGCCTCGATCGCTTTTTTATGGTCACAGTTAGTACAATTGTTTTAGAATTATCGGGCTTTTATGTGGCTGCCCTCTGGATAGGATGGGGGGCCTTAATAGTTCTAGTCAGTCAAATTTGGTTTCATTGTTTAGCCAAGATTCAACTGCAGCCAAGCACGGAAAAAATTATTGACCATGGCATAGGGCCACGTTTACCCATCTTACTCGCTGACGGAATCGGCATAATCTTCGTGGCTTTCTGGTTAGCCAAAATCGCCCCCCTAATTATGGCCATGACTTTAACGGCAATGTTATTAATCTACGGCTCTATTAAGTATAGACCTCTTGTCAAAATCAAAAATCTTCCCTTATGTGAGGAGTAGGTAGCCAGTATTCGGTCGTCAGGAGAATCAAAAATGGGCTTTAATCAATTAAATTCTCTATTTAGAGATTTTATGCCTATTTTTCTCATTTTTGAACTCTCAAAAATTAATTATCGTTGAGCTTGCCGCTAGAGGATTTGAGCGCATTTTTCTCTCAGACATCAGCCCTCCTTTGCTAAAATGATAATCATTATTATTTTAACTAGCAATGGTCAATCAGATTAAGTATCCCCTAGCAGAAAGCGCCGTTATCGAGAAATATTCGCAAAAAATCGTAAAAATACGCCATACTTGCGCCCATATCTTAGCGATGGCCGTACAAACTCTCTTTCCTGAAACCAAAGTCGCTATTGGTCCCTGGACAGAAACGGGATTCTACTACGATTTCGATCGCCCGACAGCCTTTACCCCCGAAGATTTGGAGAAAATAGCGGCAGAAATGGGGCGAATTATCGGGAAAAACCTGCCAATTATCCGAGAAGTGCTGGAAAGAAGCGAAATTACCGCAGAAATCGAGCGCCTTAATCAACCCTACAAACGGTCAATTTTAGAGAGAATTCCCCCAGATGAAACCATTACCCGTTATTTTATCGGTAGTCCGGACGCAGGACGGAGCGATCGAGAACCCTCGTTAATTGATGGCGCTGTTTCTCCCCCGGAAGAATTTTGGTGGGATCTGTGCGCGGGACCCCATCTCAACTCGACGGGGGAAATTAACCCAGATGCTTTCGCATTGGAGAGTGTAGCGGGTGCTTATTGGCAAGGAGATGAAAAACAGCCGCAATTACAGCGAATTTACGGCACAGCTTGGCAAACCCCCGCAGAATTACAAAATTATCTCCAACAAAAAGAAGAAGCGCAGCGACGAGATCATCGCAAATTGGGACAACAATTAAAATTATTTAGCATCCAAGAAGATGCGGGTGGCGGCTTAGTTTTTTGGCATCCCCGGGGTGCAACAATGCGTTATTTAATCGAAGATTATTGGCGCCAAGCTCATTTAGAAGCGAGTTATCAATTTCTTTATACTCCCCATCTAGCTAATTTAGATCTGTGGAAAACTTCTGGACATTGGGACTTTTATCGCGACAATATGTTTGAGGCGATCGAGTTAGAACAGCAAAGCTATCAAATTAAGCCGATGAATTGTCCTTTTCATGTTTTAACCTATCAAAATGACCTGCATTCCTATCGAGAATTTCCCCTCAGATGGGCAGAATTAGGCACAGTTTATCGTTACGAGCGATCGGGGGTTTTACACGGATTAATGCGGGTGCGAGGTTTTACCCAAGATGATGCTCATATTTTCTGTTTACCCGAACAAATTGCCGCAGAGATTCTAGGAGTTTTGAATTTAACCGAGAAAATTCTTTCCGATTTTGGCTTTACTAATTATCAGATAAATTTATCGACTCGCCCCAGTAAATCCGTGGGTAGCGATAGTGTTTGGGAATTGGCAACGGCGGCTTTAATTGAGGCCTTAAATGCTAAAAAGTGGGATTATATTGAGGATCAGGGAGGTGGGGCTTTTTATGGTCCCAAAATTGATATAAAAATTCAAGATGCGATCGGTAGAATGTGGCAATGTTCCACGATTCAGGTCGATTTTAACTTGCCAGAACGCTTTGATATGCAATATGTAGCTAGGGATGGTAGTCGCGAAAGACCGATTATGATTCATCGAGCTATTTTTGGCTCTTTGGAAAGATTTTTTGGTATTTTAATCGAGAATTATGCGGGAGATTTTCCTCTCTGGTTAGCACCTATTCAAGTCCGTTTATTACCCGTTAGTGATGAACAGCAGCATTATGCTTTAGCGGTAGCAATGCAGTTAAAACAAGCTGGTTATCGAGTGGAAATCGATAAAAGTGGTGAGCGTTTAGGTAAACAAATTCGTACAGGAGAACTAGAAAAAATCCCTGTCTTAGCTGTGATTGGAAAACGAGAAGTTAGCAGTAAAACTCTAAGTGTTCGCACTCGACAAGCGGGTGATTTAGGTTCGATGACGCTGGCAGATTTATTAGAAAAAATGCAAACGGCGATCCTATCTAAAACTAATCTCTGAAGCTTTTGTATAAACTGATCAATTAGTGGAGATCGATCCCATCCAGGAGAATTTAACAGGGTTGAGAAAAGCCTATTTTCTGCCAATTAATTAACTTACAAGTGGGTTAGCTGCCATGAGTTCTTTGATAATTCCTCTCTCCGATTCCCTCCCTTGCTTGCCTAAATCGGGAATGCCTGTGACGATTATTACTGGTTTTTTAGGGAGTGGAAAAACTACCTTACTAAATCATATTCTTGACAATAAAGAAGGGTTAAAAGTTGCCGTATTAGTCAATGAGTTTGGAGATATTAATATTGATTCTCAATTGCTCGTTTCCATCGATGAAGATATGGTAGAATTGAGTAATGGCTGTATTTGTTGTACAATTAATGATAGTTTAATTGAGACAGTCTATCAGGTCTTAGAAAAAGAAATACCCGTAGACTATCTAATCATTGAAACCACAGGATTAGCCGATCCTTTGCCAATTATCCTCACTTTCTTGGCGACGGAATTAAAATATCTGACTCGCTTAGATTCTATTATTACCCTCGTGGATTCTGAAACCTTTACCGCCGATCATTTTGATAGTAATATTGCCCTTAGTCAAATTCGTTATGGTGACGTGGTAATTCTCAATAAAATAGATCGAGTCAGTGACAAAAAATTAGATGATTTAGAAAAGTTTATTCGTAGAGAAAAACAGGGTATAAGACTCCTAAAAAGTAGTTATGTTCAGGTTCCTTTGGGTTTATTGTTAGATATAGGTTTAACTAAAGAAGAATTGTATAAAAACCAGTTGAGAGACTTTCAAAAAAATCGCCCAAGCTTCAGTAATAATCAATCTCCTGAAGACTTTAATTTTGTCTCCTTTGTTAGCGATAAACCATTTAATCTAGATAAATTTGAACCTTTTCTCACGGAAAAAATGCCGATCAATGTTTTTCGAGCTAAAGGTATTCTCTGGTTTCAACAAAGCGATTTAAAACATATTTTTCAATTGAGCGGTCTTCGTTACGATCTGCAAGCGGTAGAATGGGATACATCTCCTAAGAATCAGTTAGTTTTTATCGGCAGAAATTTAAATAAAGAGGAAATCTTGACACAACTAAACGAATGCTTGGCTAGTTCGCAAAAAATTCAAAAGTACAAACTATGAATAGACCTCTTGCAGAAATCAAAAATCGTTTTTAGGGTTAGGAGTCAGTAGCCAGTAGTCAGTAGTCAGGAGAATTAAGAATGAATAATAATCAATTAAATGGTCTATTTACAGATTTTATGCCATTTAACCCTTATTTTTGCGGCGATAAATTCAGCGAGAAAACGATCTCTTCAAGAAACCCGTTTTCTCGCTGAAAAAACTATCCCGAAAGCGATCGATTAAGGGAACAATTAAAAATGATGGGAATTACCTTAGTTGATTTACCCGATGGACAAAGCCAATGGTATCCTAGAGAAAAGAGCCATAACCATGATTAATATCCCAAGAAACCGCCAATTTTTCCCAAAATAACCTGGCTAAGTCTAGAGGATTGGTTAAGGAAGATTACTTGCCCCAATCTAACTTATGCTAGAATGATTATCATTACCACAGTAGAGAAGGAGCAGAATGATTATCGTGGTGACGGGGGGTATAGCTGCGGGAAAAACCCATTGGATTCGCGAACAAATCGCTCAGAGCAAGCAGCCAAGCCTATATTTTAGTCCCCAGACGGAAACTTTTCCCATTGATCGCCTCACTTTACAGAGTGAGTTTCCCCAGTTGTCCTGTGTTTCTAGGGAAGAAGAAGACCTTTTGAGCAGTTTATCCATGGAAAACACGATCTATATGGAAGTACCATGGCATTTAGACACGCAATCCCTCGAAAGCTTTCTAAAACCCCTCAATTGTCATCGGGTAGCGATTACGTCTCCAGAAGCAGAAATCTCCGAAGGACAAGTACCCGTCAATGAAATTGTCTTTAGTCCGGTCAAAACAACCATAAAAGGTAATCAATGGTTAAAAAAACGAGAAATACAGATTTATAGAGCCGTTTTAACGGGAGAAGTCCTCGATTTTTCCAGTTTAACCACCTTTTGGACAGAATTAACCCAAGGAGCCTATGGGGAAGTGCTGCGGGTCAAAAGTATCTTCGATATCATCAATGGTCAGTGTATTTATGGGGAATTTATGGATGAATGCCCAGAAAAAGACTTTCAAAGCTTAAATTTCCCCTTAAATGTCGATGGGAGACCGAATCGCTTTAGTGGGATTGAAATCGTCGGTCGCAATCTCGATAAACCGACAATTGCCGATACCCTGAGTGATTGTTGTCTGTCCGATGAGGCACTTTTTTATTATCAACAACAATTTCAAGAATCTTTAGAGCCAGAAATGGAGTTAATCTGATGAAAATAGCCGTTTTATCCTGTATTCATGGCAATATGCCCGCTTTTAATGCTGTTTTGCAAGATTTAGACCAACAGGGTTGTCAAGAAATCTACTGTTTAGGGGATTTGGTTGGGTATGGACCCCATCCTAACCAAGTGGTGGAAAAAATCCGTCAACTGGGGATTACTACAGTACAAGGGTGTTGGGATGAGGATATCGTTGAGGGATTAAATGCCTGTGAGTGCAGTTATCCGTCGCTTTTAGCAGAAAAACGCGGTAGATTAGCTCATGAGTGGACAAATCAAATAATCACCCCAGAAAACCGTAATTATTTGTCAAAACTGCCCGAAATTTTTAAGCTAGATCACCTCTGTTTTGTTCATGGTAGTCCCCAAAGTAACCATGAGTACCTTTTAGCCGAAATGGACGCTTTTACGGCTTTAGAACGGGTTTTATCGGTAGATACAGAGGTTTTATTCTGTGGACATACCCATATCCCCTACATTCGCACTCTCGAAGCGGGAAGCTTGCAAATAAAAGTTTATCAACCCGATGGGGAACAGTCGCGGCAATTTACCACACCGGTTAAACGTATCATCAACGTGGGATCGGTGGGAGAACCGCGTCACGGTCGTCCAAATGCCACCTATGTGATTTACGATCGAGAAACGGCAGCGGTACAACTGCGAGAAGTGGCCTATAACTATCAGGAAACCTGTCAGGCTATTTTAGAATCGGGTTTACCTCCTATTTTCGCTTGGCGATTGGCTAAGGGTCTAGAATATGCGGAAAAAGCCGATGATCCGACTCATGTTTGCGAACGTTAATTTGTGATAAATCAAGAAATTATGTGGGCGATTTTAAGCGGTATTCAAGGCAATTTACCAGCCTATCAAGCGGTCTTGGAAGATATTCAGCAACGGTCAGTTACTGTAGAAAATTTATATATTTTAGGAGATTTTATCGGTGTTAATCCCGATAGTGAAATGCTGGTAGAACAAATACGTTATCCCACTAAAAATAACTTATATCCGCAGGTTTGTCGGGGATGGTGGGAAGAACAATGTCTAATTTTACACAGTTTAGGAGCAACAGGAGAACCGACGGAATTAATCGATAAACATGGAATTGACAGCACTAAACAACTCTGGGACGCAGTTTCTTTAGAAACGGTGCAATGGTTACGAAATCTCGATTTTGGTTTTGTCGAGTTGGATTGTTTATTAATTCATGGCAGTAGTGTCAGTGTTAGTGAAGAATTAACCCCCGATACTCCCCCATGGCAAATTTTAGATCGACTGCAACGGATGGGAGTTAATAATCTATTTTGTGGTCGTGCGGGAAAAGTTTTTGATTATTCTTTACAGTCCGCTAATTTAACCAGCACTGTTACTACTTTAGATAAACGGCAACCAAGTCAAACTTTGACGATTCAAGATAAGCGTTTAATTGGGGTTGGTAGCGTTGGTAAAGAATTAAATAAAGCAGTTTACACTCTCTATAATCCTAGTAATAATTGCGTGGAGTTTAGAACCGTACCTTATTAATCTTTCAGAGATTAATTAAATATTAAAGATTAATTTAAGTAGGTAGGTGTTAAAAATTATCAGACACCCCCCTTATCAAGGGGGGATTAAGGGGGGATTTATCTTCAATTTAATTATAACCAGCTAGATAACTGAGGTGAGAGACTCTTGCTGACTTGCTTGCAGATGGGATTGAGCGCGAACAGCGCGGAACATCCCAAAACGACATAAACCCGTGCCAAAGGCCAAACGCATCAGCAGAATTGTCGGCACTTCTCGGACGGATTTAAGCAACCCAGTTAGACCAAATTGCCACCAACCTTGGGGACGAATCACCCCCTGCCAAATGGTATCAATCCAAGAGGGTAGAGTGGCTTTTGTCCAGTCAGCAGTCATCACTTCCCCATCTACCAATCCCGTGGCCGCCAACTGTTCGGCAAAACCTTCGATACTGGCAAAAGCGGGGTGAGACCACTGATCCAAAAGTTGGCGCATTACGGGACGTTCCCAGAAATTGAGCGGTTTTTGACGGTCATCTCGCTGATTCCAGTCCGCTACCACCAGGACTCCCCCCGGCTTAAGAACTCGCAGTAATTCCCGAGCAAAAACGGCTTTGTCCGGCATATGGGGACCGGCTTCGATTGACCAGACCACATCAAAACTCTCGTCGGGAAAAGAAAGGGCCATGGCATCATCGACCAAAAAGCGAGCATTTACATCTGGGGGTGTTAGTTCTTTGGCCCGTGCCACTTGTTTGGGACTAATGGTGACACCGGTAACGGCAAATCCGTAGTCGCGGGCCAGAATGCGACTGCTGCCACCAATACCACAACCGACATCGAGGAGAGTTGCACCGGTGGGTAGTTTATCCAAACCTCCCCAAGAGACCATTTCCGCCACAAAGTCGGCTTTTGCCGCTAGAAAGTCTTTTTTTTCTGGTGGGGAACCGTAGTGACCTAAATGGATGTGTTCGCCCCAATAATATTCTAAAATCCCGTCCTGGGTCCATTGGTCGTAGGAATTGGCCACCGAGTCCGACGATTGGTACTTGCGAGAGGAAACAAAATAGACGACGATAGCGATCGCTAGGAGTAAACCTAAAGATGATGTCACCAAAAGTATATTCATTAAATGATGCCGGGCAAACTGATACAAAGCTTAATAACTCTTAAAGATTATACAACTTTGAGGTTCTGCGGTTAAGTGACTTTGGTTCTTCGCCAGAAATTAACTATCTCCGTTGAAAGCGACTGGTAATACAGCAGTTATCTTAATGGTGAGATCACTTCTGTAGTGGTGAACTTTTAGTTGTTTGTCCCTGTGGAATTGCCCTCAATCCATTCGTAAAAAGCCATAGATTCCGGGGAACAACGGCTGCATCCTCCGCATTTTTCTAGGGAAATCAGGCGAATTCGCCCTTTTTTCAGCAAGCGATCGAGCATAGGACTTAAGGCATCCGCTGACATCCGAAAGTGTGTGGATAATTCAGCCAGAGATGCTTTCTGATTTTTGGCAAGATAAGCCTGTATATCGGTTAAAATCATCTTTATCAACCTAGAAAGGTAAATTTAGGAGTTAGGAAGTGGAGAGGGGACGGTTGATTTTTCGGGGACGGAGATTTTTTAAGGTGAATAAAACCCCGACTACGGTTAAACCCATCAAGACTATCCAAAAGAGAGAAAACCCCGGATGTCGAGAAAAAGTGGCGATTTGATAGAAGGAAGTGGCAACAATATAGGCCATTCCTGTGGTCCAGAGGGCAATAAAAACAGTCCAACCGGCATTAGTTTCGCGATATACTGCCGATGTGGCCGAAACACAGGGGAAATAGAGCAGAACAAACAAGAGATAGGCAAAAGCACCCGCTTGACCATCAAATCTTTTCGCCATTGCCCCAAAGATTCCTAAATCTACTTCTTGCTTCTCGGCAGCCGTTTTTTGATCTTGCAAATCACCAAGATTTAAACCCAAGGGATCAAGTAATTGATTGGGTAATTGCGCTAAATTGGCGGGAATAGTGGCGATAGCTTCCTGAATTTGCCCCCAAAAGTCGAATTTTACCTGTGCTGCCCCTTTATTCGGGTTATCTTCCCCTGCTAGTTGGCTGTAAATCGAGTTTAATGTGCCTACCATCGCTTCTTTGGCAAAAACTCCCGTAAAAATTCCCACTGTTGCCGGCCAATTTTCCGGTTCTAGTCCCATGGGTGAGAAAATAGGAGTTACAGCTTTACTGGTAGCACTTAAAACCGAGCGCTCGCTGTCTTGATTACCAAAAGAACCATCAAAACTGAGGGAGTTTAGTAGTCCCAAAATCATCACCATTAAAACGATAATTCGTCCAGCTTTCCATAAAAACGCTTGCAGACGTTCCCAAGTACGAATTAACACCCCTTTCAGACGCGGTAGATGATAGGGAGGCAATTCCATAATAAAGTGACTGACTTCTCCCTTGAGTAGGGTTTTTTTCATCACCAATCCCGTCAAAATAGCGGCGAGAATTCCTAAGATATAAAGACCAAAAACGATATTTTGACCTCCTATGGGGAAAAAAGCCGCCGCAAATAGGGCATAAACAGGTAATCTGGCCCCACAGGACATAAAAGGGTTCATCATAATCGTCATTAAACGATCACGAGAATTTTCTAGGGTTCTGGTGGCCATAATTGCCGGTACACTGCAACCAAATCCCACTAGCATGGGGACAAAGGATTTACCCGGCAATCCCACCAAACGCATCAATCGGTCCATGACGAAGGCTGCCCGGGCCATATAGCCAGAATCCTCTAAAATTGACAAAAAGAGGAACATAAAGCCAATTACGGGGATAAAAGTAGCGACGGTTTGCACACCTCCCCCCGCCCCATCAGCGAGCAGAGCAATTAGCCAACCAGGGGTATGGATTTTTTGTAAAACTTGGGACAAACCATCGACAAAGATAGTCTGGGCAGTTAAATCGAAGAAATCGATAAAGGCAGCACTAACATTGATGGTAAACAAGAACATTAGGTACATTACGCCCAAAAATATCGGAATTCCTAACCAGCGATCGAGAACAATCCGATCGAGGCGATCGGACATGGTATCATTTATCTGTCCAGTCCGTTGAGTGGCTCCCTGGGTAACTTGTTGAATAAAGCCATAACGAGTATCAGCAATTAAAATATCAAGGTCTTCCCCTAAAACTTGGTGTATTTGTCGTCTATGCTTGACGATAATGCTTAATAGTTCCTGTGAGCGCAATTCTGGGGCGATGCGATCCTCGTATTGCAGTAGATTTAAAGCAGTCCATCTTGGCTCAACGATCCTTTTACTGCTATGGTCGTTAATGTAGGCAACAATCTCGTTAAGAGCTTCCTCAATTACCGCAGGATAAGCGACATAAGCAGCAGTATGGCTAATATTACTGACTAATTCCCCAATTTTTTGCTTTAATTCTCCGATTCCCTCCCCTTTAACCGCACTAATCGGCACGACAATTGCATCCATGCGAACGCTTAAGAGTTGCGGATTAACCACAATACCCCTAGTTTTGGCCACATCCATCATATTCAGGGCAATCAACATCGGTAAACGCATCTCCATGATTTGGGTAGTAAGGTAGAGATTACGCTCTAAATTGGCAGCATCGACGATATTAATCACTAAATCCGCTTCTCCTGACAGCAGATAGTCCCTAGCGACTAATTCATCCATTCCTGTCTCCCCTTCTTCTACATCGAGGGAATAGACTCCGGGTAAATCCACAAGGGTGATATCTTCCCCGTTAACTTGAAATTGTCCCTCTTTGCGATCGACTGTTACTCCCGGCCAGTTGCCGGTCCGTTGATTGGCCCCTGTGAGAGCATTAAAAAGGGTAGTTTTGCCACAGTTAGGATTGCCAATTAAGGCGATAATCGGTTTGACCATAATTTAGGATATTGAGTGATGAATAGGCTTAGATGATTAAATTTAGCTTTTTGGGTCTATTTCTTCGACGATTAAAGCGTCTGCCTCCTGTTTACGCAGACTGAGATGAAATCCCCGCACTCGAATCTCGACGGGATCCCCCAAAGGTGCGACGCGAATAACGGTAAACTCTGTCCCCGGAGTTAATCCCATTGATAACAATTTTCCTTTGTATCCGCGCAATGCTCGGTCATAACCGACAACTTTACCGGCTTTTCCTATGGGTATCTCCCGCAGAAATGTTCTTACTTCAGGTAGGTCTTTTTTGGGTTCCAGTTTTTTCGGTTGAATGTCACTAACGAGGATTTTTTCGGCCATTTCCGCCCCGATACCGATACGATTGTCTTGAATGCCAATTAAAACCGATCCCCTCGGTTGGGAGCTAATTACCTGTAATTGAATGCCGGGGTTTAATCCCATACCTAGGAGTCGATTGATCCCTCCTGTCCCCTGAAATCCCACTAACCAGACGGTTTTTCCCATTTCCACTTGTGCTAAAGGATAAGTGGCAGCAAAGTCATTACCCGTGGGAGTGACATTATCTAATTCTGTCTTTTTACCACCCCAACGGAAAAATTGGGCTTTATTTGGCGATTTTTCTGGTTTTTCTGGTTCATTCGGTCTAATTTTATCGTCCATGCTTTTCTTATCTCCAAAGGTAAGGTAATGAAGGTCTTTCATTCAAGAGTGATAATAATTCCTTGATAGCTCATCGAGTTTACCGAAGTAGCCAAAGGGTGAGAACTGCACTACTATCAGCCTCAGTCAACGGTTTTGAAACTGTCTAAGACTTGCGATCGCTCAAATAAATGCTAATTATTCTCAATTGCCAGTCTAATCGAAAAGGGGAGACAGGAACGAAAAATTTTTCTTTAAAAAAGTCACCGGTCTCCGGTAAATGGCGATCGCTGAGAGACGAAAATCTTCTTAATGCCGGCAAAATTCTCCCTTGCAAGGGAGATTCCCCCAGCTATCTACCAATTAATTGCACCCAGCTACTGGGAACAGAAAAAGCTATATTTATAAGTAAATCAAATCTGTCTTTCTGTTTAAAGACCCATGGATAACAAAGTTCTCGACGTTCGCCATCTCACCGTTGAATTTTCTAATCAGAAAAGAACAACAGTCGCCGTTAATAACATTAGTTTTAGCTTGCAGAAAGGTCAAGTTCTCGGTTGTGTGGGGGAGTCGGGTTCAGGAAAATCTGTCACCTCCCTCGCACTCATGGGATTGGTTCCCTCTCCGGGAAAAATTACCGGGGGAGAAATTTGCTTTCGTCCAGCAAAAGGTCAGTCAATGCAAGTAGTAGATTTATTATCTATTCCCCCGGAAGAATTGCGTTATTATCGCGGGGGAGAAATGGCAATGATTTTCCAAGAACCAATGAGTTCTCTTAATCCAGTGTATAACATCGAGTTTCAACTCACCGAAGCAATTTTACTGCATCAAAAAGTCACCACCGAACAGGCAAAAAATCAAGCAATGTCTCTACTGCAAGAAGTGCGTTTATTACCCAGTGATGAACAGTTAGAGGAGAAGTATATAGAAACTTTTCCCTTAGAAAATAAGGGTCATGTTAGGGAAAAAATTAGAACTTATATTCAAGAACAAAAAGAAGCAATTCTCAAGCGTTATCCTCACGAATTATCGGGGGGACAATTACAAAGGGTAATGATTGCCATGGCGATTTCTTGTAATCCTACCCTATTAATTGCCGATGAACCAACCACCGCTTTAGATGTGACTGTCCAAGCAGAAATATTAAGATTATTACGAGATTTGTGTAAAAGCGATCGAGAAATGTCGATGGTTTTTATATCCCACGATCTGGGAGTTATTAACGAAATTGCCGATCAAATTGTCGTAATGTATCAAGGAGAAATTGTCGAACAGGGGACTAAAGAAGAAGTATTAAATTCTCCCCAACATCCCTACACAAAAGGTTTACTTGCCTGTCGTCCTCGCTTAAACTCTCGTCCCGAAAAATTACCCACCGTCAGCGATTTTTTACAAGTGGAAAAAGACTCCGAAGGTAAGATTATTGAACTACAGGAAATTACTCCACCAGCAGTTAAATTTATTACTCTCCAGGAGGAAGAAAGCAGAATTGAAGGGTTACAACATCACGAGAATATTTTATCGGTAGAAAACTTATCGGTTAGATTTCCAGTTAAGGGAGTTTTCGGGCAAGTAAAGACCTTTTTTAATGCCGTAGATCAGGTCAGTTTTGCCGTTAAACAGGGGGAAACTCTCGGTTTAGTCGGTGAGTCGGGATGCGGAAAATCCACCTTAGCAAGGACAATTCTGCGCTTAATTCCCGCCACTTCTGGAAATATCTATTTCCGAGGAGAAAATCTTGCTAAATTAAACCCCAGTGAGCCAAAATTAAGATTACTACGCCGGGAATTACAGATAGTTTTTCAGAATCCCTACAACTCCCTAAATCCCCGTTTATCCATCGGTAAAGCAATTTTAGAACCGATGGTTATTCATCATACCGGCGGCAATTCCCAAAAGCGACGGCAACGAGTAGAATATTTATTAGAACGAGTTAAACTCGATCCTACTTGGTTTGATCGCTATCCCCATCAATTATCGGGAGGACAACGACAAAGGGTTTGTATTGCCCGCGCTTTAGCCTTAAATCCTCAGTTTATCATCTGTGATGAATCTGTCTCTGCTTTAGATGTTTCCGTACAAGCGGGAGTCTTAAATTTACTCAAAGAATTACAGCAGGAATTTAATCTCACTTATATCTTTATTTCCCACGATTTAAGTGTTGTCAGATTTATGAGCGATCGCATTATGGTGATGAATAAAGGTAAAATTGAGGAAATCGGTACAGCTAACGAAATTATCAACTCTCCCCAAAGCGATTACACCCGCAAACTTATCGCTTCCATTCCCCAATTTACCCAAAGTCTTGCTAGTTAAAATTAGCCATCAAACCGAAAGGATTAGCTGCCTCTAATTGTGCCGATAAACCTAACAAAGTGATTTCATCAGCAGGTTTACCCACTAACTGGATTCCCACGGGTAAACCCTGACTATCCACTCCTGTGGGTAAAGCAATCGCAGGTAAACCACTCGCATTAGCAATCGGGGAAGGGGCAATCCAAGCAATCATCTTATCAACCGCTGCTTCCGGTGGTAAATTTTCCCACTCACCAATTCCGGGGGGTTGATGTAGGAAAATGGGCAAAAGTAAGACATCAAAATTATCAAACATCGCCACAATTTGCCGCGAAATAATGTGCATCTGCTGCACTGCTTGCAGGTACTCCCCCGCGCTGCCAGAATTCTCTAATAACCATTGGTTAAGGGGACTTAATAACTGCTTGGGAATTCCCGTCGCTGCCGTTCCCGCTTGCCAAATACGGCGAAAAGGAGCGATTAACGCCTGTAAATCGGGAGAATACTCCGTTAAATGATGCCCCATGTCCTCTAAAATTTTAGCCGTAGCGAGGACAGCATTTTTATAGACGGAAGCCGCCTCGCCGAAGGGGGATATGGAAGTAGAAAAAGCGATTCTTAGGGGTTTTACGGCTCTCTGAGTGGCTTCTAGGAAAGAAAAGGGCGGATCTGGTAGCCAGTAGGGATCGCCCGTCGTATAGCCAGAAATCACGGTAAGCAGCGCAGCCCCATCTGCCACCGTCTTAGAAAGAGTGCCGTTAGTGGCGATACCGCTTTGAAATTCCCCCACCGGGGCATAGGAAACGCGCCCACGACTGGGTTTTATCCCCACCAAACCGCAACAACCCGCCGGAGTACGAATGGAACCACCACCGTCGGAACCCTGGGCAATCGGGCAGAAACCCGCCGCTACCGCCGCCGCCGCGCCGCCACTGGAACCTCCTGCGGTATAATCGCGGTTGAAGGGGTTACGAGTCGGCAAAAAACCCGGATTTTCGGTGTAGGGAAAGGAACCTAGTTGGGAAGTGGCAGTTTTGCCCAGAAGGATAAAACCCGCCATTTTCATTCTGGTGACGATTCCTTCGTCATATTGGGCGATATTTCCCTGTAAAGCGGCGACTCCGTAACTAACCGGCATTCCAGCGACGGCATTTAAGTCTTTAATGGCGGTGGGAACTCCAAAAAAAGGCGGTAATTCGGCAGTAGCGGCGATTTGACTTAATTGTTCCGTTTGGGCGCCAGCGGTGGCTAGGGCGCTTTCCCTGGCGACATGGACAAAACTACCAATTTGACAGTCAAATTTCTCAATTCTGTCGAGGTATAAATGGGTTAATTCTAGGGGGGAGATTTGTTTAGTGCGAATCAGTTGGGCTAATTCTAGGGCAGATTTTTGCAATAATTCATCACTCATGAGCGATCGAGTTAAAATAGGTAAGTGAAAATAATTATATTCGTTAGTGGGAAGATGGTTTTAAAGGAAAAAAGAAAAAGTAAAAAAAGTCCATTGCCGTAAAAATTTCCCTATCCCCTATCCCCCGTTCTCTTGGAAAATTATGACCTCACAGTTAATTGAAATTCTCTCGGCTGACGAAATTCGTCGCACCATTACCCGTTTAGCTTCCGAAGTTATCGAAAAAAGTGGCGATTTAAATAACTTGATTTTGATCGGTATCTACACGCGAGGAGTGCCTTTAGCTAATTTAATTGCTAGTCAAATCGAGAGCTTAGAAGGGGTAAAAGTTCCCGTGGGAGCGATCGATATTACCTTCTATCGCGACGATCTCGATCGCATTAAAACCCGCACTCCTGCTAAAACCAAAATGCCCCTAGATGTCACGGGAAAAACCGTGATTTTAGTTGATGATGTTATCTATAAAGGTCGCACGATCCGCGCCGCTTTTAATGCTATTATTGAGTATGGCAGACCGCAAAAAATTCGCCTATTAGTCCTCGTTGATCGTGGTCATCGGGAATTACCAATTCACCCAGATTTTACGGGCAAAAAACTCCCCACCGCAGCCGAGGAACAGGTCAGAGTTTATCTACAGGAGATTGACGGCAAAGATGGGGTGGAATTAATCAAATAAAGAGGAGTTAAGACTATTAGCGAGGAAGGAGTTTGGTAACTAATCCCCAGAGGAAAATAAACAGGATTGCCCCGATAATAGCCACAAAAATACCCGGTATGCTCAAGCTAGAACTCCCTAGGGCAAAACTGCCAGTTTGAAGCAAATTTAACAGGGTTCCCCCCACAAAAGCCCCGATAATTCCTAGCAAAGTCGTGGCAAAAATACCACCCCCCTGTCGCCCAGGATAAATAGCTTTTGCGATCGCACCAGCAATAAAGCCCAAAATTATCCAAGAAATGACATTAATCATGATTTTAATCCCGTTCAGTTAATTTTGTCTTTGATGTTTTCGATTGCGTCCTGGGCGGCGTTTTTCATGTCCTCCAACAAATTTTCTGCCTTATCTTTGACATCAGCTGCCACGTTCATTGCCGCTGCTTGTACCTGCTTTAATTCTCCTTCTGCTTTCATTTTCTCGTCGCCAGTTAATTCTCCAGCAGCCGATTGTACTTTCCCCTCGACATTTTTGGCAGCCGCTTTCATTTTGTCTTCGATGCTCATAAATTTTTCCTCGGTCAAGAAATTGTTCTTGTTATTTTTATAACACAAATGCGGTAATTACTGCCCTTTAAAAACGTAAATAAATCCTAAGTTTTTGGGAATAATTATTATTGGTTTCGCCATTGAGAGCGATCTATATCTGGCAAGGCTTGCGCTTATTGTTAATTTTTTTGCCGTTTAAAAAACTTAACAAATTTAACCATCGAATCACCAGAGCCTGCTGAAGCTTTCAGCCTCTATATATTTGCTAAATACAAAAATGATCTATTTTTAGGGCAAGGTAAAAGCAGCAATTACGGGATAATGATCGGAAGGAATAAGATTCAACCAACGAGAACGATCTACTTTTGCCCAATCTAACTGCAAACGGCTATCATAATAAATTGTATCGATGGCTAAATAAGGGGTATCGGTGTAATTATTAAAGCTCATTTGTTCTGCTAATTCCAAATCTGCTAAAGCATCCTTTAATTTAATTTCTGACTGGAGATGTTGAGTTAAAATCTGACGGGGTAATCGTTGATAATTAACATTAAAATCCCCCGTTAAAAACAGGTAATCTTCTGTTAAATCTAGTTGACAAAAACGCTCCTGTATGCACTTAGCCCCTAAGTCCTTAGCTTTGTCGCTATAGTAATCGAGATGGGTGTTATAAAACTGCAAAGTTTGCCCCTCAAGATTGCGAAATTTAGCCCCCGTTACCATGCGGGGATAAGGATTACCCCAAGCTTCAGTGATACTGCCAACAATATCGGGAGTTTCTGATAGCCAAAATTCGTAAATTTCCAAACATTTTAACCGACTTGGTTGATATAAAATCGCACAATGTTCATCTAATCCTGTTCCCCTGCGATCACTGCCTAAACTTTGATATTTTGGCAATAAACGGTGTAAATCCAATAATTGATTAGCGCGAGCTTCCTGAGTACCAATTATATCAGGAGAATAGTGAGCAATTAAAGCCGCGACTGCTTCCCTTCTTACTCGCCAATTACGCTCATCGGGATCAGGTTTATCGTAGCGAATATTAAAGGACATTGCTGTTAGTTTCATAGGAAAATGGATAATGAGGAAGGAAATAGAGAGTTTTGTCAGTGAACAGTGAACAGTGAACTAAAAACTCACATCTGATAACTGATAACTGATTCAAGGCTGACTCCTAATAATTAATTATCAGGATTTTTTGGCAATTGTCCAGAAGGGAAAAGTCTGACTGGGATTGATGATAACTCCCGTGATGCCATTGCGAGCAAAAGCGTATTCCTTGGTTTGCCAAAGGGGAATATAGGGAACTTCATCGGCGAGAATTTCTTGAATTTTGCCAAAAATTTGCTTTCTTTTGGCTGGGTTAGTTTCCCGACGGGATTGGGCGATTAATTGATTCATTTCTTGACTATAAAAAAATGAGCCTTGACTTTGTGATCCTCCCTCTTCGCAGCCAGTTTCTGGGGAACCTTTAGCACAATCTAAAAAGGGATAAATATAGTTATCTGCATCCAAAAAATCGGGATACCAATTAGATAGGGCAGTGGTATAAAGTCCCTGGCTAATATTACGGAAAAAGGCCGCTCCTAGTATACTATTAGGTTCAAATTGAATCATATTATCTAAATCCCGTTTTGCTAGAGCTTTCATCACCGCCGCCACGCTGCTGGAAGTGATCGATCCCGAGGAGTGCCAAACTTCTACAATTGCGGGTTTTTCTGGACTATAACCAGCAGTTTTTAGTAATTGTTTTGCTTGCTCTATATTATGGTTGCCATAGCGCTCTTTAAACACTGGTTGTGACTCGGAAAAAGTAGTAGGAATGAGACTAAAAAGAGGGATGCCTTGACCTTGTAAAATGCGATCATTAAGTAAATCTCGATCGACTAGAGAAGCAATTGCTTGTCGTACTAAAATATTATCGGTGGGTTCACTTTTGAGATTGACGCTCATAAAGTTAATTGCTGCCCCAGAAGATTCGATCACTTGCCATTTTCCCTGGGCTGCTTCTGTGCGTAATTTTCTCACTTGAGGAGGCAGTAAAGATTGATAAGCAATATCTACCGCCCCCGTCTGAAAACCGTTAAACAAATTGGCAGGATTCGAGAGATAAATTTGAACATTAACTTCCTTATTTTTGGCCGGTTCTCCCCAATAGCGATCGAAGGCTTCTAAACTAAAAGAATCGCTGGTAACTGCTTTTAATCGATAATGTCCTGTGCCGATAAATTCTTCGGGTTTAAATTTCCCTTCGCCAATTTGATAAAATTTTGGTGAAACCGCACAGGCTCCAGGGTAAGCTAAAAGAGCAGGAAAGGCGGCAAAAGGTCTGGTTAATTTAATAGTAATTTCGTCTTCTTTGGTAGCGGTGATTTTATCAATTGTATCCTGGAGAAGAAAGGAAGGTTCACCACCATTTTTTATAAATCTTTCTAGGGAAAACTTCATCGCATCTGCGTTAAAAACCGTCCCATCATGAAAGATAACTCCTCGACGTACTGGGATAGTATAAGTCAAACCATCGGGGCTAATTTTGGGTAATTCCGTGGCCAGGAGAGGCTTTAAATTAGTGGTTCCTTCTGCGTAGGTGTAGAGAGTTTCACCGAGATTATAAATAATAAAAAGTCCTGCTAACTCATAACTATCAGCAGGATCGATCGAGCGTGGTTTTAGGGTTGTCCCAATCATCAGGCGATCGCTATTCCCCTGAAGTAAATTGGAATTAGTGGACTGACAGCCCACAGTCAGAAGAAGACAGAGGCAAAATAAACTTAAATAGCGATAAAGTTGGCGTAAAGGTCTCATCGATGGCGATTAACGGCAGCTAGGTATCAATCAATCCTATCATTTTTGTGCATAATCTTTTCTTCTAGGTTCCCTTAAGGAACTAGGTTGATTGCTTAATTGGTTGGGGAAAATTATTCAATAACTGCACTAATTACCCAGACAATTAACCTAAATTTTCTAGTCGAGGATGGCCAAAACTTGATCAATTTGGCCAAGAGGAAGAGCAATAGCTTAAAAGTCTTATTTCTTGAAGATCAGTGATTGCATCTGGTTCAGAATAGCTGGAGCTATGGAGGCAGATCAACAGGGGAATGGGTCAGATTTTTAAGCCTAGATCAGGTTCCAGCAACGAATTAGAAACTCATCTTCTTTTATCTATCAGCCATTTAGGTTAATCCTGTCCCCTCTAAACAAGCTCGATCGAAAATTGCCCCCGTGGTTATTGCCGAGGCTAAACTAGCACAAAGAAGATTGGCATCAGTAAAATTTGTTCCCCGTAAAACCGCCCCGAAAAAAATTGCTTCCTCTAAATCGGTTGCCGACATATCTGCCCCGGACAGATTAGCGCTAGTAAAATCCGCATGGGTTAAAATCGCCCCGACAAAACTCACTCCCCGGCCATCGACACCGCGAAAATCCGCCCCAGACAAATCTAGATGATTAAAAACAGCCCCAGCTAAAAAAGCGCCGGCCAAACTTGCCCCAGTGACGATCGCATCAAGGAGAATTGCCCCGCGTAAATCGGCATTACGAAAATCTGCTCCCCTTAAATTTGCCCCTGTCAGGTCAGCACCGCGTAAATTTGCCCGTAAATTCGCCTCAGCTAGGTCTGCACCCGCTAAATCAGCCCCTGACAAGTTCATGCCCGCTAAATCTTTTATCTCACCCTGACGAATTGCTAATAAATCAATACTGGGAAAAGTCATGTTCAGCCACGGTTAAATACTGTAAAAATATCTTAGAATATTCGTAAACCTTTGTTAAGAAAGCGCTCCATGTCCCTAGAGCTATTATCCCTAGAAAATATTGAAGAAATCGCCCACCAATACGGATACTGGGCAGTATTTATCGGCATCACCCTCGAAAATACCGGGATTCCCATCCCAGGAGAAACCATCACCATTGTCGGCGGCTTCCTTGCCGGTAGCGGTGATTTAAACTATTGGTTAGTTTTAGTCAGCGCAATTACAGGAGCAGTTTTGGGCGATAATTTTGGCTATTGGCTCGGTCGCGCTGGAGGTTGGCCGTTTTTGTTAAAAGTTGGCAAATTCTTTCGGATTCCGCCTCAAAAACTAGAATTAGCCAAGGAACAATTTAGTAAAAATGCACCCCGGGCGGTCTTTTTCGGTCGCTTCGTGGCTTTGTTAAGAATCTTTGCAGGTCCCATGGCGGGAATTGCCCGAATGCCCTACGGTCGCTTTTTCCTCTGTAATCTCGGTGGGGCCACGGTGTGGGCGACGATTATGGTGACATTATCCTTCTTTTTAGGCCGCTTGTTACCCTTGCACCAGTTAGTTACTTCTATGGCTCGTTTTGGTATCTTGGCTTTAATTATCGTCCTGGCTTGGACAATTATCCACCCCATCCTTGAGTCACGGAAAACGGCGGTTTAAGTTCGTCATTTCAGTTATCAGTGATCAGTTATCAGTTATAAACGGCAAAATTAAGGATTAAATTGTATAAAATCTCTAAATAGACCATTTAGTTAATTATTATTCATTCTTAATTCTCCTGACTACTGACTACAGGCTACTGACTCCTAAACCTAACAGCAATTTTTGATTTTTACAAGAGGTCTAGTGACTAAGCTGTACTGAATTTAAACTGCGTATTGAAATTTTAGTACAAGTGTTCAAGATGCTTCTCCCTGATCCGCAGCTCCGGCACTCCCCTGCAATCTTAACGAGTAATTTAGATAGTCAACAGCTTACCTCATTCTTGACGGGGAGCGATTCATGGTGTTAATATAATTTTGTCCAAGATTACAACTATACATCAACGGTGATTGCCAAAAAAATTACTTTTTCTAATGGATTGGAATGTTACTACAGTAGTAGCAAAGAGGAAACAGAATACATTTTTTCGGAAATATTTACTGAAAGGCAATATGAAGGGCATAATATCATCATCAAAGAAGGCGATGTAATCTTTGATGTTGGAGCTAATATCGGTCTCTTCTCTATTTTTGTCAAGGGAGTTGAACCAACAGCAAAAGTTTTCGCCTTTGAGCCAATCAAGGCAACTTTTGATGTTTTGCAAAAAAATATTCATTTGCATTCTTTAGAGGATGTTGTTTTATTTAACTGTGGATTAAGTTCAGAAAATAACCCAGCAAAAATCTTTACTTTTTATCCCAATATGTCTGCTAATTCAACCACGAAGCCAGAGGATACGCTGGCTGAATTAGAAGATATTAAAGTCGATCAGAATTCCCCAAAAATAGAAAATTTGTTTGAAGAGTTTTTCCAAGAAAAAGAACAAGTAGTCTGTGAAGTAAGAACTCTATCCTCCGTAATTAATGAACTCGGTATTGACTCCATCGATTTATTGAAAATTGACGTGGAAGGAGAAGAATACGAAGTATTTCAAAGCATCAAAGCTAAAGACTGGCCAAAAATTAAGCAAATAGTGGCTGAAATTCACGATAAAAAGGGACGCTTAAAACAAATAAGCCAAATGCTGGCGGACAATGGCTTCAAAATTCAACTAGAAAAAAGAGACTTGCTACCTTCGACATTTGTGGATATTTTCCATTTATACGCTGTGCGTTAGTGGTTGAATTTTTATTGTCAAAGTTAATCTATTTTTCCAGAAAATTGGTTAATAACTGACTGAAACGTTGGGCAATAATCGGGGCATCAAATTCTGAAACTTTCGCTCTACCTGCCTTCCCTAAGGAACGAGCTTTTTCTGGATTGAGAAGCACTTCCGCTAATTTACTGGCTAAATCTTCGGCATCTAAGGGGTTGGCTAATAGACCTTGTACACCATCTTCAATCAACTCCGGTGTCGAGGAGGAACGACTGGCGACAATCGGTTTATAACTGGCCATAGCTTCAGCAAAAACTATACCAAATCCTTCTTGCAGACTAGGTAAACAAAAAACTTGACAATCAAGATATTCTTGGATCAGTTCTTGATAGGAAAGATAGCCGAGAAAAGTAACATTTTGCTCTAAATTGAGTTCTTGTGCCAGACGGCGTAAATTATTCCATTCAGGACCTTTGCTGGCAATTCGTACCTCTACATCAGGTATTTGACGGCGGAGAATTGCGGCGGCGCGGATCAAAGTGGCAACATTTTTGCGGGGATACTGGACACCGACACAAAACACCGTCGGCCTCCTCTGCTCGCGGTTTTTTTCCTCATACTTGACCGAGGCGACCGCTGCATCCCACCCTTTGAGATCAATTAGAGAATGAACAATTTCGATATTGCCATCATACTGATAAAGTTGCTTGAGTCTAGTGCGGGAATATTCACTGATAGAGATGACCAGATCGGCACGATGGACGTTCACTTTCTCGGCTTTTGCCATCAATTCTAGAGAAGTTCGCACCCAACCCCGCTCAAAGGTGGCCTCATCGGCAATAATACCAAGAATATAAACAATAAAGGGTACTTTCAGGCGATCGCTGATGGCGTAACCATCCATATCGTAACCCACCACCAGATCATAGTCGTCAAAACAACGGGGATCGAGTCGCCAATTCCAAAGAAAGCGATGAGCCATATAACCTAACGGACCCGATGCTTTGGCCGGCGAGAAGACATCAACCACATGACCCTGGGAGCGCAACTCGTTGGTCAGATGGATATTGGTGACGAAGGTACCACTTCCGAGCTTGACATTTTGGGGAGTTGCTGTGATGATTGCTATCTTCATTTTTTGTCAAAGTTTATGGCAGCGGTTGGATGATGATGGGAAAGTCAGAACAAATAAGGTAGGCGGGAGTAGGTGCGAATCAAATCTTGATTTTACCTGATAACATTCTCAAAATCTATGGACGAACCGAGATTTTTGCGTCTGTTAGCCTTTTTTTGTCAAAACGATGAAATGTGCATATCGAGTATCTGGGATCATTTTTATCTTGAATAGATTCATCGAAAATTTTCGGTCTGAAACCCCGTCCTTTAAAAATAGGCATTAGGATGTGAGAAAACAAACGCAGATTGATTACTTATCCATAGGAAAGCGGTTATTTCTGATAACCGCTTCTGGAATTTTCCAAGAATCTCTTTAGCGTTCGCGGCGCCCGAAGTTTTTCCGCTCACCACCGCCACCACCACCACCAAAATTATCTTCTCTGGGACGAGCTTTATTAACTTTCATCTGTCGTCCCATCCATTCGGCCCCGTCAAGAGTTTCGATCGCTTTTGCTTCTTCCTCATCGGAGGACATTTCCACAAAACCAAAACCGCGCATTTTACCGGTTGCTTGATCTACGGGCAAGTAAACGCGAACAACTGTGCCGTATTCAGCGAATACACCCTGCAAGTCCTCTTTAGTGACTTCATAAACCAGATTACCAACGTAAATCGTCATGGATTGTCTCCCAAGATCATAGCCATTTTGAGAAGGAGATCGGACACAACCCAGTCAAGGCCATCAGGGAAAAACCGCTTCTGTTTGAAACCAATGCTGCTACCGAACCTAACTACTCTCTTTAAACTAGCATAGCTGATCAGTGATCAGTAGTAGTATGGATTATTAATAGCATTTTTCTTTATTCATCGCCCTCACCCTCTCCCTTCTCTCCTTTTCTGGTAGACGGGGTGAGGGCAATTAACCATCTCTGCCATCACTTGTGAAAAATGGCGTTAGGCGGCATTATCTTGGGAATCTTTAATCCCTAAAGGCCGAGATTTTTTCTTCAATGTGGCCATGGCACCACCAAGAGTTAAAATTGCCAACACTGTGCTAGGCTCTGGTATAGCTTGTGAAGCGATACCGATACTTCTTGCGTTTAAATTAGGTTCAAAGGCTTGTGAAGCGATACCGATATTTCCTATAACGTTTAAATCAGGTTTAAATACTTGTGAACCAATGCTTTTTCCGTTTAAATTAAGAGAAGCAACAAACCCATCCCCTGCAACTAAACCATCTGTGTCCAATGACAAGGATAAATAGGCAGCTAGTATATCTGAACGGGTAATTTTGAAATCAAAGGGTACAAAGCCATTGGTTATAGCAAAAGCACCAGAACCAGCTAAGGTCAGATCAATACCATCTGCTGGGATCGCGCCAGGGGGAGTTGTAAATTTAGAAGAGGATTGTGATGACAATTTTTCAAAGAACAATGGAATGAATATCTTCCCCCGAGGAGTGATAACAATATATATGATCTTGTGAATACGAATTGGTCTCGGTCTTCGAGAATTATCAATTCTGAAACTTAAATCAAAAGTATCGCCAGGCTTAAAAGTAGAGGGCAAAAAGCGAGAAAACTCGTTTTCGTAACTGACGATAGCCGCATCTGCTTTGGCACTATTAAGCAATGCTAAACTGACGCCCAATGCAACACCTAATGCTGGGAGTTTTTTCATGCTGATATGAAGTTTTTGTAAGTTGACGTGAAATGATGATAAGTATTTTTACTTAATCTGTCAAGCAATTTCTAGTAAGTTCAATATTTCTGATTGAATATCATTCTATTGATAAGATATATGGCATTGAAATTTTAATAGCAATTTCAGCGAGAAGATAGCCTGCGAGCCTGAATCTGAAGCGGCAGCCAAGCTTTTAGCTATCAGCCGTCAGCTTTTTTCTCCCCAACTTCCCCACTCCCCACTGATCACTGTTTACTGATTACTGTTTACTGCTCACTGATTAGGGTAGCCAAGGATATTGACTAAAATCGGGGGGACGTTTTTCGAGGAAAGCCTGTTTACCTTCGGCTCCTTCGGCGGTCATATAGTAGAGTAAAGTGGCATTGCCCGCTAACTCCTGTAAACCCGCTTGACCATCACAATCAGCATTAAAAGCCGATTTTAGGCAGCGAATCGCCAAGGGACTTTTTTCGAGAATTTCTAAGGACCATTTAACCCCTTCCTGCTCTAATTCCTCCACCGGGACGACATGGTTAACCAAACCCATTGCTAAAGCTTGTTGGGCGTTATACTGCCGACAGAGAAACCAAATCTCGCGAGTTTTTTTCTGACCCACTCCCCGGGCTAGATAACTAGAGCCAAAACCGCCGTCAAAACTGCCCACTTTCGGACCGGTCTGGCCAAAAATGGCGTTATCCGCTGCTAAGGTTAAATCACAAACCAAGTGTAAAACATGACCACCACCGACCGCATAACCTGCCACCAGCGCGATAACTACCTTGGGGATGGAGCGAATTAATTTCTGTAAATCCAGCACGTTGAGCCGGGGTACGCCGTCATCGCCAATATAACCCGCCTGACCGCGCACCGTCTGATCGCCGCCGGAACAAAAAGCATACTTGCCGTCGCTGTGGGGACCTGCACCCGTGAGCAGTACCACCCCAATGCGCGCATCCTCGCGAGCATCACAGAAAGCGTCGTAAAGCTCAAAAACTGTTTTTGGACGGAAGGCATTACGCTTATGGGGGCGATTGATGGTAATTTTGGCGATTCCCCCCCATTTATGGTAAAGAATATCCTCGTAGGTTTTTACGGATTGCCATTCAACGCTCATGGTCTCGGTTATAGGCACAGCTTTTTTACCTTACCTCATTTTGTTAGCTATTGCTCAAGTTCTTGTCTATATTGATACGTTTACTGATCACAGCAAAAAAGTTAGCTGCTCCCTGTTTTTTCAATCTTCAAAACCAACACTGCTGGCAACTCCTGTAATTCCGGTCATCTCCTCACTACTGTTGGCATCAAGGAAACGATCCAAGTCATCAAAAGTGATTCCGTAGGCAATAGTTCTATCTTGGTATCCTTTCAGACTGACGGTATGTTGAGCAAAAACTTGCTGGAGATGGGGTAACCCGATGAGATAACTGTAGGTAGTTGCTCCGATGGCTAAATCCCTACCCATTTCTTTAGTAGCCGACTCTAAACGAAAAGCGGCGTTGACCGTATCGCCGATCGCCGTATAATCTGGATGTTCACCGCTGCCAGTATTGCCCACCATGGCATAACCGGTATTCACCGCCGCACCGATGCGTAATTGGAAGGGTAAGGGATATTGTTCGCTTAAGGTGCGAGTCATGTTGTCTAGTTGCGTAATTGCTTGGAAAATTTGCAGGATATCCTCTTGATTGACTTCCTCTTGGCCGTGAAACCAGATGGCCATGATCGCATCACCAATATATTTATCTACCCAACTGCCGGAACTGCGGATAATACCCCCCGCATGGCGAAACCAATTGCCAATCAGACAAGAAAGCACTTTTTCGTCTAATTGCTGGGTTAAAGCCGTAAAATTCCGCATATCCACCACCATCACCGATGTTAAGCACCGTTCATGGACGGCAGAGGTGAGGGTATCCCATTCTAAATTACGCGGTTGCTTGCCTACATTAGTGGGGGTAGGACGATAGAACTGCACTTCGGTTTTGCCAAAGGTGATCCGATCTTTGTTATAGAGAGTCACTGGAATGGCTACCCTTCTGCCATTGACAAACGTTCCATTGCGACTACCGAGATCGATCAGATAAAAATCTCCTGTTTCCGTGGATTGTAAAATAGCGTGGTTGCGGGAGATACAGTGATCTTTAATCACGATATCGTTATCTTTGCTCCGTCCGATCGTCCAGTAAGGTCTCCCCACGAGAGGGAAAAAACGCTGTCCCTTCTCGGTATGGAGTAGTAAATAGGGATTTTGTCCTAGTATATCCACGGGTGCATGAGCGGCGATCGACAGGCGGTGCTAACTAGATAGTTTATTCTATTTACCAGAAATGGAAATGACCTAGAACAACTCTTAGGCCAGAGAAGCGGTAATCCAAAATAAACCATCGACTAAAATTGTACTCAATACGGCTCCGCTAAATGCCCACCAATGAGATACCCGTTTTTGCAAAGGATAGATACCGATCGCTAAGAGCAGGTTGAGCAGTACGATCGCCCAACTGATGCCCCAGGGGGTCTGAATTTGGGCTAAGGCGTTATCAAATATCGGCGATACTAGGTTGGGGTCTAGTTCCACGGTCATTAGTTGTCGCCAGTAGGGAATTAGTCCGGTTAGATAGAAATATAAGTCGGTGATGGCGGTTCCTAACAAAGAACCAAGATAGAAAAGATTGCCTACTTTGCCGCGACCTTTGTATAATCCCCAAAGAGCAAAGGGCAGCCCGATCGCTTCCATGGGAATATGGATCAAGGGTTCCCAACGCCACCAACCCCAGTACAGAGAACCAGCTAACCAACTCCAACTAAAGCCCAAAAGTAAATCCCCCCAAAGACTGATTTTTGCCTGTTTGAGCAGCCACATCCCTAACCCCACCCAGAAAACGGTTAAACCTAGGCTAATTTCGGGATAGTAGCGCACTAGGGGCGCTTGCATGAACACAGGTACTGATACCAGAAATGCTGCTGTCCAAAAGACGGATTGACATTTTTCCCAGTTAGGGACTAGGGGTTTCAGGCGATCGGGATTACTGGGGACTAGGGTAGAGTTGAGCAAAGGATTTCAGAATTGTTACAAAACTTTACTTATATTAGGATACATCATTCTCTCTCTACTATATCCCCCCTAGGGGCATTTTGATAAATTAAAAAATTGTTTTTAGCGATGCCCTATCCTGTTAGAATCGAAACGAGAGCAGCGATCGAGGAGTCCCAAAAGTATGGCGGCAGGCCATGAAGAAAATCCCAGAATACCCCTAGATAAAGTTATTTTTGTCATTGCTTGCGTCTATCTAGGTTGGGTGGTGGCATGGCTCATCAGTCAAAAAAATGCCACTATCTCTCAAAATGGCACGATTTCCCCAGAAGATCAAAAATTTATCGCCTATCTGCAATCATCCCTGACTATTATTGATCGCCAAGGTCAAACTTCATCCCCCGATCCTCATCCTTCTCCCCAAAATAACCCTCCTCCGGTAGCCACGGTTCCACCACCACCCCCCGCTAATTTACCGGTTAATAATAGTCCTATAAAAAGAATTTACGTTCCGGTTGATCCCCAACCCCCTAAAACTACTGCCAAACTTGTCCCGGTTACACCCCCAAATACCGATATTTCTGCGGCACCATTTCCGGCTGCCCCCGAGGTGAATCAGCCCGTGGCAGCGGTTATGCCTACCAATAATCAGGTAAAAAATACCCTGGTGGGGGTGATGGATTTAGGCGATCAATCTTCAGCTTTATTCGATAATAAGGGCATAACTACTCGTATTTCTCCAGGGGAATTTATCAACGGTTGGACTTTAGTGGAAGTTGGCAATCAACAGGTTATTTTGTCTCGCAACGGCCAAACAAAAGTTTTAGAAGTGGGACAATCTTTTTAGGTTAAACGACGGATAAATTCCAGGGGTAAACCGTCTGTATCGGCAATAAAGGTGACTTCATAGACATGATCTCCGATCATCTGTTGTTGGGGGGGCAAAAGAATATTTAAAGGTTGATATAAATCGGCATCCTCTTGATGGGCTTGCTGAAAGTTATTTGTTAATTTTTCTAACCATTCTGGTAAATTGCTGATATTTTCTGTTAGGTCAAAAGACAAGTGATAATACCCGACATAATGCTGATCACCAAAGGCATCGGGGGCGGGTTTCGGTTGAGGAATTTGGATTAATTCGATGCGTCCGTTTAACCCGGTTAGCCAACAGGCCAAAGTATAACCCGTGGTGAATCTTTCCTCTAGGGTAAAACCGAGAAGTTGATAAAAAGCGATCGCCCGATGGATATTAGCGGTACGAATAGAAGCATGGTGCATTTTCAGTGATTAGTAATCAGTCAAAAAGACGAAAATAGGGATAACGTTTGGGAACCCCCGGTTCTTTTTCTAGATCAAAGTTAATTACATCCCAACAGGGTTCATCGGGGGCATCGGGACTAAATTCTACAGGTAAACCGTAGAGACGGGGAATAGTGGCTTCACCCGGTTCATTGCCGCGCCAAGTAGTGTTACGTTCTAGGTAGGAACTAACTAAATCGCGATAACGGTTGGCAATAATCACTTTAGTCGCTTTAAATCCTTGGGTATAGAGACGATCGAGTGCTTCGTGAATCTCAAAACGAATACCATCCGGGTGAGTGTGTTGACGATACCACTCACCATTCCAGAGTCGCCAATGTCGTCCTGACTGCAAGTGAACCAACTCACCCGTTTTGGGATCGGCTTCAAAAGCCCCATGGCGCGGACACAAATAGGTATCCGTCAAAGTGAGGGCGGGGATTAGCTGCCGACAGTGAGGACAATGGATATCGGGGCCAAAAACAGGGTATTGTAAACTTGCATTGATCATGGGAGAACCTAAACTAAAAATTGCTATCTTTGTACCAATAATCCTACCCATATTATACCCAACCAAATTGGACGGGCATTCTCTTTCGACTTTAGTGCAGATCCTTTCATGTCTTTAGATAACTTAAGATCAACTTCTAATTTCTGGCCGATTGTCGATGTCAGTCAAGCGGCTTTTATTGCCCCCAATGCCACGGTAATGGGCGATATTTCCCTAGCTGTGGGGGTGAGTGTTTGGTATGGGGCGGTATTGCGCGCCGACGTGGAACGCATCGAAATTGGGGCTTATACTAATATCCAAGATGGGGCGATCCTACACGGAGATCCAGGCAAAATTACTATCCTTGAGGATTACGTTACCATCGGGCATCGGGCGGTAATTCACGCAGCCCATATTGAACGCGGTTGTTTAATCGGCATTGGGGCAGTGATTCTCGATGGTGTGCGCGTCGGGGCAGGTAGTATTGTCGGGGCGGGTAGTATTGTGACAAAAGATATACCACCGCGATCTTTAGTGGTGGGCATTCCCGCTAAACGCGTCCGGGAAGTGTCGCCACAGGAGGCTCAAGAGTTGATCGAACACGCCGAGCGCTATGCTAAACTTGCCCTCGTTCATGGGGGAAAAGGTACTGATACCGGATTCCCAAAACGGGCGGATTAGGGTATAAATATAAAATGAGAATCAAGTAACAATCTTTTAAGCACTGACCGAGGAGAAGGAAATCTATGGACTGGAGAGTGTTAATCGTTTTAACCCCTTTGCTTATTGCTGGTGGCTGGGCTGTCTTCAATATCGGTGCTGCCGCTATTAGACAAGCTCAACAGTTTCTCAGCAAACAAAGTTAATAATAGTTTATACTTCTTAGTAAAACCGACCGCCTAGGCGGTCGGTTTTTAATTTTTCCTTATAAGGCGATCGCTGATTGGAATTATCAATTATCAATTATGACTGATCAGTGATAACTGATCACTGAATTGTCAACTCGACTAGGAAACTAATTTTACACTACTACCTAACCATGAAATCTAACTGTCAAAATCTCATTCAAGAACTTGCCCATCTGGAAATGATCACCGATCCGGGGCAAGTGGCGAAACTTTCCTTAGATTATTATCATTTTAGTCCCATTTTAGAGGCACAACTGCAAGATAAACGGGCTGATTTAGTTATTCGTCCCCAGAATAGCCAAGAAGTTATTGACATCGCTAAAACCTGCGTTAAATACCAAATTCCTTTAACAGTTAGAGGTGCGGGTACAGGTAATTATGGTCAATGTGTTCCCTTGCAGGGAGGAGTAATTTTAGACACAACCAAACTAACAAAAATTATCTCGATCAAACCGGGGACAGCCCGGGTAGAAGCGGGTGTAAAAATGGCATTTTTTGATAAACAAGCTCGCGCAATTGGTTGGGAATTAAGAATGGCTCCCTCTACCTATCGGACGGCGACAATTGGCGGTTTTATCGGGGGTGGCAGTGTGGGCATGGGTTCAATTAATTATGGACAATTGAAGGATAGAGGTAATCTGCAAGCAGTGCAATTAGTCACCCTAGAAGCAGAACCAAAAATTATCGAATTACGGGGAGATGAGGTAGAAAAAGTCAATCATGCCTACGGAACCAATGGCATTATTACTGAATTAGAAATAGCTCTCGCTCCCTGTTATCCTTGGGCTGAATTTATCGTTACTTTTGCCGATTTTATCACCGCCGCTAAATTTGGTCAAGCACTCAGTGATAGTGATGGTATTGTTAAGAAAATGGTTAGTGTTCACTCCTGGCCAATTCCCGCTTATTTTACTGCTCTTAAGGATTATTTACCCACAGGAAAAGCAGCAGTTTTGTTAATAGTATCAGAGATCGATCGAGTGGCATTAGAGTCTTTAATTCAAGAATATCATGGTGAACTTACTTACTATAAAACGCCAGAAGAAACCCAAAAAGGCAGCGGTATCTTAGAATTTACTTGGAATCATACCACTCTCCACGCACGTAGTTTTAACCCCAAGATAACTTATCTACAGGCTTTTTATTTTAATCTAGCTACGGTAGAGAAACTCTATAATTATTTTGGGGAGGAAATAATGATGCACATAGAATTTTTAAAATTTCAAGGTAAAGTTATTCCCGCCGGTCTTCCCTTGCTAGAATTTACCACAGAAACTCGATTAAATGAGATTATTGCTATCTATGAACAACAGGGGGCAGCCATTGCCAATCCTCACACTTATATCATGGAAGATGGCGGCAGCAGACAGACTAATCCGCTACAACTAGAATTTAAAAAACTCGTCGATCCCTACGGATTGAACAATCCGGGTAAAATGCGAGCATGGGTTGAAGCAAGGAGGTAGGGATTCGATTCAGGCTAGATTAAACAAGATAAGACCTCTTGCATAAATTTTTTATGGGATAACGGATGGTCTTGCTTTTTTCTCAATTTTTAGATGGAAGTGGAAAAAAGAATAAAATGTGATCTTAGGTCAGGAAATTATCTATAGCGTTTTTCAGTCTGCTGAGGTACAAAAGTTATGGGTTTTAGGCACTCATGCAAGAGGCAAAAGGCAAAAGGGAAGAAAAATAGGTGTACCTCACTAGCTTAGGAAACGCTATATACTTTTGCTATGTTTATTAGCAAAAATTAAGCTTTTCAACATTAATAATGTACCTCTTGCGAAAAGGAAACGCTATAAATACGTCTTAGATGATTAAGAATTGTGTGCGATCGCTATATCTACCTCCTGCCCGCCCGATCTTTCGCAGGCGACCCCTGCTAGGATAAAATACGGGTGAAAAATTGCTAATCCAAGGAGTACAGACGTGATTGAACCTTTAGTGCTAGGGATTGTCCTAGGCTTAATTCCCATTACCCTAGCGGGTTTGTTCGTTGCCGCCTACTTACAGTACAAACGGGGCAATCAATTCGGCTTAGACTAAATCTATCACGCCAATCCCCCGAATTGAGACAATCTCCCGTCAAGCTAGGCACTAGACGGGAGATTTTTAGACATAGCAGATTTGCCGCTTAACACATTATGGCTGCCGGCGTTGCCATCCCTGCAAAATTCATCTGTCTTATTGGGAAAGCGCACGCCTAAAACCAAGAGCTACACGGCTGTTAAACTAGGAAAACGAATAACGGTTTCCGTGTATTCGGGAACCCATCCGGCGGTAGTGGTGAAGTAACGCACTGCTTTAACTCGTTTACTGGCAGTGAGGTGAAACCAATGTTCGCTATGGGCGGGAACATTGATATATTCTTGAGGTTGAATAGTTAATTCCCCCTGAGAACCATCGGCAAAGACAAAGCCAAAAACCCCCTCCCCATCAATGATATAACGCACCTCATCCTCGGCGTGGGTGTGACAGCGCTCGAATTTTGCCAGTAAAGTGTCGAGATTGGGAATTTCGGGGTGTAAAACGATTAAATCTCTAGCTTGATAACCCGCTTCTTGCTTAAGTTGCTCAAAATAACCGTCTAAGCTGGTTAAAACTATTTCTTTTTCTTCGTCAGTCAGAGAAGCTTGCTTAAGTAGCTGACGGGTGGCCTCGTTTTCGATCGGCCAATAGTTTAAAGTAACATTTAATTTAGCCAATTCCAGACTAATATCGGCTAACTGGGTATAGGTTGTCCCATTCTCTAAGCGTAGTATCGCCATTGGTTATCATCCTCAAGATTACTTTTTATATTTTAAAGTTTTCCAGAGGCAAGCCGCTCGATTTTTTGCGCCTCGATCCCTTGCCAGTTCCTAGGATTTTCTGCTCAAAAATGCTATTATGGTCTATATATGGGGAATTAGCTCAGTTGGTAGAGCGCTGCGATCGCACCGCAGAGGTCAGGGATTCGAGTTCCCTATTCTCCATTTTTCAGAGATATTAACCGCTTTTTAAGGTTCAAGAAAGATTATGAACCACTGTCAACTTCCCAAAAGCTAAAATTGTCCAATCCACAGCGCACCGCAAAACCAAAACCGTTGGGATAATAGTTACTGATGTGGCGAATCCGAGGATTTTCTTGGTTGATTTTTTGGGCTCTTAAGCGAGTAGTTATGATATATCAGCAGAAAATAATCCACACAAGCCTTGGCAAGTAAGGCTCACCAGAATTCAAAAAAGCAATTTTAATAAAAACAGCTTTTTGCTTTGTTGGATTCCAGACTATTTAAGGGTTTAGGCTGATTTAAACTACTATAGCGGTTCTCACACCTGAGTGGCACACTTAAACCTTTGCTGATCAGACTTTTCAACATCGATAATGTACCTCTTGCGAACAGGAAACGCTATAATTTGCTATAACCAGTCTAGGAGAGCCATTTTTTGCAGAACTGCTTCGGTGTTATCTTGGCTATTGTCATTAGCCACACAGTACATTTCTGTCTCATGTCTCATTACTCTTATTCTTGGGTTTAAAAACTAGACTATCACTGGCGACATAGTTAATACTCGCCCCCACTAAAACCCCAATCATTGTATTAACTCCTGGGCTAATTCCTAACCAATTTAAGAAGGGAAATATCAAGAAAACTCGCAGTAAAACTGCTAAACCTGCCGAGAGATGATAGAGAGGAAGTTGTATCAAAATCACATCTCTAATTGTCCAATCGCCCCCAGTCCACACCCAGATTCTATAAATAAAGAAACTAGCAATTAAAGATATTTCTATAGAGATGACGTTGGCCACATTTTCGAGCCAAGGTGTATTAAATCCCAAGTCATCAATGAACCAATAAATTAAGAATAAGTTAATTAAAAATGCCACTCCCCCAGCAATGAGAAATCGGACAATTTTATTGTTGTAGATTTTAGTTAACATATAGTACAGTAAAATATGCTCTGGTTTAGCTTTTCTAGGTCAATATTGCTATTAATAACATCATTGTGAACCAGCAGAACCAGTTACTAGAATGATCGCCATAACTATATCCTGAATTTTTTGCCTAGTTGTTGAGAAATTTCCCAAGTTGAGAAAACTTTCCCTGACTTTACTATATATGTTCGCCTTTGTCAATTAAACAGGAGGAGATTCCCTTAACTGCGGCAATTCCGTCAAAAATGATCGTCTTATCCACTAGAAGCGCTTTAATGGCGTTTTCTTGCCAGTAATCCCTAATTAAGTCTCCATCCCCCCCTGTTAAAATTATCCCGCTCTCTGGATATAAATTTAACCATTCCAGACTAAATTTTTCTATTCCCGCCAAAATTGTATAAATTATCCCACTTCTTATCCCTTCTGCTGTTTCTTTTGCCCACATCTGGGGTAATATTGCCGATAAGGACACCTCTGGTAAGGCTGCCGTCCGTTCCCTTAAACTGGCTAATTGCACCTTTAACCCGGGTAAAATTGCCCCCCCCACTAGCTTTTTATCCCTATCCACTCCCGTAAAAGTTAAGGCTGTTCCCGCATCGATGACTAAACAGGGAAATCCGTATTTTTTCCCCGCACCTAAGACAGCTAAAGCTCGATCGATGCCGAATGTTGCATATAAATCCAATAAAGGAATATCTTTTAAAGTAATTATCCGTAAATTGCCATAATTTGCCCATAATTCCCTTTGGCTAGGAACCACAGAAGCGACAGCCAATGCACAACTGCATTTATTTGTCAAGAGTTTAGGGAAAATTTGTTGCAAAAATTCATCACTTAGGGGTTCGGTCAGGTGGGGAGTATCGAGACAAGCTAACAGGGTTTGACCGCGAAAATACCCCCAATGTAGCCGAGAATTGCCGATCATCAACCCTATCCAGTCAGTATCTTGCTCAGTCATTTAGTTAGTGGGAAGTATTTTCAGTGAACAGTGAACAGTAATCAGTAATCAGTAATCAGTAATCAGTGAAAAGACAGCACTGTTAATGCCATTTAATACTTCTCATACTAAATCCGTTGAGTATAGGCTACATATCAGGACAGGCAATAGGCACTCTTGCAATAGGCAATAGAAGCAATAGATAATCAGTCTTTAATAACCAGATTTAGTATCACTTACAGCTTTTCCCAGATACATGAGCTTCGTTGTTACATCTGAAATACTTGATTAGCAATGATCAGCTTGTGCTTCACCTTTACGAGAAAGGCTGTCATGCTATTCACTAAAAACTCACATCTGATCACTGAATAACTGATCACTGATAAGGCTGATATTCGGGGGAATTATCTAGAAATCATGACAAAAGTTTTTTAATGGTTGAGCAGGCAAGAGATAAGATAACCTATGTATAGAATTTAACAAAAAATCTGGTTAACGGACATTGATCAAGTCGATAGCGCAGTGTCAAACAAGTTCTTTTCCCGCTCAGGTATGGCAATTAGATCACGGATTAACCGTAATTCATCAGTATTTACCCGTGACTCCTGTGGTGGTGGTGGATGTGTGGGTGAAAGCAGGTGCGATCGCTGAACCCGACTCATGGTTAGGTATGGCCCATTTTCTCGAACACATGATCTTTAAGGGGACAAAAAAACTTCCCCCCGGACTCTTCGACTATTTAATCGAAAATTGTGGCGGAATGACCAACGCTGCCACCAGTCACGATTACGCGCACTTCTATCTCACCACCAGTGCGGATCAAATTGAACATACCTTACCCCATTTAGCAGAAATTCTTCTGAATGCCGAGATTGACGATGAGGAATTCTATCGGGAAAAAGATGTAGTTTTAGAAGAATTACGGGCCTGTTATGATGATCCCGATTGGATTGCCTACCAAACCCTCTGCGGAAGCATCTATCAAAACCATCCCTACGGACGCTCTATTTTAGGTGATGAACCCCGTTTAGAGCAATTAACCCCCAACCAAATGCGCTGTTTCCATCGCACCTATTATCAACCAGAAAATATGTGTGTGGCGATTATCGGGGGAATTGAACCCCAACCAGCTTTAGAAATTATCCGGCAATCTTTTCGGGAATTTCCCGTCCCCTCGGAATCCCCTCCCCATCTAGTGGTTGCCGAACCCCCTCTGATCGAAATTCGTCGTTCCCAAGTATATTTACCCCACCTAGAACATTCTCGTCTCTTGATGGGATGGATTGGACCGGGATGCGATCGCCTAGAAGATGCCTTTGGATTAGACTTGCTTTCGGTAATTCTTGCCGGGGGACGCTGTTCGCGGTTAGTGCGACAGCTGCGGGAAGAAGCGCAAATCGTCCTCGATATTAACAGCAATTTTTCCCTGCAACGAGATTCCAGTCTCTTTACCATCGGCGCTTGGCTATCTAGCTCACAAACCGCGGCAATTGAAGCTATTATCTGTGAACATCTCCAACGTCTGCACGATCATCCCGTCACCCCCGCAGAATTACACCGCACTCAACAGTTATTAGCTAACGATTATATTTTCTCCACAGAAACCCCAGGCCAATTAGCCGGACTCTATGGATATTATCAAACCCTGAGAGCTGCCGACCTAGCAACGATCTATCCCCAAGTTATCCAAAGTTTGCAACCGTCAGATCTACAGCGTCTCGCTCGTCAGTATCTCTCCCCGGAGCGATATGCTATTACAATAATGCAACCCTGTGAATAAACCATGTCCGCTTCCCCCATTCACCGCTTAACCTTAGAAAATGGCATCACCCTTTTAGTGGTGGAAAATACGGCCGTGGAGTTAGTTGCAGGGAGGATTTTTCTCAAAAATGCGGGTACTCGTTGGGAAAAAAACGAAAAAGCGGGTTTATTTCGTCTTTTAGCCGTGCTGCTCACCAAAGGTACAGAAAAGTTATCTTCCCTAGAAATTGCCGATCGCATTGAGTCCACGGGGGCCGGTTTAAGCGCCGACACAGGGACCGATTATTTTGTGGTTAGTTTAAAGACTGTTACAAAGGATTTTTTAGATATATTGCGTCTAGCGGCGGAAATTATTCGTTTTCCCAGTTTTCCCACTCCAGAAATCGAATTAGAGAAAAATCTCACCCGTCAAAGCATTCGCTCTCAATTGGAACAGCCTTTTAATGTGGCTTTTAATCAATTACGCGCCGCTATGTACCCGGATCATCCCTATGGTATGTCTTTATTGGGTACGGAGGCAACGGTTTCGCAATTGCGACGGGATGATCTGCTGGCCTATCATAGTCGCTTTTTCCGTCCTGATAACTTGGTAATTAGTCTTTCTGGCCGTATTACCCTAGAGCAAGCAGTAAAAGCAGTAACGGAAATTTTTGGCAGTTGGTCAATTCCCGATCTTCCTTTATCTAGTTTACCCCCGGCCGCTTTTGATTTTCAGCCCACCTGTTTAACTACCGTCCAAGCTAGTCAACAGGCGATCGTTATGTTAGGATACCCCGGCTCTTCTGTACAAGAGGATGATTATGCCGTTTTAAAATTATTGAGTACCTATCTGGGGAATGGGTTATCTAGTCGTTTATTCGTGGAATTGCGAGAAAAACGGGGATTAGCCTACGATGTTTCCGCTTTTTATCCCACCCGTCTCGATTCTTCCCAATTTGTCATTTATATGGGAACTGCACCCCAAAACACAGCGATGGCCGTGGCGGGATTGCGTCAGGAAGCAGAAAGGTTATATAAAGTAACTTTGAGTGAGGAGGAGTTACAGTCAGCTAAAAATAAGTTATTGGGTCAATATGCTCTCGGTAAACAAACTAACGCCGAAATCGCTCAATTATACGGTTGGTATGAAAGCTTAGGTTTGGGGATTGAATTTGATCGCACTTTCCCGGATTCTATTAATCAGATTACTGCCGAACAAGCGCGATCGGTAGCCAGTAAATATTTTCAAAATCCTTACATTTCTCTAGTCGGTCCAGAAAATGCGATCGCTGAAATTCTCTAGTCAGAGCAAAAAGCAGCAACAAAAAACTATTGCCGCTGCTATTTTTGATTAACTCCCCGGGTGGGATTCGAACCTACGACCAATCGGTTAACAGCCGACCGCTCTACCACTGAGCTACCGAGGAAGGCTACTCACAATTAATAATTATAATCATAAGTCCCTCAATAATGCAAGTGCTTTCTGGATTTTTTCTCAAAAAAATTTCCAGTGCCAGCAGCGGTGGGCGGAGAATCGACTATTGTGGAGTTAAGGACACCATTAAGTCTAGTCTATGCTTGCCCATCACCGCCGTCCCGTTTCCTTCTGTCTGCTCTCGACAGATCTACCCATCCTCTCCACTTTAGACACTGCCGCTACCCTCTACCAAAAGGATCGCCACCGGTTTCATCTTCTCCTCAATCAACCACCAGTCGCTCTCGCAGAAATAGAGACACTCAAACCTGAAAATAAGCAAAATAAATTAATTTGGCTAGAAATTTCAGCTAATCGGGTAATTATGACCATGCAGGGCCAGGGAAGATTCGCCTATCGTCATTTTTGGGAGCAAGGGGTTTTTGGTGTCAGTCGCTACTGGTTAAATGCCGAAAGTCCTCAACCGGGTTACGCTTTTCGCATCCGCAACTATACCCGTAGTCTCAAATTAGAGGGGAATAATCTCCCCGAATATTTGCGTCTAGAGTACGAATTATGGTCAGATAACCTGATTTTAGGTCATTATGTCCTTCATTTGCAAGTACACCATTAAATAGGGTTGGCTGAATAGAGCTAAAACCCTTGTGGGATAAGACTTTTAGGCTTTTTGTCCTCAAAAAGTGCCAGCCGGTGGCAAAATTTAGGCACTTTTTCCCCGAAAATTAGGTAATTGTGGGGTGGATTGAAGAATTAGTGCTACACTTCCCGAAAAGTCGATTTTATTTGAGCTTGTTGTTAGGAATCCACTTAAAAGACGTTGTTTAATCTGGCTAATACGCTCTTGGGTATAATATGGGGAAAAGTTCCGGCGATTGCAGTAAAATGGGGGAATATGCCCAAAGTTTCCACCTATCGTTACTCTGGAGAGTGTTAGACAGAAAGTTTCTGTATAATATGTAGTTCGCCAACCAGCCATGATTCTTCGCATCTTTCGTGTCGAGATTGATCCATCAACCCGTTCCGCTTTTGAGGCCGGGTTTCGATCCCTGTCCGTCGATGCAGTCACGCGAGCCCCCGGCAATCTTTCGTGCGAGATTGGGATGCCTACTCGATGGGCGCCCAACACGTATTCCATGATCACCCGATGGCGCGACGAAGATGCTTTGGTCGCCTTCGCAGGGCCGGAATGGAACACACCAGTGATTCCCGCCGGTATGGAGGCTTTCGGAAGAAAGCTGTCCGTAGAGCACTACCGGATTGACGATTCTCCCATCGGCGAACAACGCAATGCAGCGGACTCGCGATAAAATCGGGCGGTGTGGATCGTCCAAGGTTGCGAGCCGCTGATTGCCAACGTTATACATACATTACCCGTAGCAGAAAGCAGAAAGTTTAAGTAAGGAAAAGATACATTATGTCTAAAAAAAATCAATCGAAAAGATTAACGAATCAACATAAAGAGTCTAAAGGTGTAGCTGGTATATTTGGGGCTGAAGCAAAATCACACGAAACAATAGTTGGAGAAATTTCACATCTTGTTATTGACCAACTTAAAAAGGAGTTTCCTCAATTATCTTTTCAATACAAAAGAAGTATAAAAAAAGAAGAAATAAACGAAGCATTAAAGAAAGTTGACCCAGAATTAGGGCAAACCCTTTTTGTATCAGATTCAAGTATTAGACCTGATGGTGGAATAATAGAAGTAAAAGACGATAACGGTAATTGGAGAATCGTTTTAGTCTCGGAAGCTAAACGTCAAGGAAAAGACATTGAAAATATCAAAAACGGTAAACTGGTAGGTAAGAATAATAATCAAGACTTGATGGCTGCTGGTAATGCAATAGAAAGGTCGCATAAAAACATATCTGAAATCGCTAATTTGATGTTATATGAATCTCATTTTCCTTATGTCTTATTTCTTGAAGGCTCAAATTTTTTAACAGAAAATATTTCAATTAAAATACCCGATGGAAGGGTTGTAACGCTCGAATATAATTCAGGAATGTTAAATAGATTAGATCGATTAACTTCTGCAAATTATGGAATGCCAATTAATATCAATTTGTGTAAGAATAAGTTTGTCAAACATAAAGATAAAACCATAATGCTTCAAGCAACTTCTATATACACACAAGGGAATGGAGAAAAATGGGATATCAAAAAAATGTTTGATATTATGCTTGAAATTTCTAAAACCTCTCTTCAAGTATTAGGCAGTGAAATATTTAATCAGATAACCAAAAGTAAATAACTAAAAACAAAACATTTATTAAATCAAAAAAGGTTGAACATGGTAAGAAATGCGACAAATAAATTATTGCAAAATGCTAAAAAACTAAAAAGTGACGAGTTTTATACACAACTTTCAGATATAGAAAGTGAGTTGCAACATTATAAAAGTCATTTTGAAAATAAAGTAGTTTATTGCAATTGCGATGACCCCAGAATTAGTAACTTTTTTAAGTATTTTGCTGCAAACTTCAAAAAGTTAGGTCTAAAAAAAATAATAACATCTTGTTATCGAGAACAAGTGAGAGATTTATTTAATACAGAAGAAGATGAAAAGGGTTTTTTCTTTGAATATACAGGTACAGATAGAGAAAAAAATAAACCTATTTCCACTGACATTATTTACTTTAATGGGGATGGAGATTTTCGTAGTCCTGAAAGTATTGAACTATTAAAAAAGTCTGATATTATTGTTACTAATCCGCCATTTTCATTATTCAGAGAATATGTAGCTCAATTAGTTAAATATGACAAAAAGTTTTTGATAATTGGCAATATTAATGCAATAACCTATAAAGAAATTTTCAAACTAATTAAAGAAAACAAAGCCTGGTTAGGAATAAATCTTGGTAGAGGTATTTCTGGTTTCATTGTTCCCGAACAATATCAACTTTATGGAACAGAGGCTCGTATTGACAATTCTGGAAATAGAATAGTTTCTCCAAATAATTGTTTATGGTTAACAAACTTAGACACATCAAAACGACACCAAGATATAGCTCTCACAAAAAGATATTTTGGCAATGAGGAAGCATATCCAAAATATGACAATTATGATGGAATTAATGTCAATAAAACCCAAGACATTCCTTTAGACTTCAAGGGGGTTATGGGTGTACCAATAACATTTTTACATAAATTCAATCCCGACCAATTTGAAATAATTAAATTCAGGAAAGGGAATGATGATAAAGATTTATCAGTAAATGGGAAATGTCCTTATTTTAGAATACTAATCAAGAATAAACGAATACAAACTGAATATATTGATTTAACTGACAAAGAAAAACAATGTATAACTCAGTCCTAGGGTGCGTTCCCTAATGCAAGTCCTACTACAAAGCGATCGCTTTTGGGGAACGCACCATGCACATTGATGGCAGCTGTCAGTGGGATGCCGAAGAACCTAGTGCGATCGCCGTTATCTTCTTGATTAAACTTTAAAACTGCCATTGCTTGGGATAGGAACGCCAACGGCGATCGCTCTTTGGGGATAAGGAGTGCGATTGCTGATCTTGTCGTTTAGGTCGAGGTAACAAAACCCAACAAGCTTTGTTATAATATTTTTGTCATAAAGCAAGACTTATAAAAATAGATTTATGCCAGAAATTACTCGATTTTATGGAATTATCATTAAAATCTTTTTTGCCGATCATCCACCTCCCCATTTTCATGCGATTTATGGAGAATATAACGCCCTATTTAATCTGGAAACCTTAGAAATCATTGAAGGAGACTTACCTAATAGAGCCACAAAAATGGTTGTAGAATGGGCAACAATCTATCAATCAGAATTATTGAAAATGTGGAACACTCAAGAATTTAATAAATTACCACCTTTGAAATAAAACAATGCTTTATCCCAAAATAACATCAGCCGAAATCATTGAAAATTATACTCTATTGGTGCATTTTTCTAATCATCAATCTAGAAAATATAACTGTGAAAATCTACTAGAAAAAACGATGTTTTCTTCCCTTAAAAACTATGCTTTCTTTAAAAACTTTCAACTTGATCCATCAGGTAGCGGAATCATTTGGAATGATGAAGTTGATATAAGCGAGTATGAAATTTGGATCAATGGAATTGAACTATGATTGCCGATTTTGTAGTGCGATCGCCGTTATCTTCTTGATTAAACTTTAAAACTGCCATTGCTTGGGATAGGAACGCCAAGGGCGATCGTTTTGGGAAGGATCAATTTTTGGGTAATGGCGATCGCTTTTCTTGTCATCAGTTCTAACTCATGCTGATTTTGATATAATAGCCATAATTGTTTGACATCTTAAGAGAAAAAATCATGATTAGAGCGATTAAACAGAAAGGAATTGTTGGCAGAGAAGGAAAAATAGAGCTTTATTCTGCGGAACTAGAAGAAGGAACAGATGTGGATATCATTATTTTAGTATCTGATCCTGAACCCGATACAACCGAATATCTTCTTTCAACAGAAGCCAATCAGCGTGAATTATCCGAAGCTATTGACAGAATAGAAAAGAAAGAAAACTTAGTGATAATTACTGTAAAAGAATGGCGTGAAAAATATAGTATTTGATCCAAAAGCTTTTAAACAATTCAATGAATGGGCTATAGAAGACAAAAAACTCTATAAAAAAATAGTTGATTTAATTGACGACATATTGCGCCATCCTTTCTCTGGAATCGGTAAACCCGAACCCTTAAAACATCAACTCAAGGGTTATTGGTCAAGACGCATTAATGATGAACATCGCTTAGTTTATAAAATTACAGAAACAGAAATTGTTATTATCAGTTGTAAATTTCATTATGACTAGGCTCAATGTAATCGCTGTCATCTTGTGGATTAAACTTTAAAATTGCCATTGCTTGGGATAGGAACGCAAATGGCGATCGCTTTTTGGGCAGCAGCAGGAGCGATCGCATCTCTCTTAGGGTAGAACGCTGATGGCAAAGGATGGTCAGTCAGCCCTAGATAGTCAACAGCCTACCCGAAAAAGCTAGATTTTGTAACAAAATTTAGTATTACTTAGGGCTGTGTATAGAGAAGTTGCGAATTGTTAACCTTAGCTTTGCTAGGAAAATAAAACATGGTATTGTGACCCCAGGGCCGTGAAAAACGGCCAGGTTTTCAGTTTTTTTAAACATCAGGTCGCTACATTCTACAGCTATTTTCGCTCAAAAAAACCGATTTTCTAGGCCTTTCTATGACTTATCTTGTTGAAAATCCTTCTACAACCTTTTATTCCTATACCGATACGGGGGTCGATCCCCTGAAAACCGCTCACGGAGTTTATATCACGGTTCACGGACATTTTTACCAACCACCGCGAGAAAATCCCTATCTAGACAGAATTGAACGGCAACCGAGCGCCCATCCCTTCCATAATTGGAATGAACGCATCCATCACGAGTGTTATCGTCCCAATGCTTTTGCGCGCATTTACAATGACCGGGGGGAAGTGATCAAAATAGTCAATAACTACGAATATCTCAGCTTTAACATCGGGGCCACCCTCATGTCATGGATGCAATGCCATGATCCCGAAGTTTATCAACGCATCCTGACAGCGGACCGAAAAAGTTGTCAACGCTTAAACGGTCATGGTAACGCCATCGCCCAGGTCTATAATCATATCATTCTGCCCCTAGCCAACAAACAGGACAAATACACCCAAATTCGCTGGGGAAAAGCCGATTTTCAGCATCGTTTCGGCCGTGATCCCGAAGGAATGTGGTTAGCGGAAACAGCCATTGATTTAGCCACAGTGACAGCTTTAATCGATGAAGGGATTAAATTCACCATTTTAGCCCCTTCCCAGGCCCTGCGCTGTCGTCCTTTCCCTAGCGACCATGATCCCCATCCCCAATGGCACGCGGTGGCCGGAGGTCAAATCGATCCCACCCGTCCCTATCGCTGTTACATCCCCGATGGTCGTTATTTGGATATTTTCTTCTACGATGGCCCAATTTCTCGCGATATGGGCTTTAATGATGTCCTAGCCAGCAGTGATTTTCTCGTCGGTCGTCTGGGACAGGCAATTAAAGGGGATCATCGTCCCTCCCAGTTAATCAGCGTCGCTACCGATGGGGAAACCTTCGGCCACCACAAACAGGGGACAGAGAAGTGTCTTAGCTATGCTTTTACGGAATCTTTCCCTAAAAACGGCTGGACAGTCACCAATTTTGCCCATTATCTCAGTATTTGCCCCCCCACTTGGGAAGTGGAATTAAAACCCGTGACCGCGTGGAGTTGTGTCCATGGCGTAAATCGTTGGCAGGATGACTGTGGTTGCGGGGGAGGGGGAAATTACCAGCAAACATGGCGTAAACCCCTGCGGGAGTCCCTAAATTGGCTCAGAGATGAGTTAATTAAGGTATATGAGATTCAAGGACAGGAATTTTTCCGCGATCCTTGGCAGACAAGGGATGACTACATTGCAGTTATTTTAGATCGATCCCCAGACGCGATCGAACATTTCCTCGCTTTGCATCAAAGTCGCCACCTGAGTAAAAGCGAGAAAATCGATGCTTTGCGTTTGTTAGAAATGCAAAGACAGGCTTTATTGATGTTTACCAGTTGTGGCTGGTTTTTTGAGGAAATTTCTCGACCTGAAGGTACGCAAATTTTGAGATATGCTGGCCGATCCCTGGAATTAGCTGGAGAAGTGGCTGGAATTCAATTAGAAATGAATTTCCTCAGTCGTCTAGCTTTCGCCCCCAGTAACGTTAAGTTATATCAAGATGGGGCCGATGTCTATCGACAATTGGTCACTTCTGCGCGGGTCGATTTGGAACAGGTGGCAGCCCATTACGCTATTAGTTCCCTGTTTACCAATTATCCCAGTCATCATCGGATTTATTGTTACAATACCCGTCAATTAGATTATCAAAAACAAGCGATCGGGTCTTTAACTTTAGCGGTGGGACAGGTGGAATTAACCTCGGAAATTACCCAAGAAAGTGAACATTTTGTTTTTGCTGTTCTACATTTAGGAGGTTGGGATTTTTACTGCTGCATTCAACCGTTTAACAGTCGGTTAATCTATACCAATCTAAAGGATCATCTCTTTGAATCTTTACAACAGGCCAGTGTTTCGACCATGATCGTAGAAATGGGGCGCGGATTGGGAGAAAACTTTTTTGCTTTACCCCATCTTTTTGCCGATGAAAGACACCGGATCATGCAGAAGGTGACAGCCGAAACTAAAAAACGTCTCGATCAATTATACACCCAAGTTTATCGGGATAATTACGGCATTTTAGCGGCTTTCCAACGGGATGAGATTCCCGTACCTCAAGAGTTACAGGTAGCGGCCGATATAGCCATTTCTCACCGTTGTTTACAGGTGATTAATGCCCTAGAAAAAGATTTTGAGCAGCGGCAAGCGACGGAAAATAATCTCGATCAATTATTGGCTATTGCTAAGGAAGCCAATCATTTACACTGTCAATTAAACATTCCCGAAGCGCGTCAAACCTTAGAAAGTTTGCTCTGGCAATCTCTTTGGCAATTATTACACGATGGCGATCCTTTAACGGCGGAGGAGGATGCCCGCTTAATCACCCGTTTAATTGAAGTTAGCCAACAATTAAAGCTAGGATTATCCCTCGATCGCTCTCAGGAATTATACTATTATTATTTCCACGAGCGTCTGGTTCCTAATTGTTTGCGGTCTAATTCAATAGATGTTTCCTGTCCCTGGCCGATGACTCAATTAAAGTGGTTATTACTATTAGGACAGGTGTTAAAAGTTGATGTGAGTATTTGGCTGTAAAATCAGTCAAAGGGTGGGCAATGCTCACCCTTTGATTATTAAGTAGGTTAGGCGATAATTGTCCTGGAACTCAGGTTAACCCGGAGACTAAACCCTTAGATTTATAATGGACATAGTCTCTCATCTAAGATTTACATGACTATCACGCCGATTTATGCCGCCTCAGCCAGCACAGTAAGCCAGTATCCCGATGCTTTTGGGCGTTTTGGACGCTACGGGGGCAAATACGTCCCGGAAACCCTGATGCCAGCCTTAAGTGAACTAGAAACGGCCTATAATCAGTATAAGGACGACCCCGATTTTCAAGAAGAATTAAATCAACTGCTCAAGGATTACGTCGGTAGACCTAGTCCCTTATATTTTGCCGAACGTCTCACCGCCCATTATGCCAAAACGGACGGTACTGGGGCGCAAATTTACCTAAAACGGGAAGATTTAAACCATACCGGCGCTCACAAGATTAATAACGCCCTCGGCCAGGTTTTATTAGCCAAACGCATGGGTAAAAAGCGAATTATCGCCGAAACTGGGGCAGGACAGCACGGCGTGGCCACCGCTACGGTTTGCGCTCGTTTTGGTCTAGAATGCGTGATTTATATGGGAATTCACGACATGGAACGCCAGGAACTCAATGTTTTTCGCATGAGACTGCTTGGCGCGACGGTGCAACCCGTGGCTGCGGGGACGGGAACCCTGAAAGATGCCACCTCGGAAGCGATTCGCGACTGGGTAACTAATGTCGAAACCACTCACTACATCCTCGGTTCTGTGGCAGGTCCCCATCCCTATCCGATGATGGTGCGCGATTTTCATGCGGTTATCGGTCAAGAAACCCGTCAGCAAAGTCTGGAAAAATGGGGCGGTTTACCGGATATTCTCCTCGCTTGTGTGGGGGGTGGTTCTAATGCTATGGGTTTATTTCATGAGTTTGTTAAAGAAGCTGCCGTGCGTTTAATTGGTGTGGAGGCCGCCGGGGAAAGTATCGCATCCGGAAAACACGCAGCCACCCTTACCCAAGGTCAACCGGGGGTTCTACATGGGGCCATGAGTTATTTATTACAAGATAACGAAGGTCAAGTTATCGAGGCCCACTCCATTAGTGCCGGTTTAGACTATCCCGGAGTCGGGCCAGAACATAGCTTTTTAAAAGATAGTGGTCGCGCTGAATATTACAGTGTCACCGACAAGGAAGCACTAGAAGCTTTTCAACGAGTTTCCCGTTTAGAGGGGATTATTCCGGCCCTAGAAACTGCCCATGCTTTAGCCTATTTAGAAACTCTTTGCCCACAAGTGACCGGTAGTCCTCGCATTGTTATTAATTTCTCTGGACGGGGTGATAAAGATGTGCAATCGGTGGCTAAATATTTATCGATGAATGGTTAACAGTGAGCAGTTATCAGTTAACAGTTATCAGTGAGAGGTATAAGCTATTGTGCATCTAAATTTGATCTTCATTTTGACCTGTTACCTGTCCTAGACTAGCTTAATATGAAATGTTCTTTTAAGAAGCGTTATCAGTTAGGAACTTTGATGCTTGTATCGACAAGTTTAATGGCCTGTAGTGCCTTAAACTATAGCTCTTTTACGGAACTTGTACCATCTTTATCTCCCTCTCCTTCTCCTTTAGATGCGGCAACTTTACTTGTTTTAGAGAATAAAATCTATCAAAAGGTTAATCGCTATCGTCAATCTCGCAATTTATCTCCCCTACTGTTAAATCGGGCAATTTCGCAACAAGCAAGATTACATAGCCAACGTATGGCTGCGGGTTTAGTTCCTTTTAGTCATCAAGATTTTGACAAAAGAGCGCAAACTATTGGCGTTTCAGTTCCCTATCAAGCAGTAGGGGAAAATCTGGCAGTTAATCAAGGTTATGATGACCCAGTAATGATGGCTGTGGATGGTTGGATTAAAAGTCAAGGTCATCGGGAAAATATGGAGGGAGATTTTGATAGTACCGGGATTGGAGTAGCGACGGATAATCAAGGAATATTGTACTTTACTCAAATATTTTTAAAACGTCAATCCGCTCCCGTTGCTACTAATCTCCTTAGTTACGATCCTATCAGGAATCAATCTTTTTTCATTACCCTCGAAGAAAACACTAATTATCAAGTTAATCGCTACCGAATTTCTCAAAATTTACCTCCCCTACGTCTCGATGCTCGCATTAGTCATGAAGCTCGCTTATTTAGTCAAAAAATAGCCCATAAACAGGCTCCTTTTAGTCATGATGGTTTTGAGGGAAGAATGAAAGCAGTACAAAGGATGATTCCTTTAGAAAAAATGGGCGAAAATTTGGCTTTTATGAAGGGATATCCTGACCCCGTTAGCGTTGCCGTCAATGGTTGGATTAATAGCCCCGGCCATCAAAAAAATATGGTTGGTGATTATAATGTCACTGGTATCGGTATCGCTAAAAATAATGCTGGTGAATATTATTTTACACAACTTTTTGTTAAAAAGCGTTGACAAAATGACCATGATGATATTTAAATTTAATTATCAGTTTTTAACTATCAGCCTTTTCAGTTATCAGTTATCAGGGAAATAAAGGCACTCGTGCAATAGGCAAAAGCATTACAAATTTCCCTCCTGTCTCCTGTCTCCCATCTCCCCACTTCCTGATATCTTAACCCCTAACTATATGAACTTAGACAATTTTCAAGTGTGCGATCGAGATTTAAGCGATGACCTATTATCCCGTTATTTAGGGGTTAATTCGATCGCTGTAGATACAGAAACGATGGGATTAATACCGGGACGCGATCGACTGTGTTTAATTCAACTCTGTGATCCCAGTGGTTTTGTCACCGCCATTCGCGTTTTTAGGGGTCAAACAGAGGCTCCTAATCTCAAAAAGGTCATGGAAGATGAGCGGATAGAAAAAGTCTTTCATTTCGCCCGTTTTGATGTGGCTCAATTGTCCCATACTTTTGCCATTGCCACTCAACCGATTTTCTGTACCAAGATCGCCAGTAAACTCGCTCGGACTTATACCAGCAGTCACGGTTTAAAAAGTCTCGTGCAGGAATTGGAAGGCATAGAATTAGACAAAACTGCTCAAAGTTCTGATTGGGGAAATGCCGCTAATCTTACCCCAAAACAACTGAGTTATGCTGCTAACGATGTGCGCTATTTAATATCAGCGCGAGATAAACTAATTGTGATGCTGCAAAGAGAAGAAAGATGGGAATTAGCCCAAAAATGCTTTAGTTGTATCCCCATTTTTACCGCTTTAGATTTACAGCAATACAAAGATATATTTGAGCATTAGTCGGCAAAAGTTACGGTCTATATTTTGCCAATAATACCAAATGCGTTTTTAATAGTATGATTGACTCCCAATCGAACTTTAAAAACCCAGTTATGGATTGTTTCTCCCCACTTCCCCACTTCTCACTCCCCACTTCTCACTCCCCACTTCCCACTTCCCTCACTGATGACTGATTACCGATCACTGAAAATGCCCCTAGGGCTAAAAGCTGCCAAGATCACAAAAAAGACCGCTATGATCGAAAATAGAAATCATCGTCATTGGTAGAGAATAGGTAAAAAATCTATGACATCTTATGCGGCCTCCTCTGCACGAGCCGAAATGAGCGAACTTCGGCGCCTAAAAACCCTACTACCTCCAGAATTACAAAGTTGGGTAACGGTAGAAGGTTCCACAGAGGTTAATCCCCCCCTGATCCGTTGTGAAGAAATTGGCAGAGATGAGGTAGAAATTCAGATAGATTTAGCCAAATGGGAAAATTTAGCCATTGATCAGCGTAATTTGCTCTTTTGGCATGAAGTGGCCAGGATTCAAAATGATAGTATTCCCCGGGAAGGCTGGGAAATGGCCGCCCTCGCTATTGGCTTAGGTGGTGCAGTGGGGGAATTATGGGTACAGGACGGGTTATTATTGCTTTTGGCTATGGGATTATGTGGGATTTCCGGTTATCGTCTCTGGCGCAAAAATAACGGTGATAAAATTCTCAAAGAAGCGATCGAAGCCGATGAAAAAGCGATCGCCCTAGCCACCCGTTTCGGTTATTCTCTCCCCAACGCCTACAAGAGCCTAGGCAGTGCCTTTAAAACCCTAATCGAACAAACGCCTAACCGTCGTCTGCGTAAGCGTTATGAGACCCGTTTAGATGCCCTGAGAAAGAGTGCTGCCAAAGCGAAAGCCCAAACCCAAGGCCGTCCGCCCCTAGGCGAGATTCGTTAGCCGATAATCACAGGCAATCTGTGACATTACCCATTGGTATTTGGGGAAAAGTGTAGTAAACATTAGGTAGGTCATCAGGCCTTGTTCATCCATCAAACCACCTCGTTGTGTCGATGACTTCCCAAATTCCTGAAACACGTTTTCTGATCATTCCGATGGAGTATCCCGTTTTGCGGATGCCCGATCGCTTGACTGTCCTGGAAGCAGTACAGTTCAAGGATATCTTTCACCATCTCATCGCCCAAACACCCACTCCCGAAAAAGTCATTCTCGATCTGAATGCCACTCAATTTATGGATAGTAGTGGTGTGGGTGCTTTAGTGCATAATCTCAAAGCGGCTAGGGAAAAAAATATCGAGTTAGTGCTGGCTAACGTCCATCCCCCAGTGATGGGGGTTTTATCGATTACGGGACTAGATCAATTGTTCACTTTCCAAATCCCTCCCCTAGCAGCCCAAGAAAACGGCTTTACCCCCACTGAAAACCATCTACCGGAAACCCATCCCTCGATTCGCAGTTGGTTAAAGCGCTGTCTTGACATTATTGGTGGGATCGTGGGTTTATTAATCACGGGGGTTATTTTTGTCCCCATTGCCATCGCTATTAAGTTAGACAGTCCGGGGCCGATTTTTTTCAGTCAAACCCGCTGCGGTTGGTTGGGAAAGCAATTTAAAATTCTCAAGTTTCGTTCCATGTGTGTGGATGCAGAAGCACTCAAGGATAAAATCCCCAATCAAGCGCAGGGAGCTTTTTTTAAAAATAAAAATGATCCCCGGATTACCCGAGTAGGAAAATTTTTACGTCGTACCAGTTTAGACGAATTGCCCCAGTTTTGGAATGTGATCATTGGTGAAATGAGTCTTGTCGGCACTCGTCCCCCCACACCCGATGAGGTGGAACGCTACGATGTTCCCCAATGGCAACGTTTAGATGTAAAACCCGGTATGACGGGGGAATGGCAGGTGAATGGTCGCTCTCAGGTGCGTAATTTTGAAGAAGTAATTCAACTAGATTTGCGCTATCAAGAAAATTGGAGTTTAGGCTACGATCTACAACTGATTTTTAAAACAATTTTGATTCTCTTTCAAAAAAACAGTGGTGCCTTCTGAAGTCTTAAATTCCCCTTCTTTCCCCCTCCAATTCCATCTACAAGTCCGGACGGAATTGGCAGCTTTAATCCCAGTCCTAAAATGGTTTGAATCTCACGGCCGCTCTTTTTTACCTGACTCGGTGCTTTGGCAGTGTAAGGTGGCTTTAGCAGAAGGATTTACTAATGCTGTCCGTTATGCTCACAAAAATTTACCACCAACTACACCGATCGATCTAGAATTAACTTTACAGTCCCATTCTCTAGAAGTAAGAATATGGGATTACGGTCAACCTTTTGATCTGCAAGCAAAACTTGATTCTCTACAACAACATCCCGTCGCACCTTTGGAAATGGAAAGCGATCGAGGATTACTTTTCATGCGTTCTCTTACTGATACTTTACAATATATCCGCACTGGTGAAGGGAGAAATTGTTTAATTCTTCAGAAAAGTTTCTAAGTCAATTTATCCCCTGCTAGAAACTCTGTCCATGGCACAGGTTTCCAGACGAGAAAAAAGAATTATGCCGCCATCCACACCCCACACAAGGGTGAGAAGATGTCCGGAGGTTGCTTTGAGAGAGAAAGTAATTTGATCGTAGTATAACCACTTGTTATTAAATCGCCAAGCGACTTTTGACTCAAAAGCGTTCCATTTTTGTTGATCATAATTGCCGCTTTCTCCCAAACTTTCAGAGATTTTTTTCTGAACAGATATACCGAATTTTCCCTGACTATATTGTAACCATAGTTGATTGATCGTGGCTAAATCTTCCCAGGTAAAGTTATCTATATCTTCTATCTTAAGATATTTTTCTTTAGTTCGATCAGCAACTGTTAAAAATAAATTAGCTGTTTCTCGATCAGCTTCTTGCCATTTTTCTTGGGCTAATAAATTCCTTAGATTGGTATAATCAATTTCCCTATCACTTTTAGGTTAATTTCCTCCCTAGTGGTAGGGGAAAAACTGGCAAAACCGTTTCTTGAATTGTGACCTGTAATCGGGGTTTTGGCGGAATCACTACGGCTAATTTTACTGCCAACTCTTGCAGAACTTCCCTGGCTGATTGATAACGTTTTTTGGTGCCAAATCCCATTAATTTATCTAAAATTTCGCCGAATGCACCACGAACAGGATTATTAATCAAACGATCACTGTTCCTGTCAGGGAAAGATTAGCAATAAGGGAGCAGGGAGCAGTGAGAAAAAAGCGTTCGACTGAGCGTTCGACAAAAGCTCACGCCGAAGTCTGATAACTGATAGCTAAATCGAGGTTTCTTCCTCCAGCCAAATTTCCGGCTGTTGATTTAATAAAAGCTGGGCCGCCTCTAACATATCATCGACAATATCGCGCAAATCTGTCTTATTATCGATATAAGCTTTTAACGCTTCCATCGGATCTAATTGATTACCCACCCCTAATTCCGGTAAACGGGGACGGGTTAATTGACTAATTAACTCCGCCCGAATACTATAACTATGGGCAGGTTTTAATGCCTCGTCAAGCTGATTGGTGTTGATTAGTTCTAATTGCTCACTGCGAATTTTATAAACTAAGCGGATAACTGCTTCCTGAATATTATATTTTTTCAGAGCTTTCAGCAATTCTTTTTGGGGATTTTCCGCCTCGGAAACATCCACTTCGATCGAACGGAAAGGACGCACAGGTAAAGGACAAAATTCCCATTTAACCTCTCCTTTAGCCACTTCTATTAAAACATAGCCCTTAGCTTCTCTTTCCTCGCTAAAATCCACTCGATCAATGCTCCCCGGATAGACAATAGGCGGATCATTGCTAGGATTAAGATTTTGGTGTTTGTGAACATGACCGAGGGCGACATACTCGAATTGTGGACGATTTAGCAACGATAAAGGCACAGTAAAACCTTTACCAACTGCTAAAAATCTTTCTGCTCCTAAACTAGCTCTATCGGCCATTAAATGGGCTAATAAAACTGTTGGTAAACTTGTATCTAATTGGCGGATTTCTCCTTCTAAAACTGGTTCCAAACGGTTAATTAATAATTCATTTACCCCACTCAAGGATAAACCCTCGGTTTCGGGACGGGTTAAGAGAGTGGCGCGGGTTAACCAGGGTAAAGTAATTACTTGGATATCGCCGTTGCGGGTGGTGATGCGATGGGTGGTCAAGCGATCGCCAACAATAAACCCCGGCACCGCTAAGGTACGATAGATGGAAAGACTCACACCGCCATTACCCTGAGAATGTTGATCGTGATTACCCACTAATAACACCGTCGGGATATTAGCATCGGCAAGACGACGGAATTGACTGGCAAAAGCTTCGTGAACAAAAGGAGGAGGAGTGGCATCGGGAAAGGCATCTCCCCCAAAAAGCACTAGATCCACAGGGGAGGCAATAGCCTGATCGATACAGAGGCTCAAACTGCCCATAAAATCCTCTAAACGCGTGTTTAATCCCGTTTTTGGATTTAAGCGTCCATGGGAAAAACCGCTCCCCATGTGAATATCCGATAAGTGCAGTATTTTAATCATAGTAAAGGAAAAACAGGCGTAATTAAGTACACCTGTTCAAGATTATTTTCCTAATTTTTTATCGCCATCTTGACGACGGCGATCGCGCCATTCTGTAGTCGTCAGGTAGAGAATACCACCACTGACGATAACGAGGAGAATTAAGGCGACAAGAAAGAGAGTGTTGAGAATCAGAGATGTTTCCATGGTATCTATAGATTACCTAGAAACCGTTACGACCCCAAACCACCATGGCGATCGACCAAGTGAATAGGGCGAGAATGCTAACCCAACCAAGTGTCAAAATATCCATAATTGCCTTTGTTAAACGAATTACTTGCGAGATAACTACTCAATTTATAATACTTCATCAGTGACTCCGTTTTAGAGAGGCGATCGTGCAAATTACGCTCAAGGAAAGAATCGAATCCATACAGGTGGGGAGTATCTCGGCGCTGGCTTTTGTGGTTCCCTATCTGCTATTTTTAACTGTTGATCGACTATTTTTAGGGGAATCGCTCACACTAATTGGCGCTTTTGTCAAGATAGCTGGGGCGATAATTAGCGGATTTCTCTTTGGTGTCACCTATCGTTATGTCGTCCGTAACGATGATAATCCCCATCTCAAAGATGGTACAGTGGCAGCTTTTGCCCTAGTCCGCGGCCTAGTTCCCCTACAATTATCCACAGACTTGCTCGCTGACAGTTGGCAATTAAGTCTCTTTCTAGGAGAGAGCTTTATCTGTTTTTTATCCTGTCGTCTGCTCTTAGAGTTGACTAAGCTGCGCCCATAACCGATCATCTTTTTGGCTATCAGGAGACAGGATACTCCGAGACAGGATACTCCGAGACAGGAGATTATTTTTATTTATTCTCCCTGCTCTAGCACTCCCCATCTCCCTACCTCCCAATTGATAATTCATAATTGATAATTTATAATTCTCACACCCTATGGCTATTTGTATTCCCGTTAATTTACCTGATCGCTCCTATAATATTCTGATCGAGAAGGACAGTTTAGCTAATCTCGGTGCAGAAATGAGCCAGTTAAACTTAGGTAAAAAGGTTTTATTGGTTTCTAATCCCGAAATTTTTGAGTATTACGGGCAGATAACCGTTAATTCCCTGGAAAAAGGGGGATTTGCCGTTTCTACTCATCTGATCCCCGCTGGCGAAAATTATAAAACCCTCGATTCGATCACCCAAGTTTATGATACTGCCCTCGCTCACCGGCTGGAACGTTCCTCGACTATGGTTGCCCTCGGTGGTGGTGTGATCGGGGATATGACGGGATTTGCGGCGGCCACATGGTTACGGGGCATTAATTTTGTCCAGGTTCCCACCACCCTGTTAGCCATGGTGGATGCTTCTATCGGGGGTAAAACTGGTGTTAATCATCCCCAGGGCAAAAATCTGATCGGGGCGTTTTATCAACCGAAATTAGTTCTGATCGATCCTAACGTGCTTAAAAGCCTACCCGTGCGAGAATTTCGGGCTGGAATGGCAGAAGTGATTAAATACGGTGTAATTTGGGATGCTGAGTTATTTCAACAGTTAGAAGACTCGGATAATTTAGCCAGTTTTTCTCAGATCGATGGCGAGCTATTGCAAACAATTATTACAAAGTCTTGCCAAGCGAAAGCAGATGTGGTAGGAAAAGACGAAAAAGAAGCGGGTTTGCGGGCGATCTTAAACTATGGTCACACGATCGCCCACGGCATTGAAAGTTTAACCGGATACACTAGGATTAACCATGGGGAAGCGGTGGCCATGGGGATGGTGGCGGCAGGTGCGATCGCTGTTAAACTGGGAATGTGGACTGCCAGCGAAAATCAACGTCAAACCGATTTAATCGAAAAAGCCGCCTTAGAAACCCGTATGCCGCCTTTAAATGCCGATGAGATGATAAATGCTCTCACTGCCGATAAAAAGGTTAAAGATGGCAAGGTTAGATTTATTTTACCAACGGCAATCGGCCAAGTGACCATTAGCGATCGAGTCACCCCCACCCTGGTGCGGGAGGTTTTATCACCAACCGAATCCGGGCAGTAAACGCTTTTTCAATTGTTGCATCGCTTGTTCCGTAACATCCCGGTATTTTAAATCTCCCACGAGAATCCGTCCCATCAGTTGACCAGCGATCGGCCGTTTAACGGCGACATTGTAGGCGATTTGGGTAAATTGATAGAATAAACCAGCTAATTTGGCCGCTAAAGCCATATCTTCCCCCCATTCTTCCCGAATTATCCGACTATAGCCCGCTAAAGCCTGATTATCTCCGGCTAAAGCTCGATCAATCGCTTCGGCTGCCTTAACTCCCGTCAAAATTGCCGGACGGATACCCTCCCCGATGAGCGGATCGAGAATCCCCGCCGCTTCTCCTACAATTAAGGCATTTTGGGCGTTTAGCGGTTGATTTCCATTCCAAAGGGCTAAAGCATACTCACTATAGCGATAATCCTGCAAATTCCAGCCTTTTTGACGGGCATAATTTAACAGTTGTTTTTTTAGCTCCTCGGATTTGATTCTGCCCTTAAAACAACCACCGCTAATTGTGTAACCATTAGACTTGGGAAAAGCCCAGATATAGCCATTTTTTAGGGAACCAAACTCAAAAAAAGCTTTTTGGGGTGGAATAGTCGCTTCTGCGTTAGTAATTTCGAGGGTAGCACCGATAGCTTCGTTTTTCGCTGGTAATCCCAACCAGCGACTGGTATTGCCCTTAACACCATCGGCAGCAATCAGATATTTGCCTGAAAATGTTCGTTGGGATGTGGTAACTTGCCAGTGATCTTGAAGGAATTTGATCTGGGTAACTTCGCTGTTATCTTGGATGGTTGCCCCGACTGCGATCGCCTGTTGACCTAAAAAATCATCGAAACGATCCCTTTGTACCATCCACATCGGTTCTAGCATATTTAACTTAGTGGTGACGGCATCCCCCTGTTTCCAAGTAAACTGTACTTGCGTGACGGTATTCTCGATCACGGGGGTAAAGTCAAAATCAAACCACTGCTTAATTGCCGGGGATACCCCCCCACCACAGGGTTTATAACGGGGTAATTTCGCTTTATCGAGGATCAGGATCGATCTTCCCTTTTTAGCTAGATGATAACCCGCCGTCGCTCCTGCTGGTCCCGCACCGATGATAATACAGTCAAACATTTGTACTAATTTAAGTCGTTGAACAAATTTATAGACAATTTACGCTATTTTGGGCAACTTGTGTTGAGTCTGGTTTCTTGTCCCTTCCTCAGTCGGTTGAGCTTGCCTCTCTAGTTTCTAGCTGATTAGCCCTCTTATTCTTTGTGTGATCAGTTTAACTTACTATAGAAGCGATCAATCTTTGTGTCCTCTGTGTCTGGAGTGGTTCCTTCCATTCGCTCGCCGGCAGGACTATATTTTAGAATACATTTTACCCACCAAACCTAAGAGAGCCGCTGATTTATACCCCAATTTCCCAGAGAGCCTAATCTCTGGCTTTTTTGACTAATTGATCAATCTTCACCTGATCAATCGTATAATCAAAAAAACTATAATGACTCGATTATATTATGAAAATTGTTTCTATTAAAATAAAAAACTATCGTATGTTTAAAAATATACACATAAGAGATATTCCCCCTTTTTGTGTGATTATTGGAGCTAACGGCACGGGAAAATCTACTCTATTTGATATTTTTGGTTTTCTGCGAGATGCCCTCAAAAACAACATTCGCCAAGCCTTACAAATTCGCGGCGGTTATAGAGAAATTATCACTAGAGGTCAAGAACAGGAAGATATTGAAATCGAGCTGCAATTTCGCATGAAAATCTTAGATACAGAACGTCTGGTTACTTATATACTTATAATTGGACAAAACAATAATCGTCCCGTTATCAAACGCGAAATACTTCGCTATAAACGGGGTGAACACGGTGCACCTTTTCATTTTTTAGATTTTAAACTTGGCCAAGGATATGCTATCACCAACGAAGAAGATTTTAGTAAACCAGATAAAGACCTTGATCGAGAAGAACAACAGCTAGAATCTAACGACATACTAGCGATCAAGGGAGTAGGACAATTTCAACGTTTTAAAGCCGCTACAGCCTTTCGTTCTCTGATTGAAAATTGGCACGTTTCTGACTTTCATATTAGCGAAGCTAGAGGAAGTAAAGAAATATCTTATGCTGAACACTTATCCCCCACTGGAGACAATATAGCTACAGTTGCTCAATATATTTATCAACAATATCCCGAAATTTTTCAGCAAATTCTCGAAAAAATGAAACAACGAGTTCCGGGTATTTCTTCTGTGGAAGCCAAAGAAACCGAAGACGGTCGCTTGATTTTACGTTTTCAAGATCAGGCCTTTAAAGACCCTTTTATTGATCGCTATGTTTCTGACGGGACTATGAAAATGTTCGCTTATTTAATATTACTATTCGATCCCAATCCTCATCCCCTACTCTGTGTCGAAGAACCAGAAAACCAACTTTATCCTACTTTATTAAAAGAACTAGCCGAAGAATTCGCCCACTATAGCTATCGGGGGGGTCAGGTATTTGTTTCTAGCCACTCTCCCGATTTTCTCAATGCGGTTCCACTAGCTAGTATTTTCTGGCTAATTAAATCCCAAGGTATCACCCAAATCCATAGGGCTACCGATAGCGAAATCATCAAAAACTTAGTAGCGGAAGGCGATTTACCCGGCTATCTTTGGAATCAAGGCTGGTTTGAAGGAGTAGCACCATAATGAACTATGATATCGTATTTTTGCTAGAAGAGTCATCTATAGAAAATGTGTTAGACGAACTTTTGCCTAAACTTATTCCCCCAGAAATAAGGTATAAATGTATTAGTCATCAAGGCAAACAAGACCTAGCCAAATCTATTCCTATAAAACTCAAAGCTTTCAAGAAATCTAGTCCCAATACCAAATTTATTATTGTTCACGATCAGGATTCCCACGACTGTCAAAAACTTAAAAAAGACCTAGGGGAAATTTGTCAAAATTCCAGTGATGCTCAAGTCTTAATACGGATTATTTGCCATGAATTAGAATCTTGGTTTCTGGGAGATTTAGCAGCGGTGGCCAAGGCGTATAATTTAAATAGTCTCGGTCAAAAACAAAATAAAAGTAAATACAGAGAACCAGACCGGCTTAACTCGGCTAAACAAGAATTAAAAAAGCTAGTGAAAGAGTATTATGCAGGAACCCACTCTAAACAGATTGCCCCCCATCTTTCCCTAACTGAAAATAAATCCCGTAGTTTCCAAACTTTTATACAAGGTATCAAAAATGTTGTGGAAATGATACAACGCCCCAATCCGAACCAGAACTAAAATAGACCTCGACCTAATATAAGTGGGTGGGTGGAATTAAATATAAGATGAACGTAGGTTGGGCTTCGACGGTGAGCTTTTGCCGAACGGTTGAAGCATGAAACCCAACGCCCCCATAGTTTACGCTACCGCTAACCCATCCTACAAATAATTGTGCCTCCCTAATTAATTAAAAGCCTGTAAGCTCCTAACTAGGATGATAATTTCTACCGATAAGATTTTTGTGCCCAAAAATATTCCACCCGGCAGAACCGAGGGGAAAGTGGGAAAAAACTGCTAATCTAGCAGTTTAAGGCTAAGTCTTGGGATTCTTTTTTCAAGAGATTAACGAGGGTTTCGTCACCATTCTCTTGAGCGATTTGTAAACGACGTTCCAGACGACGACGAATATTGTTCAGATGGATGCGAGAAAGGGTTTCCTCTTGGAGGACAACAGGGGGTTTGACAACGGGCAACGGACAAGCGTTCGGGGTGACTTGCCCAGTAAGATGAGGACGGGTGCTGTAGGCAACTCCACGATACTGACGATGCAGTTTCGGCTCTAATTGGAGCATATGGCGAGGATAATGGTGATTCCAGTCTTGACCTCGGTATTTACCCCCGATATCTCCAGTCTTCATCTCCAAGGGGAGAGAATCCCTTTCGTACTTAACTCCTCGATAGGCTAACGTCATATCACTGACTCCCTGCAATGCTTTAAATTGACTTTAATCTCTCTTGTCGTCTCTATTTAGGGACAACAATTCACAAGATTTTATTTCTTATTCTGTATCTATTTTTACATTTTGTTAGGGAAATTGAAAAAACTTTATAAAAATTTAAGATTTTTTAGTTGGTCACAGTATTATTTTTTGGCTGAGTTTGGTCGCCCGCTAAAGGAGCCTTTAGGGTTTTGAAGATGAATTTGGGGGCTGGAAGCGGCTAAATGAACCCCCATACCATCATTGTCTCATAATTTCCCCTTCCCTCTGGACCGACCTCCCCCAGAAAATCTAGCGACTTCGCCTACATTCCTGAAAAATGTTATTATTGCCAGCAAGCTCAATTCTTGCCGTTTTATATCTTTTCTTAACTTGAGCAATAGTATTAATCAAACCCATGGGAGATGATTTCCACATTTTGACCAATTTTTACCCTCTTCAGGGATAAGATGGTGCTTGTGTCACCTAAACATTGATCTATGAGCGGCTTTATTATCAAAATAATCTTGATATCGGCTTTAATTTCCCTGGTAATTAAATATCTTGCCCCTTTATTATCGATCGCTCCCAGTCCTCTTAACACTTTAATTCTGGTTTTTACTCCTTTTCTACTCACGGTTTTTGCCCTCTGGAGACGGACAATAACTGATTAGGAATTTTTCTTCTTACTCATCATGACTTTTGGCAGCAGCTTCGGTTTAGTCCTGTTAGTCTTTTGTCTGTTGATTCTCTGGCAGATTCGACAGATTCTCTTATTATTATTGATGGCGATTCTTCTGGCTCAGATTTTAAATTTAGCTGTGACTTGGTGGCAGCGTCATCACCTTAAACGTTCCCACGCTCTAATTATCACTCTTTTTAACTTCTTTATTGGTATTATCGGTATTTTTGTGGGGATTATACCCGCTTTAGTCCAACAATTTCGCCAATTATTTAGTTTATTACCCCAAGCTATAGAAAGACTCTGGGGACAAGTCCATAGTCTTGAGGATTATCTCGATCCTAGTCTGGCCAGTGTCTTTCCGGACTTTAAAACGATGCTCGCTCAATTACAACCCCTGATTAACCAAATTGCTGGCCGGGGTTTGAGCATTTTTTACGGTACTTTAGGCATTATCCTCAGCTTACTGCTAATTGTTGCCCTGAGCTTGATGATTCTCGCCGATCCTGCCGCTTACCACCGTTGTTTTCTGCGTTTATTTCCCGCTTTCTACCGTTCCAGGGTACGATCGATCCTAGAACAGTGCGATCGAGATTTAAAAGCTTGGCTAAAAGGGATTTTCTGTCATATGTTGATTATGACCTTATGCAGTTGCCTAGGTCTATCCCTGATCGGCATTCCCCTCGCTTTTTCCCAATCTATCCTGGCGGGATTTCTCACCTTTATCCCCAATCTCGGGCCGCTTTTAAGCACGATTTTACCCTTTTCTATCGCCCTTCTGGAAGCTCCCTGGCAACCCTGGGCAGTTTTACTACTCTACAGCAGTATTTATCTGTTAATTCAATATTTCGACCATCATCCACCGCTGCCCATTTTAACAGTGCGGTCGCTCAAACTCTTACCCGCTTTTACCCTGTTGGCCCAGTTGTTTTTTGCCTCGATTTTTGGCTTTTTAGGCCTATTTCTGGCGGTTCCCCTGACGCTTATCGGTCGTATTTGGCTCAAGGAGGCTCTGATCGAGGATATTCTCAATCATTGGCGGACCAGGGATAAAAAATCTTAAACTGGGGATCTAGGATTCGAACCTAGGAAATGGCGGGACCAAAACCCGCTGCCTTACCGCTTGGCTAATCCCCATTGCACAGACCTTTTTAATATTAGCATCTATCTTCCCGGTTTTGTCAAGAAGTTTCTAAAATTTTTTTGCTTACTGTGGCATCCGAGGGTAGAATCAGGAGGCCGCCTGAGCCTCAAACTAAGCTATAGTGGGAACTACTGGTCTGTCAAGTTGAAGTTAGCCCAGACAATCATTGTCAAGCTGTATCCTTAACAAGAGAGCCGTCAAACTAGGTTCGTCTGAGGTGAACATCTCAAGCACGGTTCTGAATGGGGGGGATGGGAGCGATAATGTGATCAGTGGAGATTATTAAGTAAACAGTAAGTAGGTGGGTGGAATTAAATATATAGCGTTTCTGATTCACACGAGGTACATTCCCGATCCTGAACAGCTTAATCAGCAAAGGTTTAAGTGTGCCGCACAGATGCGAGAACCGCTATAAGATGAACGTAGCGACTGTCTTGATTGTCAAGGGGTAATTCAAAAAAACTCAAGCAGTTGCCGTAAAACTCAAAATCTCAAGCCGGAAAAAAGCGCAGCAAAAGCTAAGCTGCTCAGGTTAAACCAAAGCAAGCG